>NZ_CAMDLM010000001.1 GCF_945901735.1 Limnohabitans sp. Rim8
GGACCAATGGGTGGTGATGGGTTGGCTTTACCAGCTGGCACTTGCAGCTTGATGAAGCCGACAATTTTTTTCGCCATGCTTTTCTCCTTGCGGGTTTTAACGCTCAAAACCAAATGGCTTTGGGCTCCCCGGGGTTAACGACTCGGGAATATTGTCGGGCGCCGAGTCGGGTAGCGCCAAACAGAGAATTTAGAAAAAACCAATCAGGTTTTTTCGACCTGTCCGAACTCCAACTCAACAGGTGTTGCACGACCGAAAATAGTCACCGAAACACGCATTTTGTTGCGCTCGTAGTTAACTTCTTCGACCGTGCCATTGAAATCGGTGAACGGACCCTCTTTGACGCGGATGTACTCACCCACTTCAAACTCCACCTTATGGCGGGGTTTGTCGGTGCCTTCTTGCATCTGGCTCACGATTTTCTGAACATCGGCCTCGGAAATTGGGGCTGGTCGGTTCTTGGCCCCACCCACAAAGCCTGTGACTTTGTTGGTGTGCTTGACCAAATGCCAGGTTTCGTCGTCCATGACCATTTCTACCAGCACATAGCCGGGGAAAAATTTACGCTCAGTCGTGCGCTTTTGGCCGTTTTTAACTTCTACAACCTCTTCGGTCGGCACCAGAATGCGACCAAATTTGGTTTCCATGCCTGAACGCGCAATGCGTTCGATGATGTTTCGCTCGACCGCTTTTTCCATCCCGGAGTAAGCGTGTACCACGTACCATTTCAGATCTGGATTGGTCGAAGAGCCCGCCATGGGGGCGTTGACTACTGCATCGTTCATTATTTTTTCCACCCAAGAATCAGATCGTAGAAAACCCATTCCAGAGTTTTGTCGGTGAGCCACAAGAACAGTGCCATCACCACCACAAAAGCAAAAACGTATGCCGTGATTTGCATGGCTTCTTTACGCTCGGGCCAGACAACCTTCTTGACTTCCCGCACGGCATCCCGACCGAAAGCGATCAACTGGCGTCCCGACTCAGAAGTGAAGAACACGGCCACTGCAGCCAGCAAGCCGACCAACAAGCCCGCCCACTGAACCCATCCACCTCGGCCAGCCAACATGTAAAAGGCCACGAGCGCACCAATGACCAATGCAGCAGCCAATGCCACTCGCATCTTGTCACCCGCAGCATTCACTGTTTGAACTTCAGACGTTGCCATACGGCTTGAAACCTTTGTTGAGCCCCCGATGAACGAAGACCCTTATCAGACAAGGAAGCCCGCTAGGGACTAGCGGGCTTGAAAATCCACCTGTTCAGGTGGCAGGGGCAGTAGGAATCGAACCTACAACCTTCGGTTTTGGAGACCGACGCTCTGCCAATTGAGCTATACCCCTACGAAACCTCTCAAGCGATGATCTTGGCAACGACGCCAGCGCCAACCGTGCGGCCACCTTCGCGGATGGCGAAGCGCAAGCCTTCTTCCATTGCAATGGGGTTGATCAACTTCACAGTGATCGACACGTTGTCACCAGGCATCACCATCTCTTTGCCTTCTGGCAATTCGATCGCGCCTGTCACGTCAGTCGTACGGAAGTAGAACTGAGGACGGTAGTTGTTGAAGAATGGCGTGTGACGGCCACCTTCGTCTTTGGACAAGACATAGATCTCGCCCGTGAAGTGGGTGTGGGGCTTGATCGAACCTGGCTTGCACAGCACTTGGCCGCGTTCGACGTCTTCACGCTTGGTGCCGCGCAGCAAAATGCCGACGTTGTCGCCCGCTTGACCTTGGTCCAACAACTTGCGGAACATCTCAACGCCTGTGCAAGTGGTCTTGACAGTGTCTTTGATACCCACGATTTCGATTTCTTCGCCGACTTTGACGATACCGCGCTCGATACGGCCAGTCACCACAGTGCCGCGGCCAGAGATGGAGAACACGTCTTCCACAGGCATCAGGAACGAGCCATCCACTGCGCGGTCAGGCGTAGGAATGTAGGTGTCCAGAGCTTCGGCCAACTTCATGATGGCTTGCTCGCCCAGAGGACCTTTGTCGCCTTCCAAAGCCAGCTTGGCAGAACCTTGCACGATCGGTGTGTCGTCGCCTGGGAAGTCGTACTTGGACAACAACTCGCGAACTTCCATCTCGACCAGTTCCAACAACTCAGCGTCGTCGACCATGTCGCACTTGTTCAGGAACACGATGATGTAAGGCACGCCAACTTGACGGGCCAACAAGATGTGCTCGCGGGTCTGAGGCATTGGGCCGTCAGCTGCGGAGCAAACCAAAATAGCGCCGTCCATCTGGGCAGCACCCGTGATCATGTTCTTCACATAGTCAGCGTGGCCAGGGCAGTCCACGTGCGCATAGTGACGGTTAGCCGTCTCGTACTCGACGTGGGCGGTGTTGATCGTGATACCACGGGCTTTTTCTTCGGGCGCCGCGTCGATCTGGTCGTACGCTTTGGCAGCACCACCGAACTTGGCAGCCAACACGGTCGTGATGGCCGCTGTCAACGTGGTTTTGCCATGGTCAACGTGACCGATGGTGCCCACGTTAACGTGGGGCTTGGTCCGTTCAAATTTCTCTTTTGCCATATCTTCGACTCCGAAAAGTAGCGGTCAACAACCAAAACAGAGGGCGCACAACTTACGGTGTACGCCCCAAAACTGGTGCCCTTGGCGGGAATCGGACCCGCGACCTCTCCCTTACCAAGGGAGTGCTCTACCACTGAGCCACAAGGGCGAAAACATCTGACAAACTCAACCGGTTCGATGGAGCGGGAAACGGGAATCGAACCCGTGTCATTAGCTTGGAAGGCTAAGGTTCTACCATTAAACTACTCCCGCACTGATCGCGCCGCACGAGTGGATGCTGCGCCAATGCTTGGAAACCATTTCCAATTGCTCAAATCAATCCAGCTTAAGCCAGTTTGCTGGTGGAGGAGACTGGATTCGAACCAGTGTAGGCGTAAGCCAACAGATTTACAGTCTGCCCCCTTTAGCCACTCGGGCACCCCTCCAGAAGCGAGTCTTATATTATGACATCTTTTTGTGACGCACTGCAAGACGGCCCACAAAATTTTCACCAGTCGATGGCTTTTCCGCCGCATTCTTCAAGAAATGAATTGGCCTGAGCGAAGTGATCGCAGCCCAGAAAGGGAACAGGACGGCGCAAGGCCGAAAGGGGAGACGGGTGATTGGCCTGCAGCAACAAATGCTTGGCAGCGCTTGCAGTTTGTTCGATCAACGTTTTTTTGGCCTGCGCTTGTGCACCCCACAACATGAACACCACCGGCGATGAACTTTGGGCCACAATTTTGACCAGTTCATCGCTCAAAATCTCCCAACCCCACCGAGCATGGCTGGCCGCTTGCCCATCTTGTACCGTCAAACAAGTGTTGAGCAGCAAGACACCTTGCCTTGCCCAGCGCACCAGTGACCCGTGAGTGGGCATCGTCACACCCAGACTTTGCTGCAACTCCTTGAAAATATTGCGCAAACTGGGTGGCAAGCGCACCCCATGCGCCACAGAAAAGGCCAATCCTTCTGCCTGGCCCGGTCCGTGGTAAGGGTCTTGACCCAAAATCACCACACGCACCTGGCTCAGCGGGGTCATGCTCAGCGCCCGAAAAGGGTCTGGTGGGTAGATGATGGCTCCAGAATTCAGGGCATCGGTCAAGCGCGCAGACAAGGCATGCCCGACCGCCGAGGCCAAAAACTCGACCACATGCGTCCGCCACCCCTCATCCAGTCTTTGCAGATCAGGGGGCCAGTTCAGCAACCGATCGGCCACCAAAGCCCCGTCTTCAAACGCCAGACTCTGCTGACCCAGCATGCGGGACATCAGGCAAATAGTTTAGACAGCGCCTCGCCGGGCTCGCTCGAACGCATGAAGGCTTCGCCCACCAAAAAGGCATTGACTTTCGCCTCGCGCATCCGCAGGACATCTTCCGGGGTTTGAATACCGCTTTCGGTCACCAACAAGCGATCGGCCGGTACATCGGGCAACATGTCTAGGGTGGTTTGCAAGGACACTTCGAAGGTCTTCAGATTGCGGTTGTTGATGCCGACCAGGCGGGTTTTCAGCTTCAGGGCGCGCTCCAATTCGGCCCGGTCATGCACCTCCACCAGCACCGCCATATCCAGGCTGCGGGACACCGCTTCCATCTCGGTCATTTGGCCATCGTCCAGGCAAGCGGCGATGAGCAAGATGGCATCGGCCCCCATGGCCCGGGCTTCATAGACCTGGTACACATCGATCATGAAGTCTTTGCGCAACACCGGCAGGTCGCAGCTGGCACGGGCTTGCTTGAGGAAATCCACTCTGCCCTGAAAAAACTGCTTGTCCGTTAAAACAGACAAACACGCTGCGCCATGCTCGGCATAACTTTGGGCGATGTCGGCCGGGATGAAGTCGGCGCGCAGCACGCCTTTTGAGGGGCTGGCTTTTTTGATTTCGGCGATCACCGCAGCTTGGCCTGCAGCGATCTTGGCACGCATCGCGCCTTCAAAGTCACGGGTCAGGACGCGGCTTTCGGCATCGGCGCGCACCACGGCCAGCGATTTTTGCTTCAGGGCCGCAGCCACTTCTTCGCGTTTGACCGCGACAATTTTGTCGAGGATGTCAGTCATGATTTTCTTTCTGTCCGGGCGCGATGGCACCGTTTTTTCAAAATGCGAACAATGGCGCAGTGCATCACCAACCCGACCACCATAAACAACGGCGAAACGCCCCCGGCGATCCAAGCCCCTTCGTCCTGCCACACAACTCAAGCCGCCAACTGACCAAAGGCCACGAACTGCGCCAGCTTGGCTTTGGCCGCACCAGATTCGATGGCCACGCGCGCGCGCGCCAAACCATCGGCGATGCTGCTGGCCACATTGGCCGCGTAAAGGGTTGCGCCCGCGTTGATCATGACGATGTCGCGCGCTGCGCCAAGCTGATTGTCCAGCACACCACGAAGCATGGCCATGGACTCCTGGGGCGTGTCCACCCTCAGGGCCCGGTTGCTGGCCATGGTCAGGCCAAAGTCCTCAGGGTGGATTTCGTATTCAGTGATCTGGCCGTTTTGGAGCTCCCCCACCAAGGTGGCCGCGCCCAGGCTGATTTCGTCCATGCCGTCGCGGCCATAAACCACCACCGCATGCTCAGCCCCCAAGCGTTGCAAGGCGCGCACCTGAATGCCCACCAGGTCGGAGTGAAACACACCCATCAAGATGTTCGGTGCGCTGGCCGGGTTGGTCAAGGGCCCAAGGATATTGAAAATCGTACGCACGCCCAGCTCCTTGCGCACCGGAACCACGTTTTTCATGGCCGGGTGGTGGTTGGGGGCGAACATGAAGCCGATGCCCACTTCTTCGATCGAGCGGGCAATCTGCTCTGGCGTCAGGTGGATGTTGCCACCCAGTGCCTCGACCACATCGGCGCTGCCAGACTTGCTGCTGACGCTGCGTCCACCGTGTTTGGCGGTTTTGGCCCCAGCTGCAGCGGCCACAAACATGGCACAGGTCGAGATGTTGAAGGTATGGGCCCCATCGCCCCCCGTGCCCACAATGTCCACCAGGTGCGTGGGGTCGGGCACATGGACCTTGGTCGAAAACTCCCGCATGACCTGAGCGGCGGCGGTGATCTCGCCAATGGTTTCCTTCTTCACGCGCAGGCCCGTGATGAGCGCCGCCGTCATGACGGGTGACAACTCACCATTCATGATCATGCGCATGATGTGCAGCATCTCGTCATGGAAAATTTCGCGGTGCTCGATGGTGCGTTGCAGCGCTTCCTGAGGGGTGATGGGCATGGTGGGTTTTCTCTCGGATGATGGGGTACGTAGAAAGTTCAGTGCGAATGCGCGTCGGTCAATGCAAGCTTCAGGCCAAAGCCGACAAACAGCAAGCCGGCCAGCCGGTCCATGTGGTGCATGACGCGCTGCATGCCTTGGGCCCGGCGAGCCAGCCAAGAGGCGGCCAAGACCCAGCCCATGCACACCAGCAAACTGTTGAGATTGAACAAGCAGCCCAAGAGCACAAAAGACCAGGTCGGGTCAGGCGCCTGCGCCGGGATGAATTGCGGCACAAAGGCCAGAAAAAAAAGCGCCACTTTCGGGTTCAGGGCGTTGGTGGCAAAGGCGCCAAAGAAAACGGCCAGTAAACCGGTCATCTCCTTGGAGGCAGGACCATACAAATGCCGGCCAGAGTGGTCCATCACCGACTGTTCCTGAGCCCTGTTGCCATCGCCATGGGCTGAGGATGTGCGCCACAACAGACGCCCACCCATCCACACCAAGTACGCAGCACCCATCCACTTGATCAGGTTGAAGGCGTCTGCCGAGGTGGCCAAAACGACCCCCAGTCCCAAAGCGGCCGCAGCCACATGCAAAAAACACCCGGCTGTGATGCCCCAGGCGGCGACCAACCCACGCTGCACACCGCCGCGCAAGGACTGGTTGACGATGTAGAGCACATCCGGCCCGGGGGTGAGGTTGAGCAGCACACCGGCCAGCATGAACATCAGAACTTGCTGCGTTTCGGGCATGGCTTCAGTAAACGCCAACTCGGGTGGGAGCCGGACTTGTCGGTGCAGATGCATTCGCCATCAAGCGCCTGATGCAGGCGATGGCATGGTCGATGCCCGCAGCATCCACCCCCAAGTGCGTGACAAAGCGCAATCCAATCAAGCCTGTGGCCAAAACGCCCTGGGCTTTCAGACCCTCGAGTAGAACCGGGCCACGTCCATCGGCCACATCCACAAAAACGATATTGGTTTGCGCAGAACGCACACTCAGGCCCGGCACGCCTTGCAGTCCTTGGGCCAGCCGCTTTGCCAGCGCATGGTCTTGCGCCAAGCGGTCCACATGGTGCTCTAGGGCGTGCAAAGCTGCAGCCGCCAAAATACCGGACTGACGCAAGCCGCCCCCCAAAACCTTGCGCCAACGCAGCGCTTTGGTGATCAACTCATGGGAGCCGCACAAGGCCGAGCCGACGGGCGCACCCAAGCCCTTGCTGAAGCACACGGACACGCTGTCGAAGTGGTCAACGATGCGGCGCACGCTGGCTGTGACCAACCCACCTTCGGCCTGTGCCACGGCAGCATTGAACAGCCGTGCGCCGTCCAGGTGCACGGCCAAGCCATGCTGTCGGGCCAAGCCTGTGGCTTGCGCGAGATAAGCTTGCGACATGGGGTGACCATTCCAGGTATTTTCCAGCGCCAGCAGACGGGTGCGTGCAAAGTGGCAATCGATGGGTTTGATGGCTGCGGCAATGTCGGTCAGCGACATTTCACCCGAAGCGTTTTGCGCCAAGGGCTGCGGCTGGATGCTGCCCAGCACGGCCGCGCCGCCGCCTTCGTAGCGGTAGGTATGGGCGTTTTGCCCCACGATGTACTCGTCGCCCCGCTCACAATGGGCCATCAAGGCGCACAAGTTGCTCTGCGTGCCCGAGGGCATGAACAAGGCCGCTTCTTTGCCCGTGATCTGGGCGATGCGTTCTTGCAAGGCATTGACCGTGGGGTCGTCGCCAAAAACGTCATCGCCCAAGGGCGCGCGCAAAATGGCTTCGCGCATCGCTGCGGTGGGCTGAGTGACGGTGTCGCTGCGTAAATCAATCATGGCCGCTCCAGAAAGTTCTTGAGCATGGCATGGCCATGCTCTGTGAGGATGGATTCCGGGTGAAACTGCACGCCCTCGATGTCGAGTTCGGTGTGGCGAACGCCCATGATCTCACCATCTTCGGTCCAGGCGGTGACTTTCAGGCAAGACGGGCAACTGGACCGCTCAATGGCCAGCGAGTGGTAGCGGTTGACAGTGAGTTGTTTGGGCAAGCCAGCGAAAACGCCTTCTTGCGTGGTGGTGATGACACTGGTCTTGCCATGCATCAATTGTTGTGCACGAACAATCTTGCCGCCAAAGGCCGCACCCATGCTTTGGTGCCCCAGGCACACGCCCAGAATGGGCAGTTGGCCCGCGAAGTGCTGGATGGCCGCCACCGAGATCCCCGCCTCGGCTGGCGAACAGGGCCCCGGCGAGATCACCAAGCGATCAGGTTGGCGCGCGGCAATGCCTTCCAGGGTGATTTCGTCGTTGCGAAAGACTTCGACGTCTGCGCCCAGCTCTCCAAAGTACTGCACGATGTTGAAGGTGAAGGAGTCGTAGTTGTCGACCATCAGGAGTTTGATTTTTTTCGCCATGGTCACTCCAAGCCTTCTTCGACCAACTCGCTGGCGCGCAGCAAGGCACGCGCCTTGTGCTCGGTTTCGCGCCACTCCATCTCAGGCACCGAATCGGCCACCACGCCCGCAGCCGCCTGCACATAGAGCGTCTGGTCCTTGATGACCGCAGTTCGAATGGCGATGGCAACGTCCATGTCACCCGCATAACTGATGTAGCCGCAGGCACCACCATAAATGCCGCGCTTGACGGGTTCGAACTGGTCGATCAACTCCATGGCATGCACCTTGGGGGCACCGGTTAAAGTACCAGCCGGGAAGGTGGCTTTGAGCACGTCCATGTTGCTCATGCCCTCGTTCAGCAAGCCTTCGACGTTGCTCACGATGTGCATCACATGGCTGTAGCGCTCGACGACAAAGGCTTCGGTTACCTTCACCGAGCCAATTTGGGCGATGCGGCCAATGTCGTTGCGGGCCAAGTCGATCAGCATCACATGCTCGGCCCGCTCTTTCGGGTCGTTGATCAATTCCTGTTCTGCAGCCTTGTCTTTTTCCGGGGTTGCGCCGCGTGGGCGTGTGCCCGCCAGCGGACGGATGATGACTCTGGCGCCCTCTTCGGTCAGCTCTTGGCGCACCAAAATCTCTGGGCTGGCCCCGACGACATGGAAGTCGCCGAAGTTGTAGAAATACATGTAGGGGCTGGGGTTGAGCGAGCGCAGCGCCCGATAAAGCGAGAGCGGGCTTTCGGTGTAGCGTTTCTTGATGCGTTGCCCCACTTGCACCTGCATGAAATCGCCGCCCGCGATCATCTCTTTGGCTTTTTCCACAGCGGCAATGTAATCGGCCTTGGCAAAGTCACGCTCGGCCGGGTATGACTGGGTGGGTTTGACGACCGGGGCGCTGACCGAGTATTTGAGCTGCTCTTTCAGCTCGCGCAGGCGTTTTTTCGCGCCCACAAAGGCTTCAGGCGTGGCCGGATCGGCGTACACGATCAGGTACAACTTGCCCGACAGGTTGTCGATGACCGCCAGTTCTTCGCACTGCAGCAGCAAGATGTCGGGCGTTCCCAGGGTGTCGGGCGGGCAGGATTTTTCGAGTTTCTTCTCGATGTAGCGCACCGCGTCGTAGCCAAAGTAGCCCGCCAAGCCACCACAAAAACGCGGCAAACCTGGGCGCAAAGCCACCTTGAAACGCTTTTGGTATTGCTCGATGAAATCGAGCGGGTTGCCCGCAGCGGTCTCGATCACCAACCCGTCGCACACCACTTCGGTCTTGGCTTCTGCGCCAAATCCGCTGGCGCGCAACAAGGTGCGCGCGGGCAGTCCAATGAAGCTGTAGCGACCAAACCGCTCTCCGCCCACCACCGATTCGAGCAAAAAGCTGTATTTGCCGTTGTCCTTGGTGTGGGCCAGCTTCAGGTAAAGCGACAGGGGGGTTTCCAGGTCCGCAAAGGCCTCCAGCATGAGGGGAATGCGGTTGTAGCCTTGGCTGGCCAGGCTTTTGAATTCAAGTTCGGTGATCACAGGCTAGAGCCTCCAAAGCGCTCAGCGACCTCGTTCGAGGTGCTTTTCATTCATCCAGGTGCCCGGTCATGTTGAGCATGAAAACGGGCGCGGGTGGCGGGCAAGCCGCACAGTCGATGGGGTCAGGCTGGCCGACGCCAAGGCCAGGCTCCCCGGCCTTCCGCAGGGGAATGGCTCGGCAGGCTGGCTGCGCTGGAGTGGTTGTGGACGATGAACATGGTCTGTTAAGTGTAGCAAAGCCCGGTTGCCGCTTTCCACTGCATCGGCAGCCTGCTTGGGCTCAAGTCATTGGCTCGTGGTCTGCAAACGCTCTGGTAAGTCGGCCAGCGTGTCCAACCAAGCAGCGGCAGGCGTGTCTTGCACGCGCTGACCGTGGTTGTAGCCGTACGTGACCAGCACCACCGGGCAGCCCGCAGCGTGGGCGGCCTGCGCGTCGTTGCTGGAATCTCCCACCATCAAGGTGCGTGCTGCGGCCGTGCCCAGCGCCTCACAGGTTTTCAGCAAGGGCAGGGGGTCGGGTTTTTTGCGCTCGAAACTGTCACCCCCAAACACGGGACCAAAAAAGTGCGTCAGTGACTTTTCTTTCAGCAAGGCCTGGGCAAAGGCCAATGGCTTGTTGGTCAGGCAGGCCAAGGGCATGCCCTGGGCGGCCAACTCCTCGAGCGCCGCCAGAGCGCCCGGGTAGACATTGGCAAACTGACCATTGATCGACAAATAGTGGTGCTGGTAGCGCTGCCATGCGCGACCGAAAAGGGCGTCCACCGACAGGGCCGGACATGCCTGGCCCACGCCTTTGACTTCGGGCCGATTGATTTGATGCGCCAGCAAGGTGCGGATCAGGTGCTCGGAGCCTTTGCCAATGGTTTGCTCGATGAGCGCATCCGAGACCGGAGGCAAGTCCAAATCGGCCATGGTCCGGTGCAAGGCCACCTGAAAGTCTCCCAATGTGTGCACCAAAGTGCCGTCCAGGTCAAAAATGACCGCATCGACCTCTATCAGATCCAGCACAGTTTTCATGGCATCAACCCAAAGCGACACGCATCTGGTCGATCACCGCTTTGTAGTCGGGTTTGCCAAAGATCGCGCTGCCCGCCACAAAGGTGTCTGCTCCTGCATCGGCTACTCGGCGAATGTTGTCAGCCTTGATGCCCCCATCCACTTCCAGGCGAATGTCTCGGCCGCTGCGCTCTATCCATTGACGCGCCAATTCGACCTTGCGCAAGGCCGACTCGATGAAGCTTTGACCACCAAAACCCGGGTTCACGCTCATGATCAGGATCAGATCAATCTCGTCGATCGTCCACTCCAGCACATCCAGGGGTTCGGCCGGATTGAACACCAGGCCCGCCTTGAGGCCCTTGCTTTTGATGGCCTGAATGCTGCGGTGCACATGCGCACTGGCATCCGGGTGGAAGCTGATCAGATCAGCGCCCGCATCGGCAAATGATGCCGCCAGGGCATCCACAGGAGAAATCATCAAATGCACATCTATCGGAACAGCGACACCGGCCGCTGTTTTGGCGTATGGCTTGAGGGCTTCGCAAATCATAGGGCCAAAGGTGAGATTGGGCACGTAATGGTTGTCCATCACATCAAAATGGATCCAGTCGGCACCGGCGTCGATGACGCTTTTGACTTCAGCACCCAGACAGGCGAAATCAGCCGAGAGAATGGAAGGGGCAATTTTGTAGCGACTTGTCATGCCAGAATTGTCGCAGTTAACATGCACCCATGTCTGCTCACCAAATTCATATTGATGTTTTGCCCCAGTACGTTGCCGAGCAAAGCAACCCCTTGCAAGATGTTTATGCTTTCTCATACACCGTGACGGTGACCAACACTGGCAAGACGCCGGTACAGCTGATTTCCCGCCACTGGATCATCCAAGACGAAAAGGGCCACATGGACGAGGTCAAGGGTTTGGGGGTTGTAGGGCAACAACCGCTGCTGCGGCCCGGTGAGGCTTTCCAGTACACCAGCGCCTGCCGTTTGCGTGCTGCCAGTGGCACCATGCACGGCAGCTATTTTTTTGTCTCTGATGATGGCCAGCGTTTTGATGCGCCCATTGCCAAGTTTGTGCTGGATGCCTCGGGCAGCTCATCCACCGGGCGCACACTGCATTGATCCTGTCTCGATCCTGCCGCTTGACTTGCGGTTAAGCTCTGCGCCATGGGTGAATTTGACCTGATTGAACGCTTCTTCAAGCGTCCACCGCGCCAAGCCAACGTTGGTGTGGGTGATGACTGTGCCGTTTGGACACCCCGCGAGGGCCATCAGTTGGCCTTGTCGGCCGACATGCTGGTCGAAGGCCGCCATTTTTTGAGCACCGTGGACCCCGTTCATCTGGGCCATAAGTCATTGGCTGTTAACTTGAGCGACTTGGCTGCGTGTGGTGCGACACCCCAGGCTTTTTTGCTGTCCCTATCATTGCCACGGGTTGACGAAGATTGGCTGTCCAGCTTTACCAAGGGATTGTTTGACCTGGCCGATGCCCATGCTTGCGAACTGATTGGCGGAGACACCACCCAGGGCCCGCTGAACATCGCCATCACGGTCATGGGCGATGTGCCGCATGGACAAGTGATTTTGCGTCGCCATGCCCAAGTGGATGACGATGTGTATGTCAGTGGATTTTTAGGCGATGCACGTTTGGCCCTCGAAGTTTTTCGTGGCGCGATCAGCCTGCCCGAAGCAGTTTTTTTGGCCGCCCGTCAGCGATTGGAATGCCCAGATCCGCGAGTGACGCTTGGCCAAGCCCTGCGCGGGACGGCCACCGCCATGGCCGACATCAGCGACGGTTTGGTTGGCGACTTGGGACACATTCTCCAATCAAGCCATGTGGGGGCCGAGATCGATGTTTCCCTTGCCAGCAGCCTGATGGCGACCAATGCACTGTGGCACTGCCCTGCACCGCTGGCCCTCCATTGTGTTTTTTCAGGCGGCGACGATTACGAGCTGGTTTTCACGGCCCCGCCTTCTGCTGCGCGACAAGTAAAGCTTGCCGCGGAGATGACGGGCACACGTGTCACGCGCATCGGACACATCACCGCACAGCGTGGTCTGATTTTGCGTGACGCACACGGTCTGGCGGTCACCCATGCGCTGTCTTCTTTTGACCACTTTGCTTGAAGAGGGCCGCCTTGACTGATTCACCGCATGCCCCTGTGCGCGCCAGTGCCGCCTTCATGCTGTCGCACCCTGCACACGCCATTGCCCTGGGTTTCGGCTCTGGACTTTCTCCGAAAGCACCAGGCACAGTGGGCAGTTTATGGGGTTGGGTGTCTTGGCTTTTGATTCAGCAACAGTTCAGCATTTCAAGCCAAGTGTGGATCATCGCGTGTGCTGTGCTTGTGGGCTGGTGGGCTTGCACCGTGACCGCCCGCCACATGGGCATCAGTGACCCCGGTGCCATTGTCTGGGATGAAATTGTGGCCATGTGGCTGATCCTTTTTATGCTCACCCCCAGTGGTTTTGGCACTCAACTGGCCGCATTTGTGCTGTTCCGTTTTTTTGATGCGGTCAAACCAGGCCCTGTCGCTTGGGCTGATCGATTGTTCAAAGGTTTTGGCTGGCGCGGCGGTTGGGGCATCCTTTGGGACGACCTGGTGGCCGTTTTTTGCACCCTGCTGGTGATGGCTTTGTGGAGGATCTGGTGATGCAGGCATTGGTTGAACGTGTTGCCCACCTACTGACTGCGCGGCACTGGATGTTGGCAACCGCCGAGAGTTGTACAGGCGGTCTGATCGCAGCTCAATGCACCGACTTGCCTGGGTCAAGTGTTTGGTTTGAGCGTGGATTTGTGTCCTATTCCAACGAAGCGAAGTCGCACATGTTGGGCGTCTCACCGGAATTGATTCAGTTGCATGGCGCTGTCAGCGAACCTGTCGCGCGGGCCATGGCCCTGGGCGCAGTGTACCGATCCAAAGCGGCTGCGGCTGTGGCCGTGACAGGTGTTGCGGGCCCAACGGGTGGCAGCCCTGGTAAGCCAGTGGGCACCGTATGGATTGCTTGGTGTGTTGGCGGCAAAACCTCTGCCGAACTCAAATACCTCGATGGCGATCGCCAAACTATTCGAAGGCTGACTGTCGAGGCTGCCTTGCAGGGTTTGCTAGAAAGACTGAGCGCATAAGCGTGCACTCATCGCTGTAGTCGATCATCTTGGCCGTGTAAAGGCCCACAAAAAAGCCCTCCTAAGAGGGCTTTTTTGATGTTCAGCTTGTGCTGACATTTGGTTGCGGGGGCCGGATTTGAACCAACGACCTTTGGGTTATGAGCCCAACGAGCTACCAGACTGCTCCACCCCGCGATATCTTCGAATTATAGCTTACTCTGCGGCTGAATCAGCAGGTGATTCAGCGCGATCGACCAATTCAACCAAAGCCATCGGTGCATTGTCACCCACGCGGTAACCCATTTTCAGGATGCGCGTGTAACCACCAGGACGCTTGGCGAAACGTGGGCCCAAATCAGCAAACAATTTGATGACGCTGTCACGGTCACGCAGGCGGTTAAAAGCCAAACGCTTGTTGGACAGGCTGTCTTCTTTGGCCAAAGTAATCATCGGCTCAATGACGCGACGCAGCTCTTTGGCCTTAGGCAGTGTTGTTTTGATGACTTCATGCTCAATGAGCGAGTTCATCATGTTGCGCAACATGGCGAGGCGGTGCTCGCTGGTGCGGTTCAATTTACGGAGTCCGTGTCCGTGGCGCATGGTGCTTACCTTTCTTTATTAAACAGACAGCCGTATCAGGTACTGCCCGTGCACAACCCGGAGTTAACCGGGAACTTCAACTTAACGCTTTTCCAGACCAGCTGGTGGCCAGGATTCGAGCTTCATGCCCAAAGTCAAACCACGGGAAGCCAGAACTTCCTTGATCTCGTTGAGTGACTTGCGACCCAAGTTAGGGGTCTTGAGCAACTCATTCTCGGTACGCTGGATCAGGTCACCGATGTAATAAATGTTTTCTGCTTTGAGGCAGTTGGCCGAACGTACGGTGAGTTCGAGCTCGTCCACAGGGCGCAATAGGATCGGGTCGAAACTGCCGGCACCACCGCGCACTGCAGGGGCATCGAAGGCCGACAGCTCACTGCCTTCCAGTTGTGCAAACACAGCCAATTGCTCGACTAGAATTTTGGACGATGCGCGAACAGCGTCTTCTGCTGTGATGGCACCATTGGTTTCGATTTCAATGACCAATTTATCCAAATCAGTACGCTGCTCAACACGCGCGCTTTCGACGGTATAGCTCACACGCTTGACGGGCGAGAACGACGCGTCAAGCACAATGCGGCCCAAGGCTTTGGTCGGCTCATCAGCATAGCGGCGCATGCTGCCGGGTACATAACCACGGCCTTTCTCGACCTTGATCTGCATGTCCAACTTGCCACCTTGTGACAGGTTTGCAATGACGTGATCAGGGTTGATGATTTCAACATCATGCGGTGTCTGGATGTCGGCAGCAGTGACCGGACCTTCGCCATCTTTGCGCAAGCTCAGCGTGACTTCATCGCGGTTGTGCAATTTGAACACGACACCTTTGAGGTTCAACAGGATGTTCACAACATCTTGCTGTACACCATCGATGGATGAGTATTCGTGAACGACACCGGCAATGGTCACTTCAGTGGCGGAATAACCGACCATAGAAGAAAGCAAAACACGGCGCAGCGCATTGCCCAAGGTGTGGCCGTAGCCGCGCTCAAATGGTTCTAACGTGACTTTGGCACGGTTGGCTGCCAGTTGTTCGACCTGGATAGCTTTGGGTTTCAACAGATTGGTTTGCATTCAGACTTCCTCTCAATACCCCCGGTTCGTTACACCGGTAAGGCTGATGAAGCACCCGGCCCACAATGCCTTGTGCGCCGGGAACGATTGAAACAGTGTATTAACGTGAATACAGTTCGACGATCAACGATTCGTTGATGTCAGCACCAAATTCGTCACGGTCAGGCACTTTCTTGAAGGTGCCTTCTGCTTTATCAGCATTCACTTCGACCCATGCAGGCATACCCACTTGAGCGGCCAATTGCAGCGCCTCAACCACACGGTTTTGCTTCTTGGATTTCTCGCGAACCGCCACCACATCACCGGCCTTGACCAGGTAAGAAGGAATGTTCACGGACTGGCCATTCACGGTGATCGCTTTGTGAGACACCATCTGACGGGCTTCTGCACGTGTAGAGCCAAAACCCATGCGGTAAACCACATTGTCCAAGCGGCATTCAAGCAACGCCAACAGGTTTGAGCCTGTATTGCCCTTGCGGCGGTCAGCTTCTGCAAAATAACGGCGGAATTGCTTTTCGAGCACACCGTACATGCGCTTGACTTTTTGCTTTTCGCGCAACTGCAAACCGTAGTCTGAAGTCCGCTGACCTGAAGTGCGGCCGTGTTGGCCTGGTTTTGAGTCGAATTTGGACTTGTCCGCAATGGAGCGCCGTGCACTCTTGAGGAACAAATCCGTGCCTTCACGGCGTGAAAGTTTGGCCTTGGGGCCGAGGTAACGTGCCACTTGATTTTCCTTTATTCAGCTGCCGCATCCATAAATGCGGGAGCCAGGCGATGCAAGCATGGCCTGGCGGTGGGCTTGATTTAAAACTTAGATACGACGGCGCTTTTGAGGGCGGCAGCCGTTATGGGGAACCGGTGTCACATCGGCGATCGATGTGATACGGATGCCCAGTGCACCCAAGGCACGGACCGAAGACTCACGACCTGGGCCGGGGCCTTTGATCTCGACGTCTAGGTTTTTGATGCCTTGTTCTTGGGCAGCACGGCCAGCCACTTCAGAAGCGACCTGAGCTGCAAAAGGTGTCGATTTGCGCGAACCCTTGAAGCCCTGACCACCCGATGAAGCCCACGACAAGGCGTTGCCTTGACGGTCGGTGATCGTGATGATGGTGTTGTTGAACGAAGCGTGCACGTGAGCAATGCCGTCAGCAATGTTCTTGCGGACTTTTTTGCGAACACGTTGTGCGGCGCTGTTGGATTGTGCTTTTGCCATGGTGGTTTCTCAATTCTGCTTATTTCTTCAGAGCCGCAGCACCTTTACGCGGACCCTTGCGAGTCCGTGCGTTGGTACGTGTACGCTGACCGCGCATGGGCAAACCGCGACGGTGGCGGAAACCACGGTAGCAACCAATGTCCATCAAACGCTTGATGTTCATGGTGGTTTCGCGGCGCAAGTCACCTTCAATGGTGAACACTGCGATCTGGTCGCGAATTTTTTCCAGGTCTGCGTCGGTCAAGTCCTTGATCTTCTTCGAATAAGCGATGCCGGAGGCCTCGCAAATTTGTCGAGCCCGGGTGCGACCAATACCGAAAATGGCAGTCAAGCCAATTTCAGCATGTTTGTGCGGCGGAATGTTGATGCCAGCGATACGTGCCATTTTCGTCCTCTAAAACTAATTCAATCAGCCTTGACGCTGCTTGTGACGTGGATCGGTGCAGATCACACGAACAACGCCTTTACGGCGGATGACTTTGCAATTACGGCAAATTTTTTTCACCGAAGCAGAAACTCTCATGGTTCTCTCCTAAAACTCATCGATACCCAGACTTCACAGGCCAGGTGAAAAATATGGCCCCTCGCCAGAGCTCAGGGTTCATTACCAAACTTTCAACAAGTCGGTCAGGACTTGAAGCTCGCCTTTTTCAGAAGCGAATCGTATTGTTGTGACATCAAGTAATTTTGCACTTGAGCCATGAAATCCATGGTCACGACCACGATGATCAGCAGAGAAGTGCCACCAAAGTAAAACGGAACATTGTATTTCAGAATCAAAAATTCAGGCAGCAAGCACACAAAAGTGATGTAGGCTGCACCCACTGCGGTCAAACGCAACAAGATCTTGTCGATGAATTTGGCTGTTTGATCACCCGGGCGAATGCCAGGAATGAAAGCGCCGCTCTTCTTCAGGTTATCGGCTGTTTCACGGCTGTTGAAAACCAACGCTGTGTAAAAGAAGCAGAAGAAAATGATGGCGGCAGCGTAAAACATCACGTAGATCGGCTGGCCTGGCGCCAGCGCGCTGGCCACATCCTTGAAGAACCGAACCACGACACTTTCAGATGATCCTGAGCTGAACCAACCAATCAGAGTGGCAGGCAGAAGAATGATAGAGGAAGCAAAGATCGGGGGAATCACACCGGCCATGTTCAACTTGAGGGGCAGGTGCGAAGATTGACCACCGTACACCTTGTTGCCCACTTGGCGGCGTGCGTAATTCACAAGGATCTTGCGTTGACCGCGTTCGACAAAGACCACAAAGTAAGTAACCAATCCCACCAACACGATGATCAACACCGAGATCAGAGGATTCATCGCACCCGTCCGAACCAGCTCAAACAAACCACCCAATGCGCTAGGCAAACCTGCAGCAATACCTGCAAAGATGAGAATCGAGATGCCGTTGCCCAGACCACGCTCTGTTATCTGCTCACCCAACCACATCAGGAACATCGCTCCGGCCGTCAAACTGACCACCGCCGTCATGCGAAAGCCCATTCCGGGATTGATCACCAAACCAGCAGAGGCTTCTAACGCAACGGCAATACCGAACGACTGAAAAAGTGCCAAGCCCAAAGCGCCGAAACGCGTGTACTGGGTGATCTTGCGACGACCTGATTCGCCTTCCTTCTTCATTTGCTCGAACGTAGGGACAACGTAAGTCATCAACTGCATCACAATGGAAGCAGAGATGTAGGGCATGATGCCCAAAGCAAAGATAGTGAAGCGAGACAGAGCACCGCCTGAGAACATGTTGAACAAGCTCAGAATGCCGCCCTGTTGACCGTTGAACAACTGCTTGAGCTGGTCAGGATCGATGCCGGGCACAGGAATGTGCGCTCCGATACGGTAGACCACCAACGCCAACAGCAGGAAGACCAGTCGACGACGCAAGTCACCGTACTTTCCTGCTTTGGCTGTTGGATTAGCGTTGGTTGCCACGTTGTGTCTCGTCCATCAAGTTTCAGACCACGGTGCCGCCAGCAGCTTCAATGGCTGCCTTTGCACCCGCAGTTGCACCGATGCCTGTCAACTTGACAGCCTTGGTCAACTCACCCGTGTTGATCACTTTGACCACTTTGGCCATTTGTGAAACAAGACCGGCTTGCTTCAGTGTCAAAACATCCACTTCCGCCAAATCCAAACGGGACAAAGTGGTCAGTGTGATTTCTGCGTTGTACTTCAGCAAGTGTGATTTGAATCCGCGCTTGGGCAGACGGCGCTGCAAAGGCATCTGACCGCCTTCGAAACCGACTTTATGGTAACCACCCGAACGGGATTTCTGACCTTTGTGACCACGGCCTGCTGTTTTACCCAGACCGGAGCCAATACCACGGCCAACTCGGCGTGGTGCGTGCTTGGAGCCTTCTGCAGGCTTGATGCTATTGAGTTCCATCATCGGCCTCTTAGAGAACTTTGACCAGATAGCTGATCTTGTTGATCATGCCGCGCACAGCGGGCGTATCCTGCAACTCACTCACGGAGTTGAGCTTGCGCAGACCCAATCCACGAACTGTGGCGCGGTGAGTAACTTTGGTGCCAATTGGGCTGCGAACCAATTGGACTTTCACGGTTGATTGTGTCGTCATGTTCGATCTCCGGTTCAGCCGAACAACTCTTCAACGGACTTGCCACGCTTGGCAGCCACGTTGGAGGCTGTTGTGCAGTTGGACAAGGCGTCCAATGTGGCACGAACCATGTTGTAGGGGTTGGATGAACCATGGCTCTTGGCCACGATGTCCGTGATGCCCACCACTTCGAACACAGCACGCATAGGACCGCCAGCGATGATGCCAGTACCTTTTGGCGCTGGTGCCATCATCACGCGGGCAGCACCGTGGTGGCCGTGCACGGCATGGTGAATGGTGCCATTTTTGAGGTGGACTTTGGCGAGGTTACGACGGGCTTCTTCCATCGCTTTTTGCACAGCCGCTGGCACTTCTTTCGATTTGCCCTTGCCCATGCCCACCTTACCATCGCCGTCACCGACCACGGTCAAAGCTGCGAAACCGAGGATACGGCCGCCCTTGACCACCTTGGTCACGCGATTCACCGCGATCATCTTTTCACGCAGACCGTCTTCCGGACCGTCGCTCTGCGGTTTTGCTGTAAATTTAGCCATTTGTTACTCCGATCCGTTTAGAACTGCAGACCTGCTTCGCGGGCTGCTTCGGCCAAAGCCTTGACACGACCGTGGTAAGCGAAACCTGCACGGTCGAAGGCGACCTTCTCGACGCCAGCTGCTTTTGCTTTTTCAGCAATGCGCTTGCCAATGACTGCGGCAGCGGCGGCATTGCCACCCTTGCCAACCGCACCCAAGGCCGTGCGCACTTCGGCCTCGGCAGTGGATGCACTCGCCAAAACTTTGGTGCCGCAACCAGAAATAACGCTGGCATAGATGTGCAAGTTGGTACGGTTCACGGTCAAACGGGCCACGCCTTGCTGTGCAATGCGGATGCGTGTTTGTCGCGCACGACGCAGACGCTGCTCTTTCTTGGTCAACATGGTGCAGCTCCTTATTTCTTCTTGGTCTCTTTGATCGTGATCTTCTCATCCGAATAACGGATGCCCTTACCTTTGTAAGGCTCAGGAGGACGAACAGCACGGATCTCAGCAGCAATTTGGCCAACACGTTGACGGTCGGCACCCTTGATCACGATTTCAGTCGCGGTTGGGGTGGCCACCGTGATGCCCGCAGGCATTTCAATGTTGACAGGGTGTGAATAACCAACAGCCAGATTCAATTTGGCACCGGATGCTGCCGCCTTGTAGCCCACGCCGACCAGGTTTAACTTCTTTTCGAAGCCCTTGGTCACGCCATTCACCATGTTGTTCACCAGCTGTCGCATGGTGCCACTCATGGCATTGGCTTCGCGTGAATCATTGGCTGGGGCAAAACTCAATTTGCCGCCCTCGTTGGTCACAGTCACCAGCATGTTGGATGCGATGGCCAGTTGACCACCCAAGCCCTTGACACTGATTTGATCTTGTTTAACTGACACATCCACACCAACGGGGATGGTCACAGGCATTTTTCCTACGCGGGACATTCTTTTTCTCCCTTTAAGCGACGTAGCAAAGCACTTCGCCGCCGACACCGGCTGCACGCGCTTTGCGATCGGTCATCACGCCTTGGGGGGTGGTGACGATGGCCACGCCCAAACCGTTTTGGACTTGGGGAATGGCATCACGGCCTTTGTAAACACGCAGGCCGGGGCGGCTCACGCGCTCAATACGCTCGATAACCGGACGGCCAGCGTAGTACTTCAGGGCGATTTCGAGGGTGGCTTTGCCATCTTCGGTTTTGACTTGGAAGCCATCAATGTAGCCTTCATCTTTCAGCACTTGAACAATGGCCACCTTCACTTTGGAAGAAGGCACCATCACGGCAGCTTTTGCCACCATTTGTGCGTTGCGGATGCGGGTCAACAGATCGGCAATAGGATCACTCATGCTCATGTTGTTATCTCCTGCCGATTACCAGCTGGCTTTGGTCACGCCCGGGATATGGCCAGCGAAGGCCATTTCACGGATTTTGGCGCGACCCAGACCAAATTGACGGAACGTACCACGTGGGCGACCGGTGATTTCACAGCGGTTGCGTTGGCGGGTCGGATTGGCGTTGCGCGGGAGCTTTTGCAGACCCATACGGGCAGCTGCACGGTCCTCATCACTGCGCTTGAAATCGTTGGCGATGGCTTTCAATTCCGCATATTTTTTTGCGTACTTGGCTGCCAATTTTTCACGCTTGAGCTCGCGCTCGATCAAAGCTACTTTAGCCACGTGACACCTCAGTTCTTGAAGGGGAAGCGGAAAGCTGCCAAAAGTGCTTTGCACTCTTCGTCAGACTTGGCCGTGGTGGTGATGCTGATGTTGAGACCGCGCAAGGCATCTACCTTGTCGTACTCAATCTCAGGGAAAATGATCTGTTCTTTGACGCCGATGTTGTAGTTGCCACGACCATCGAAAGCGCGACCAGAAATACCGCGGAAGTCACGCACACGTGGCAAAGCCACGGTCACGAATCGGTCAAGGAATTCATACATCTGAACGCCGCGCAGAGTGACCATGCAACCAATTGGCTGCATTTCACGAATCTTGAAGCCGGCAATGGCTTTCTTGGCCTTGGTGACCACAGGCTTTTGACCTGCAATCTTGGTCAAGTCGCTCACCGCGTGGTCCATGACTTTCTTGTCAGCGACCGCTTCAGACACACCCATGTTCAAGGTGATCTTGGTGATGCGAGGAACCTGCATAGGTGACTTGTAGCCGAATTTGGCTGTCAAGTCAGGTGCGATTTTTTCGCGGAAGATTTGTTGCAAACGTGCCATGCTCATGCCACCTTGATTTCTTCGCCGCTGGACTTGTAAACACGAACGCGTTTGCCGTCAGCCTGCAGTTTGACTCCCACTCGATCTGCCTTACCCGTTGCGGCATTGAAAATGGCCACATTGGACTGGTGAATCGGCATGGCCTTTTCGATGATGCCGCCAGTTGTGCCCTTCATGGGGTTTGGCTTGGCGTGCTTTTTTACGATATTGATACCGTCGATCAAAACATGGGAGTCGGTTGCGCGGGCGGTGACTTTGCCGCGCTTGCCCTTATCCCGACCTGTGATGACGATGATTTCATCGCCTGTGCGAATCTTGTTCATGGCGCGTCCTTACAGTACTTCAGGAGCCAGGGACACGATCTTCATGAACTTCTCGGTACGCAGTTCACGCGTGACCGGACCGAAGATGCGGGTGCCAATAGGCTCCAACTTGGCGTTCAGCAACACGGCTGCGTTGCCATCGAATTTGATGAGGGAGCCATCGCCACGGCGGATGCCCTTGGCAGTGCGAACCACCACAGCACTGTAGATCTCGCCTTTTTTGACGCGACCACGCGGGGCGGCTTCTTTGATGCTCACTTTGATGATGTCGCCAACACTTGCATAACGACGCCTAGACCCGCCGAGCACCTTGATGCACAGCACGGACTTGGCGCCGGTGTTGTCGGCCACATCCAACCGAGATTCTGTCTGGATCATTTCTTTGTTCCCAACTTGTACTCCTAGCAAACTGGCCGAAAAGCCAACCTGCAGGAATCAGTCTTGGACCCGTCATACACTCGGCAAACCACTTGCTGAGCTTCTGTTTGGGCAGATAACTGCGCCTTTTGAAAGGCGAAGCCCACGATTATGCCAGAAAAAATGTCGTGTACAACATGTTGACGAAATTTTCCTGTTTTTAAGCCAGCGCTTTGGCGTTGAACCGCCAGGGTGAGTCCTGCCGACCCCCCTCATGTTTCAGTTTTGAGCCCACGATCGTGAGCGAGCCACGGCTTCTCGCCAACGCTGCGCATGGGCCATTCTTTGGGATTCCTGCCATTGCGGCAAGAATCGCCGCTCCTCTTGCCACTGCGCAGTCAACTCCTCTGCGCCTGACCAATACCCGATGGCCAGCCCCGCCAGATACGTCACCCCGAGCGCCGTGGTCTCACTGATGTGGCTGCGCACCACCGGCACGCCCAACACATTCGCCTGAATTTGCATCAGCAAGTCGTTTTTGCTGGCACCTCCGTCCACCCTCAGCTCGGTCAGCGCCAATCCACTGTCAGCGCTCATGGCACGAAAGACATCGGCCGTCTGCAAGGCAATGGCCTCCAAAGCAGCTCTGGCAATGTGCGCCCGCCCCGTCCCCCGGGTCATGCCCACCAAGGTGCCCCTGGCCTGGCCATCCCAGTCGGGCGTGCCCAATCCGGCAAAAGCGGGAACCAAAAAGACATCTCCCGTGTCCTGCACGCTGGCAGCCAGGGCTTCAACCTGGGCCGCGCTGTCGATGATCTGCAATCCGTCGCGCAACCACTGCACCGTGGCCCCAGCCATGAACACCGAACCTTCTAAGGCGTAGGCCAAGGGCCGCAGCGCAGTGCTTGGACCTTGCCAGGCCACGGTGCTGAGCAATTGGTGTTGACTGGCCACAGGCTGATCGCCCGTGTTCATCAGCATGAAGCAGCCCGTGCCATAAGTGTTTTTGGCCATACCGGGCGCAAAGCAGGCCTGACCGAAAAGGGCCGCCTGCTGATCTCCCGCCCAGCCCGCAATGGGCACACTGCCCCCCAAGCATTGGGTATCGGTCACGGCCACCAGGCCGCATGAGGGCAATATCTGTGGCAAAACAGCGTGTGGAATGTTCAGCAGCGCCAGCATGTCCTCATCCCAGGTGCCGGTTTTCAGGTTGAAAAGCAGCGTACGAGCGGCATTGCTGGGCTCTGTGGCGTGCACCCGCCCGCCCGTCAACTGCCACATCAACCAGCTGTCCACGGTGCCAAAGGCCAATTCGCCCCGCTCGGCCCGCAATCGGGCCCCCGGAACATTGTCCAGTAGCCACGCCAGCTTGGTGCCTGAAAAATAAGCATCAATGACCAAGCCGGTTTTGGCGGCGATGCCCGGGGCGTGGCCTGCAGCGCGCAGGGCCTCGCAAAATCCGGTGGTGCGCCGGTCCTGCCAAACGATGGCCGGGGCCACGGGCTCACCCGTTTGGCGATCCCACAGCACCGTGGTTTCACGCTGGTTGGCGATGCCCAGAGCACGCACCTGGCGGGCCGTGATGCCCGCATGCATCAGCACCTCGCGCAGGACAGCCAATTGGGTTTGCCAGATTTCGTTGGCATCGTGCTCAACCCACCCCGGTTGCGGGAAAAACTGGGTGAATTCGCGCTGTGCCATGGCCACCACCCGGCCACCATGGTCAAACACCACGGCCCGAGAGCTGGTGGTGCCTTGGTCAATTGAGAGCATGTAATCCATGCCCGCAAGATTAGCGCAAAGCCGCTCAGACAAACAGCGACAATTCCCCGATTGACCTTTCAACCCAGACACCTGAGAGACTGACACCATGACTTCTTTTGCGAATCACATGGCCTTTATCGGCGGCGGCAACATGGCCAGCGCCATCATGGGAGGCCTGATCCGCCAAGGCATGAGACCCGATCAATTCACCGTGGTTGAACCCTTTGCCGAAGCCGCCGACAAACTGCTCAAGGACTTTGGCATCACCGCACTGTCCGTTGCAGGCCCTGCTTTGGCCGGTGCGGACTTGGTGGTCTGGGCGGTCAAGCCGCAAATCTTCAGCGAAGCCGCCGCCCCGGTCATGCCCTACACCCGAGGCGCGCTGCACCTGTCGGTGGCGGCGGGCATCCGCACCGACAGCATTTCCCGCTGGGTCGGCACAGATCGGGTGGTGCGCTGCATGCCCAACACCCCGGCACTGGTGGGCCAGGGCGTTACCGGCTTGTTTGCCTGCCCATCGGTCACCCCGACCGACCAGCAACTGGTGGCGCAAGTCATTGGCACGACCGGTCAATACCTGTGGGTGCAGCAGGAATCTTTGCTGGACGCGGTGACCGCCTTGTCGGGCTCCGGCCCTGCCTATGTGTTTTTCTTCCTCGAAGCCATGACCGAAGCGGGCGTGGGCATGGGCCTGAGTGCCGAACAGGCCTATCAACTGGCGGTGGCCACGTTTTCGGGCGCATCTTCCTTGGCGGCGGCGTCCCATGAATCGCCCGAAGTGCTGCGCCAGCGGGTCACCTCGAAAGGCGGCACCACCTATGCAGCCATCAGCGCGATGGAAGCAGCCGGCATCAAACCATCTTTTGTGAGCGCCATGCAGGCGGCTGAGCAACGCGCCCGCGAATTGGGTGATGAATTTGGCAAGGCCTGAACGTGGGTCAACAATCCCTGCCAGTGGCGCTGGACATCAGGTGTAAGACAAGACCAAGCCCGCAAACACGCTGAAGCCCACCCAGTGGTTCAGCCTAAAGGCCTTGAAGCAACCCTCGCGGCTGCGGTCCTTGATCAGCCACACATGCCACATCGCCTGCGCGGCCGCACCGGCCCAACCCGCCCAAAGCCAAGCACCGCGTTCGGACACGTCCAACAACAGCGCCCACAAAACCAAAAAGGCCGCATAGAAGACCGCGATGGCGACCACATCCCATCTGCCCAAGGTGATGGCCGAGGTTTTCATGCCGATCTTCAGATCGTCATCGCGGTCCACCATCGCGTATTCGGTGTCGTAAGCCAGCACCCAAAACAAATTGCCCAAAAGCAAGCCCCAGGCCAGTGTCGGCACTTCGCTTTGGACCGCGGCGAAAGCCATCGGAATCCCAAAACTGAAGGCCACCCCCAACACCGCCTGTGGCATGGACACGAAGCGTTTGGCATAGGGATAAACCACGGTCACCGCCAAAGCGGCAAACGACCAGGCCACGGTTGCGCGGTTGGTGCTAAGCACCAGCACAAAAGCCAGCAGCGCCAGCACCACTCCCAAAACCAGCGCCTCCTTGACGCTCAGACGTCCACTGGTCACTGGGCGTGAGGCCGTGCGTTTGACGTGCTTGTCAAATTCGCGATCAGCCACATCGTTGACGCAGCACCCAGCGCTGCGCATGAGGACGGTGCCCAGCGTGAACACCGCCAACAAATGCCAACCCGGAAAACCGCCAGCAGCCACCCACAAGGCGGACAAAGTCGGCCACAACAACAACAGCCAGCCGGCAGGTCGGTTCCAGCGAATCAGGTCCAAGTAAAGCTTGATTTTGGGGGTCATCCACGAATTATCCGTCCCCAATCAAGCGATGCAGTGCCTGCGGCTTCAAGTCATCGGCCAAGCCGCAGACGGCAACGGGCTCGAACGCGCCAATCCCGACCCGATCACCATCTGCATCAAACGATGTGCAAGCCGCCATCCACCACCAAGGTGCTGCCGGTGATGAACGAGCCCTCTGACGAAGCCATCCACAAAATCGGCCAGGCAATTTCTTCAGGGGTGGCCCAGCGACCCAACAAAGAGCTGTCTTTGCGTTCGGTCTTGAGTTGCTCCACGCTTTTGCCAATTTTTTGTGCGCGTGCGACATGGAAATCCGTCAGCGTTGAGCCGGGGCATACCGCGTTGACGCGAACACCGTGCGCCGCCTCTTCACACGCCAAGGACCGGGTCAAGGCCAGTTGCGCGGCTTTGGTGGCGTCGTACAAGGCCATGCCTTTGCGCCCCTTGACGGCATAACAGGAAGACACATTCACGATGCTGCCGTGGCCGGTGCTGCGCAGGTGCGGCAAAGCAGCATGGCAATAATTCGTGATGCCCACCAGGTTGACGCCCACAATGGCTAGCCACTCGGCCGAAGTGGCCTCCGCGGCTGGCGAATAGTTGCGCATGGCAGCGTTGTTGACCAGGATATCCAAGCCTGCAAAAGCCGCTACGCAGTCGTCCACCGCTTGCAAAGCCAAGGCGCGATCGGTCACGTCCGCCGCCAGGCAGCGCACCTGGGCATTCGGAAAAGCCTGCAAAAGGGCTTGGTGTGTGCGCGTCAGGCCCTGCGCGTCGGCATCGACCAAAAACACCGCCGCACCCTCTTGGCAAAACACATGGGCGGTGGCTGCCCCGATGCCCGAACCGGCCCCGGTGATCAGCGCCACTTGGCCTTGCAAACGTGGCTGCCCCATGCCGCTCACTCCGCCTTGGTGCCGGTGTCTTTGATCACTTTGCCCCAGCGTTTGATTTCCGAGCCAATCCAGTCACGGAACTGGTTGGGCGTGGTGGCCACAATTTCAAACTCCATGTCCAGCAAGCGCTTGGTGATCTCGGGCGAACGAACGATCTTCACGATCTCGCGGTTGTAGCGCTCGATGATGGGCGCAGGCGTGCCGCCCGTGGTCAGAAAACCAATCCATGAGGTGGCTTCGAAGTCGGGGTAACCCGACTCGCTGAGGGTGGGAATGTCGGGCGTGCTGGCAAAGCGCTTGAGGCCCGAAGTCGCCAATAACTTCAAGCGCCCCTCCTTGGCAAACTGCTGCACATTGCCCGGCACAAAGAACCCCGCCTGGATGTTGCCGCCTATCAAATCACTGACCGCAGGCCCAGCGCCACGGTAGGGGATGTGGGTGATGTGGAACCCGGCCGCCGACTTGAACATTTCCATGGTCAGGTGCGAGGCACTGCCCAAAGCCACCGAGCCGTAAGAATACTTGGCTGGGTTGGCCTTGGTCTTCTCGACAAAGTCCTTCACGCTGGTGATGCCCGAGGCCGGGTTGACCACCAGGTATTGCGGCGCTTTGACCATCAAGGTGATGGGGGCCAGATCCTTGACCGGGTCGTAGGGCATTTTGTCGAACAAACTGACATTGATGGCCAATGGGCCGTTGTAGCCAATCAGCAAGGTGTGGCCGTCGGGTGCGGCTTTGGCCACCATGTCGGCGCCAATGTTGCCACCTGCTCCAGGTTTGTTTTCCACCACAAAGGGCTGCCCGAAAACTTCTTGCAGTTTGGGGGCGATCAAGCGCGCCAGCACATCGTTGGTGCTGCCGGTGATGGGCACGATGATGCGCACGGGCTTGGTCGGCGCCCACTCCTGTGCACCCACTGTCATGGCCGAACTCAGGCCCAGAATGGCCAGAGCCCATGTGGCCAAATGCCGACGATTCAAATTTTTCATGTTGTCTCCTGTTGTGCGTGTGTGCAATGAAAAAATGGTCATATCGAAAACACTGGTTCGTCCAGTCCATTGGCCAGGT
Source organism: Limnohabitans sp. Rim8 (assembly GCF_945901735.1). Lineage (GTDB taxonomy): Bacteria > Pseudomonadota > Gammaproteobacteria > Burkholderiales > Burkholderiaceae_C > Limnohabitans_A. The sequence goes on from NZ_CAMDLM010000001.1 coordinate 28,198, forward strand.
GCGCTTTGGCCCAAACCATGGGGTCATCGCCCTTGGGCAACAAAACGCCAGCAGGGCGAACATGTTGCTCAGAGGCATCCAATGCCGGGGGCTCAATGCCTTGCTCCAGCGCCACCGCCGCATCGTGCAGCATGCGCCGGGCCATGACGATGGCTCGGTCGGTGGGCAACAGTTTTTCGGCCGCATGGTCCTGGATGGAACCCATACTTTCCTGCAAGGAATAGTCTTGCGCCGAAAACCCGAACACACCGCTGTAAGCGCGTTTTTCCTGCTGGGCCTTGCGGTCCATCAGGTAGTCGTTGTCGCGATTGGCTTTGGGCACAAAACTGCCTGGCGCGTCGTATTCCACATGGATCCCTTTGCCCGCGGCCATGGCTTCGTTTTCTTCGGCGCTCAGCGGCTGCTTGGGTTGCCAATTCATGCTCCAGGCCCAGCACTCGTGGTCGTTGACCGGCACCCAGGCATGGCCGCCGAGCGCGTGGTGGCCAAACGGCGGAATCATGGTGAACCAAGGGAACAACCACTGCGTGATGCGCCAGTAATAACTGTCGGGCTCACCCATGCGACGGCCATACAAGCTCATCCCATACGAGGTCTTCTCGATTTCAAACACCACATTGCCATCGGCCTTGATGTAGTCGAGCGCCTTGACGCCCTGATGCATCGGGTCCGTGTCCACTTCATAGCGGTGCACATACGAGACATGGGCGGTGTCGATGCCACCCTCCATGGCCTGCAGGTAACTGGAATACTGAAGGCGCTTGGAGACGAACACATGGCTATCGGGCAAGGTGCACCACTCCAGCTCGGGCGGCTCGGGCATTTTGTCGGGCGGGCCCATGTAGGTCCAGACAATGCCGCCGCGCTCCACGCAGGGATAGCCTTTGATGTGCATGTGCGCACAGGCCTTGGGGTTGGACGGCACGTCCACACACTGGCCAAGGCCGTCAAACTTGACACCGTGGTACGCGCAGCGGATGCCGTTTTCCTCGTTGCGGCCAAAGTACAGCGAGACACCGCGGTGTGAGCAAAACTCACCAATCATGCAAGCTTGGCCATCGGTGTTGCGAAAGGCCAGCAGCTTTTCGCCCAACAACTCGATGCGCACTTGCGGACCGTCGGCCAGCTCGATTTCGCTGCTGCTCAAAGCGGGCACCCAATAACGCCGCATCAGGTTGCCCATGCGCGTGCCGGGGCCCACTCGAATCAGGGTTTCAGACATGTCCTTGTTCATGAAAAAGCGTCTCCTTGGCTTGAATAAGTGACTGTCACAGTCATGCCCAACTGTGCAGCTTTATTCAAAATGATAATCTTGTCCACCAGACGGACATTCCTATACTCACGGCACACGCAAGGTTTTGAAGGGTTTTGGCATGAGCATCAGCAGCGGCGATGGCGTCCGGGCCGTGGAACGGGCTTTGGACATTTTGAAAGCGTTCTCGGTCAACGAGCACGAACTGAGCGCCGCGCAATTGCTCGAACGCGTCCCCTTGAGTCGGCCTACCTTGTACCGATTGCTGCAAACGCTGGTGCATTCAGGCTTTGTGGTGTCTTCGGGCGAACCCCAGCGGTTCAGGCTCGGCCCAGCGGTGGGGCAGCTCACACACGTCTGGTCGTCAGGTCTGAATGTCTCTGCTGTGGGCCAAGCCATCATGCAGCGCGTGTGGGCCGCCACCCAGGAAACCGTGGCCTTGTTTGTACCGCAAGGCGCCATGCGGCTGTGCGTTGCCGAGTTGGCCAGCCCCCAGGCGCTGAGCTTCAAAAGGGGTGTGGGTTACCAAGAACGCATTGTTTTGGGGGCCAGTGGCCAGGTCATCCTGGCACATGCCAACACCTCCATCGAGGCCATCGAGCGTTATGCCGAAGGCCTGAACCTGGACCCCATCCGCTTGGCGCAAGAGCTGCGCCAAATCAGGAAACGGGGCTACGCCACCAGCAAAAACGCCTTGATTGAAGGGGCCGTGGCCATTGCGGCACCGTTCTTCAACAGCCATGGCCAGGTGGCTGGCTCCATCGCCGTGTTTGGGCCAGGTGCCCGCCTCAAAGAGGGCAAGGTGCGCCAGTTCGGCGCCGTGCTGGTCAAAGAAGCCGCCGCCCTGTCGCAGGCTTTGGGACACACCTGAGCCTGATCGCTTCACAGGGATGGCGGTCTAGGGTTGCCACTGAAGGCCACGAACCCAACCCACGCTCTGAGCGCCGGTGTTGTCGCTGTCGGCCCCAATCAGCACCGCACGTATTTTAGGAACACCTGCCCCTGCAGGCAGCTCATCGGCAAACAAGTTTGCAAAGTCGGCGGCCACGTCGCGGGCTTCTGTTTGCCACTGGGCCAAAGGCGCGCCTTTGCCTTGCAAGCTGATGAAGCGCACGCGCTGCGTGTAAGGGTTAGCGCCTTGCAGGCCCGCGGGATACACGCTGTCCCACACATAGCAAAGCGTGGCGGCTGGCAGGTCTTCGCCACTCACGCTGCGGGCCATGCGCAACAAGGTGCGCTGGGCAAAAGGCACGCGGTCCAGCGGATGGTCAAACATCACACAGACCTTGAGGGCGGCGTCGTCTCCGGCTTTGGTCAAGATGTCGACCGCCCCTTTGCCGCCCGTGAGCGGCTGGTCCAGCCGCCAGAGCCATTGCAGTCGGCCCGGGTTGGCCTTGGGCAGATCGTGCACCCAGGTGCCATACGAAGCGCGGGTGCTGACTTTCAGCGCCCGCTCGCCTTGCACATCGGCCAATTCAAAGCGCGTGGGCGGGATGTCGGCCTTGGATTTGGGAAAGCCCACAAACCGCCATGGGCTGGCGGTTGTGCTGTCGACAGGCACCAAGGGCGCGAGGGTTTGCGCGAGGGCCGATGCCGTGGCGCAAGTTATGCCCAGCGCCAGCAGCGCAGGAGCGTGCTTCAAAAACAGTTTCATCCACGCCGCCAATCGTGGTACTTCTTCACCCAGGCCAGCAGCTTCTGCGGCGCATGGGCACGCTTCCATTCACCTGCCGCATATTTGTTGGCCTCAGACATCGTGGGGTAGGTGTGGATGGTGCCCAAAATCTTGGTCAACCCCAGGCCATGCTTCATGGCCAGCACGTACTCGGCCAGCAAATCTGCCGCGTGGGCACCCACGATGGTCACGCCCAAAATCTTGTCCTTGCCCGGCATGGTGAGCACCTTCACAAAACCGTGGGCCTCGCTGTCTGCGATGGCGCGGTCCAGATCGTCGATGCCGTACTTCGTGACTTCATAGGCAATGTTCTGCTCTTTGGCTTCTTGCTCGTTCAGGCCCACACGCGCCACCTCGGGTTCGATAAAAGTCGCCCACGGAATCACCGAGTAGTCGGCCTTGAACAGCTTCCACTCACCAAACAGCGCGTTCACGGCGGCGTACCACGCTTGGTGCGCGGCGGTGTGGGTGAACTGAAACGGGCCCGCCACGTCGCCTGCGGCGTAGATGTTGGGGTAGATGGTTTGCAGGTACTCGTTGGTGTCTACCGTGCGGTGGGTGGGAATGCCCAAGTCTTCCAGTCCATAACCCTGCAAACGCGCCACGCGGCCCACGGCGCACAGCAGCTGGTCGAACACGATGCGCTGCTCTGCACCGGCGTGTTCCACCACCAAGGTCTTTTCGCCGTCAACCATCTCGCAGCGCAGCGCCTTGTGGCCGGCGAGCACTTGCACGCCATCGGCCTCCAGCGAGGCTTTAGCGAGTTCGCTGACCTCTTCGTCCTCGCGGATCATGATCCGAGCACCCATTTCCACTTGCGTGACATGTGAGCCCAGTCTGGCAAAGCTTTGCGCCAGCTCGCAACCAATCGGGCCACCGCCCAACACCACCAAACGCTGGGGCACTTCATCGAGCTTGGCGAACGCTTCCCACAGGGTGTCGCTGGTCACGTAGCCGACATCGTTTAAGCCGGGCAGTGGCGGCACGAAGGGGCGGGCACCGGCGGCGATCACGATGCTGCGGGCAGTCAAGCGTTGGGTTGACCCATCGTTCAAAGCCACTTCCACCGTCCACGGGTTCACCAGTTTGCCGTAACCCTGCAACACCTCCACGCCCAGGCCGGTGTAGCGCTCGATGCTGTCGTGCGGCGCGATGGCTTTGATCACGTCGTGCACGCGCTGCATCACCGCTTTGAAGCTGAAGCTCGGGGCCGCATCGCTCAGGCCGTACTTCGATGCATGACGCATTTGTTGGGCCAGCTTGGCGCTTTTGATCAGCGCCTTGCTCGGCACACAGCCGTAATTCAAACAGTCGCCACCCATCTTGTGCGCCTCGATCAGTGTGACCTTGGCCTTCACGGCTGCGGCGATGTAGGCGCTGACCAAACCGCCCGCACCGCCGCCGATGACGATCAGGTTGCGGTCAAACGTCTTGGGGCGCACGCTGGCCCAGCGGACATAGACCTGGCGCTTTTGGACGGCAGCCACCACACGCCGCGCCAACAAGGGGAAGATGCCCAGCAACACAAAGCTGCCCAAAAGCACCGGACTCAAAATGCCCTTCACCGATTCGAGCTGCGCCAGTTGCGTGCCCGCGTTCACATACACCGCCGTGCCCGCCAGCATGCCCAGCTGGCTGACCCAGTAATACGTCCAGGTCTTCATGCGCGTGAGGCCCATGAGCAGGTTGATCAGGAAAAATGGCACCACCGGAATCAGGCGCAAAGTGAAGAGGTAAAACGCGCCCTCGCGGTTCACGCCTGCATTGATGTCGGCCAGGCGCTGACCAAAGCGCGCCTCCACCCAGTCGCGCAACAAAAAGCGCGACGCCAAAAACGCCAAGGTCGCGCCCACGGTGGACGCAAACGACACAATCAGCAAACCGGGCCACAAGCCGAAAATAGCCCCACCGGCCAAGGTGATGACCACGGCCCCCGGAATGGACAGCGCTGTCGCCAGCACATAAATCAAGAAATAAACCGCCGCCACCGCAAGCGGCTGCTCGACGTGCAGCTGCGCAAAACTGGCCTGGCTGGCTTTGAGTTGCTCAAAGCTCAAGAAGCGCCCGAGGTCCAGCGCGACAAAGGCACCGATGGCCAGCGCCAGCAAGAGCAGCAAAACAATTTGACGAAGGCGCATAAAAAACTCCAATAGGGTCGGGGCCCGAAAATGAGCACCCCACTCGCGATTTGAACCATAACCGCAGATGCCTTTTATTCGGCACGATAGAGCAATAAGTTACAGCTGCCGCCTTCCCTCATAGGGCTCCAGACCCTTGAAGGCTTGCGCGACAGGCAAAGCCCAGGTTTTTGTAGGAGCCCACCCCCGTGGGCGATGGGCGTGGCACACACCCTATGTCACCCACGCATAGGCCGTATTGCGCCCACCACCTTCCAAGCGGCGCAATACACCACGCGCCAACAAATCATTGATGTCACGCAGCGCCGTGTCGGCCGAACATTGTCCGATGCTGGCCCACTTGGCGTTGTTCAACTTGCCGTCCATGCCGTCGAGCATGCGGTTCAGCACCAATATCTGACGTGCATTCATCGGCGTGTCTGCCCACCTTTGCCAAAACTGCGCCTTGTCCAGCACGCCCACCAACAAACCATCAGCACCCTGAACCGCACGCAACAAGCAGCCCAAAAACCAATCCAGCCACGGGGTCACGTCCATCGTGCCGCGTTGGGTGATTTCGAGTTGCTCGTAATACTGTTTACGCTCGCGCTGAATTTGCGCACTCAGGCTGTAAAAGCGTTGCGCAGAGCCTTCAGCTCGGGCCAAGGCCATGTCGCCCACAGCACGGCTGACGCGGCCATTGCCATCGTCAAACGGGTGCAAAGTCACCAGCCACAAATGCGCCAGCCCAGCGTGCACCAGCGCATCACCCACCGGCCCGGCGTTGAACCACTCCAAAAACGCAGCGGTTTGTGCGGGCAAGGTGTGGGCGGGTGGTGCCTCAAAGTGCACCTTTTCTCGGCCCACCGGGCCCGAGACCACTTGCATCGGACCCGCTGCGTCGTTGCGCCAGGTGCCCACCTGAATCCGCACACGGCCACTGAAACCGGTGGGAAACAGCGCCGCATGCCAGCCAAACAAGCGCTCGGCTGTGAGCGGCTGGGCGTGTTGCTGGGTGGCGTCCAACACCATGTCCACCACGCCATCCACATGGCGGTCAGCGGGTGCAAGCGCACCAATGTCAACCCCTAAGCGCCGGGCGATGGACGAGCGCACCGCCTCTAGGTTGAGCGTTTCACCCTCAATGGCGCTGGTGGTGATGACCTCTTGCGTCAAAGCTTGCACAGTCGCCAGATCGCGCTGCGCCAGCCCCAAGTGGGCCATCCGCCCCACCAACTCACCTTGCGCACGGTGCAACTGTGCCAACGGCCCGGCCAGCGCAGTCGCGTCATAACGCCACTGCGGCCAGTCGGGGCGCTGCCAAAGGTAAGTGCGTTTGCGGGGGGTCTTTTCAGTGAGCATGCGGTGATTATGCGCCACATTCACCGCACATATTGCGGTGAATATGCAACGTATTCACCGCAATCGCCTACATAGAAGCCGCATTCCCGTTGAATTGAAACCCGCTTGCCTATGCCCGCAAGCTCTGCTGCCGAATGTGCTGGTAAACCAATTGCGCCACGTCCACTTTGTCTTGCGGCGTGTAGGGTGGCTCGGGCAGTGACAGGTATGGGGAGATGGTCAATCAGGCTGCTTGGCCGTGGAGGATTTCTACCGGGAGTGCGCCGTTGGCTCTGGCGTCCAACACGACAACTTCTACGGCTGTGCCATCAGCGGCGTAGCTGACATGCGTGTTCCAGTCCTGCGACACCTCGCGTGCAATGGGTTTATCCGAGAGATGAATCACCAAGATGTCATCTTGGTCGTAGTAGGTGGTTTTCATGGGTTAATCCTCCAATACAAATGCGTGCATGACGGTTTTAACGACCACGGCGTCTTCGAGGACCAGCACCGCACAGACCAAATTATCAGTTCGCCCAGGGAGATTTTTATACGCCCACAGATGGGTTGGGTCTTTGAACCGTGTTTCACCAGTGTCAATCACTTGCATCAGCTCCTCGATGGAAATAGCATGATCAAGCAACCGTTTGCGGGCGTGCATGGTCAATACAACAGGCAAATTGAAACGTGTGCTAAACAACATGGGATCAATGTAGCACGCAGACACTATTTTTCAGATGAAGTGGCTGCTCTGCACGAACATACAGCCCGAGACGCAAGCCAAGTCGGCCACGATCGCATGCATGGCCGCGACCAGTGCGCCGCCCAAACTGGCGCCCGAAGGCAGGTTGAGCAAAGTGTCGTAGCGTGCGGCCTCGGGCAGCATCAAAGCGCGGCGCTTGATGAAGTCGCCTTTGACCAGTGGGCGCTTGGGCATGGTGCCCGCCGCCTGCGCGGCCTCGATGGCTTGCAGCGCGGTCTGATAACGGTTGGTGGCGTGCCGCAGAAAAATCACGCCCAACACCGGCATGGAGTATTCGGTGGCCGTGAGGTTGGAGTTGGCACGGAGTTGATCGGCGGCTTCCCACAGGCTGGTTTCAATTTGCGCGATGTTGTGGAAGGCGTTGGCGGTCATCTGTGCGGGGGCTGACTGTTGTTTTTGGCGGTTTGCCGAGGGGCGTTTGGGCGGGGTGGCCAGCGGGGGCGTGAATGATTATGCCCAGCTTTGGTTGGGGGTTGGGGTGGGGTTGAGGGGGCGCATGGGGGTTTACGAGTAAAGGCGTTTTGTAGCTAATTTTTAGTATTTATTTGGTTATAATTGGGCGCTTCGGGCCTGCTGCGCTGGATGGTGCGGTGGGGAGGTTGCAAGGGGTTGGTGCCGGGTTTGGTCTGCAAATTTATACCTGCATGCACGCACAGCGGTTGGTGTGAAACCCATGGCACAAGCCGCTTGCGACGATTTCAACAAAAAGATGTATCGACACGGGCCGGGTGTATCAACCAGGTTTTGCGATCTACATCATGTTAGCCCTTCCAATCAACAACTAGGAGGCACCATGCCCGCACTGAAGACATACCGACTGTTCATCAGTCACTCGTGGACTTACGGCGATGCTTACGAGAAGCTCGTTAAGTTCTTTGATGAGCACCCCAACTTCACTTGGGCAAATTATTCCGTACCAAAGGATGACCCAATCCACAACGCCAAAAACGAGGCAGAGCTGTATGCGGCAATCAAAGCTCAAATTGCTCCAGTCAATTGCGTCGTGATGCTTGCGGGTGTCTACAGCACTTACTCCAAGTGGATCAACAAAGAAATACAGATTTCAAAGACCGACTACAGCAAGCCCATCATTGCTGTCGAGCCATGGGCTTCTGAAAAGACATCGCAGATAGTGAAAGACAATGCTGATGAGATTGTGAAATGGCAAAGCCAATCAATTGTTGATGCCATCCGCAATCACGCCATCTGATCTACGCGGTGACGAATATGGGTCTTATTAGGCAGAACAAAGAGTTGTACGGTGCCGAATTTGAAAAGCATCTCTTTGAGCAGTACAAACTGTATGTCGAGATGGCAGATCGGATCAGTGCAAGACGAATGCTGGCTAATTCATTCTTTGTGGGCGTCCACACAGCGCTAATTACGGCCTTCACAGTCTTGCTAAAGGAAAAAGTACTACAACCAACTTTGCTTGGGCTTACGCCGTTTATCGCAGTAATTCTGCTTTGTTTTGTGTGGTGGCGTGTAGTTCACTCCTATCGGCAACTCAACTCAGGGAAATTCAAGGTTGTCCATGCACTTGAGCAAATGTTGCCAGTTGCGCCATATGACGAGGAGTGGGTTGTACTGGGGGCAGGAAAAGACAGGAAAAAATACCTGCCGCTTACACATGTTGAGAACTGGGTTCCAGTTTGCTTTGGTTTTTTGTATGTCCTCCTTGCTGCCACCTTGTACTGTAAGGGCTAACAAATCATTCCAACGGACTGCCTACGGCAGCCGCTGAATTCAAACGTTAGTCTTCACGGACACACACCTCGATGCCGCCCGCAGAAAAACACGACACCGCCGATGCGGAGGTTGCCGAGGCGACCAAGCACGTGGCCAGGCTCACGAGCCTGGCCTATGTAGGTATAGCTGTCGCCGTCGTAGTGGTTGCGGTCTACGTTTGGCAGTTTCACGGCCCATTGGCCAAGGAACCAGAGAAGTGGGGTCAGTTTGGAGATTACGTCGGGGGCTTGCTCAATCCAACGTTCAGTCTGCTTGCGTTGCTGGCGCTGCTGGCAACTCTCGGTTTACAGGTCCGCGAGCTTCGACTCTCGGTCAAGGAACTACGGAACTCGGCAGAAGCGCTCACTAAGCAGAATGAAACGCTCCGGCAACAGACATTCGAAGGTACGTTTTTTCAGAGTCTGCGCCTCCACAACGACATAGTCGCTTCGATGGAAGTCCTTAATCTGTCCCTGAAGGGGCGCGCCTGCTTTCAGCACTACCTCGGCGAACTCGAAGGTCAACTTATCAACCATGGCGCGATCGAGACATATGAAGCGTTCCTGCCGCACTACGAAATCTTCTATAGGGAACACCAAGCCGCGCTCGGCCACTACTTCAGGCTCTTGTACAACATCGTCAAATTGGTCAAAGGGACGAGCAGCATCGAACAACGCTTCTATACGAATCTCATACGCGCTCAGCTGTCGAGTGCCGAACTCAAGCTGCTCTTCTATAACTGCCTGTCAGACTTGGGAAGCGAGAAGTTCAAACCCCTCGTTGAGGAGTTCGCCTTGCTCAAAACGATGCCAGACACAACGCTCCCTGCGGATGACCTGCTTCACCGCTACTCGCCCGCTGCCTTCGGTGGTAAATACCCTGAGAGTTGGCTGTAACGCGGTGAGGCCTAACCCCTCGCTCAATTTGAGAGACAACGTCATGCGAAAAAGCTGACAGCCTGCTAAGGAATCGACCCACAACATGACAAAGAAATCTGTTCAAGCTCTGCTTGAAGACATCCGTCTTGTAAGTGAGCAAAATTATGAGATCGTCGGAGCCGTTCGAGCCTTAATAAAAATCACCATTGAATCCGCGTCGGAAGAAGTCAAATACGGCGGCATCCTCTTTACTTCAGGCGTCCAGTTTGGTGGCGTCTTCGCCTACAAAGCGCACGTCACTGTCGAATTCGGAAACGGCGCAAAAATCATTGACCCTTTCGGGTTTCTGGAAGGGACAGGAAAGGGGCGTCGGCACGTCAAGTTGATGTCTGTCTCTCAGATCAAGGATAAAAAATTGGCTCAGTATTTATTGCTTGCTTTGCAGGCCACCAAACAGGACAACGCATGAAACTCGGTTACACAATGATCTACGTTCCAAATGTCGCTGCATCTTTGACGTTCTTTGAAGACGCATTTGGTCTGTCACGCCGCTTTCTGCATGAGTCTGGCGATTACGGTGAGCTTGAAACAGGCGAAACAACACTCGCCTTTGCATCACACGAACTAGGGAAAATGAATTTTCCTGCGGGTTTTGTCGCTGCAAGTGAATCCAGTAAACCCCTTGGCGTCGAAATAGCCTTGGTGACGCCGTCTGTTGTCGAGGCGCACGCCAAAGCCCTAACCGCTGGGGCTACCGAGTTGAAAGAACCTGAGACAAAACCATGGGGGCAAGTTGTCTCTTATGTCCGTTGCCCTGATGGAACTTTGGTGGAAATTTGCTCGCCAGTAGGGGGCTCAATTGCGGCTTAACCTCACCCCAACCGCCCATACCCCCACCAAACCCGCATCCCCGTAGTGATGGCACACAACACAGCAAACCCATAAGCCAGCACCGCAAAGTGTTCAGGCCACACGCACATGGCGGCGAAGACGGTGATGGTTTCGGTGGCTTCGGTCAGGCCGCCCAAGAAGTAAAAGCTTTTGCCCGGCAAGGCGGTGTCCGTCAGGCCGCGTTTTTCGGCCAGTGCGGCGAAGGCCAAAAAGCTGCTGCCGGTGCCGATGAAGCTGGCCAGCAGGGCGGCAGCGGGCAGGGCGTTGGTGGCGGGGTTGGCCACCGCAAAGGCCAGGGGGATGGAGGCATAAAACACGAAGTCGAGCGCGATGTCCAGGAAGCCGCCCGCGTCGGTGGGCTGGGTCAGGCGGGCCACGCTGCCGTCCAGGCCGTCGAGCAAGCGCGAGGCCAGCAGCAGCGCCAAGCCCCACCACCACGCTTGCAACGCAATGGCCACGGCGGCGGCCATGCCGATGGCAAAGCCCAACCAGGTCAGCGCGTCGGCGCTGATGCCTGCGCGCACCAAGCCGCGTGCGGCGGCGTTTAGCGCGGGGCGCAAGAGGGTTTGGGCGTGGCGGTCAAACATGGCGGTCAAACATGGCGGTCAAACATGGCTTGGGCTTTCTTCGGTGGCGCGCAAGTGCAGCACGCGCTGCGCGTCGGCCACGTCTTGTGCGTCGTGCGTGACCAGCACCACCGGGATGCGCCGCTCGCGCACATGCGCAAACACCCACGGGCGCAGCTGGGCGCGCAAGGCGGCGTCGAGTTTGGAAAACGGCTCGTCGAGCAGCAGCGCTTGCGGCTCGGCCAACAAAGCACGCATGAGCGCCACACGCGCGCGCTGCCCGCCCGAGAGCGTGGACGGGTCGCGCTCGCCCATGCCGCTCAGCTCTGCTTCTTGCAGCGCTTGTTGCACGCGGGCTTGGCGCTGCGCGGTGCTGGCCTTGGTGCCCCTGACGTCATTGACGGGCACGGCAAACAGCAGGTTCTCGGCCACCGTCATGTGCGGGAAAAGCAAGGCGTCTTGAAACACCAAACCCACGCCGCGTTGGTGGGTGGGGAGGTGCGAGAGTTCGCGGCCATTGAGTTGCACCGTGCCTTGCAGCTGCAGTGGCAACAGCCCTTCGGACACGCTGGTCAGCGTGCCCGCTATTGACGCGAGCACCGAGCTTTTGCCGCAACCGCTCGGGCCCATGAGCGTGAGGATTTCGCCGGGCGGCACGTCTAGGCGCAGGCCGCTCACCAGCGCGTAATGCGCGCTGCCCAAGCGTTCGATGTGAACGTGCAGGCCGTCGTTCATGCCGTCTTTCATGCCGTGATCAAGGCCATCGGGTGGGGTGTCGGTCATGGTGTGGCTTTCATGGGGGCGATCTTCTCAAATCTGCGGGGCCTGCCCAGCCACGCGGCCAGCGCAAAGGCGGCGATGGGCAAAAGCATTTGCAGCGCGGCGTAGGCGCTCATGAGCGAGCGTTGCGCACCTGCAGCCAAGGTGACGGCTTCGGTGGTGACGGTGGCAAAGCGGCCCGCGCCCACATAGAGCGTGGGCAGGTATTGCGCCACGCTGACCGCAAAGCCCACGGCCCAAGCCGAGGCGATGGCGCGTTGGAGCAATGGCCACTTCACACGCCACAAATACACCCAGCGGCCCTGGCCCAAGCTGGCCACCAGCGCGGCTTGGCGCGGGTCCACCGCCTGATACGCAGGCACCAGCGCCAGCACCACATAGGGCAAGACCATGACCGCGTGCGCCAGGCTCAGGCCCAGCCATTGGCCTTCAAGGCGGGTATGCAGCGCCAGGCTGTACAAGCCCACCACCCACAGCACCGAAGGCAAGACCAGCGGCAACAAGAACCAGGGTTGCAAGGCCTGCTGCCAGCGGCGCGGGGCCAGCTCCAGCCAGGCCACTGACCACAACAAACACACACTGGCCGACGCCACGCCCAGGCCCAAGGTGGTCCACACGGTGTGGGCGCTGCTGGCCACTTGTTGCCAGGCGCTGAGCGTCCACAACTCGGGCCACACTTGGGGGAAAGGCCACACGCCCGAGACACTGCCCACGGTCAGGGCGAACCAGACGGCGATGTAGGTGCTGAGGATCAGCGTCCAAACGACATTTGGCGACCACCCCACCACAAAACTTGGCTTGGGCAGGTGCGCTGCCCAAGCCAGCATCAGGCGCTGGCCATAGCCCCGCATTCGCCGCGAGGACGCAGCTCCTACAAGCCAAGCCGTGACCACGCCCGCCACCAACACCGTGCCCGTCAACCACCCCGCCGCCGCCACGCCTTGCGCTTGCGTGAGCAGGTCGGCATCGCTCAGCCATTGCCAGGTCAGCACCGCCAAGGTGGGTGGTGATGCGGGGCCGATGATGAGCGCCATGTCGACCACCGTGAGGCCATAGGCCAGCACCGCCAAGAGCGGCCAGCGCAGGCGCGAGGCCAGTTGCGGCCAGATGATTTGTGCAAAGGCTTGTGCGGGCGTGCGGCCCAGGGTTTGGGCGAGCGCGTATTCGGCTTGCCAGCGGCGGCGCAGGTCTTCGCGTTGCATTTGGGTGGCAGCCACCCACAGCAAAAACGGCACCTCTTTGAGCCACAGCGCCAGGATCAGCCCCAGGCCCCACGGGTCTTGTGTGGTGAACCAAGGCGGCGGTGCGTCAAAGCCCGTGAGGCCCGGCGACACCAGCCGCAGTGCCCAACCGCTGGGCGAGAGCCACAGCACCAAGCCGATGGCCATGGCGGCGTGCGGCGTGGCCAGCAAGGCAGGCAGATGCAACAGCCAGCGCCCCAGTTGTTGGCGGATGAAGCCGCTGGTCAGCACATGCGCCACCGTGATCCAGGCCAAGGCGGTCGAGGCCAAACCGGTCCACAGCGTCATGCCCCAGGCGCGCCCAATTTGCGGGTCGGCCCACAGGGCTTGCCAAGCGGTGGCATGGAGCATTTGCGCGCCCATCGCCCACAGCGCTGCGCCAATGGGCACGGCCGCCAGCAGCGCCAGCAGCAAAGGTCCAAGCACCTTCAAGTTGGGCATGTCACACGCCGTAACGGCGTGTCCATTCTTTTTCGAGCGCATCGACCCACGAAGCGTGCGGCTCGGGCAGTGCGGGGGCGCTTTGGGCCAGCTGCCCGGGGCGCATGGCCGATGCAAAGCGGGCGCGTTCGGCCGCAGGCAGGCGCGCCACATCGAGCACGGTGGGGTCGCCCCACACGTCGATGTCGGCTTTGCGCGCTTGGGCGGCGGGCGAGAGCAAAAAGTTGGCCACGACTTGTGCGCCCGCTTTGCTGGGCGCGTTGTAGGGGATGGCCACAAAGTGCGTGTTGCCAATGGTGCCCTTGGCGAACTGCCAGCTTTGCACCGCGGCGCTCAGGCGCTTGGCGGCGATCTCGTTGGCGGCTTCATTGGGGTTGAACGTGAGGGCCAGCAGCAGCTCGCCGTCGGCCATCATCTGGCGCTGGGCGGCCGAATTTTGCGGGAACTGTTTGCCACCGCGCCACAGGTGCGGGTGCAGCGCATCCAGAAAACGCCACAGCGGCGCGGCTTGTGCCTCCAGTGCGGCGGCAGTCACGGGCTGGGCCAGCGCTTTCACATCCGGCGCGTGCTCGATCAAGGCCTGCTTGACGAAGGTGGTGCCATGGAAGTTGGGCGGGCGCGGGTAGGTGATGCGCCCCGGCTGGCTGCGGGCAAGCGCCAGCAGCTCATTCATGCTTTGCGGCAGTTGGGGCAGGCGTTTGGCGTCGGCAAAAAACGTCAGCTGCGCCATGCCCCAGGGCGACTCCAGCCCGTCGGTGGGCACCGAAAAATCCACCAGCGTGGTGGGCTTGCCCACGGTGTCCACCCACTGGAAGTTGGGCAGGGTTGGCGCAAAGGGCGCAGACAACAAAGCATCGCGTTTCATGGCGGCAAAGTTTTCGCCGTTGATCCAGATCAGGTCCACCGTGCCTTCGGTGTCTTTGCGCCCGGCTTGCTTTTCGGCGCGGACCCGCTTGACCACATCGGCCGCGTCGCTGATCTTGACGTGCTGCAACTTGACGCCGAAGTCCCGCTGCAACTCACCCGATACCCATTGCAGGTAAGCGTTGATGCGCTCGCTGCCCGCCCAGGCGTTGAAGTAAACGGTCTGGCCACGTGCGGCGCGCAGGGTCTCGGGCCAGAAGGGGGTCAAAGTCGTGGGCGAAGTCGGGGTGCCCTGCGCCCATGTGGGCGTGACACTGGGCACCAGCACAGCGGCCCCCAAGAGCGTGAGAGATTGGCGACGATTGAACAGGTTCATGAAGTCATCCGGGTCAGTGGCCCAAAAGGCCTGATTCTCGCTGAGCCGAAGAGGCCACGGGGCTCACTCAGGCCACAGCCCCCGATCCATAACGGCCATGCAGCAATTGCCCGGTTCTGAAGCGCTCCAGCGCATAAGGTGCCAAGGGTACATCGGTGGGCAACCCCAAGGCTTGTTGGGCCAACACGCGGCCCACGGCAGGGGACAGTTTGAAGCCGTGCCCCGAAAACCCAAAGCCCACCACCAGACCCGGGACATCGGGCACCGCCCCCAGCACCGGGTTCCAGTCTGGGGTGACGTCGTACACCCCCGTCCAGGAAGAAGCCAGCCCGGCTTCAGCAAAAGAGGGAAAACGCTCGGCCACCTGTTCGCCCACTTGCACCACATCGTCCATGGACACATTGCCTTGGGTGTTGTCTGGACCGCTCAGGGCCTCGCCTGCCGTGCCTTCGCTCACCAGCATTTGTTGCCCGCCATAGCTGCGGCAATAGAGCATGCCGGCTGAGCCCAGGTCTTTGTAGACCGGCATGGCGTAGGTGTAGGCCTCGGGGCCTTGCAAGGCCATCACTTTGTGCCGCTCGGGCGTCAAAGGCACATGGATGCCCGTCCATTGGGCCAACTCTTGCGCCCAGATGTTTTGCGTGCTGATGACCACCGGGGCATGGAACACGCCACGGGTCGTCTCCACGCCGGTCACGGTTTGCTGCGTCAGCACCAACCGGGTCACGCACTCGCCTTCCATGAATTTCACGCCCAGCCTGCGGGCGGCGCGGGCGTAGCTGCTGGCCACCAGGTAAGCATCGGCAAAACCGGCCTCGGGCTCAAAGCCAATCAGGGCCGCATCGTCAAAGCGGCAAATGGGCAGGCGCTCGCTGGCTTCTTGCGCGCTCAGGCGATGCACCTCAATGCCGCGTGCCTGTTGGGCCGCCAAAGACTGGGCCAGGGGCGCCAGCTTGGGGCCTTGTGGCGCGGCAATCAGGTAGCCACAGCGCACCAAACCGGCCGAGGCGTCCGCGTCTTGCAAATGACCCGCAAAGTCTTTAAAAACCGCCCAGGACTGCTGGGCCAGCACCACGTTTTCGATCACCGAATAGTGCGTGCGCAAGATCCCGCTGGACTGGGAAGTGGTGCCCACGCCGATTTGATCGCGCTCCAGCACCAGCACCCGTTTGGCACCCAGGGCGGCCAAGTTGTAAGCCACCGATGTCCCGATCACGCCGGCCCCAATCACGATCGCATCCCAATGGCTCACATCCGACTCCTGTAGTTCAGGGCCAGCTTAAGGTGTGCGCCTGAAATGGCCATCAGTTTTGCATTGGCTGATCATCAGCATCACACTTGGCCCATCCGTCTTCAGCTCGCGCTGGCCTCTTCGACGCTGAGCAAGTCATGAGAAATTTTCAACTCCAGCACCCATTGGCGCTGCAACTCGCGCACCGCCACCCGCACCATGGCCGCGATGTCCTGGGCCAGCGGACCCAACTCGTCGGGGCGGTACACGAGGTAGAAGGTTCGCTTCAAAGGCGGATAAGCCTGCCCTTGGTGCCGCAGCGCATTCAAGTGCAGGTATTTCAGGTTCATGGCGTGGTAGCGCGATTGCCACAAGCACATGGGTGTGGTCAGGGCGATGCCGAGGTCTTCGCGCACCAAACTCAGCAAGGGGTCGGTCGCGTCAAATTCGAACACACGCTCGATGAGGGGGTCATGCCGTCTCAGGTAGGCGTCCACCAGCGCGCCCATTTTGGAGCGGGTGCTGTAATGCATGAAGGGCCTGAGCTGGCTCAGTTGCGAAAGGGAGGCGGAGGGTGGCACCTGAAGACCTGACGGAACAGCCAACAAAAATTGCTCCGAGAACAAAGCCAGGCACTCCCTGCCGGGCAAGGACTTGGGATCGTCGGTGGTGATCAGCGCGTCGAGTTGGTGGTTGTCAAACAGGTCGGCCAGCCCCGGGTTGATGCCCGAGACCAAACGCAGGCGCTGCACACGCCCAGACAAACCACGCACCATCTGCGGGCCGATCACGGCGGCAAACGAATCAACGCAACCCATGCGCAGCATGGCCCTTTTGCTGCGGCTGAGTGAACGCACGGTTTGTGTCATTTGCCCCGCACGCGATAACAAATCTTTGGCCTGTTCGTACAGCCGGTGTCCTGCGGCGGTGGGGTGCGCCGGGCGCGTGGCGCGGTCCAGCAGCGACACGCCCAAGGTCTCTTCCAGCTGCCGGATGTGCTGCGACACGCCCGCTTGCGATATGTCCAGCCGTTGCGCCGCCGCCGACACCGAACCGGTTTCCACCAAGGCCACCCAGATGCCCAACTGCTCCCACGAGGGAGGCGACACTTTGTCAGAAGCGCGTTTTTTCATGAGGCTGCGTGCAGGTTGTGAAAAGTTTCATTGGTTTTTGTGATGCTGAGCATCAACTTTGGCAAACGATGGACCGGCCTTGCAATTCCACCCCACACTGTAAGCCTGTCCACCAGGCTGTCCGCGGCAAGCGGTCCTGGCCCAGTCCATTGTGAACCTCTCACCTATTCCTGAAGGAAATGAACCATGAAAATCAATCGCCGTCTGGCCATCACCGTGGTGGCTTCTGCCGCTTTGCTTTCGGGCGCGGCCATCGCACAACAGCGTGTGTTTTTCGGTGTGGCCACGGGCGGCACCGGCGGCACCTATTACCCCTTGGGCGGTATGCTGGCCCAGCTGATTTCTAACAAGGCCACGGTCGACGGCAAGAAAATCACCGCCACCGCTGAGGCCGCTGGTGCCTCGGTGGGCAACGCCAAACTGCTGGGCACCAAGGACATCGAGTCGGCCTTTGTGGCCGCCGACATCCTGGACGCGGCCTACAACGGCAAAGCCCAGTTTGCCAACGCGCCGCTCAAAAACCTACGGGCCCTGGGCGCTCTGTACCCCGAGACCGTGCAGCTGATCACCCGTGCCGACTCCGGCATCAACGGCGTTAAAGACCTCAAGGGCAAAAGCATTTCGTCGGGCGCGCCCGGCTCCGGTCAGTACCAATTGGTGACCGATTTGCTCAAAGTGCACGGCATGGCCCGCACCGATGTGAAGGAAGACAGCTCCTCGTTCACCCAAGCGGTGGACAAGATCAAAGACGGCAACTTGCACGCCACCTTGATCACCGGCGGTGTGCCCGTGGCGGCGGTGACCGACTTTGCACAAAGCCACGCCCTGAAAATCATTCCGCTGTCGGGCCCCGAAGTGGCCACCTTGCTCAAAGAGCAGCCTTACTACACCCAAGTGCAACTGCCCGCCAACAGCTACAAGGGCCAAACAGCCGCCGTGCCCACGCTGGCGGTGATGGCCATTTGGGCCACGCACGATGGCGTGCCCGAGAACGTGGCCTACGAAGTGACCAAGGCGCTGTATGAAAACACGGCCATCATGGGCCAGGTGCATGTGCAGGGCAAAAACATCAACCTGAACACCGCCACCTCGGTGGCCAGCGTGCCCCTGCACCCCGGTGCCTTGCGTTACTTCAAGGAAAAGGGCATCGCCAAGTGACATGTCCCAAGCGCCTCGCCTGGATGGCGTGGGCGCTGGTGGCCTGCGCAGGGGCAGCCCCTGGGGCTGCGCCCGCTTGCGAGCTGGTGCTGACCGAACACCGCAGTGGCCGTGCCTTGACCCGATTGCCCCTGAACCCGGATCAACCCGCAGCCGATGTGGCGTTCACCCACTCGGTGCTGGGCACGCCCGTGCTGGACCGCTATGTCTGGCGTCACAACACGCAGGGCTGGCGCGCGCACTTGGTGGAAGAGCGCTTTGAAGGTGAGGGCTACGGTCTGCCATCGGCGGCCGCGCCCGGCGAACGCTTGCTGCGCGATGGCATGGGCTGGCGTTTGCTGCTGGACCGGGTGGTTGAACCTTTGGTGGTCTTGCCTTTGCCGGCCCAGTCGATGCGGGTGGTGTTGCCCAATGGGCGCGAAGTTTTACTGGGCCAGCTGAGCCCCAAATCAATAGAAATGCGGGCTGAGAATTGCCCTTTGCCATGATGGAAAACCCATGAGTACCAGCCAACAAGAAATCGATCGCCTGATCGAGCAGTTTGACCCCGAATCGAGTTTTCGCCGCTTGGCTGGCTGGAGTGCCAAAGTCGTGATGGTGTTGTGTGCAGGCCTGTCAGCCTGGCACTATTACACCGCCGGTTTTGGCCTTGAAAACGAAATCGCCCACCGCGCCATTCACCTGGCCGTGGTGTTGGGCTTGTGCTTTTTGGTGTTTCCGCGTCAAAAGCGCTTGCCCGGCCATTGGGAGTGGACGGTGTCCATCGGCTTGGTGGGCTTTTACCTGTTCATGGGCTGGAGCTTGCTGGACAAACTCTCCGAGCCCATCCCCGACACCATGCGTTACACCTTTTTGGCGGTGCTGGTGGCGTTGGCCGGTTTGTCCTTGCCGTTCAAACATTTTGACGGCAGCCACACCCACATTCCGTGGCGAGACTGGGTGTTTGCGGCGCTGGCTTCGGGCTTTTCACTGTACTTGCTGGTATTTTTTCAACACATCTACATCGATCGCCCCGGCCAGCACACACCGCTGGACCTGATGATGGGCGTGATCGCCATCGCCATGGTGATCGAGGCCACGCGCCGCACCATGGGCATCTTCTTGCCACTGCTGGCCATCGCAGCGATTTTTTACGGTTTGCTCGGGCCTTATTTGCCGGGCGGCTTGTCGCACCGGGGTTACAGCCTGTCGCGCATCGTGGCCCATTTGTACAAAGGCACGGAAGGCATTTACGGCATCCCGGTGGGCGTGGTGGCCACCTTTGTTTTCCACTTTGTGTTGTTCGGCATCATGGCCCAGCTCACCGGACTGGGGCAGTTGTTCGTGAACCTGGCCACCATTGCGGCGGGGCGTTTTTCCGGCGGGCCTGCCAAGGTCAGCGTGGTGTCTTCGGGCCTGTTTGGCATGATTTCTGGCTCGGCCATTGCCAACACCGTGACCACTGGCGTTATGACCATTCCGATGATGAAAAAAGTCGGCTTCTCGCCGCGCTTTGCGGGGGCGGTCGAGGCCTCGGCTTCATGCGGTGGCCAGATCACCCCGCCCATCATGGGCGCAGCCGCTTTCATCATGGCCGAGACCTTGGGCATTCCCTACAACACCTTGATTTTGGTGGCGATTGTGCCGGCCCTGCTGCACTACTTTGCCATCTTGTTCATGGTGCACCTGGAAGCCAAGCGGCTCAAGCTCCAGGGCATGGACCCCAAAGACATTCCGTCCTTGAGTTGGGTGATCAAAAGTTCATGGCACCTGTTCTTACCGCTGGTGGTCATGGTCACGCTGCTGTTGATGCAGTACACGCCTTTTCTGGCCGCCTTTTGGGGCATCACCCTCACGGTGGCTTGCTCGTGGATTCCCCGCTTGATCGGGCCGTTGGGCAAAAACATGACCGGCATGGCGGTCGGGCCGCAAGCGCTGGTTCAGGGTTTCGAGATGGGTGCTAAGGCGGCATTGGGCATTGGCGCTGCGTGTGCCTGCGTCGGCTTTGTGCTGGGCATCACCACGCTGACCGGCATGGGTTTCAAGTTCTCAGCCTGGGTGATCGATGTCTCGGGCCTGGCCGCCCAAATGTTCATGGTGCTGGATGTGTTCAACTGGTTTGAACTCAAACAGGTCACCATTTTCTTTGGCCTGATGTTCACCGCAGCCGCTTGCATCATCATGGGCTCGGGTGTGCCCACCACGCCCACGTACATCATCCTGGCCTCTATCGTTGCCCCGGCGCTGGCAGGGCTGGGGGTGCCGCAACTGGCGACCCACTTCTTTGTCTTTTACTACGGCGTTTTGGCCGATGTGACACCGCCTGTGGCTCTGGCCGCCTTTGCAGCCGCCGGCATTGCCCGCAGCGAACCCATGGGCACCGGCATGACGGCTTTCAGGCTGTCCATGGGCAAGGTGCTGGTGCCCTTTGCTTTTGTCTACACGCCTGCTTTGTTGTTCATTGACTTCACCTGGTTCTCTTTCTTGCTGGCCACTGTTTGCGCTGTCGTGGCGGTGATGGGGCTGGGTGCGGCCTACACCGGCTTTGTGGCCCGGCCCATCGGAAAACTGTCATTCTGGTTGTTGAATGTCCTGTCCATTTCCCTGGTGTTTGCCAATCCTGTGGTCGCGGCTGTGGCCATTCCAGGCGTGCTGCTGATCTTGCTTTGGCACAGCCGCCCCTTGCCGAACACCGCCTGAGCCCATGCCCATTCATTTTTTTGAACGAGCCCAACTGCACGCCAGCCCCTGGAAAAACGGCGGCGGCGTGACGCGTGAAATCGCTTGCCATCCACCACAAGCGGGCATGCAAAACTTCGACTGGCGGATCAGCATCGCGCACATTGGCAGCGACGGTGATTTTTCGGTGTTCGCGGGTGTGGACCGGGTCATCACGCTGCTCGAAGGTGGCGGCGTGCAGTTGAGCAGCGCAGATGACCGTGTGATGCATGCGCTGGACACGCCTTTGCAGCCCTTTGCCTTTTCTGGCGATGCCGCAGTGCATGGGCGTTTGCTGAACGGGGACTGCCACGACTTCAATGTGATGACGCGCCGCGGCGTGTGCCAGGCCGAGTTGCGCGTGTTGCGCCGTCATGAGACTGGGTTGCCCGCCCCGGCCGGCTTGCTGATGGCCATGCGGGGCACATGGCAGGTGCAGACCGATGGCACCGACGCAGCCAGCGGCCAGCAGCACGCGCTTAGCGCCCAAACAGGCCTTTGGTGGCAGGGCGACACGCTGGCTTGGTCATGCCGCTGCACTGACTCAGACCCGGATGCGGCCTTGCTGGCCGTCCGCTTCACGCCCACCCCAAGCTGAACCACCATGCCGATGCATCACCAGTTGTTTGCCGAACACGCCTTGCTGCCCGACGGCTGGGCCCAAGATGTCTTGCTGCAATGGAATGTCCAAGGCCAATGGCAAGCCATCCAGGCAGGACTGGCCGCCGGCCCCCAAGTGCCACGCGCCACAGGCCCGGTGCTGCCGGGCATGCCCAATTTGCACTCGCATGCTTTTCAGCGTGCCATGGCCGGCCTGACGGAATACCGCAGCCACACGCAAGACAGCTTTTGGAGCTGGCGCGCGCTCATGTACCAATTTGCCGCCCAGCTGGGCCCCGCACAACTGGAGGCCATTGCCACCGCCTTGTATGTGGAAATGCTGGAGTCGGGCTTCACCAGTGTCTGCGAGTTTCACTACCTGCACCACGATGCAAAGGGCCAGGCCTATGCCGATGCGGCAGAGATGTCGCTGGCCTTGTTGCGGGCCGCGCAGCGCACGGGCATGGGCATGACTTTGTTGCCTGTTTTTTACCAAACCAGTGGCTTTGGCGGCTCCGCGCCCTCGCAGGGACAGCGGCGTTTTTTGCACAGCACAGAAGCCATGCTGCGCTTGCTCGAACGCTTGAGGCCCGCTTGCGATGCCCAATCTGCCCGGCTGGGGCTGGCGCCGCACTCCTTGCGCGCGGTAACACCCGAGAGCCTGCATGAGGTGCTCGCTGGGCTGAAGGCGCTGGACGCCAGCGCGCCCATCCACATCCACATCGCGGAACAAACGGCCGAGGTCGATGCTTGCCTGGCCTGGTCAGGACAGCGCCCGGTGGCTTGGCTGCTGGACCATGCGCCCGTGGATGCACGCTGGTGCCTGGTGCACGCCACGCACATGGACGCACACGAATACCAGCGCGCTGCGGGCTCGGGGGCTGTGGCAGGCCTGTGTCCCACCACCGAGGCAAATCTGGGAGACGGGATTTTTGAGTTCAAGACCTGGCAAAACCACCAAGGTGCCTGGGGCATCGGCTCGGACAGCCACATCGCGGTGAACCCGGCAGAAGACCTGATGCTGCTCGAATACAGCCAGCGCCTGTCTTTGCGGCAACGCAATGTGGCGGCCAACGAGCGCCAACCGGACGTGGCCCAAGCCCTGTGGCAAGGGGCTGTGGCCGGTGGTGCGCGGGCCGCGGCTCGCCCGATAGCTGGGTTGGCCGTGGGGCAGCAGGCCGACTTCATCGTGCTCGATGCCCATCACCCGGCCTTGGCCGGCTTGTCACCCGAGCAGATGCTGGCCAGCCATGTCTTTGCCAGCAGCCGCCAAAGCGCCGTGACACAGGTCTGGTCTGGCGGCCAACGGGTGGTGCAAGAAGGCCGCCATGCGCTGCACAGCGAAGCCATGGCGGAGCTGGTGCAAGCCCGCCATGACTTGCTCAAAACCTGATGGCGCGATTTTTTCAGCCCCCGCTGGCCAGCGGCAAATTCAGCAAAAGATTTTGCGGTTTGAGCTTGAGCAAGCCTTGCTCGTTCATCGCCAGGCCCAGGTAAACCGGCTTGCCCTGCACATCGGCGCGCATGTCGAGCGGGTTGTCAAAGCGCAGCTTGAACAGGCTGACGAGTTGTTGTTGGCGCTGGGCTGACAGCTCGGTGCCTTGGTACAAATCATTGAGCAAAGCGGTGGCCGTGGCGTCCAGCCCCACATGCCAGCGCCAGGCCGGGTCGTCCACTTTTTGCACCGGCTCGATCTGCACCGCCACGCCCAAAAAGTGTTGCACCCAGCGCGCCAACACCACCGACAAGGCCTTGAGCCCTGAGCGTGCATTGACCATGCTCAGGATCAAGCCGTGTGGCAACTGGTTTTGAATCTCGTGCGTCATGTCCAGCAAAAATGCATAGCGTCCGAGGCCCTCGCGCTGCGCCAGGTAACGGTCTTCGTTGTCCTTGTGCAGCACTTTCACATCGACCGCCTTGAGCGGCGCGCCGCCTTCCATCAGCAAGCGGCCCATCTCGCCCAAGCCGCCGGTGGCTTGCAAGGTGTCGAGTGTGTCGCTGTCGCCTGACAGCACACGGCCGCCTTCGATGGTGATGCGTTGCCGGCGAAACAACAACTCGGCGGCGCGCCAAACCCAAGCGTCATTTACGCCAGTCAGCACATTGCAGACGATGGCCTGCACCACCAAGTCGATGAACAAAGGCGGCAGCTGGATCTGGCCACTGCGCATCCAGCCCATGTAGGCCGACTCCAGTGAGCCTGCGCTTTCCACGTCGTCGCGAAAGCGCAAGAACAAGGCGTAGTTCTCACGCGCATCGTCGTCCTTGAAGGCTTTGAGATCAGCAGGCGCAACCTGCATCAAGGGCGTTTCCAGCAAGGCCTTGTGCAGGCGTTTTTCGGCCTTGCACGATTCGGGCACCAGCGCCATTTCCGGGCGCTGCAGCCACAGCCGCCAATAGTCGGGGGTAGCGCAGAGCCAGCCGCGTGCATTGCGCGTCAGGTGTTGGTGACCGCAAGCGATCCAGAAGTTGTGCATGTTGGCTCTTTTGTCTTGCAACCCGGCGGGGTGTCGATGCCGATTGTGCTGGTTCTGACCAGACCGCTGATTCAGGCCCAAACCACCCGGTTGCACAGCTCGTTCGGATTGGCTTCGCCCGCCTGCAGCGGGAAGTGCTGGACCAGCAGTGCCGAGACTTCCTGCAGGGCCTGCGTGAGACCGGTGTCGAAGTCGCCGGTTTGCAAGTGCTGGCCCAAAGCTTGAACCGCCGCTTGCCAATGCGCATCCGGCACATGGCGGCTGATGCCCCGGTCGGCAACGATTTCGACACAGCGTTCGGCCAGCAACAAATAGATGAGCACGCCGTTGTTGTGTTCGGTGTCCCACACGCGCAGTTTGCCAAACCACGAGAGTGCACGTTCTCGTATCACCGCAGGCAAGGGTGCTTCTCGCCCCGCGCGCCACAGGTCCCTGTTGGGCAAGGCGGCTTCGACGCACAGAACAATTTCGCCGCTGTGCCGCGTTTCGCTGGCGTTCACCCGGGCCTGCAGTTGCTCGGCCATGGCCGGGGGCACGGCCCGCTCGGCGGCATGCTCGGGCATCCAGCGGTGTCGCCACCAACGCGCCCCATGGGTCATCATCGATTCGCGCATGTCACCATCTCCCGGAGGCGCCACCGCCCCCAAAATCACCACCGCCGCCGGACGAGAACCCACCGCCACCAGACCCACCCCAACCACCGGAGTGACCTCTTGTGCCACCGCCCCAACCGGGAAAATCACCGCCACGGCCGCCCTGGCTGCGCCGCCCCAGAGCACTGGGCAGGGCCTGCATGAACAGCGCTGACATCAGGCCCAGCATGGCGGCGATGCCCCCCAGCCAGAGCAGACCGGTCATGCTCCAAACCACCACACCGACCACGCCCCCGCTGGCCAATGCGCCCAAGCGCTGCCCCAGCACACGGCGCAACACGCCCGCCACGGCGGGCAAAGCCACCAGCAATAAAACGGCCAGATTCACCCAATCCACCTTGGCAGCCCCAGTGGGTTGGCCGCCTTGTGCCCCTGCTTTGGGCAGTGGCAAGGCCTCGCCCTCGATGCGGGCTTGCAGGTGGCTGAGGCCGGCACGCAGCCCACCGGCCACATCGCCCTGGCGAAATGCGGGCGTGATGACCTGGTCAATGATGCGTTGGGCTGCCAAGTCGGGCACCGCGCCTTCCAGCGACTTGGCCGGCGCGATGCGCAAACGGCGGTCGTTCAGGGCCACCACCAACAGCAAACCATCGCCCACACCGCGTCGACCGATCTTCCAGGCATCGCCCAGGCGTTGGGTGAAGTCGGCGATGTCCTCGGGCGCGGTGCTGGGCAACACCAGCACCACGATCTGGGTGCCGCGCTTTTGCTCAAAGCTCTTGAGCTGCTGCTCCAGAGCCGCCACATCGCCAGGGGCCAAGGTGCCGGTCTGGTCCATCACCCGGGCGCTGAGGGGCGGCACGGGCACGGGTGCTTGGGCCCAAGCAGGCGACAGGGTCAAGATGACCCAAGCCATGGCGCTCAAAAGTAAGCGCGTCAACCCCTTGGCCAAGCTGTTCCGGGCGAGCCAGCCGATGGGCCAAAGCTTGGGCATGTGGGTGTGAATCACTTGCCGAAATCCACCTTGGGCGGCGCGCTGATGGCCGCTTCATTGGCCACCGTGAAGTTGGCCTTGGGCGCGTAGCCAAACACCATGGCCGTCAAGTTGCTCGGAAAGCTGCGGGCCAAGACGTTGTAGTCCTTCACGGCCGCAATGTAGCGGTTGCGCGCCACGGTGATGCGGTTTTCGGTGCCTTCGAGCTGCACGCGCAAATCGGCAAAACCCTGGTTGGCCTTGAGGTTGGGGTATTGCTCGGACACCACCATCAAGCGCGACAGGGCGCTGGAGAGTTGGCCCTGCATGGCCTGAAACTGCTGCAAAGCCTGCGGGTTGGTCAGCACCTCGGGCGTGATCTGGAAACTGGTGGCCTTGGCCCGCGCTTCAATGACTTGGGTCAGGGTTTCCTGCTCAAAATTGGCCTCGCCCTTGACGGTGGCCACGATGTTGGGCACCAAGTCGGCACGGCGCTGGTACTGGTTGAGCACCTCGGACCAGGCCGAGGTGGTTTGCTCGTCCAGGCGCTGGAAATCGTTGTAGCCGCAGCCGGTCTGGCTGAGCGCCAAGGCCGCTGTGGCCATCCAGGCGCTGACGCGCATTGCGATACGGTTCATAGGTCTTTTCTCCCAAGCAGTGTGACAAATGAAAAGCTTACCCCATGTGATCGCGCGAAGACACCCGCCCAGGTCAACAACCCGCGCCATTCACCGGAAAGCGGCCTGCGCCCTTGCGCCAGGACCCGTCGTCAGAGGTTGGGCGCAAGCAAACGTTGCAGGTCTTTGACTTGCACGCCACTGCGCTGCGCCAAGTCTTGCAGTTGGTCATCGCCCACTTTGCCCACGTTGAAATACTGCGCTTCGGGATGCGCCATGTAAAAACCGCTCACGCTGGCCGCAGGCGTCATGGCCAGGCTCTCGGTCAGGCCCATGCCAATGTCTTGGCATTGCAGCAAGTCGAACATGGCTTGTTTAGCGCTGTGGTCTGGGCAAGCGGGGTAGCCCGGCGCGGGGCGGATGCCCTGGTATTTTTCGGCAATCAGGTCTGCGTTGCTCAGCGCCTCACCTGCGGCGTAACCCCACAAGTCGGTTCGCACTTTGTGGTGCAGGCATTCGGCGAAGGCTTCAGCCAAGCGGTCAGCGAGCGACTTGAGCAGGATGGCGCTGTAGTCGTCGTGCGCGGCTTCAAAGGCGGCGGCGCGCTTGTCAGCGCCAATGCCTGCGGTGACGGCGAACACGCCCACATGGTCTGGCGCTGTGCCTTGCGGGGCAACAAAGTCGGCCAGGCACCGGCTGGGGCGCATCACGCCTTCAATGCGCTGCTTTTCGGTCTGCTGACGCAAGCCGCGCCAGGTCATGGCCACTTGGCTTCGCGAGGCATCGGTGTACAGCGCCATGTCATCGTCATTCACGCTGTTGGCGGGGAACAAGCCCAGCACGGCGTTGGCCGTGACCCAGCGGCCGTCGATGATTTTTTGCAGCATGGCCCGGCCGTCGGCCAAGACCTTGCGGGCTTGCTCGCCCACCACCTCGTCATCCAGGATAGCGGGGTAAGGGCCGGCCAAATCCCAAGTCTGGAAGAACGGGCCCCAGTCGATGTATTGCGCGATCTCGGCCAGATCGTAGTTCTTGAACACGCGGCGGCCAATGAACTTGGGCGCGGCGGGCACACCCTTCGTCCAGTCCATCGGTGTCTTGTTGGCGCGGGCCTGCGCCAGCGTCCACATCGGCGTTTGCTTTTTGTTGGCGTGCTGCTCGCGCACCTTGTCGTAATCGGTGTTCAAGTCGGCGATGAACTTGGCCGCTTGTTCAGACAACAGGCCTTGCGCCACGCCCACGCTGCGCGAGGCGTCCGGCACATACACCACCGGTCCGCTGTAATGGGGCGAAATTTTCACGGCAGTGTGCACGCGGCTGCAGGTGGCCCCGCCAATCAAAAGCGGCATCTGGCGATCGCGGAAATACGGGTCTTTTTCCATCTCGGCCGCCACGTACTGCATTTCTTCCAAGCTGGGCGTGATCAGGCCAGACAGGCCAATGATGTCGGCGTTTTCCGCCTTGGCTTTGGCCAGGATCTCGTGGCAGGGCACCATCACGCCCATGTTCACCACTTCAAAGTTGTTGCACTGCAAAACCACGGTGACGATGTTTTTGCCAATGTCGTGCACATCGCCCTTGACGGTGGCAATCACGATCTTGCCCTTGGCTTTGACGTCTTCGCCCGCCGCTTCTTGCGCGAGTTTTTCGGCCTCGATGTAGGGCAGCAAATGCGCCACGGCCTGCTTCATCACGCGGGCACTCTTGACCACCTGCGGCAGGAACATCTTGCCCTGACCAAACAGGTCACCCACCACGTTCATCCCGTCCATCAACGGGCCTTCAATCACATGCAGCGGGCGACCGCCCTTGGCCAGGATCTCTTGGTACGCCTCTTCGGTATCGTCGCTGATGAAGTCGGTGATGCCGTGCACCAGCGAGTGACTCAGGCGCTGCGCCACGCCCACAAGCCCATCGGGGGTGCCGCGCCAAGCAAGTTTTTGGCTGTCGTCTTTGGCCGCGCCCTTGGCGGTTTCGGCCACTTCAATCAGGCGCTCGCCTGGGGTCAAGCGCGCTTCGCCTGCTTTGTATTGAGGCACGCGGTTGAGCACCACGTCTTCCACCCGCTCGCGCAGCGTGGGCTCCAGGTCGTCGTACACGCCCATCATGCCGGCGTTGACGATGCCCATGTCCATGCCCGCCTGGATGGCGTGGAACAGGAACACGGTGTGAATGGCTTCGCGCACCGGGTCGTTGCCGCGAAAGCTGAAGGACACGTTGGAAACGCCGCCACTCACCTTGGCACCGGGCAAGTTCTGCTTGATCCAGCGCGTGGCGTTGATGAAGTCCACCGCGTAGTTGTCGTGTTCTTCGATGCCGGTGGCAATGGCAAAAATGTTCGGGTCAAAAATGATGTCTTCCGGCGGAAAGCCGACTTCGTCCACCAGCACACGGTAAGCGCGCTCGCAAATTTCAACCTTGCGCGCGTAAGTGTCGGCCTGGCCTTTTTCGTCGAACGCCATCACCACCGCGGCCGCGCCATAGCGCTTGACCAACTTGGCCTGGCGCTTGAATTCGTCCAAGCCTTCTTTCATGCTGATCGAGTTGACGATGCCCTTGCCTTGGATGCAACGCAGACCGGCTTCGATCACCGACCACTTGCTCGAATCCACCATCACCGGCACCCGGGCAATGTCGGGCTCACCGGCCATCAGGTTCAAAAACCGCACCATGGCCGCTTGGCTGTCGAGCATGGCTTCGTCCATGTTCACATCGATCACCTGCGCACCGTTTTCAACCTGCTGACGCGCCACGGCCAAGGCCTGCTCGTACTCGCCGTTCAGGATCATGCGGGCAAAGGCCTTGGAGCCGGTCACATTGGTGCGCTCACCCACGTTGACAAACAGCGAGGCTGTGCCGATGGAGACAGGCTCCAGACCGGACAACTTCATGGGGGGAACAGACACGATTTCGGACGCGACAACGGACACGGGCTCACCTTGGAATTGAAGGTGAGCGTCGTTGTGCAAAATCATTCAGACATTGAACGGCCCCAAGCCTGACCCGCTGCACCTTAAAGGCGGCGGGCTGCAACGCTCCTTGGGTAAGAAGCTGATTTTAACCTTGCCCGTTCATTGCGCCGTCAAAGCATGTCTAAGACGTTATGTCACCCAAGTACCCACCTCGTACTTGGCTGCCCATTTTTAAACCAGTCGGTTGATGCCATTGCCCAATGGGGTCATTTTCAAAATTTGAACCTGCACGGTCTTTTTGTTCAAGGTTGGCGATGGTGTACCCAAGCCAGATAGTCTTGTGGATAAACCCGCTGAAAATGCTTTTTATGCGCCTCATACAGAGCGTCTTCGCCCAGCAGCTGGGCACTGTCGAGCAGTTTTTCAATGACGCGCGGCTCGGGCGACGTGTGCATGGCCCGCAAACTGTCCTCCAGCATGGCGCGGGCATTGCCTTCCTGCACCGGCGTGGTGGTGACCTGCGCAAACAAGGCCGTGCCGCGAAACAACCAGGCACGTTGCGCCACTTGCAGCGCTTGGCCACGCCAGACGCTGTAGCGCTGCGCTGAAGGCCAGTAAATCTGTTGGACTTGCGCATGGTCGTAGGCAACGAAGGCCAAAATGCCCAGCAAAACCAAACTCAGGCCGGTCGTACGCGCCCTGTTTTGGCCAGCTTGCCAAACCCGCCCACCCATGAGCCACAGACACAGCAGCAAGGCCACCTGAAAGGGACCGTACCAGAGCGGGTACTCCAGCAAACTGTGCAGCGCCAGGACGCCGAGCACCCCCCAAGCAAGCTGTTGCCCTGCACTTTTGTAGCGCCACGGCCTGGCACGAATGACCCAAACAGCCACACCCAGCATCCCTGCCAAGGCGGCTGGCACGCCCCAAACAAACGCCATGTGCAACGGCAGGTTATGGGCGTTGCCCAACATGTCACAAAAGCGTTGCGATGGGTAATCGGTGATGTAGTGCGCATAGCGCAGCTGGTCCCAGCCCCAGCCGCCCAGCGGTTTTTGGGCCACCAAGTGCAACACATTGGACCAAAGCACCTGGCGGCCGCCGCAGCCATCCAGTGCGCCCATGCGCACCATGGCGTTGTCCGTGGCCTGTCCACTCAGTTGCTGCAACAGCCCAGGCAAAATCCATGAGGCCAAGACGTACACGCCCAGCACGAACGCAGTGAGCGCCAATGCCTCGCGCCCTTTGGGGGCCGAACGGTGCCACAGCATCCACAGGCCGATGAACAACAGCTGGAGCAACCCTGTGCGCGAAGATGTCGCAGCCATGCCCACGGCCAACAAGGCCAGCATCCAAAGGCTGTGCGCAATGGACAGGCCCAGTGCACGCCAGATCATCACCGCCAAGATGCCCATGGCCAGCAAACTGGCCAACTGGTTCCGTTGGCGCAAGTTGCCCATGGCGTCACCCAGATAGTCGGGCACATGCAAGGCAGGTGCCCAAAACTCGGCATGGCCAAAAAACTGCACCAAGCCCATGGCACTGCTGAGCAACGCGGCAATAGCCCAACTTTGAACCACAACGGCCACCGTCAGGCGCTGGGACACCAACAACGCCAATGCCAAGCAAGTCCAGCTGATCAACAATGGCCACGCATTGGGCAAAGGGGGGCTGGTAAAAGGCTGCACCCAGGGCCACGCCAACAGAAACACCAGCCACACATGGTGTGTGCGGCCAGTGCCTTGCGCTGTCGACCGAAACGCAGGCATCGGAGCTCAGTCCACAAACCACCGCCCGACAAGGGCCGGGCGTTCAAGCGGGGTCAAAAAGGTCAGGATGCCTTGCACGATGCGGGCAAATATTTGACTGGCAAGCCATTGGTTGCCGCCGGCCCGCAGCGCCAGCTGGCGATGGGCTTGCCGCCATCGGTGCTGCCGTTGACAGCGGTACTGCCTGTCTGAATAGGCGTCAAGCTGATGCTGTTGGCCGACGCGCTGGTGCTGCCGCGCAGCGTCTCATGGTTGCCCACCACGGTGATCACGCCATTGGCATCGGCGCCGATGCGGCTGACATATTTGGTGGTCTGGTTTTCACAGGCCAGGGGCAATGTGGCAGAAACATCGGCCTGAGAAGCCGAAGTGATCGCTTCGTTGGCGGCGGTTTTGCACCCGCCTGCGGCCAGCAGCATCTCGGAGACCCGCGCCCGGATGCTGTAGTCCTGGTAGGCCGGTAGCGCCAAAGCGCCCAAAATGCCAATGATCGCAATGACGATCATCAGCTCGATCAATGTCAAACCTTGCTGCCTTTTTTGCATGGCATTTTCTCCCTGGTTAATGAATAGGGATGGTAAGTCATCCCCCCATCAAACTCCAGTGTGGTTTGTCGCTGTTGAGAACAGAGAACCCACAAACGAACAACAGCCCCAAGTCGCGAGACGACTTGGGGCTGAAGAGGAGGGTCAGGTTTAAGCTGCGCTGTCCGGGGCTGCGCGGCGCGCCATGATGATTTTGCCCAAAACCAGCACCAGCAAAGCACCGGCCAAGCCCATGGCGTAACCCCACACCTTGTCTTGCGGCAAATACGCCACAAGGCCGGGATCGGTTTGCATCATGGTGCCCGCGATCCAGCCCAGCAGCATGCCGCCCGCAGTGATGATCATCGGGAAGCGGTCCATGAGTTTGAGCACCAACTGGCTGCCCCAAACGATGATCGGGATGCTGACCAAGAGGCCGAAGATGACCAAAGGCATCTGGTGATCCGGGTTGCCGGAAACTTGAGCAGCACCGGCAATGGCGATCACGTTGTCCACGCTCATCACCAAGTCGGCAATGATGACGGTTTTGACCGCGCCCCAGAGCTTGTCGCTGCCCTGGATGTTGCTGTGGTCGTCGTCGGCGTCGGGGGTGAGCAATTTCACGCCAATCCAGATGAGCAAGACGGCGCCCACAAATTTGAGGAAGGGGATGGCCAGCAAGGTGAGCGCAAAAAAGATCAGGATCACGCGCAAGACGATGGCACCCGCTGTGCCCCACATGATGCCCTTGGTGCGCTGGTGAGGAGGCAACTGGCGGCAAGCCAGCGCGATCACCACAGCGTTGTCGCCACCCAACAGGATGTCGATCATGATGATCTGGGCCACAGCGACCCAGAACGAAGCGGTTATAAATTCTTCCACGGTACTCCTTTGAAGCTGAAATGGGGTCAGCGAGTCATGATTTTAAAAAACGAAAAGCCGAATTGTTCCGCAGAACATCCGGCTTCGCTATTGTGGTAAACCACAGCACCATTGAGGTTGCGGGCTTGCAACCCGGGGAAACCCCCGGTTACTTCAGCTGAGCCTTGAGCAGTTTGCCCAATTCTGAGGGGTTGCGTGTGACGATGAAGCCACACGCTTCCATGATGGCCAGCTTGGCATCGGCCGTGTCGGCACCACCGGAAATCAAAGCACCCGCATGGCCCATGCGCTTGCCGGGAGGGGCCGTCACACCAGCGATGAAGCCCACCACGGGCTTTTTCATGTTGGCCTTGCACCACATGGCGGCTTCGGCTTCATCGGGACCGCCGATTTCACCGATCATGATCACGGCGTCGGTGTCGGGATCGTCGTTGAAAGCCTGCATCACATCGATGTGCTTCAAACCGTTGATCGGGTCGCCACCAATACCGACAGCACTGGACTGGCCCAGACCCACTTCGGTCAACATCGCCACGGCTTCATAGGTCAAAGTGCCCGAACGGGACACCACGCCAATGCGGCCTTTGCGGTGGATGTGACCGGGCATGATGCCGATCTTAATTTCGTCAGGGGTGATCAAGCCGGGGCAGTTGGGCCCCAGCAGCAACGTGCGCTTGCCGCCAGCGGCTTCTTTGGCCTTCATCTTGTTGCGCACTTCGAGCATGTCACGGACGGGAATGCCTTCGGTGATGCAAATCGCCAAGTCCAGGTCGGCTTCAACGGCTTCCCAGATGGCCGCTGCTGCGCCGGCTGGGGGCACGTAGATCACCGACACGGTCGCGCCAGTTTGTGTGGCGGCTTCCTTGACGGAGGCATAAATTGGGATGTTGAAGATGGACTCGCCCGCCTTCTTGGGGTTCACACCCGCGACGAAGCAGTTCTTGCCGTTCGCGTATTCCTGACACTTTTCAGTGTGGAACTGACCGGTTTTGCCGGTGATGCCTTGGGTGATGACTTTGGTGTCTTTGTTGATGTAGATGGACATGTTTGTTCCTAATCAGTTGGGGACAGCGCTCAAGATCTGTCCCGCAAAGTTAATCAGTTGGGGACAGCGCTGAAGATCTGTCCCACAAAGACATTTATTTGACGGCTGCGACGATGGCGGTCGCGGCTTCGGCCATGGTGTCGGCAGAGATGATGGGCAGACCGGATTCGGCCAGCATCTTCTTGCCCAGCTCGTCGTTGGTGCCCTTCATGCGCACCACCAGTGGCACGGACAGGTTCACGGCCTTGCACGCGGTGATCACGCCGGTGGCGATGGTGTCGCACTTCATGATGCCGCCGAAGATGTTGACCAAAATGCCTTTGACATTCTTGTTGGCCAGCATGATCTTGAAGGCTTCAGTGACCTTCTCGGCGGTTGCGCCGCCGCCCACGTCCAAGAAGTTGGCCGGCTCTCCGCCGAACAACTTGATGGTGTCCATGGTGGCCATGGCCAAGCCAGCACCGTTGACCAGGCAACCGATGTTGCCGTCCAGGCTGATGTAGGCCAAGTCAAACTTGGAAGCTTCCACTTCGGCCGGATCTTCTTCGTCCAAATCACGGTAAGCCACGATTTCGGGGTGACGGAACAGGGCGTTGGCGTCGAAGTTGAACTTCGCGTCCAAGGCCATCACGTTGCCTTTGCTGTCGCGGTTCAGGGGGTTGATTTCCACCAACGACGCGTCGGTTTCCATGTAGCACTGGTACAGCTTCTTGAAGATGTCCACGGCTTGGGCGGTGGAGTCCGCTGGCATGCCAATGGCGTCGGAGATCTTCTTGGCTTGGGCGTCGCCCAAACCGGTCAACGGATCGATGAATTCGGTGATGATTTTTTCGGGGGTGCTGTGCGCCACTTCCTCGATGTCCATGCCGCCTTCGCTGGATGCGATGAAAGCGACCTTTTGGGTGGCGCGATCCGTCACAACCGACACGTAATACTCTTTGTTGATGTCAGCGCCGTCTTCAATATAAAGGCGACGGACTTTTTGGCCGACTGGGCCCGTTTGATGCGTGACGAGCTGCATGCCCAGGATCTCGCCAGAGATGCGCTTCACGTCGTCAATGGTCTTGGCCACCTTCACGCCGCCACCTTTGCCGCGCCCACCGGCGTGGATCTGGGCCTTGATCACCCACACAGGGCCGCCCAATTTTTGAGCGGCTTCGATCGCCTCTTGAACGGTGAACGCCGGGATGCCACGGGGAACGGGCACGCCGAATTGACGCAAGATTTCCTTGCCTTGGTACTCGTGAATCTTCATGAGGTCTTCTCTCAGAGGGGTGGAATTCGACCGGTCCGCTGCGGTCCTTCATTTAAGAAGGGCCGTCCAGCAGGCTCTGGACACTGCAGCGTGCGACTGTATCATGTTGCAATGCACCAATACTGAACCTTGCGTCTTACATCGACTTGACGCATGGCACCAGAACCCCTCAGAAAGCAATACCTATGGCGAAAGTTTTCATCGATGGCGAAGCAGGCACCACAGGTTTGCAAATTCGCGAGCGCCTGGCTTTGATGGCCCAGATCGATGTGCTCAGCATCGATCCGGCACGCCGCAAAGACCCCGAAGCCAAGCGCGAGCTGATGTCAGCGGCCGATTTGGTGGTGCTTTGTCTGCACGACGATGCCGCCATCGAGTCGGTGGCCATGATCGACCGCCTGTCCGGTGTCAAACCGCGCATGGTGGACGCCTCCACCGCGCACCGTTGCCACCCCGATTGGGTGTTCGGCTTTCCCGAGCTGGCCGCCGATCAGGCCACCGCAGTACGCCAGGCCCAGCGCGTGGCCAACCCCGGTTGCTACGCCACGGGCGCGATCGCCATCTTGCGGCCCTTGATCGATGCGGGGCTGATGCCTGCTGATTTTCCGGTCTGCCTGCCTTCAGTGAGTGGTTACTCCGGTGGTGGCAGAACCATGATCGAAGACTACGAAGCGGGCCTTGCCCCCTTGCATGAAGCCTATGCTTTGGGTCTTAAACACAAGCACATTCCCGAAATCATGCGCTACACCGGACTGACCACGCGGCCCTTGTTCGTGCCCGCCGTGGGCAATTTCCGCCAAGGCATGCTGGTGCAACTGCCACTGCATCTCGACAGCTTGCCGGGCAAGCCCACGGGTGCTGACCTGCACGCGGCCTTGCAGGCGCACTACGCGGCCAGCCAGGCTGCAGGCGGCTGGGTGAGCGTGCTGCCAGCCACGGCCGATGCCAAACTGGACGCCACCGCCCTGAACAACACCAACCAGCTAGAAATTCGGGTTTTTGCCAATGAAGAGGCCCGCCATGCCGTGGTGATCGCCCGATTGGACAACCTGGGCAAAGGCGCCAGCGGCGCGGCGGTGCAGAACATCTCCTTGATGCTGGGCCTGTAAAAGTCCTTTGCAAGCCAAGCTCAGAAGGGGTTGAGCGGCGGTGTGACAGCTGCCCGTCCGCAAAAGGTGCCCCTTATTTCCAGCGCATCAACTCAATGTGCACGCTGCCTTTGTCGCTGCTGAAGGTGACTGCGCCTTCTTGCACCGTGGCTTGCAGCTGCATGCTGCGCTCGGCCAGTTTGGCCAACTCCTGCGAGCCCTCGGTGGGCACGCGCCAGACCTGTAACTTGTCCAATCGGGTGAGCTTGGTCTCGATGCCTTTCCACCAAACTTCGGCTGCATGGTTAAAGCAATACAACAGCACCTCATCGGCCTTCTGGCAGGCTTTCATGATGGGCTTGTCTTCGGGCTGGCCGACTTCGATCCACATGCGGGTGCGGCCCGTGAAGTCACGCAGGCTGCAGTCCGGATCGTCCGGGTCTGACAAGCCCGCACCAAAGGCCAGCTTGCCGTCGCCGTTGCACACGGCCTGCAGCTTGTAAGCGTTGATGGCCAGCGCCAGCAGGCGGATCATCATGCGCTCGTCGGTCTCGCTGGGGTGACGCGCCAGCGTGAGCTGGTGGTCTTCGTAATAGCTGTGGTCGATGTCAGCGATCGACAGGTTGGTTTTGTAGATGGTGGATTTGAGGGCCATGGGCTTCTTGAGTTTGCGCCTGCATCTGTCATGCCGGACTGGATCCGGCATCCATGGCGGGGAAAGATGGACCCCGGATCAAGTCCGGGGTGACAAGCAATGTAAAGACTGTCTTCGTTGAAACCTCAGACGCGACGCGCCAACTCGGCCGCCTTGCCGACATAGCTGCCCGGCGTCATGGCCAGCAGGCGGTCTTTGTCGGCTTGCGGGATCTCCAAAGCGTGAATCAAACCATGCAAGTCGGCCGCCGTGACGGCCCGGCCACGCGTGACTTCCTTGAGTTTTTCATAAGCGCCCTGCACGCCATAGCGGCGCATCACGGTCTGGATCGGCTCGGCCAGGACTTCCCAGGCGCCATTCAAGTCGTCGGCCAAGGCTTCTTCGTTCAATTCGAGCTTGTTCAAACCGGTCATCAAGGAGGCATAAGCCAAGGCGGTGTAGCCCAGGCCCACGCCCATGTTGCGCAGCACGGTCGAATCGGTCAAATCCCGCTGCCAGCGGCTGATCGGCAGCTTCTCGCTCAGGTGCTTGAGCACAGCGTTGGCCAGGCCCAGGTTGCCTTCGGCGTTTTCAAAGTCGATGGGGTTGACCTTGTGCGGCATGGTGCTGGAGCCGATCTCACCGGCTTTGAGGCGTTGCTTGAAGTAGCCCAAACTCACATAGCCCCAGATGTCACGCGACAGGTCAATCAGAATCGTGTTGGTGCGGGCTAGGGCGTCAAACAGCTCGGCCATGTAGTCATGCGGCTCGATCTGAATACTGAAGGCCTGGAAAGTCAAACCCAGACCCCATTGGCTGCTGTGTGTTTCGCTGATCTCCGGGGTTTCCACCACTTTGCGGGCAAAGGCTTCCCAGTCAAAGTCGGGCCAGGCCGACAAGTGGGCGTTGTAGTTACCGACCGCGCCATTCATCTTGCCCATCAATTGCACAGCGGCAATTTTTTCGCGGCAGCCCTTCAGGCGCACCACCACATTGGCCATTTCCTTGCCCACCGTGGTGGGGCTAGCGGTCTGGCCATGCGTGCGGCTGAGCATCGGCACGTCGGCAAAGGTGTGCGCCATGTCACGCAACTTGGCAATCAGGCCATCAAGCCCCGGCAGGATGACCTGGGCGCGTGCGCCCTTGAGTTGCAAGGCGTGGCTGGTGTTGTTGATGTCTTCGCTGGTGCAGGCAAAGTGCACGAATTCGGCCGCTTTTTCCAGCTCAGGGCGATCCTTGAACTTGGACTTGATCCAGTACTCAACAGCCTTGACATCGTGGTTGGTGACTTTTTCAAATGCCTTGATGGCCACGGCGTCGGCTTCTGAGAAGTTCTTCACCAACGCTGTCAAATAGGCGCGTGCGCCGGAGGTCAGGGGCTTGAATTCGGCAAAACCCGCATCGGACAAAGCGATGAACCAAGCAATTTCGACCTGAACACGGCGGTGCATGTAACCCTGCTCGCTCATGAGCGGGCGCAGAGCATTGAGTTTGCTGGCATAACGGCCATCCAGCGGCGACAGGGCAGAAATAGGGGTGAAATTCATACGTTGATTGTAATTCCCGCACCCTGTCACCTCGATTCGGCCCGTTGCACGCACCGAGCCTGTCCCCCGCAGGCGCACCAACTTGCGTAAAACTCCAAAGACATTCTTCTGTTTAATCTAGAATCCGATATCCATTTATTTGTTAATTCTTCTGATTTATGAAACTCATTGGCTCGGTCACCAGTCCTTATGTTCGCAAGGTGCGTGTTGTCATGGCCGAGAAAAAGCTGGACTACCAGTTCGTCACCGAAGACGTGTGGTCGGCCCAGACCCTGATACACGCCTCCAACCCCCTGGGCAAAGTGCCCTGTCTGGTGATGGAGGCCGGTGAAGCGGTGTTTGATTCGCGCGTGATCGTGGAGTACCTGGACACCTTGTCTCCCGTGGGCAAGCTCATTCCATCGGCCGGTCGTGAGCGCGCCGAAGTCAAGACTTGGGAAGCCTTGGCCGATGGCCTGCTGGACGCGGCCCTGCTGGCCCGCATGGAGGCCGTTTGGACCGGCCGCGAAGACAGCCACCGCAGCCAGGCGTGGATCGATCGCCAACTTGACAAGATTCAGCACGCTCTGCGTGCCATGAGCACCGGTTTGGGCGACAAAGCATTTTGTTCCGGTATCCACCTGAGTCTGTCCGATATTGCCGTGGTCTGTGCCGTGGCCTATCTGGATTTCCGCTTCCCTCAAATTGACTGGCGCACGCCATACCCCAATCTGCACAAGCTGCACGACAAGTTGGCGCAGCGGCCCAGCTTCATCGACACCTCGCCGACTTGATGAAGCTGGGGCCCAAAAGGTGGGCCATTCAGTAGTTCAACAAATTGCGCCGCACATGGACCAGGTGTTCCGTGGCCAAGGCCTTGGCCAGCACCGGGTCGCGGGCTTTGATGGCCTGCAGCAAAGCGCGGTGTTCTGACTGGTAAGTCAAACGCCGCTCAGGCGTGAGGCTGCGTTTTTTCAGCATGCCCCACTCCCCTTGGGCGCGGGCCTGGTTCATGAGCTTGAACAAACGGGCCACAAAGGTATTGTGTGCGGCACGGGCAATGATTTCGTGGAACATGCCATCCCAGACCTCGAACTCTTCGACACTGGTTGCCGCTTCGGCGCGTGTGCAGCAGTGGTCCATTTGCTCAAAATCAGCCAGGGTGGCGTTGCCGATCACCATCTCGATGATGGCGGGCTCCAGGGCCATGCGCGCCTCCATGAGTTCGGCCGGACTGGTGTGCCAGGCGGCATCGGGCGCATTAACCGGCGTGGTCTTTTTCGAACTGACACCGACCACCGCCTTGTCGGTGACATAGGTGCCACTGCCCACAGTCTGGGCGATCAGCCCTTGGGCCTTCATGTCGGCCAGCACTTTGCGCACCGTGCTGCGGCTGATCTGGTACTGCTCACCAAACTCGCGTTCGGTCGGCAAACGCTCACCGGCCTGCCACTGGCCGCTGTGCAACTGGTCGAGCAAGGTGGCGCGAAAGAGGTAAGAGGAGTCCACGGTGTGAGAAGTTGGCGAAAAACCAAATCATACCAATTTAACCTTCGCGTTGACAGCCTTTGGCAACACCCGCCTGACACCCTCGTGCTCAAGGCATAACTCCCACAAACGTCACAACGACGAGGCGAAAGCCCCAGTACCACACCGACATCACCCCGTAAAAACCCTCATGCACATTGTCCGGTACGGGTCTTGACCAGGCCGCCTCACTCCGTATGATGGTTTGCATTGGTTGCACTGCAACCTTTTTTATTGAACAAGCCCTAACGGGTCACCTGCCCCAGGAGAAGAATTTTGCGCATCGCCACATTTGCTCACCACGGAAAACGCCATGTCGGCCAGGTATCGGCCGACGGTCTGCAGGTCACGGCTTTTGCCCTGAGTGAATCACAAGCCCAACGCGGGGCACAGCCCCTCATTGAGGCCCTGGTTACCGGGCAGCCTTTGCCTGCCTTGGCGGGTGCGGCGCTGGCCGTGTCCTCGGTCAAACTTGAGTCGCCCCTGCCCATGCCCCGCCGCAACGTGTGGTGCGTAGGCCGCAACTACCATGCGCACGCCAAAGAGCTGCAAGCCTCGGTCTTCAAGGACAGCAACACCGACACCAAAGCCTGGCCCATCGTGTTCACCAAAGTGCCCGAGTGCGTGGTCGGCCCCACCGACGACGTGCAACTGCCCGGCGCCGAAGTCTCCGAGCAAATCGATTACGAGGCCGAGCTGGCGGTGATCATTGGTCAGGGCGGCAAAAACATCAGCCAAGCCGACGCCATGAAGCATGTGTTCGGCTACACCGTGGTCAACGACGTGACGGCACGCGACGTGCAGATGCGCCACCAACAATGGGACATGGGCAAGTCGTTCGACACCTTTTGCCCCATGGGCCCGTGGATCGTGACCGCCGACGAGATCGATGGCCGCAACACCCGGGTGCGCTGCTGGGTCAATGGCGAGTTGCGCCAGGACGGCCCGACTGAAAACATGATTTTCGACATCCCCACCCTGATCGAGACCATCTCACGCGGCATCACGCTCTACCCCGGCGACATCATCGCCACAGGCACACCTGCTGGCGTGGGCATGGGCATGAATCCGCCGCGCTACATCGCCAAAGGCGATGTGATCCGGGTTGAGATCGAGGGCGTGGGCCACATCGAAAACCGTTTCGTTTAAAACCATACCGCGCGGGCCGTTGCGCACCC
The DNA here is from genome assembly GCF_945901735.1 of Limnohabitans sp. Rim8. Lineage (GTDB taxonomy): Bacteria > Pseudomonadota > Gammaproteobacteria > Burkholderiales > Burkholderiaceae_C > Limnohabitans_A. Next base: position 68,930 of record NZ_CAMDLM010000001.1, read on the forward strand.
AAGCCAACCGAGGAAACCAGACATGCAAAAACGACAACTCTTGGCCGCCACGCTGTGTGCAGCATGGGCCTGCACAGGCCTGAATGCCATGGCGCAGGCTTACCCGACTAAACCCATCACCATGGTGGTGCCGTTCCCACCCGGTGGCGTGGCCGACACGGTGGGGCGTCCCGTGGCCGAAGCCATGTCACGCCACCTCAAGCAAAGCATCGTGGTAGAAAACAAAGGGGGCGCAGGTGGCGGCATTGGCATGGCACAGGTTGCCAAATCCAAGGCGGACGGCTACACGGTGCTGATGTCCTTGTCCTCCTTGGTGGTCTTGCCAGAAGCCGACAAAATCCTCAAGCGTGCCCCTCTGTACGAAACGAACCAGCTCAAACCCGTGGCCCGCTTCACGGCCGACCCCACGGTGCTGGTGGTGCGTGCCGACAGCCCTTGGAAAACTTACGCCGACTTCATCGCTTATGCCAAGACCCACCCCGGTCGCATCAGCTTCGGTTCGTCTGGCAACTACGGCACCATGCATGTGCCCATGGAGCAGCTCAAGGCCGCCACCTCGACCTTCATGCTGCACGTGCCCTACACGGGTGCAGGTCCAGCTGTCTTGTCTTTGCTGGGCGGGCAAATTGAAGCGCTGTCCACGGGCCCTGCCAGTGTGAAACAGCACATCGCTTCGGGCCGCTTGCGCGCCCTGGCCCACTGGGGCGATGGACGCCTGGCCAGCATGCCCGAGGTCCCCAGCTTCAAAGAGTTGGGGGTGCCGATCCAATACTCGCAATGGGCGGGCATGTTTGTACCGGCAGACACCCCTGCCGCTGTGGTGGACGCTTTGCGACAAGCAGCCCGTTTTGCGGCACAAGATGCGCGCGCAGTGGCCGCACTGACTTCTGCTGGCACCTCGTTCATGTACCAAGATGCGCCCGAGTTCGAGCGCTTTGTGCAGGCCGATGGCAAAGAAATGAGCGCCTTGGTCAAGCGCATCGGCAAGGTCGATTGACCCCAGGTCCATGGCCCAAGCCTGACCCCACGCTTTCCCATTCAACCCATAGGAGACACCCCATGAGCTACTTGAGTAAGACCCTGAAATTCACCGCCTTGACTTTGGCAATGGCCAGCGGCTTGGCGCACGCGCAAAGCTACCCCAACCGTCCCGTGAAAATCGTGGTGCCTTTTGCCGCAGGCGGCCCCGCCGACAACTACGCCCGCTTCATGGCGCAACGCTTGGGCGATGAACTCAAGCAGACCTTTGTGATCGACAACAAACCGGGTGCAGGCTCCATCATCGGCACCGATCTGGTGGCCAAGTCAGCGGCCGATGGCTACACGCTGCTCATGATGTCGAACACGCACACCGTCAACGAGTCCTTGATCCCGACCAAGCCGTTTGCCTTGATGCGTGACTTTGTGGGCATCGCGCCGATCAATTATTCAGCGCTCTTGCTGGTGGCACACCCTTCTGTGCCTGTCAAAACAGTGGGTGAGCTGGTGGCCTTGGCCAAATCCAAACCCGGCAAGATCAATTACGCCTCATCGGGCAACGGCACGCCGTACCACATGGCGGGCGAGTTGTTCAAGTTCTTGGCGGGCATCGACATGACCCACGTGCCCTACAAAGGCAGCTCCGGTGCACGCACCGACATCGTGGGCGGACAGGTGGATGTGATGTTCGATGCCGAGACCACCATGGCGACTTTGTCACGCGAGGGCAAGGTCCGGGCGCTGGCCAGCACCGGCTTGACCCGCTCAAACAACCTGCCGGATTTGGCGACCGTCCACGAGTCCGGTGTGCCCCGGTTTGAAGCCAGCATCTGGCTGGGCCTGATGGCGCCCAAGGGCACCCCGGCCGATGTGGTGAGCAAACTCAACGCCGAAGTGCGCAAGATCGTGAACAACCCCGAAGTGAAAGCCGCCTGGGCCAAGCAAGGTGCGGTGCCCATGTCGATGAGCGTGCCCGAATTTGACCAGTACCTGAACGCCGACATCGCCAAGTGGGCCAACATCGTCAAAGTCTCGGGCGCCAAGCCGGACTGAAGCGTTACAACGGCCACTTTTGCCCCTTGATGGAAAGCACAACATGCATGTATTGAGTGGCGGCGCAGCCGCAGCCGTGGTCCAGGGCGTTCAGGCCCAGTTTGAACAAGCCACCGGCAGCCGCATCGACGGCACCTTCAGCGCGGTGGGCATGATGCGCGACAAACTGGTGGGCGGCGCACCTTGCGATGTCGTGATTCTGACGAAACCCCTGATCGAGCAGCTGATCGCTTCAGGCCACGTGGTTCCTGGCAGTGCGCGATCGCTGGGATTGGTCAAAACCGGTGTGGCCGTGCGCAGCGGCACACCACATCCGCCCGTGGGCACCCGCGCCGAATTGCATGCGGCCATGAGTACTGCTGAGGGCATTTACTTTCCAGACCCGGACAAAGCCACGGCCGGCATCCACTTCATGAACGTGCTCAAATCACTTGGGCTCGATGAAAGCTTGCGCAGCAAATTCCGCATCTTCCCGAACGGTGCCACGGCCATGGGCGCGATGGCGCTGAGCAACGAGAGCTCGCTGATCGGCTGCACACAAATCACCGAGATCAATTACACCCAAGGTGTGGACTTGGTCGCGGTACTGCCTGCTGAATTCGAGTTGAACACCAACTACACGCTGGGCATTTGCACCCACACGCAAAACCTGCAACAGGCTCAGCTCTTGGCCAACCTGTTGAGTGGTCCCGCCTCTGAGGCGGTGCGCAGGCAAGGTGGCTTTGAGTTTTGAGGTCGCCCAGTCGCCCCGCCTTTGAAAGGCTTCAGGTGTTGGCGCGCTTTTTCAGCCACCGCATCACACCGCCCAGCACCGGCAGTTTTTCGTACAGCTCTTCGGCCGCATCCCAGTAATCGCGGTGCATGGTCACCAAACCCTGATTGTTGAACACCACATGGCTGGCACCGCGCACGGCTTGCAAGGTGGTGGTGTCAAAGCGCTTGAACCGAAAACGAAATTCCCAGGTCAAAAAGGCCTGTGCGCCGTCCACCACCTGGCCGGTCACGACAAAGTGCGGCTGGTCCAGCGCCACGTACATGTGCTGAAAAATCTGTTCGATTTCGGGCAAACCCTGCACCTCGTTGAAGGGGTCTTTAAAGCGGGCTTGCGCGTCATAAATCGTGTGCAGCTGCGCCACGCTTTGTGGCGACAGGGTTTCAAAAAAAGTCGCCAGGTTTTCGGTGGCTTGTCGGCAGTTCATGTGTGGCTTTCCATGCGGGCTCAAAGCCCCGTGAACTTGCGCACCAACGGAAAATACAGGCGGTAGGGCAGCAAGCGCAGCAATTTCAGCCAAAGGGTGAAGCGTTTGGGGAAATGGATGTCGAACTGGCCTTGTGCCCAACCCTTGAGCATTTGGCGCGCAGCCTCTTCGGGGCTGATCAGAGCGGGCATGGTGAACTGGTTTTGCGCCGTGAGCGGCGTAGCGACAAACCCGGGGTTGACCACGCTCACGCCAATGCCTTGGTCTTGCAAGTCCATGTACAGCGTCTCGGCCAAGTGGGTGAGGGCGGCCTTGGTCGGGCCATAGGCCAAGCCATTGGGCAGGCCGCGCCAACCCGCCACGCTGCTGAGCAGACTGATGTGCCCACTGCGCTGGGCGATCATGCCCGGCAGCACCGCGTGGATCACCTGCAAAGCACCTTGGTAATTGACCTTGTCGTGCTGCAACAAGTCGTCGATGTCCATGGCCGTGGCGCGTTGGGCGCGGTAGGTGCCGGCCGCGTAGACCACCATGTCGAGCGGGCCTTCGGCCAACAGGGCGCGGGCCGTGACCTTCACTTGGAACGCATCGCTCACGTCCAGTGCACGCCACTGCACACCCGCATCTTTCGCGGCCCAGTCTTGCACGCCTTGTGGGTTGCGGGCCGACACCACCACCTGGGCCCCTGCCGCGCGCAGCGCTTGGGCGCAGGCCAGGCCAATGCCGGTGGATGCGCCCACCAGCCAGACCCGGCGGCCCTGCCAATGGGTGAGGGGCGTGTTGAGCTGCAGCCAGCTTCTGACTTGCACCTGCGGGGCGGGTGCTGCAGTTTGTGGGCCTGCTTTGGGCATGGCCATGTCGGGGGCTTCAGTGGGCATGGCGGCCACGCCAGAGGAATGGGAGTTCATGAGCATCAACCCGACTTAGCCGCCAAAGGCGTGCGGCGCGTGAAAGACAAAGTGACTTCGCCCAGCTTCACACCCCATTTGCTCATGGTGGCTTTGTTGAGCATGACGCGGTCGTCCATCAGGTACATCCAGTCGTCAAAATCGACGTTCCAGACCCGGCCATCGACCGGCAGAGCCAAGGTGTAGCCCCAGCGGAATGCGTTGCCACTGACCTGACCAGAGGCTTCACCCACCACGTCGTCGGCGCGACCCGTGTAGCTGCCGTTGGGTCCGGCCTTGAGCTTCCAGATGCGGCGCTGTTGGGTGCCGTCCGAGTACACAAAGGCTTCGTCCAGAACGCCCTCGTCGCCGTTCCAGCTGCAGTCCATCACCACGGTGAAGCGTTTGACCACCTGACCGCTGCGGTCGGTGAACACGCCCCACGCGTCGATGGTGCCGGTGAAGTAGGTGCGCAAATCCAGCAGCGGTTTTTCTTGCGCGTAGTTTTGCACTTGCGGCCCGGCGCAGCTGGCCACAAAGGGCGTGGCCGCCACTATGGACAATGCACCCAAGCGGGTCAGGACCGTGCGGCGGTGGATCATGGCATTTGGATGGCGCATGGAAAACTCCCGTTGTCTACGTTCAAAGCGGCTCATGCCGAAGGGTGGGCCAGGTCAGGACCCGACATCAAATCGGGGCGACGCATCAGGCCCTCGTACAAAGCCAGTCCGGCCAGAAGCTTGAGCACGCAAGGCAGCAGGCCGTAAGCCAAGCCCAGCGCCAACACGGCATCGGCACCCTGCTGCCCCGGGGCATAACCCCACAAGCCGAGCAATGGCAAAGACAGCCCGGCGGCCAGAGCCAGATTGAGTTTGGTGGCCAAATTCCACCAGCCCATGAACGCGCCGTCTGTGCGGCCGCGCTCACCGCAGCGGTCGATCAGTTGGTTGAGCAGTGCACCGGGCACGGTGAGGTCAGCGCCCAACGCCATGCCCGACAAGGCACACACCACCAAAAAGCCGGTGGTGTCGCCTGCGCCCAATGTGATGACACTCACAAAAGCCAACACCGACAAAGTCATGCCCATGGCCCAGGTCCGCAGCAGGCCAATGCGGTCGATCACCTTGAGCCACAGCGGAAACGACAGCGCCCCGGCGGCGAAATACAAACCCAGAAACAGCGGCTCCATGGCTTTAGGCGCTTGCAACAGGTCTTGCACAAAAAACAGCACCAACGTGGCGGGCACGGCGCTGGCCAGGCCATTGAGCATGAACACCATCAACAGCCGGCGAAAGCCCGCGTGCTGCCACGGCTGCCAAAGGCTGCCGACCGCAAGCCCGGGCACCAGCGCGGTGGTCGATGCCAAGGCGCTGCGCGCAACCCGCCGCCAAGAGAACAAGCCCAGCGCCAGCATGAGCACCAGCAAGGCCGTGGTCGGCCCCCAGCCCCACAGCGCGGGCAGGGCGGACGCCAGCAACACCCCGATCAATGCAAACCCTTCGCGCCAAGCCACCCAGCGGCTTTGCGCCATGCCCCCGCCGCCTTGCCGCGCCGCCCAAGCTTGGTGCAAGATGCCCAACCCACTGTAGGCCAAGTGGCTGAGCGTGAGCGCTGCGCCCACCCACACCAGCAAACCCGTGGGCGACAGGGCCGCCGCAGGCGGAAAAAACAAAGCCGCAAAACCCAGCGCCACGGCCAGCGCCATCAACACCGCCGCCAGCCACACGGCCTGCCACGAGTGGCGGTACAACTTGTCGCCCCAACGCCCAAGCCACGGATCCACCACCGCGTCGATGCTGCGGCTGAGCAACAGCACCGCACCCAGTGCCGCCAGGGGCACACCGTACTGCTGGGCGTACACATTGGGCAAATGAACATACACCGGCAAAGCCACAAACGCCAAAGGCAAGCCCAACAAGCCATAGGCGGCCGAGGTCTTGCGCTGCAAAACGCTGGGGCTCACCGCGGCCAAGTCATTCATGGTTGCAGGCCTTGCAACAGTTGCGCACGCATCTTGGGCTCAGAGGTCCGTTCGTCAAGCCAGATGCCAAAAAACAAGCGTGCGAAATTCACGTCTTTGACCACGCCCACGCGCTGGCCATTGACCCAAAATTCGGCCCCCTCACCGGGCAGGTTGATGCCAGTGATGCGCTCACCCGCGCTGACGTTGGGAAACATCTCGCGCATGGCTGACAGCCAGCTTTGCGCTTGCGCATCGGTGAAGCTGCCCAGGCGCCGCATCTCGTCAATCGACCGGCTGGCAATGGCAGCGCCTTCCAGTTTGCGCAGGTATTGCAGCTCCAGGGCAAAGGCTTGTTGCATGGCCTGACTGTGCCGAAAACCCCGGGGCGTCCACAACCTGGCGTCATACACCTCAAATCCCCAAACCCGCAGGCGCACCGGCGCGGTAGGCACCACGCCGCCCAGGCCCGCCACTTCGGGGCGGCTGTAGGCCGCGTTGGGGCTGGTCACGCTGGTGGTTTGCGCTTGTGCTGCGCCCAACAAGCCGCCCCACAAGACCAGAAAAAAGCCGTGTCGCCAGCCGTTCAGCAGCAACCAGGACTTGGCGCGGGTTGTCAGTGAGGTGTGCATGGGCATTAGCCGGGTTTGGCCAAGGTGAACTGGATCACATCGATGCTGGCTTCGTCGAAAGCCGCTTCGCAGTACGCCAGATAGAAGGACCACAGGCGGATGAAGCGGTCGTCAAATTCGAGCGCTCGCACGCTGGCCAGCTGCGACATGAAGCTCTCGCGCCAGCGGCGCAACGTCTCGGCGTAATCGGGGCCGAAGTTCAGCTCATCGACCACCTGCAAGCCAGCGGCTTGCGCTTGTTTGCGGAACTCGCCGGGACTGGGCAAACAACCGCCCGGAAAGATGTACTGCTGAATGAAATCGGTCGATTGCAAGTAACGCTCAAAAAACCGGTCGTCGATCGTGATGCTTTGGACGCAGGCACGCCCACCAGGCTTGAGCATGCGGTGGATAGTCTGAAAGTAAGTGGGCCAATACGCCTGACCCACCGCCTCAATCATCTCGATCGAACACACCGCGTCGTAAGGCCCATCTTGGATGTCACGGTAGTCTTGCAGGCGCAAATCCGCTTTTGGCTGCACGCCAAGCGATTGCATGCGGGCGTTGGCAAAAGCCAGCTGCTCGGTGGACAAGGTCACGCCGGTGATGTGGGCCCCAAACTCGGTGGTGGCCGCTTCGGCCAAAGCGCCCCATCCGCAGCCGATCTCCAGCACCCGGTCGCCGGGTTGGGCATTGACCATGCGCAGGGCGCGGCGCACCTTGGCTTTTTGGGCCTCGGCCATGTCTTTAGTGCGGTCACCGTCAAACCAGGCCGATGAGTAGTTCATCGTGCCGTCCAGCCACAGCTCATAAAAAGCATTGCCCAGGTCGTAATGGGCATGGATGTTTTTGCGGCTGTTGCTGCGGTTGTTGCGGTTGAGCAGGTGCTTGATGCGGTAGAACAAACGCCCCAGCCAGTGGCCGAAAATGGCACTTTCAATGTGGTCACGGTTGGCAATGGTCAGGCGCAGCAAAGCGGCCAGGTCGGGTGTGGTCCAGTCGCCCGCCATATAGCCCTCGGCAAAACCAATGTCACCCGATTTCAGCACCTCGGCGCACATGTCCCAGCGGTGAATGTGCAAAGCGGCAAACGGGGCCTCGTGCGTGCCAAAAACCTGGTTGTTGCCATCGGGCGCGTGCACCGTGAGCGTGCCGATTTTCAGGCGCGTCAACAGGCTGAGCAGACGTGCAGCGGCTTTGGGCAGGCTGGCGTGCGAAATGCTGGTGGTGCGGTGGCCCAAGGCTTGGGCGTTGTCGGCGGTCTTCATGGAGGGCGGCATCCGGTGGGGTCCAGTGTTCATCGGGTCACAAAATCGCGGGGTGGCTCGGGCTTGCGCCAAAACGGTACTTTTTTCGACCACAGCAAGAGCGCATGCCAGTGGATGCGGGCCACCACACCCAGTGTGAGCAGCGGATAGCGCCACATCACGCGGTGCAAAGCGGCGGCGGTTGCGGGCTCGAGCACGCCGCTCCAGCTGGTGTCGATCAAGGGGCCATCGGCGTCGCCATGGTCCACACGTGCCACGATGCGGTCTTGACCGTTGTGCTGCGTGCGCATGAAGCGAAAGCGGTACTCGCCTTGCACATCGCAAAAGGGCGAGACATGGAACACCTTGTGGGCCAAAATCGTTTGGCCGTAGTGCGGCTCGGGCAACAGGTAACAATGCCGCTCTCCAAAGGTGTTGTTCACTTCGGCCACGATGGCAGCCAGGCTGCCATCGGCGCGGTGTGCGTACCAAAAGCTCACGGGCTTGAAGGCATGACCCAACACCCGCGGAAAGGCCTGTAACCATACCTCGCCTGTGGCGTCCTCGACGCCTTCTTTGTCCAGCAAGGCATCGAGCCAAGCCAAGGACCCGCCGGTCTCGGCGGGACGGCCATCGCCGTGGTCGGTATCGTGAAAGGCAAACCAGGCGCGTCGGTTGATGGCCAGATCGGTGCGGCACACACCCGCTTGCAAGCTGCGCATGGGCAGCATCAAAAAAGCGGTCGGGTAGACGAACGCGTGGTGGGCCGGGCGGTGACGCGTGTGGCGCACTTGGCCCAAGCCAATGAGTGCGGTGACTGAGGTCATGCGGCCAGTTTTTCCTGAAGGCCGCCTTGCTCGTGGATTTGCTTGAGCAGAGCGCGGCCCACTTGCAGGCCCGACTTGAGGCCGTCTTCGTGAAAGCCGTAACCCGTCCAGGCCCCGGCATACCAGGTGTGGTGCTGGCCTTGCAGCCAAGGCACGCGTTTTTGCGCGTCAATCGCTTTGAGGTCAAACACCGGGTGCGCGTAGTCGTATTCGCCCACGATGGTGGCCGGGTCGATGGGCTGCAATGGGTTGAGCGACACCACCACGGGCTGGGCAAAAGGGATGATTTGCAACAGGTTGATCAGGTAATGCAGGCACACGCGCGAGGACTCGCGCTCGGTGCTGGCTGCGCGCTCGTAATTCCAGGCGGCCCAGGCCTTGGGATTGGCCGGCAAAACGCTGGCATCGGTGTGCAGAACAGCCCGGTTGTCTTGGTAACGGATGTCGCCCAACACCTTGCGCTCCTCACTTGAGGGCTCGCGCAGCAGGCCCAGCGCCTGGTCGGTGTGGGTGGCGATCACCACTTCGTCAAAGCGTTCGGCATGACCGTCGGTGATGATACGCACGCCTTGCGCGTCGCGCTCGATCAGGCGCACCGGGGTGCTGAGGCGCTTGTCGTGTACACCCGCCAGAATTTTCTCAACGTAGTGGCGTGCACCCCCCACCACGCTGAACCATTGCGGGCGGTTGGTCACCTGGATCAGGCCGTGGTTGTGGCAAAACCGGATCATGGTGGCCACCGGAAATTGCAGCATCTGGTCGGTCGGGCAACTCCAGATGCAGCCCAGCATGGGCAGGAAATACCAATCGCGAAAAGACGCGCTGAACTTGTGCGTGCGAAAAAATTCGACCAGCGGCTGCTGCAGGTCTTGTTCGCGCTGGGCATTGGCGATGCGTGTGCACAGCGCATTGAAGCGCATCACATCGGCCAACATGCGCCAAAACCGCGGGTTGACCAAGTTGCTGCGCTGGGCGAAGACGCTGTTCAGGTCGGTGCCGCTCCACTCCAGCGTCTTGCCATTCACCGCTCCCGGCACCTTGACCGAAAAAGACATGTTGGACGGCGCGGTTTCAACCTGCAGCTCGGCAAACAGGTTGATCAGGTTGGGGTAGGTGCGTTCGTTGAACACCAGAAAACCCGTGTCCACGCCATGCGTGATCGGGCCCTTGGGTGTGGGCAGGGTGATGTCCACCGTGTGGGTGTGGCCGCCAAAGTAGTCGCCCGCCTCGAACACGGTGATGTCAGCATGGTCTTTCAGGGTGTGGGCCACGGCCAGACCGGAAATGCCAGACCCCACGATGGCCAGTTTCATGCGTCGGCTCATGGTTTGGCTTTCAGCGCTGTGTCGATGGCGGACAACAGCGTTTTGCTTTCCGGCCCCGTCATGCTGCTGTACTGGTCAATGACCTTGCCGTCACGGCCAATCAGGTATTTGTGGAAGTTCCAACGGGGCTTTTGGCCGGTTTGGGCGGTGAGCTGCTTGAATAATGGGGCTGCACCATCGCCGGTGACCTGGGTTTTGGTGAACATAGGAAACTTCACGCCAAAGGAGCTCTCGCAAAAGTCGGCAATGTCTTTGTTGCTGCCTTTTTCCTGAGCAAAGTCGTTCGAAGGAAAGCCCAGCACCACCAAGCCACGGTCTTTGTATTGGGTGTTCAACGCTTCCAGGCCTTTGTATTGCGAGGTGAAACCACAAAAACTGGCGGTGTTGACCACCAGCACCACCTTGCCCGCGTACTGACAGAGTGACTGCGGCTTTTCGTCTTGCAGGCGGTCAAAGCTGTGGTTCAGAACGGCAGGGCAGGTGGGCGCCTGAACAGCCGTTTGCGGGCTGGCTTGCGCCGTTTCCAGCACCAAACCCAGCATGGCGGCCAAGGCGATGAGCACCAGATTAATGCCCCATTGTTTTACCGAAGAGTGGTTCATCTGCACTTGAAAACCTATTTTATGACTGGTCAGTTTAAACTTGTTTGATTATATTGTCACGCCAGCCCTTTTTCATTGGAGACGCACATGCCCAAACCCTCGGGTTTTAAAGGGAACAAACAGGATTTGCCGCAAAAACCTTGTGCCGTTTGTGGCCGGGCCATGAGCTGGCGCAAAAGCTGGGCCAAAAATTGGGACAGTGTGCTGTACTGCAGCGACCGTTGCAGGGCAGGCAAGTCTAAGACCCCCGGTACATGACCCCCCATCCTGAACACCCCTCCCACTAAAGACAAAGCATGACACGTCACCTGATATTGGTTTTGGGCGACCAGCTGGGCTGGGACAACCCAGCCTTGGCCGATTTTGACCCGGCGCAAGACCGGCTCTTGATGATCGAGGCCGACAGCGAAGCGGGCGAAGTCTGGAACCACAAAGCCCGGATCGCGATTTTCTTGTCGGGCATGCGGCACTTTGCCAACGAAGCGCACCGCCGCCGTTGGCCTTGTACTTATATGAAGGTGAACGACGCCGAACTGCCCCCCGACTTTGCAGGCCGCTTGGCCCAAGCGCTGCAAGACCAACGCCCCAAAGCCCTGGTGGTGATGGAAACCGGGGCTTGGCGCATGGAAAGGCTCATCGAAGACGCGGCCAAGCAAGCCCAAGTCCTGCTGCGCTGGGTGGATGACACGCACTTTTTGTGCAGCCGCGCCGGATTTGCCAAATGGGCAGGCGACAAAAAAGAGCTGCGCATGGAGTTCTTTTACCGCGAGATGCGCAAACGCCACGGCATCTTGATGGCCGGCAAAGAGCCCATAGGCGGCCAATGGAATTTTGATGCCGAGAACCGCAAAGGCTTTGGGGCCAAAGGCCCGGGCACCGTGCCGCCGCCTGCCCGCTTTGCGCCGGACCGCGTCACGCAAGACGTGATCACGCTGGTGCGCGCGCGCTATGCCAACCACCCAGGAAGCCTGGATGACTTTGCCTGGCCCATGACCCGAGAAGACGCCTTGCTGGCACTGCAACATTTCATCGAGCAGCGCCTGGAAAACTTTGGCGCTTGGCAAGACGCCATGTGGACCACGCTGCCTTTTGGTTGGCACGCGCTGGTGGGCAGCAGCTTGAACCTGCACCTGCTCAACCCCCGTGAAGTCATCACAGCGGCAGAAGAGGCTTACCACGCACGCGGCTTGCCTCTGGCCAGCGTGGAAGGCTTCATTCGCCAAGTGCTGGGTTGGCGCGAGTTCATTCGCGGGGTGTATTGGCTGGACATGCCGCACATGGCCGAGGCCAACCATTATGGCCACACGCGCGACTTGCCCGCTTGGTACTGGACAGGCCAAACGCACATGGCCTGCATGCAAGCCACCATTGGCCAAAGCCTGCAACACGGCTACGCCCACCACATCCAGCGCCTCATGGTCACCGGGCAGTTTGCCGTGCTGGCGGGGCTGTCGCCGCAACAGGTCAGTGCCTGGTACCGCGCCATGTACGTCGACGCCGTGGAATGGGTGGAAACGCCCAACACTCTAGGGATGGCCCTGCACGCCAACGGCGGGCGCTTCACCAGCAAACCCTATGTGGCGAGCGGCCAGTACATCAGCCGCATGAGCAACTACTGCAAAGGCTGCCGCTACCAACCCGAAGTGCGCACCGGCCCCAACGCTTGCCCCATGACCACGCTGTATTGGGACTTTTTGATCCGCCACGAGCCAGACTTTGCCGGTAACCCACGCACGGCGCTGATGGTCAAGCATGTGGGCCGCATGAGTGAAGAAGACAAAGCGCAGATCGGGGCGCAGGCGGATGCAACGCGTGCGGGGTTGGACGGGGTGTAAAAGCCCGGACGCCGCCGTCTTCGGGCGCATGGCCTTCGCAAGGCCAAAACGCAGGTCGATGATCCCCGTGCGTTTCTGGTGACAATACAAACTTCTTTGTGTGCGTCAGCTGAAATCAAAACATGGCCCGTCTGTTGAAAAAAATTGGTTTTCATGCCAACGGCAAGCCCCGTACCTGGTTGAAATCGCTGGTCTTTGACGCCCAACTGGCACCGCGCTCCCTGTTCAAACCATGGATATGGCCGCATGCAGGAGACATTCACCCGGCTTTTCGTGCATGGCTTCTTCAGGCCCTGCAAAACCCAGCGCCCTCACCCACAAACGATTGGCCTTTGCGTCGCCAACGCATCCTTGATCAAAAAAGCTTGGGCTCTGCACGCACGCTGGTCATCGTGTGCACACGCGCCACCACTTTTGTGGCGCACGCCTTGCAGACCCATGCGCACGCTATGGGTTTTGCGGTGCGCACCGAATACGACATGCCCGATGATTTTCCTGAAGATGTGTACTTGGTCATTTGCCCACAAATGTTTTCGCATTTGCCCCCGCGCGAAAAACGCATCGTTTTTCAAATGGAGCAGTCCGTCCATCCCCGGTGGTTCACCCCCGACTATTTGAAAATCCTTTACAACTCGGTGGCGGTTTTTGATTACTCGGCGCAAAACATCCAGTTTTTGATTCAGCAAGGCCTCCCCGCCGACATGCTTTTTCATGTCCCCTTGTCGCCAGTGCCCCACTACCCTGGCGCCGAATTTTCAAGCGGTGTCACCGACTCAGGCAGCGCGCGCACATGCGATGTGCTGTTTTATGGCGACTTGAAAAACAAAAGAAGACAGGCTTTTCTCAAGGTGCTGAGCGAGCACTTTGACGTGCGGGCAGAACGCAGCTTGTATGGCAAAGACCTGTGGCGTGCCATGGCGCATGCCAAGGTGGTGGTCAACATCCACTATTACGACAACGCCTTGCTCGAAAGTACGCGCATTTGTGAATGCCTGTCTTTGGGCGCGCGTGTCGTTTCTGAAGCCGCCACCGATCAAGGCCAACACGCCGATTGGGAAGATCTGGTGGTGTTCACCCCGATCGACGATGTCCAAGCCATGGTGCAAGCCATCCACCGCTGCTTGCAACAAACGCCCCTGACATCGCCCTCTTTGTCAGACCGTGCCTTCCGCTTGGGCCCCGCCTTTGAAAATGCATTTCGGACTTTGAATCTGCCGGTTCACCGATGAGGCATGACTGTGGGTCAACCTGGGCTTCACGCGTCACGGCCACCCTGGATGACCCCACATTCACCTCCCCCTGCAACCGTCATTTGCGCCGACTGATCTGCTGGAGCACATGCTGCTTGAAGGCCAGCGCAAGCGGTGACAGCTTTTTGCCTGCGGGGTAAACGATGTGCCAGGCCGAGGGCAGGGGAAAGCCCTGCACGTCGATCACACTCACGCCGTTTTCTTTTTGATGGCCATGCAGGGCATGGCGCGAGACGACGCCAACACCCAGCCCACCGGCCACCGATTCCTTGATGGCCTCGTTGCTGCCCAGTTCCAAGCGCACGTCGGGGAGGAACTTCATCTGCCGGAAAAACTGGTCACCCGCCATGCGTGTGCCTGAGCCTTTTTCTCGGAAGATGAAGCGGCGCTGCACCAACTCTTGCAAAGGCACAGCGCTGCGTTTGGCCAAGGGGTCGGATGTGGGCGCGATCACCACGATCGGGTTGGGCATGAAGGCCTCGTCGCCCAAATCCATGTCCTTGGGCGGCATGGACATGATGTACAAGTCGTCCAGGTTGCCCTGCAAGCGTTGCACCACACCATCGCGGTTCAATATTTCCAGTGACACATCAATGGCGGGATGGCGCTTGCAAAAGCTGCCGATCAGGTGCGGCATGAAGTACTTGGCCGTGCTGACCACCGCCACCCGCAACTTGCCGCGCGACAAACCCTTGGCCGCGTCCACGTTTTGTTCAAAAGCATCCCAGGTGTGTGCCACGGCGCGTGCGGTTTGTGCCAACTCTTGGCCCATCTCGGTCAAGTAAAGTTTTTTGCCCACCAACTCATACAGCGGCAGGCCCACGGCCACAGCCATGTCCTTGAGTTGCATGGAGGCGGTGGGCTGGGTGACATGCATCATCTTGGCTGCGGCGCTGACGCTGCCGGTTTCGGCCAAAGCCAGAAAAAGGCGCAATTGTCGGAAGCTGACATTCATAGACTTTTATCTATAGTCAATGGGTAAAGAATCGATTTTACAAGCATCCCGTCTGTTTCTATGATCGGCGCAAGGAATACATGCATGCAAAATTTGATCGACCCCGCCATCCTCTTTTTCATCTTCGGCGTGCTGGCGGGCACCGTCAAATCCAACCTTGAAATCCCCCCCGCCATTTCCCGCTTTTTGTCGCTCTACCTGTTGATGGCTCTGGGCCTCAAAGGGGGCTTTGCGCTGTCGCAATCGGGCCTGACGGCCAGCGTGGGCATCAGCTTGGCCGCTGCTGTGGCGCTGGCCATCGTCATCCCGCTCATCGGTTACGCCGTGCTGCGGCGCTTTGTCTCCGGCTTTGACGCGGCCGCTGTGGCGGCCACTTACGGCTCGGTGAGCGCGGTGACCTTTGTCACGGCGGTGCAGACGCTGGAAAACCAAGGCGTGCCTTATGGCGGGCACATGGCCGCGGCCATGGCCTTGATGGAGTCGCCCGCCATCATCCTGGCGGTGGTGGTGGCCAATTCACTGCGGCAAAAAAAGGCCCCAGGGGGCATGACACCAGCGGGGGGCGGGGCTGCGCCGGGTGGGTCTGCCGCGCCCCATGGTGCCTCGGTGGGCAAGATCCTGCACGAGTCCTTCACCGATGGCGCGCAGTTGCTGCTGTTGGGGGCCATGGTGATCGGCCTGATCACCGGCGAAGCGGGCCAAGAGGCGATGGCCCCCTTCTCGGTGGACCTCTTCAAGGGCATGTTGGCCTTCTTCCTGCTCGACATGGGCTTGATGGCCGCGCGCAACCTGCCGCAGGTCAAAGGCCAGTCGCCCGTGCTGATCGCCTATGCCGTGCTCGGCCCCATCGTGCACGCGGCACTGGCCCTGGGTCTGGCGGTCGTCTTGAAACTGAGCGCAGGCGATGGCGCCTTGCTCATGGTGTTGGCCGCCAGCGCCTCTTACATTGCCGTGCCCGCCGTGCTGCGCAGCGCCTTGCCCGAAGCCAAGCCTGCGCTGTATTTCGGTCTGAGCCTGGGGCTGACCTTTCCGCTGAACATCGTGCTGGGCATCCCGGTCTATTTGGCGACAGCACAAGCGGTTTTGATGTGAGGACAGCACAACATGTTTTTTGACTGCGCGCCCAGCTGCATCAAATCGAACGCATCAACCCACCATCAATGCGCAGGCTCTGGCCCGTGATGTAGGCCGCAGCATCCGAGGCCAAAAAGGCGATGGTCGCGGCCACTTCTTCACTGGTGCCGTAACGCTGCATGGGCACACTTTGGCGGCGCTGCTCTTGGGCGGGCAGGCTGTCGATCCAGCCGGGCAGCACATTGTTCATGCGCACCTGGTGCGCCGCATGCTCGTCGGCAAAGAGTTTGGTGAAAGCGGCCAACCCCGCGCGGGCCACAGCCGAAGTCGGGAACATCGCACTGGGCTCGACCACCCAGGCGGTGGAGATGTTGACGATGGACCCCGATTTTTGCTGGACCATGATGGGCGCCACCAGACGCACGGCGCGCACCACGTTCAGAAAATACATGTCGAGCCCCAAGTGCCATTGCGCATCGGTGAGCTCCAACACAGGGCCTTTGGGGCCGTGGCCTGCGCTGTTGACCAGCACGTCGATGCGGCCCCAGCGCGCCATGGTTTGATCGACCAGCTTTTGCAGGTCTTCGCTCGACTGGTTCGAGCCGGTCAGCCCCAAGCCGCCCAATTCACGGCCCAGCGCCTCGCCCTTGCCGGACGAAGACATGACCGCCACCTGAAAGCCATCTTGCGCCAGCTTGCGGGCCGCCGCAGCGCCCATGCCACTGCCACCACCCACCACCATCGCCACTTTGTTGCTCATGCTTTGCTCCTTGCTTGTGTCAGTTTCCTCAACATCTTGCCAGACCACTGGCCCACATCATCGAGGTAAGTGAACACCACGGGAATCACCAACAAGCTAAGCAGGGTGCTGGTGAGCAGGCCGCCGATCACAGCAACGGCCATGGGCGAGCGGAAACTCGAATCGGCCGCGCCCCAGCCCACGGCAATCGGCAACATGCCCGCGCCCATGGCAATGGTGGTCATGACAATCGGCCGGGCACGTTTGTGGCACGCGTCCAGCATCGCATCCCAGCGGCTCATGCCGGGCACAGCAGGATGATCGCCCTCGGCGGGTTTGCCGCGTCGCGCTTCGATGGCGTATTCCACCAGCAAGATCGAGTTTTTGGTGGCGATGCCCATGAGCATGATCAGGCCAATGAGCGAGGGCATGGAAAAGCTTTTGTCAGCGATCAGCAAACCCACAAACGCGCCGCCCAAGGACAGCGGCAGCGCCGCCAAAATCGTGACGGGGTGCAAGAAGCCCTTGAACAGCAGCACCAGCACGATGTAGATGCACAGCACGCCAATCGTCATGGCCAAGCCAAAGCTGGCAAAGAGTTCGCCCATGACTTCGGCATCACCCACCTCGACGATCTTCACGCCCGGTGGCAGGCTTTGCAGCGCGGGCAGTTGTTGCACCGCTTGCGTCACGTCGCCCAGCGGCATGCCCGACAGCTCGATCTCGAAGTTGATGTTGCGCTGGCGGTCATAGCGGTCGATCACGGCCGGACCGCCCGCCACCTCGATGCTGGCCACTTGGCCCAGCATGACGGGGCCCCGGCTGCCGGGCACCATCAGGCGCTCCAGCGTGGCCAGGTCATGCCGCGACTCGTCACCCAGTTTGACGACGATGGGCACTTGGCGTTCCGACAAATTGAGCTTGGGCAACGCCTGGCCGTAGTCGCCCAACGTGGCCACACGCAAGGTGTCGCTGATGGCGGCGCTGGTCACGCCCAAATCGGCGGCTTTGGCAAAGTCGGGGCGCACCGCGATCTCGGGGCGCACCAGGCTGGCGGTGGACGCAATCGACCCCAGGCCTTGTATGGTGCGCAGGTCGCGCTCCACCGCCATGGCCGCGGTTTGCAGGGCCTGCGGGTCTTCGCCGGTGAGCACCAGCACGTATTTCTCGCCCGACCCGCCCAAGCCCACCTTGGTGCGCACACCGGGCAGTTGCTGCAACGCGGTGCGGATGTCGTTTTCAATGGTTTGCTTGCGCGGTCGTGTGCCGCGCTCACTCAGCTGGATGGTGAGTGTGGCCTTGCGCACTTCGGCCGCGCCGCTGCCGGCAAACGGGTCAGAGCCCGCACTGCCGCCGCCAATCGTCGTGTAGACGCTTTTCACATCATTCACCGTCATCAAGAGCGTGCGGGCGTTTTCGGCACTGGCCTGGGTTTGGGCCAGTGTGGAGCCGGGGGGGAGCTCCACATAGACCTGGGTTTGCGAGTTGTCGTCGGGCGGAATGAAGCCCTTGGGCAGCAGCGGCACCAGCATGATGGAGCCGATGAAAAACAGCGTGGCCAAGACCATGGTGACCAGGCGGTGCCGCATGCACCAAGTGGCCCAGACCATGTAGCGCTTGAGCCAGCCGGGTTCGTGCGCGGCGGTGACGATGGGTTTGAGGATGTACGCCGCCATCATGGGCGTGAGCACCCGTGCCACCACCAGCGAGGCGAACACCGCCAGCGACGCCGTCCAGCCGAACTGCTTAAAGAACTTGCCCGGAATGCCGCTCATGAATGCCGTGGGCAAGAACACCGCGATCAAGGTGAAGGTGGTGGCGATCACAGCCAGGCCAATTTCGTCAGCCGCTTCCATGGCCGCCTGGTAGGGCGATTTGCCCATGCGCAAATGGCGCACGATGTTTTCCACCTCGACAATCGCGTCGTCCACCAGCACGCCAATCACCAAAGACAGCGCCAACAAGGTCACCACGTTGATGGAAAAGCCCAGATACGCCATGCCGATGAAGGCCGGAATGACCGACAGCGGCAACGCCACCGCCGAGACAAAGGTGGCCCGCCAGTCGCGCAAGAACAACCACACCACCAGCACCGCCAAAATTGCGCCCTCGTACAGCAGCACAAGAGAACCCTCGTATTCCTCTTCTACCGGCGTCACAAAGTCAAAGGCTTCGGTGATCTCGATGTCGGGGTTTTGCAGTCGGTAGTCGGCCAGGGCCTGACGCACCAAACGGCCCACGGCCACTTCACTCTCGCCTTTGCTGCGCACCACCTCAAAACCCACCACGAGCTTGCCGTTCAGGCTGGCGGCCGATCGGGCATCGGCCAAGGTATCGCTCACCGTGGCCACTTGGTCCAAACGCACGCGTCCACCACGCGATGTGGCCAGCTCGATTTGACCCACCTCTTGCGCCGTCTTAACTGTGGCCAGCGTGCGCACGGGCTGCTCGCCCGCGCCCAACTCCATGCGCCCCCCCGAGCCTTCTTGCTGCACCTGCTTGAGCTGGCGCGACACCTCAGCCGCCGTGATGCCCAGCGACTGCAGGCGGTTCACATCGAGTGCCACGCGCACCTCGCGTGTCACACCGCCCACGCGGTTGACCGCACCCACGCCTCGCAGCGACAAGAGCTTGCGGGTAATCTCTTTGTCGACCAGCCATGACAAAGCCTCATCGTCCATGCGCGGCGAGCGCACGGTGTAGGCCAACACGGGCGCGCCCGCCAGGTTGAGCTTTTGCACCACCGGGTCGCGCAGGTCACCGGGCAAGTCGGCCCGCACGCCCTGGATGGCCGAGCGCACATCGTCCACCGCCTCCTGGCTGGGCTTTTCCATGCGGAACTCGGCCGTGATCGACACCACGCCGTCTTGCACCTTGGTGGTGATGTGCTTCAGGCCCTGCAGCGGGGCCAGCGCGTTTTCGAGTTTGCGGGCCACATCGGTTTCGAGCTGAGAGGGCGCCACACCGGGCAAGCTGGCGGTGACGCTGATGGTGGGCACGTCCAGATCCGGAAAGTTTTGCACCTTCATCGATCCGAAGGCGATGAAGCCGGCCACCGTCAGCAACACAAACAGCATGACGGCCGGAATCGGGTTGCGGATTGACCAGGAAGAGACGTTGATCATGGCGTCTCTTTATTGGGTAGCGGGGGCAGCGGGAGCGGCTTGAGCGGCTGGCGCATCCACCACACGCACCGTGTCGCCGTGGTTCAAAAATGCACCGCCACTGGCCACCACGCGGGCATCGGCTTTCAGGCCGCTGGTGACCTCGACACGGTCGCCACTTTGGCGTCCAGTTTGCACTTTGAGCTGGCTGACTTTTTGGTCGGCCCCCACGGTGTAAACGTAGCTGAAACCATCGCGCACCACCACGGCGCTTTGCGGCACGGTGAGCGCCTGACTTTGGCCCAGCGCGATCTCGCCTTGGGCGTACATGCCCGCACGGGCGCTGCCGGTGGCGGCGGGCAAGTCCACATAAACAATGGCGTTGCGGGTTTGCGCATCGACCGAGGGTGCGAGCATGCGCACCTTGCCTTGCAGCAGCTGGCCGCTGGCGGCTTTGATCTGCACCGCCGCGCCCACTTGGATGCGGCCAATCTCGGCAGCGGTCACTTCAGCGCGCCACTCGATGCGGCCCTGGCGGATCAATCGGAACAACTCGGTGCCCGCGCCCACCACGCTGCCCACTGTGGCTTGGCGCGCCGAGATCACGCCCGCATCGGGCGCACGCACCTGGGTTTGCGACAAGCGCACGGTTTGCAGCTGCACCATGGCACGTGCCGACTGCACACGCGCTTGTGCCGAGGCGTCGGCGGCCAAGGTCTGGCTCAACTGCGCGTTGCTGAAAAAGCCCTGCTGCTGCAAGCTGCGGGCGCGCTCGGATTGGGCTTTGGTCTCTTGCGCACTGGCTGTGGCTTCGGTGAGGGCCGCTTCGGCCTGCGCCAACTCGGCGCGCAGGGTATCGGACTGCAAACTGGCCAACACGTCACCGCGCTGCACCCGGTCGCCCACGTTCACACGCACCTCGGTGATCTTCAGGCCATTGGCTTCGGCACCGATGATGGCTTCTTGCCAAGCGGCCAAGTTGCCGTTGGCGTTGATTTTTTGAGCCAGACTTGTCATTTGGGGCGTGGTGACCGTCACCGTCAGCGAGGGTTTGCTGGCACCGGGTAATTTGGCAGGCTCAGCCGCGCAGACCATGCCCACCAATGCGCCCCACAACCCAAGGACAGCCCACATTCCAACACCGTTTTTTCTCATGACTTTTCTCTTTGCGATGCGCCATGCCAGCGCTTTTGAAGTTTAGCGCTTGGCAATGACCGCTCTGAGTGTCCTCAGTCACATTGAGGCCATACCGCGGACCCGGGCTGATGCGCAAAACACCCTCATTGCATGACGAAGCGCCACAGCGCCAACACCGCATCACGCGCTGTGCTGAGCGAGGCTGGGTCCACCTGGGTGGGCTCTTCGTTCAAGCGCGCACGGTGTTGCAGGCGACGCATCTCTCGATAAGCATTGGCCGCTGCTTGGCCTTGTCCCATGGGCAGCAATCCCGCCACTTCGGCGCGAATGAGCAAGGCGATGTTACCCACGTTGTCGGCCAGCGCGGGATGCGCGGCCGTGTGCAAGAGCACCAAATATTGAACAGCAAACTCGGCGTCCACCATGCCACCGGGGCTGTGTTTCACATCAAAGAGGTTGGCTTTGACCGGATGGCCCTGACGCACGCGTTCGCGCATGGCCACGATCTCGGCCTTCAGGCTGGCGGCGTCGCGCGGGGCGCTGATGACGGCGTGGCGCACGGCGTCAAAGCGGGGGGCCAGGCTGGGCCAGCCCATGACAAAACGGGCGCGGGTCATGGCCTGGTGCTCCCAGGTCCAGGCGGTGTTGCTGCCGCGTTGCTGCTGGTAATCGGCGTAGGCCTCAAAGCGGGTAACGAGCAGGCCCGAGTTGCCATTGGGGCGCAGGGCGGTGTCGATTTCGTACAGATCACCTTCGGCGGTTTTGACCGTCATCCAGTTGATCATTTTGCGCACGTAAGCGGCGTAGATTTCCTGGGCGCGTTCATCTTCGTCGTCGTACACAAACACAATGTCCAGGTCGCTGCCGTAGCCCAGTTCTTTGCCGCCCAATTTGCCGTAGCCGATGGTGGCCATCGCCGGTTCGTCGCGGTGGCGGGTTTTGAGTCGTTCCCAGCACCAGCGAGCGGTCACGCGCAGCACGGCGTCGGCCAGGGCGCTCAGGTCGTCGGCCACTTGCTCCACCGTGAGCACGCCTTCCACATCTCGGGCCAAGGTTCGGAACTGCTCGGCATGGTGGGCGCGGCGCAGCAGGTTCATCAAGCTTTCTTCGTCGTCTTCGCCCGTGCGCTGCAGGGCGGCCCGTCGCGCTTGCAGCTCAACTTCAAACTCGGCGGCGTCAAAGCGAGCATCAAACAAGTTGCCTCCCGCGAGCTCGTCGATCACGCCCGGGTGCTGTAACAAATAGCGCGCGGGCCACTTGGCCGCACCCAGCAGTCGGAGCAGGCGCTCGTAAACCGAGGGGCGCTCCAGCATCAGGGCCAAATAGCTTTCGCGGCGAAGCAGCGGTTCGATCCAGTCGGCCATGCGCAGCACCGCCACTTCGCTGATGCGGCCTTCGTTCAGCCACTGGGCGGTGCGCTGAAGCAAACGCATGAGCCGCCCGCGTGCATCGTCGCGCAGGGCCAGCACGCGCGGGTTATCGGTCCACTGCGCCAAGCGCTCACGTACTCGCCCTTTGAAGTCGGTCAGCACCGCATCCAGCTCGGCATGTTCGCGGCCATGGCCGTTCTTGCCATTTTTACCGTTGCAGGTTTTGCAATCACGGTCACCGCCGAGCAAGGTGTCGAACTCTTGCGCCACCCCTTCGCGGTGTGCGTCCAGCGCGCTCAAGAAGCTGCAGGTGCTGGCATATCCGAGCGTCTGCGCAATCCAGGCCAGGTCATCGTCGCGGGTCGGCAACACATGGGTTTGCTGGTCGTCCAGGTACTGGATGCGGTGCTCTACCTGACGCAAGAACACATAAGCCGCGCTCAGGGCGTCGGCCGTGGCCTGCGGCATGAGCCCGGCTTTGGCCACACGCTGCAACGCGTCCAAGGTGGGGCGGGTGCGCATTTCGGGGAACTGGCCACCGCGCACCACCTGGAGCAGCTGGACAGTGAACTCGATCTCGCGGATGCCGCCGCGTGACAGCTTCACATCATTGGCACGCTCCGGATGGCCTGCGCTGCGTTTGGCTGCATGGTCACGGATTTGCTGGTGCAGCGTGCGCAGCGACTCGAACACGTTGTAGTCCAGATATCGGCGAAACACAAACGGCAGCACCACCGCTCGCAGCGCCTGGGCCGAGCCATTGAGCATGGCACTTCGGGGCGCAACCACGCGGCTTTTCATCCAGGCAAAGCGCTCCCACTCGCGGCCTTGCACCAGCAAATACTCTTCCAGGGCGTCGAGCGAGACCACGCTGGGTCCAGAGTTGCCGTTGGGGCGCAGCGCCAAATCGACCCGGAACACAAAGCCGTGTTCGGTGGTGTCACCAATCAGGGCGTACATGCGCTTGACGGCTCGGGTGAAGTACTCCTGGCACGACACTTTGTTGCGGCCTTCACTGTTGCCCAGCGTCTGGCCATCTTCGTCGTAGACATAAATCAAATCGATGTCGCTCGACACGTTCAGCTCGCGTGCGCCCAGCTTGCCCATGCCCACGATCCACATCTCGGCACGCTGGCCGCCGGCTTTGGTGGGTGCGCCGTGCAAGCCGTCCAGATCGGCCAAGACTTGCTGCCAAGCAATGTCGAGCGTGACCTCGGCCAGCCAGGTCATGCCGTGCGTGACCGTTTCCAAATTGGCCTGTCCCGTGCAGTCCAGCTGGGCCAGGCGCTCGAGTGTGAGTTGGCGCAAAATGCGCAAGGCCGCGCTGGTGTCCAGGCCCCGGGACTGCAAAGCTGCGTAAGCGGCGCTCAGGCTGTCGCGGGTCGCGGGGCCGGGCGGCAGCAGCGGCAGTTCATCGGCGTAGCGGCGGTGCAGGCGCTGCACAAAGCGCGAATAAAGTGGCAAATCAAGCGTCAAATCCACAGGGCTGGGCACACCGGAGGGCGAAACAATCGGGGGGGTGGGATCAGAACGGTCGTCGATGGACGGGCTGCGGGTCATAATTCCTGCTGACTTTCTAATTCATGCGTTTGTGTCGTCTTCACCCATTTGGCCCCCCACCGAAGCCCTGCTGAGCCCTTGGCTGGTGCGGGCTGTTCGGTTTGTTTTATGGGGGTTGCTGGTCGCCGGGCTGGTGTTGGGTCTGGCTTGGGCGACACTGCATTTTTGGATTGTGCCGCGAATCGCCGAGTTTCGCCCCGCGCTTGAAAGCCTTGCCCGCCAATCGCTGGGTGTACCGGTGCGCATCGGTGGCGTGTCGGCGCAAAGCACCGGCTGGGTACCCTCTTTTGAGCTGCGTGACATCGAGCTGCTGGACGACCAAGGCCGAGCCGGGCTGCGCCTGCCCAAGGTGCTGGTGGCGCTCAGCCTGCGCTCAGCAGCGCTGGGGAAGCTGGACCAACTGGTGCTGGATGCGCCCGAGCTGACACTGCGCCTGAGCGCCGATGGCCAGTGGCAGATCGCCGGAATGGCATGGGGGGCCTCGCCCACAGAAAACTCGGCTGCGGCCGACTGGTTGTTTGGCCAGCGCGAAGTGGTGGTGCGGGGCGCTCAAGTGAACTGGCATGGGCCGGACACTGGAATCAACACCTCGCCAGACAAGGACAACGCCCCACCCACCCCTTTGATCCTGCGCGAAGTGGACCTGGTGATCCGCAACACCGCCCGGCAACACCTGCTGCGCCTGGACGCCACGCCGCCCCATGAATGGGGCGAGCGCTTTGTGCTGATGGGCCAGTTCAAACGCGGCTTGCTGTCCCTGCACCCGGGGCGAATGAGCGATTGGTCAGGCCAGGCCTTTGCACACTTTCCGCAACTGGACATGGCCCCTTGGACCCAACATGCGCTGCAAATGCCCACCGGCTTGCCTGCAGAAACCAGACCTTTGCAAGGTCAGGGGCGCTTGCGCTTGTGGGCCGATGTCCAGCAGGGCCAGTGGCGCGGCGGTCTGGCCGAGGTGGACTTGAAAAACCTGCAGGCCCAACTCAGTGCAGACACCGCCACCCTGGCTTTGCAAAGCCTGTCGGGTCGACTGGGGCTGCAGGTGCATGCTGAGGGCTTTGTAGCCGAAACCCAGGATTTGCGCTTCGTCAGCGAACAGGGCCTTCACTGGCCAGAGGGCCAATTGTCGCTGGACTACACGCACGCCCAAGGCGCTCGCCCGGCCCAGGGCCAACTCCAGGCGAGTCAATTGAATTTAGAGGCGTTGCAAGCCCTGGCCTTGCGCCTGCCCCTGGGGGCGGCGCTGTCACCTCAATGGCACACGGCTTTGAAAGCGCGCGATCTCAGAGGCCGGGTCACATCCTTGAACCTGCGCTGGCAAGGCGACTGGGCCCAGCCCGACATCCAGGAAGCTCAGGCCAAGGTGGAGGGCCTGAGTTGGCAGCCCGGATCAGCGGCGGTGGCCGTCTGGGGAGCGCTGCCGGGTGCCGACGTACCGGGCCTGCGCGGCGGTCAATTGACTTTGGCGCTGAACCCCAGCGGCGGCCGACTGGATTTGCAAACCGGTGCGGACAGCGCGCTGTGGCTGCCGGGCCTTTTGGAGCCAGCCGAAGTGCCATTGCACCAACTCAAAGCCAGTGTGCGCTGGGCCCGAGAAACAGACCGTCACAGCCCTGCTGGGCGCTGGCATGTGCCGCAATGGTCACTGAGTCTGGCCAACGCTGACCTGCAGGGCCAATGGCAAGGCCAGTGGCGACCTGCCCCCCATGGCCTGGGCCCCGGCATGTTGACATTGCAAGGGCGTATACAGCGGGCGCAAGCGGCCGCCGTGCACCGTTACCTGCCTTTGAATCTGCCACCCGAGGTGCGCCACTACCTGCGCGATGCGCTGACGCAGGGCCAATACGAAGATGTGAAGGTTCAGATCCAGGGAGATCTGGACAAACTGCCCTTTGCCAAGCCCGAGGACGGCATATTTCTGTTTGCTGGCGAATTGAAAGACGCCGAACTGAACATGGTCCCGGCGTCACTGGCGAACCCGGGTGAAATGCTCTGGCCACGCCTGCGTGCTTTGCAAGGCCGTTTGACTTTTGACCGCTTGGGCATGCAACTGCGCGATGCCAGCGCCCGGGTGGGCGAGGGCGCGCAGGCCATCGAACTGAAGGCCGCCTCGGTGGACATCGCCGACATGGTGCATCAACCCGTGCTGCGCGTGCAGGCCCAGAGCCTGGCCGATGCACCACTGCTGTTGGACTGGGTGCGGCAGTCGCCACTGGACGCGCTGCTTTCAGGTGCGCTGCAGCCCGCCCAGGCCAGCGGCCCCTTGCTCACACGCTTTGCCTTGCAACTGCCCCTGCTGGACCTGCCCGGCACGCGCGTCCAAGGCAGCGTGCAGTTCGATGGCAACGACCTGCGCATGCTGCCAGGCACACCCTGGCTGAACAAGCTGCGCGGCACGCTGCAGTTCCACGAACGCGGTTTTGAAGTTCGCCAGATGCAGGCCACTTTGCTGGGCGGGCCAGCTGTGATCGACGGCGGCATGCAAGCAACCGACCCTGACACCCGTACCACCACCCCAACGACCCCCCAGATGGCCTTCAAGGCCCAAGGCCGCGTGAGCGCGGCAGGACTGCAGTCGGCACACGACATCGCCCCACTGAACCTGCTGGCCCGGCACGTCAGCGGCGCCACCGACTACAGCGCCCGCCTGGCCTGGCACCAAGGCCTGCCCCAGCTGACGGTACACAGCCGGCTGGGTGGTTTGGGCTTGCAACTGCCCGCCCCCTTGGGCAAACCCGCAAACATGGAAAAAACACTGGCCCTGCAGGTTCGCTCGCGACTGACCCCAACTGGGCCGCAAGATGAGATCGAGCTGAGCTTGGGCGACACGGCGCGGCTGATGTATGTGCGCGATTTGAGCGCTGTCACACCGCGCGTGCTGCGCGGCCGTTTGGGGTTGGGCGTGTTGCCCGACAACATGCCGACTGTGCCCGACACCGGCGTCACGGCCAACGTGGACGTGGACCGGCTGGTGGTGGACGAGTGGCTGGCCTTGCTGCCTGCAGCACCGCCAAAGCCTGCGCCCGGCAAAGCGCCGCAAGCCCCGGCATGGCAAGACTACTTGCCCTCTCGCATGGGTCTGAAAGCCAACAGCGTGATGGCAAACGGCCGCCAATTGCACCAAGTGCAAGCAGGTGGCACCTACGAAGCAGGGCGCTGGCGGGTCAACATCAAGGCGGCCGAGCTCAGCGGCCATGTGGCCTTTGACCCGGCCTTGCCCGGCCAAACCGACCCAGCCGGCCAATTGTTCGCCCGACTGAGCCATCTGAATTTACCGCCCAGCAGCGCCCGCGAGGTCGAAAGCCTGCTCGAAGCACCCCCCGTCAGCCTGCCCGCGCTGGACATCGTGGTGGACGCGCTGGAGCTGCGCGGCAAACAACTCGGACGCGTCGAGATCGAAGCGGTCAACACCGACAAGGCGCTGACCCAAACCCCAGCCGCGCGCGAGTGGCAACTGAAGAAGTTCAACATCGATTTACCCGAGGCCACGCTGCGCAGCACAGGCCGCTGGCTGGCGGCCCGCGAAGGCAGCCCCTGGCGCAAAACCGAAATGAGTTTCGTGCTGGACGTGCAAGACGCCGGGGCCTTGTTGACCCGGTTGGGCACGCCCGAGGCTTTGCGCGGCGGCACGGGCCAAATCGAAGGCATGGTCAGTTGGCAAGGCTCGCCACTGAGTCCGCATTACCCCAGCCTGAACGGCCACCTGGATGTGCGCATGGGGCGAGGCCAGTTCCTCAAGGCCGATCCCGGGGTCGCCAAGCTGCTAGGCGTGCTGAGCCTGCAGGCCTTGCCCAGGCGCTTGCTGCTCGATTTCCGGGATGTGTTTGCACAGGGTTTTGCTTTTGACTCGGTCCAAGGGGACGTGACCATCGTGCATGGCATGGCCAACACTCGCAACTTGCAAATCAAGGGCGTCAATGCCCTGGTGCAATTGGACGGCTCAGCCGACATCGCCCGCGAAACCCAGAAGTTGCGCGCACAAATCTTGCCCATTGTGGATGCCGGAACGGCCTCTTTGGTGGCGGGACTGGCCGTGAACCCGGTGGTGGGCCTGACCGCTTTCATCGCCCAATGGCTCTTGCAAAATCCTTTGTCACGCGCCTCGGCGCAGGAATTTTTGATTGACGGCAGTTGGGCCAACCCCCAGGTCACTCGGGTGGAGCCCAGCCCGGCAACACCCCCTGGGCCTAAAACCCCACCTTGATCTGCACCGCCCAGACCCCATCGTCTAAAAACGGCAGGCACCATGGGTGCAGGACAATGCGGGCATGACACCCCAAGCGCTGCAGCGCCTGATCCCCTCACTCAAAGCACGCACCCTGGCCTGGTGGCAGGCGTTAGAAAACGCATTGCCGGGGGGGCGGGGTCGCCGCAGCCTTTGGAGCGCCTTGATCGCGCTGGTCATGGCGGTGCTGGTGACCCTGGTGTGGCTGGCCGGACGCTATGAAGCCAGCCAACTGCAAGCCGAACTGGAGCGCGACACCGCCAACGCGGTCAGTGACTTGCGCACCCAACTGTCGCGCCATGTGCAGGCGATACAGGGTCTCCAATCGAGCCACCCGTCCGAAGCCTTCTGGAACCTGGAGGCGCAAGCGCTCTTGCGCGACAACCGCGACATGTTGCGCATCGAGTGGCGAGATCCATCGCTGAACCTGAACCAATCAGCCGACTCGCCCCTGCGCAGTCCGGTGTTTGAACGCGTGCGCCGCACCGAAACCCTGAGCGATACCCAACAAGCTTGCTTACAGGCCAAGCGCAGCAGCGGCCCCAGTTATTCCCGCTCTTATTTCCTGCCTCAAACAGACGGTTTGGGCATGGAGGTCATGGACATGTGCTTGCCCAACACCCAAGGCGGCTTGCTGGTGGGCTTCACTGTCTTGACCTATGGTTTGCAAGAAATCATCAATGCGCGCCTGGGCGTGGGCTACGGCCGACGCAATGAAGTTTCCTTCACCGAGCCCGACGGAACGCGGCTGGCCATCGCGGGCAGCCAAACCCGGGGCTTGCGCATATTCACAGCCCAACAACTGGTGGACTTGCCAGGCAACACCCTGGTCTTGCGCTTGGATGGCCGCCGGGGCGAGCCCGACCTGTTCCCCAATGTGCTCACGGCGCTGGTCACCGCCATGTCGATCGCCCTGGTCACGGTGATGGTCTTGCTGGCCAAGGATTCGCGCCGACGCCTGAAAGCCGAAAACGATCTGGCCGAGGCGCTGGCCTTTCGCAAGGCCATGGAGGACTCTCTTGTGACCGGCTTGCGCGCGCGCGACTTGGAAGGGCGCATCACCTACGTGAACCCGGCCTTTTGCCAAATGGTGGGGCTGGCGGCCGAACAACTGACCGGCCAACTGGCACCCATGCCGTATTGGCCCCCCGAAATGGTGGACGAATACAAGCAGCGCCATGCCGTTCGGCTGGCGGGCAACGCCCCACCGCGCGAAGGCTTCGAGTCGGTCTTCATGCGGGCCGATGGCACGCGCTTTGAGGTGTTGATCATCGAAGCGCCACTGATCAGCGTGCAAGGCCAGCAAACCGGCTGGATGGGCGCGGTGATCGACATCAGCGAGCAACGTCGCATCGAAGAACTCTCGCGGGCTAGCCAGGAGCGCCTGCAAGCCACTGCCCGACTGGCCACCGTGGGCGAAATGGCCTCCTTGCTCAGCCACGAGCTGAACCAACCTCTGGCCGCCATCGCCAGCTATGCCAATGGCTCGCTCAACCTGCTGAAAGACCCGGCCGCCTTGCCGCAAACCTTGGACGATGTGCACATGGCCTTGCGCCGCATTGCCGAGCAGGCGGGGCGAGCCGGCAAGGTCATCAACAGCGTGCACGATTTTGTGCGCCGCCGCGACCAGGCGCGTGAAGCTGTGGCACCTGAGGCCTTGCTCGACGCCATTGCGCCGCTGGTCAACCTGCAGGCGCGCAAACTGCAGGTCAAGGTGCACACCCGCTTCGAATCCAAGCTGCCCCCGGTCCTGTGCGACCGCACCATGGTGGAGCAGGTGCTGCTGAACCTAGCGCGCAACGGCATGCAGGCGATGGACCAGCCCAGCAACATGGCGCGGGTGCTGGTGCTGCAGGTGCGGCGTGCTGCTTCAAACGCCGAACACGGCTGGGTCGAGTTCTCGGTCAGCGATGTGGGCGTGGGCATTGCCGACGACGTGGAGCGTCAGCTGTTTACCCCCTTTTTCACCACCAAAGCAGAAGGCATGGGCCTGGGCCTGAGCCTTTGCCGCACCGTGGTCGAGCAACACGGTGGACACCTCAGTTTCGAGCCCTTGGTCCCCCGGGGAACGGTCTTTCGCTTCACCTTGCCCGCTGTCCTTTTGGATAAGATCGCCGCATGAGCTTCACCGACATGCCCACCGTTTTCATTGTGGATGACGACGCCAGCGTGCGCGAGGGCATGGCTTGGCTGCTGCGCACACGGCGCTTGCTCAGCGAGTCTTTTGACAGCGCCGAGGCTTTCTTGGCCATGCTGCAAGGCACCCACCCCATCGCCGATGGCGCTTGGCAGCCGGACCCGGCCAAGTGGCAGCAATCGGCTTGCATCCTGCTGGATGTGCGCATGCCCGGCATGAGTGGCCTGGCTTTGTTCGAGCAGCTGCTGGCCAAGGGCATGGCACAGGCCTGGCCAGTGATTTTTTTGACGGGCCACGCCGATGTGCCCACGGCGGTGGACAGCGTCAAACGCGGGGCCTTTGATTTTTGCGAAAAGCCTTTTTCCGACAACGCCTTGGTCGACCGGGTGGAGCAAGCCTTGGCCTTGTCGCAAGAGCGTTTGGCAGCTCGGCAAACCCAGCAGCGCTTGCAATCGCGCCTGCTGGAGCTGACCGAGCGCGAACGCGACGTCATGCGCTGGGTGGTGGAGGGCCTGCCCAACAAGCTGATCGCCGACCAACTCGACATCAGCGTGCGCACGGTGGAAGTTCACCGCGCCCGGGTGTTCGACAAGATGGAAGTCAAGTCAGCGGTTGAGCTGGCCAATCTGATGCGGCAATTGGCATGAACAAGCTTGACACCTCTTTATTCCAAGCGCTGGTTGCGCCCGGCCCGATGCTTGCTGCGCATGACCCGCAGCGGCGCAACGGCTTGCTCACAGGTCTAAGCCTGGGTGCCGCCGTTCTGCTGGCGGGCTGCTCATCGCCCCCCGCCCGCCGCACGGCGCCCGACAACTCAGAGCCGACCAAGCCTGCGGCCTCGCGCCCCAGATCGTCTGGCCCGTACAACAGCGCGCGCAACGATGTGGCGATGGTGGCGCTGTCCTTGTTGGACACCCCCTATGCCTGGGGCGGACGAGGCCCGGCCACGGGCTTTGACTGCTCGGGTCTGGTGGCCCATGTGCTGCGTGAAGGGGGGGGCTTGCGGGTGCGAGGTTCGGCGGCCGACTTGGGCCGCATGTCCCGCCCTATTGACCGGGCCGATTTGCTGCCCGGTGATTTGGTGTTTTTCAATACCCTGGGCGCACGCCACTCGCATGTGGGCGTGTACGTGGGCGACGGCCGCTTTGTGCACGCCAGCAACCCCCGCACCGGGGTGCGCGTTGACGCACTCAGCAGCCCCTATTACGCACAACGCTTTGAAGGGGCACACAGCCTGCTGGACTGAAGGCCTCAGCGGCGGGTTTCGTCGGGTGTTGAGTTCGATGTCGTGGCCGCTTCGATCACGGCATGGTCCGGTGCCTGCGCGCTGGCCTCCTTGGACGGCGGCTCAGACGGTGGCAGGGCCTGGCGCAATTCACCTTTGCTGCGGCCGGAAAACATGGTCCACCAGACAATCGCAATGAAGATGCACAAGGCCAGCAAAGCTTCCAGCAAAATCAGCCCCATGCAAAAACCCCGTTTCTTGATCCGCCACCCGTTGCGGGCAGGCTTCATGATGGCCGCGATTGTAGGCATGCTGGTCGCCTGCTCGGTTGCCCCCGTGGTGCAAACCCGGCCCACCTCAAGCCCATCGCCACAGCCTGGCATCGCAGACATTTCACCCATGGAGGACACCCGGCCCCTGCCGCCCGCCCTGGTACGCGAGCAAAGCCGCTGGGTGCCGGTGCGCTGGACAGATCTGCCCGGCATGGATCGCGACGCTGTCAACGAAGCCTGGCCCGCCTGGCTGCAAAGCTGCCAGCGCCCAACCCCCGACTGGCGGGCGCTGTGCCCCGAGATCGCCCAACTGGACAACGCCAGCGCCGACGTGCAGCGCCGCTGGATGCGCGAGAAACTCCAGCCGTATCGGGTCGAGACGCATGAAGCACGCAGCGAGGGGCTGCTGACGGGTTATTACGAACCCACCCTCACGGGGTCACGCCGGGCACAAGGCGCGTTCCAGGTGCCGCTGTTCGCGCCGCCTGCCCAGTTGGCCCAGCGCAAACCTTGGTTCAACCGACAAGAAATCGACACCCTGCCCGCTGCCCGCGCCGCCCTGCGCGGCAAAGAACTGCTGTACCTGGCCGACCCGGTGGACGCGATGGTGCTGCACATCCAGGGCTCGGGCCTGGTGAACGTGACCGAGCCCGACGGCCGCCAGCGCTGGGTGCGCATGGCCTACACCGCCACCAATGACCAACCCTACAAAAGCATTGGCCGTTGGTTGCTCGACCGACGCCTGATCACCGACGCGAGCTGGCCCGGCATCAAGGCCTGGATCGACCGCAACCCCTCGCGGGTCAACGAGCTGCTGTGGCAAAACCCGCGAGTGGTGTTTTTCCGCGAAGAAGCCCTGCCCGTGGGCAGCATACCGCCCGGCCCCAAAGGCGCACAAGGGGTGCCGCTCACGGCCGAACGCTCGATCGCGGTGGACCGCCGCAGCATCCCTTACGGCACCCCGGTGTGGATGAAGTCGACCGGACCGCAAACGTCTTTTGACCGCCTGGTGCTGGCCCAAGACACCGGCACCGCCATCGTGGGCGCCGTGCGGGCCGACTATTACGCAGGCTCCGGCCCAGAAGCGGGCGAGCTGGCCGGCCGCCTGAAGCAACCCCTGCAACTGTGGGCCCTGTGGCCGCGCTGAACCGGATGCCTGTGACCCGATGACTTTAAGCTGCCGCCCCGGCTGCGCCGCTTGCTGCACCGCACCCTCCATCTCCTCGCCCATCCCCGGCATGCCCAACGGAAAACCGGCGGGCGTGCCTTGCGTGCAACTTGACGCCCAACTGCGTTGCATGATTTTTGGGCAACCCGAACGGCCAGCGGTGTGCGGGCAACTGCAAGCCTCGGTGGAGATGTGCGGGCCTGTGGAGGATGGCGGCGTGCATGCCCGCGGTTGGTTGATGCGACTGGAAGATTTAACGCTGCCAAGGTGATCGCCACTACTATGCCCAAGTCAAGTCGGTTGCCATCCCAGCAAAATGTCGACAAAACCACAAAAATTCGTTAGGGTATAGCGAATCTCAAATGATGCGGGTGCCAGCTGTAGCGAGCCGACACCAATGAATCGACCATAACCATACAACAGGGGACTGCACATGAACCAGGGGAATCAGGGCACAGGCGGCAACGCGGTCGTCGAAGCTTTGGCTGTGCATGGCACGAAACATGTTTTCGGACTGATCGGTTCGGCCGGCATGGAAGTGTTCGATGCGCTTTACGGGCGCACCGACATCCGGTTTGTCGGCGTACGGGATGAGCGTACCGGCGTGCACATGGCCGACGGCTACGCACGTGCCGCAGGGCGGGCAGGCGTATTCTTGGCGGGCCAAAACGGGCCAGGTGTTACGAATCTCGTAACCGGCCTCGCCCAAGCGAGTGCCGCGTACTCGCCGGTCGTGGCCATAGCGGGCTCCCTGTCGTCGGCTCATGTCTACCGCGATGCCTTTCAGGAAGTCGACCAGCAGGCATTGCTGCGCACGGTGACCAAAAAGACTTGGTCGGTTCCGCAGGCACGCCGCATTCCGGAAATCATCGGCGAGGCCTTCCGAACGGCACTGACGCCTCGTCAAGGTCCGGTCGCGGTCAACATCGCGCGCGACCTCCTCGCTGAAACGACAACATGGGAATCGGCCGTTCAGTTCAAGGCCTGGGCAGAAGGGGGGACTACTTCTGCCGCCCGAATCGAGTCCGCCGCGCGACTGCTTGCCCATGCAAAGCGTCCGCTGATTCTGGCCGGAGGCGGCGTCAAGAATGGTCGATGCGCCGACGCCGCGCTGGCCCTGGCAGAACTGCTGCAGGCACCGATCACCATGTCGCCTGGGCATGGTGATGCAATTCCCTGTTCGCATCCGCTCTATGCCGGACAGGTTGGCCCCCGAGGTAATGTAGTCGCCTCAGATCTGGCACGCACGGCCGATGTGATCCTCGCCCTCGGCACGCGTCTAGGCTTCAACACAACCTTTTACACCTACGACCACCTGAACCGGGATGCGCAGATCATCCAGGTCGAACTCGACCCCACCGCAATCGGTCGATTTTTCCCGGTCGAGCTGGGTATCCATGGCGAGGCGGGTGAGGTCGCCCGGGGCCTGGTGACCGCCCTTGTGGGTCATCAACCGGCGCCCGAAGTGATCGAGTGGAGTGGGGGCTTCTCCGTGCGACGGGCCGCATTGCTGGCTGAACGCGACCACGCCGGACAGCCCGCAGAGGGACGCATCCAGCCTGCTCAACTCTACCGGGCCTTGCGTGCGGCGGCGCCTGCCGACTCGATGTTCACGATGGACGCCGGCACCCTTTGCCTGCAGGCTACCGATCAGCTTCACTATCACCAGCCGCCCGCTCTCTTCACTCCGCTCGACTTTGGACTGGTCGGTTTCTCCTATGCGTGCGGACTCGGCGTAAAGCTCGCCTGCCCGGAACGCACGGTGATCAGCCTGATGGGCGACGGCGGCTTCGGCATGACATCGAGCGAAATCGGCACCGCCGTGAGTCAAAACATCGCGACGGTATGCGTGGTGATGAACAATGGTTGCTGGGGCGCGGAAAAGGCGTATCAGAGAGACTTCTTTGGTGGGCGCTATCTGGGCGCGGACGTGCCCAATCCGCCCTACGACCAATTGGCACGGCTATGGGGCGCCGAGGGCTTTCGAGTCGATCGGGCTGCCGATCTCGAGATCGTCATCGCAGCGGCTATCGCCTGTGGCAAGCCGGCCATCGTAGATGTGATGGTCGACCCTGACGCTCTCTACAGTTTCCGACGCGACTCATTCAAGCATCGGGACAACACCCAATCGAAATCGTGATGGCACCGACCGAGGTCGACTTCATCGTGGTTGGCGCCGGCTCTGCCGGCTGCGCGCTTGCCGCACGGCTTGCGGAAGACCCGCGCGGCTGGCAGGTCCTGCTGATCGAGGCGGGAGGCCGTGACACCAATCCCTGGATCCACGTGCCGCTCGGGGTGGGGAAACTTTTAACCAATCCGCGCTATGCCTGGCAGTTTGAGACAGAAGCTCAGGCACAGATGAACGGCAAGACGGTTTACTGGCCTCGCGGCCGTATTCTGGGCGGGTCAAGCTCGCTTAACGGAATGGCCTATGTTCGGGGCGATCCGCGCGAATACGATGACTGGGCCTCTCAAGGCATTGAAGGATGGAGCTGGCAAGATCTGCTGCCCTGGTTCACGCGCCTCGAACAAGCCGATGCTAACGCCGGACCGGGCCGGGGCCGCTCGGGCCCGGTCCGTATCACGGACCGCGCGCACTATGATCCAGACGCCCTCTCGGATGCCTTCATAGAGGCCTGGCGGCAGCTTGGCGTTGCAGAGACTCCAGACTACAACCTCGGTTCATACGAAGGTGTGCGATACCTCGAACAAACTGCCTGGCGGGGCCAGCGATGGAATACGGCTCGTGCATACCTGCGTCCGGCTCGAAAGTACCCAAACCTGACGGTCCTGACCGACTCGCCGGTTCAGCGAGTCTGCTTCGAAGGTAAGCGTGCCTCTGGAGTGGCAATCCGTTCGGCCGGACAGAGCCTTATCATCCGCGCCCGCCGCGAGGTCATTTTGAGCGCAGGGGCTATCCAGTCGCCACAGCTCCTTGAGGTTTCAGGAATTGGCGACCGTCACCGCCTCGAGTCAATCGGTGTGACGCCCAAACTTCACCTCCCAGCAGTCGGTGAAGGCATGAGTGACCATCTTCAGCTGCGTTGCACCTACCGTACAACGGCTCCAATCACGATCAACGACATCATGCGCAGCCCCTGGCACAAGCTGCGAGTTGGCCTGCAGTATGTGCTGACGCGAAAGGGCCTGATGGCGGGGACATCGTCGACCGCTCACGCGATTACGTGTTCAGACCCCTCGCTCCATCGACCGGACGTGATGGTGCGGATTTATCACATCAGCGGCAAGGACCGCTATGCGCGCAATGCCGGACCTGGCGCGGCCGGTGGAATCGACCGCTTTTCAGGTTTTTCGATTGGCGGATTCAAGCTCTATCCTCGATCGCGCGGTTCGATTCACGCGCGAACGCCGGACATCGCCGATCCGCCTGCCATCCAGCCGAATTACCTGGATCATCCGGAGGATCGCCGGACGGCAGTGAGGCTACTGAGGCTGATTCGTTCGGTCGCCGCGCAGCCGGCAATGAGCGGATGGATCCTCGCAGAGGAGCGGCCTGGCGCAGGGACGACTAGCGACGACGCACTTCTCGACTATGCGCGGGAGACCGGACAGACCGCCTGGCACACTGTGGGCACATGCAGGATGGGCTCCGACGCCGACGCCGTGGTCGATCATCGCCTGAGGGTTCGTGGCATTGACTGCTTGCGCGTAGTCGACATCTCGATCATGCCCACCATTGCCTCATCGAATACCAATGCACCCGCAATCATGATCGGCGAGAAAGCGGCCTACATGATACTTGAGGACCATCGAAACCACTGAACACGCCATCAGTTGTGAATGCCCTCTGCGCGCATACAGTGGCGCCGGGCCATCAATACGAAAAATAGAGGAGTCTTTGATGCCGAAAAAGAAAACCGCCCCCGAAAGTGCGTATCCGTACACCAAAGCCCAGATTGCGAAAGGCGATTGGAATCCTCTGTGGGATCAGGTACGCGCACTAGACCCCGATTTCATCGAGGCATACCTCGCCTTTAGAAGTGTCCCGCATCTCAAGGGGCCTCTGCCGCCGCATATCAAGGAGTTGATCCTGATTGCGATCAACGTCTCCACAACGCACCTATACGCACCCGGCGCTCGACGACACATGCAGAACGCGTTGCGCTTGGGCGCAACAGCCGAAGAGATCATGGAGACCATCCAGCTCACCACGGTGCTCGGGATCCATGCGGTCAATCTCGCGGTACCGATGCTCTTTGAGGAACTCGAACGAGCGGGCCAGCCCGTTCCAGCGCCATCGACTCCCCGGCGCAAGAGCACGGCGGGAAGTGGGTTGAAGAAATGACCCTCTCCGATCCGAGCCTCGACCCCGCGAAAGCAAAACTGATTGATCTGATCGCCAAGGCCCGTCTGCGCCAGGCATCGGCACTGACCGAACCTGAGGCAAAGACAATCCTTTCGGCATTTGGCCTGCCTGTACCCGTATCGGTCGTTGCGGATGACATCGATCTTCTGACCGAACAGGGTGCGGCATTGGGTGCTCCGCTCGTAGCGAAACTGGTCGGGTCGAGCGGTCTTCACAAGAGCGATATCGGAGGTGTACGGCTCGGCATCTTTGGAAAAGCGCAACTTGGCGAAGCCCTGCAGGGATTGCGCGCGGCCGCGGCGGGCGCAGGCATCACCCAGGAGGGCTATCTGGTCGAGATGATGGCGGCACCAGGCGTTGAAATGGTCATTGGCGGGACAATCGACCCGCGCTTTGGCCCGGTTATCATGGCTGGGCTCGGCGGCGTGTTCATCGAGATACTCGGTGATGCAGCGTTCAGAGTGTGTCCGATCACCCGCAAGGATGCTCGAAGCATGCTGGAACAGTTGCGGGGCTGGCCCCTGCTCCAGGGTGCCCGCGGCCGGCCGCCGTGCAAGATTGACGCGCTGATCGACGCACTGGTCGCCGTGGGAGGCTCAGGCGGGCTGTTGATGCAGGCACAAGGACATCTCAGCGAGATCGATATCAATCCTCTGATCGTATCGGCAGCGGGGGTCGTTGCCTGCGACGCTAGGATGATCCTTGAACAAGGTGACCCGACTCACGCCCCCGAAGTCGACGATCAGCCCGAGCCCATTTCATCGCTTGATGCGCTCTTCGAACCCAGCATTATTGCTGTCGTCGGCGCATCGGCAACGGGCTTCACGCCGGCCAACGACTTCATCCGCCAGTGCAAGGCCCTAGGCTGCTCTGCCCGGATCGTACCCATCCACCCTAATGCGCCAGAGGTCGAGGGCCTACGGGCAGTCAAGCGGATCGAGGACATAGGTTCAACGATCGACTACTTGTATGTGTCGATTGCCGCCGCACATGTTCCGGCACTGATCGAGAGCTGTGCCGGACAGGTCCGATTCGCTCAAATCATATCCAGCGGCTTTGGCGAAGTGATGCACGGCAAGGCGCTAGAGCGCGAGTTACTGAAGGCGGCCCGACGCGCAGGGGTCCGCCTGCTGGGGCCCAACTGTCTGGGCCTCTACTCGCCACGTGGTGGCCTTGCGTTTGTTGGCGATTGCCCGCGCGAGCCGGGCCCCATCGGTATCGTTTCCCAAAGTGGAGGCCTCGCGGTCGACATGCTTTTGCGGGGCAAGCAGAGGGGGCTTCGCTTCTCGGGCCTAGCCACGCTCGGCAACAGCATCGATTTAAGCCCGGCCGATCTGATCAACCACTTTCTTGAAGATCAGTACACGGCCGCAATCGGCGTCTACCTCGAAGATGTGCGCGACGGACGTCGGTTCATCGACGTGCTGATGCGTACGAAAGGCAGAAAGCCAGTGGTGATCCTGCTCGGCGGACAAACCGACCAGGGGCGACATGCCGCAACATCGCACACGGGTTCACTCGCTTCACCGCTCGCACTATGGCGCGGCATTGCAGCACAGACCGGAATCGTGATCACAGACACACTTGATCAGTTCCTCGATTCCTTGCTCGCCTTCCAGTGCCTGACTCCTCGGCGAGGACGGGTCACGCAGCAGTGCGTGCTGTTTGGCAATGGGGGAGGAGCCAGTGTACTTGCCGCCGACGCATTCGCCCGCCGTGGCTTGACCGTCGAACCCATGGCCTCTGAAGCTATAGCAGCACTCGATGCGCTGCATCTCCCCCCCGGCACCTCCGTTGTGAACCCGGTCGATGCGCCGGCCTTCACGCTTCGACAGGAAGAGGGGCGGGTGGCCGAAAAAATTCTCGAAGCCATCATTACGCTGGCCACACCGGATGCACTTGTCACCCACCTGAACCTGCCGGTTTTCATCAGCTCGGCGGACCAGCGCGCAGATTTTCTGGGTAACCTGATGGCTGCAACACTTCGAGTTCGCGAACGCCATGGACGTAGCACTCATCACGCACTGGTGCTCCGATCCGACGGCTCAGAGGCTTGCGAGGCGCGCAAGAGAAGTTTCCAGGCGACAGCGGTGGCCGCCGGGATTCCAAGCTATGACGAACTGGTCAACGCAGCCGATGCGCTTGCTTCAATCGCCCACTTTGAGCGCCACATGAATGCCGAATGAAGGAAGATACCCAACGCAACCTCATGCTCTTTGACAGCGAATGGGGCAGACCGACTTTGGTCTGGTGCGCCGTGGCTCGCGCGATGGCGCGGGGCAGGGTGACCGAAAGCCGCATAACAACCCTGACGCCCGCCTCGATGCCGTTTTAGGCTTCGCTCAACAAGCAGACGGCCGTTTCACGGGATTCATGCGCCAGTTGCTCGGCCGCTGCCTAGGCCTGATCACAGTTACCCGAGAGCACGACTCTCAGCATCATCTTCCCTGTTTCGAGCACACTTTTGTCACTGTTTCGGGGTCACATGATCAGCGCGCACCCGCCACATCGATGATCGCCCCACTGACGTAGGAGGCCGCGGGAGAGGCCAGCCAGAGGACTGCTTCAGCCACTTCTTCAGCGGTACCGGCGCGCTTCATCGGCAAATGCTTTGCGGCACGCGCCACCCGATCAGGCATCCCCGTTGCTGCGTGCATATCTGTGTCGATCAGGCCCGGTCTCACGCCATTGACGCGTATGCCCTCCTCGGCAATCTCGATGGCTAGCCCCTTGGTAAAGGTATCCACGCCACCTTTGGCCGCCGCATAGTCCATCCATAGACTGGGCGCACCCAGCCGAGCCGAGGCGGACGACACATTGACAATTGACCCACCAGACCCGCCATGAGCAGTAGACATCCGCTTCACCGCCTCGCGCGAGGCCAAGATAACTGCACCAAGATTCAGGCGCAGCACCTGATCGAGCTCATCGGCCAAGATCGAATCGACCCGATGGCGACCGGATGGTACGCCTCCGGCGTTGTTTACAAGGACACTGAGGGGGCCAAGCGCCCGGTCGGTGGCCTCGAATAGTTGCATGATGTCGGCCTCGTTTGCCATATCGGCATAAACGGCGATCGCCCGGCGGCCCATCGCCTGCAACTCTTCGACCAACGCCTGGGCTTGGGCCGCACCACTGCGGTAGTTGACGCACACATCGTAGCCGGCAAGACCGGCAGCCCTGACGGTCGCAGCGCCGATCCCTCTGCTGCCGCCAGTCACAATCATTATGCCCGTAGCAATCATGCGATCAAATCCGGCTTATATAGATCAACAAATCCCGTGCTGACTTGACCGTTCCGGAAAGCGGGATGGTCCAACGTACGGCGCAGGAACCCGAGATTGGTCTCGATACCCTCGATCCGTACGGCGTCGATCGCATCGATCAGGCGCGCGATGGCGCACTCCCGGTTCGCGCCGTGCGCAATGAATTTGGCAATCATCGGATCGTAAAAGTGTGAAATGCGATCGCCCGCCCGCACACCCGAGTCGATCCGAAGCGTATCGTCGGTCAGCGGCAGATCGAAGCGGGTGACCAACCCCGTCGAAGGCAGGAAACCCTTGGCTGGACGCTCGGCGTACAAACGGCATTCGATTGCATGACCGCGGGCATGAACATCGTCCTGCTCGCGGGCCTGAGGAACCTGACCGGAGGCAAGCTGCAACTGCATACCCACCAGATCGAGACCGGTGATCATCTCGCTGACCGGATGCTCAACCTGGATGCGCGTATTCATTTCAAGAAAAAAGAATTCGTGCGTGTCCGCATCCAGCACGAATTCGACCGTCCCGGCCCCCCTGTAGCGCTCCTGCCTGCACAAGGCCACGGCCGAGTCATACATGGCCCGCAGGGTATCGGGCGACAATCCGGGTGCAGGGCTCTCTTCGATGATTTTCTGGAATCTTCGCTGGATCGAGCAGTCACGCTCGTGGACGTGAATTGCACGCCCATCGCCGAAACCAAAGACCTGAACCTCAACATGCCTGGCCCGTTCAATGTAGCGCTCAAGATAGATCGTACCGTCGCCAAAAGCACGGGCAGCCATGCCCTGGGTGGCTTCGACCGCAGCCTGCAGGTCCTCCGGGCGATCGACCCGCCGCATGCCAATGCCACCCCCCCCGGCCGCGGCCTTGACGAGAAGCGGGAAACCGATCTCCAAGGCCGCTGGGACTAGGCCGTTGAACTCACCGGGACGAAATCGACTGCTACCGGGCAGGACCGGCACACCTGCTGCCCGGGCAAGCAGACGGGCACGCTCCTTGTCGCCCATGTCGGCAATCGAGGCAGGCGAAGGGCCGACCCATACAAGACCTGCTGCTTCAACCGCAGCTGCGAAGGCCTCGTTCTCGGAAAGGAAGCCGTAGCCAGGATGAATGGCATCCGCTCCGCTCGAACGGGCAGCCTCTAGGACTGCATCGGCACGAAGATAGCTCTCGGCAGCAGATGAGCCCCCAAGCGAAACCCGTTGGTCGGCAATCTCCACATGTCGGGACTGCGCGTCGGGATCAGAATGGACGGCAACCGTGCGAAGGCCAAGGGCCTGACAGCTGCGGATCACGCGGCAGGCAATCTCTCCGCGGTTGGCGATCAGGACGGTCT
The DNA here is from genome assembly GCF_945901735.1 of Limnohabitans sp. Rim8. Classification (GTDB taxonomy): domain Bacteria; phylum Pseudomonadota; class Gammaproteobacteria; order Burkholderiales; family Burkholderiaceae_C; genus Limnohabitans_A. The sequence goes on from NZ_CAMDLM010000001.1 coordinate 110,596, forward strand.
TCATACTCTCAAGGCTCGACAGTGGCGACTTTCTGTCCTTCGGACACATCGTCACCCTCTCCCACCTCGAACGAGGCCACGCGGCCCGCGCAAGGCGACAGCACCGGGATTTCCATCTTCATGGATTCAATAATCAGGATCGGCTCGTCCTCGTCCACTTTCGTGCCCACCGGGCACAACACTTTCCAGACCTTGCCGGTGATTTCGGACAGTACGTATTGAGCAGCCATATACACATCACTCCTTGAAATTGACGATCGATTCAGAAAGTGGTGGGCCATCCACCAAGAAGATGCTTGCCGATCCCGCGTGAGGGACGTCGTTCGTGAACCTCCAGCAAGCGCTTCAGCCAGGCCCGGGATTCACGGGGATCGATCACTGCCTGCGCCGAAAAGATGCCGGCCAGATCATAAGCTGAACTATCGCGACGCACCTCCTCTACCAGTTGTGTAAAGCGCTCAGGCTCATCCTCATAGCGTAAGCCGTAGACCACGTTGACCCCAACATTGGGGTCCATGAAACCTACGTCGGCAGTGTACCAAGCGAGCATCTCGTCTGAATTACGTGTACCGCCCATGTTCAGGTAGGCCTGCCCGTAGCTTTTGCGCATCACGATCGAGAACTTTGGCACCGAGCACATCTGCAGCGCCGACATGAAATTGATCACTTTACCGGGCGCCTTGCGTCGTTCAGCCTCAACGCCGATCAGAAAACCTGGGGTGTCGCTCAGAATGACAATAGGAATGTTGAATGAATCGCACAGCACCAGAAAGCCAGTCGCCTTGTCGCATGAATCGGCATCGAGCGCCCCGGCCTTGAAAAGCGGGTTGCTGGCCAGAATGCCGACCACCCGACCATCAATTCGGGCGAGCGCGGCGAAGGCGGTTCGGGCAAAGCGCTCTTTGAGTGGAAAGACACTACCAGGATCGCAGATTGCGCTGACGACCTTTCTGACGTCGTAGACCTTGCTGCGGCTCTCGGGCACGATGTCGAGAAGTGCTCCCACCGCATCGTCAGCGTCCTTCGGTACTGCCGCTCGGGGAGGCAGTTCGCCGTGATGGCCTGGCATGTATGACAGAAAGCGCTTGACCAGATCGAGGGCCTCCTCGTCCGTTTCGACTGCGTAGTCAACCTTGCCGGTCACCTCGGACTGCATCTTCCAGCCCGCCAGTTCCATCGGATCAATCTCCTGATTGATCGCGATCGAGGTGACGCGAGGGCTGGAAATCGCGAGCTGCGCGTCCTTACGCATCACCACAAAATCTGAAAGCTGGGTGAACCAGCAAGCGGTGCCAAAGGCAGGCCCAAGGACCGCCGAAACATAAGGAATATCCCTCATTCGGACGAACTGGGTCGGGTCCTGCCCCAAGGTGCCGGTACCGATTGCACCCATCGTATCGGGGATCCGTGCGCCGGATGACTCATTGAGCAGAACCAGCGGCATGCCGTTCGCCTGGGCAGTCCGACGCATATGGCCCAACTTACGCACGTTAATCGGACTGGAAGAGGCACTTTTCACCGTGATATCGTGTGAAACTACTACCGTCTCGCGTCCGTCAATTCGGCCATAGCCGCATACCTTTCCGTCAGCCGGGGTGTTATCGCGGTCTTCGGGACGCTCGCTTCGTGCAAAGCGGCCGATTTCAAGAAAGCTTCCCGGATCCATCAGGTAGTCGATCCGTTGCCGCGCATTGAGTCGCCCCAAAGCATGCTGTCGTTCAACACGCTTTTCTCCCCCCATCGCGAGTACATTTTGGGTACGCCGCTCGTGCTCCTCTATTTCTTTTTCAAAGCTCATGGTCACTCCGGAAAACAGCAGTTTTGTTGAATAAATAGACTTGCCGAGAAAATGCATCGTACATAAACATCGGCATAAAAGCAAAGAATTGACAAGAGATGGAAAGCTGACTAGCATGACTCACAGCAAAAAGAATGTGCTCGAGCACGACCTATTGAATCGTCATTCACAACAAGTTGCCGGTCCCAACCGGCTGATGGAGACAACGTAATGATCGCATCATCACTGACCCGTCGCAGCGGCCTCATAGCTGCAGTTTTAGTTGCCTTTCTTGCAGCCTGGCCCGGCTCTGAGGCGCTCGCACAGGCCAAATCGGTACGCTTGTCCTTCCACTGGGGAGTTGACCATGAGAGCGCGATCATGGCGACAAAGTTCGCCGACGAGGTCAACAAGGCGGCGGCGGGCCAATTCAAAATCGACGTCTTCCCCAGTGGTCAGTTATTCTCGATTCGACAGATCAGCGGCGCGCTATCTGCTGGCTCGGTCGAGATTGGTGGTGTCGTGACCCATAACCAGTTCTCGGCCATTGATAACGACTGGAACATGGTCCAGATCCCGGGCATCTGGAGGGGCATCGAGCATCAGCGGGACTTCTTTTCTAAGACCCCAGAAGGTAAGGCCCTGCGTGAGCGGATCCTCAAAAAAGCCAACCTGGTGCACCTCGCCTATGTGCCGGTCGGGCCCTACGTCACTTTCAGCAAATCCAACGACATGAGCACCGTCGAGAAAATGCGCGGACTCAAGGCTCGCTCTCTTGCAGCGAGCGAGAGGCCCGGTTTTGCCGCGCGCAAGATGAGCGTGGTTTCACTGTCGACCGAGGAGGTCTACACCGCCCTGCAGAGCGGCATGATCGATACCTTGTCCACCGTGCCCACCGCCGTTAAAGCCTATGCATGGTGGGACCACCTCAAAACAGCACAGCTACCCTACGCGGTTTACGCCGATTCCGAGTTGATGGCCAATGGCACTTGGTTTAACAGCCTACCCGCCAACGTCCAGAAGATCATGCTGGAGGTCGGCGCCCGAATCAGCAAGGAGGCCACTGACCGCACGATGGCGGGGAATGCCGCGGCTCTGAAGGAAATGGTCGAAAAGCACGGCGGGAAAATCACCACTTTGTCCGGCCCTGCTCTCGAGGCCTTCGATAAGCTCGACCGTGAACAGACCCAACCCGCGCTTGCAAAGATGATGTCTAAGGAAATCTTTGACGCGGCCATTCGCTTCACATCGACCGGCAAGTAATCGTATGATCGGTTTCCTTGCGTGAACCGAAACATCGCCAGTTTCGACCTCGGTTTCCGACGTGTTCGAAGCGAGAAACTAGCCGCTAGGGCTCGCCCCCGCCAAGAGACGATGGTCCTTCAGAGGAGCGCAATTTGACGAAGCTTTATCATCATTATCGGCGGTTCAATGATGGACTAGAACGTGTGCTGCTTGCGCTGGCCAGTTTCATCGTGGCGATTGTCGTGCTGCTGCCTTTTGCCAGCTTCACGGTACGCGCGCTGACCGGCGAGGGCTATTCGTTCCTCGTTGAAACCGCGCCACAACTCGTTCCCTGGATGGTGTTCCCGGTACTCGGCATTTTGTTACGTCGTGATTCACACATTGCGGTGGATGTGCTGCCTCATTTTCTGAGCGGTGCAAGGCTGCGCACGCTGCGCATCGTTGTTCTGGTGATCTGCCTGATCGTCACGCTGATGATTGGCATCTTCGGTATTTCCACCACTAGTTTTTACGCAAAACTCGGTCAACTTTCCACCACTGAGATCGAATTCCCACTTTGGTACCTTTACGTGTCCTACCCGGTCGGCTTTCTGCTTGCGGCCAATTTCTGCCTTGAGAGCCTGATGGGCGAATGGTGCGGTGAACGGGTTCGGGTCGCAGGGGAGCAGCTATGACCGGCTACATTCTGCTTGCCATTCTGGCAATGGCACTCTCGGTGCCGCTTTTCTTGGTATTCGGCGCGGGCTCGGCGGCCATCGCTTTCGACGTGCTGGGGCTACCCTTGCACACCCTGATGCAGGTCTCATTTGATGCAATGACCAAGCAGGTTTTGGTTTCCATCCCGATCTTCATCTTTGCCGGCGCCGTGATGCTTCATGGGGGCTCGGCTCGGCGACTGGTCGACCTTGGCATGGCTATGGTCGGTCACCTGCCTGGGGGTATGGCGGTTGCGCTGATACTTGCGATCGGCATCTTCAGCGCAATATCCGGATCTATTCTTGCTTCGATCGTGGCGATCGGCTCGGTCATGATGCCACCGATGATCGAGAAGGGCTATCCCAAGCCATTTGTCGTGGTGCTGACTGCCTCTGCCGCGCTGATCGATGCACTGATTCCACCGAGCAACACGGCGATCATTTTCAGCGCTATCACCCATGTCCCGGTTTCAAAAACCTTCGCAGCGGGCGTCTTTCCAGGTCTGGTGCTGATGGGGTTGCTGCTCGTTTACTCGATGTGGTATTGCCGGCACATTCCGCGCTCGCCGGTTTCGCCATGGGGCGTTAGGGTACGTGCGCTTATTGCGGCAGGGCCGGCGCTCCTCTTGCCGGTACTGATCTTGGGCGGGCTTTATCAGGGTTTCATGACGCCGGCCGAATCGGCATCCGTAGCAAGCATTTACGCGATTTTGCTCGGACGACTTATTTATCGGGAACTAACCTGGCAGGGCTTCAAGCGATCGCTTAGGGCCACGGCCGAGACCACCACCGCAATTTTTGCGATCATCGCGATGGCCGTCTATTTTTCTATCATCCTCACCTACACCAAGACGCCCCAATCCATCATTGCGTTCTTCGTCGAGTACAACATTGGCCCGCTTAGTTTCATGTTGCTCGCTGGCCTCACTTTTCTGATTCTGGGCACCTTCCTCGAGGTGGTGCCGGTCTTCTACCTGACCGTTCCGATCTTCTACCCGCTCTGTTTGGCGATGAAAATCGACCCGCTCCAGTTTTACGTGTACATGGTCGGGCTGGTCGGGTTGGGCATGCTGACACCCCCCGTCTGTGTCGGGCTCTATACCGCTTCGGCCGTGATTCGCGAACCCCCCAGCCGTGCGTTCCGGGCGGTACCGGGCTTCATGCTGGTAGGTCTCGTCTACGCGGGCATTGTGCTGGCATTTCCGTGGCTCTCCGTCTGGCTGCCCGGGTTCATGTAATATCCGGATGGCTTTTCATAGCCATCTGGCTAACGACGCTGATCCATCTGCTCGCAGGGCTCAACACGCCTGGCCTCTTCGGCGCATTGATGCTGGGCATACTGATGGCGATGGCCTTCCCAATGGCCAGTCGTCACATCCAGATTCTGTTCGGCTTGATCTCGCTGGCCACCATCGCCGTGATCCTGCGTTCGGGTAATACGGAAACGATCATCTCCAGCCTTGCGTCAGCGGCCGTCATCGCGGCCTTTCTTCCCACGCTGATCGTGATCCGGGTGGCCGTTGAGTCCAGCCCGACAATTCCACGCATCCGCGAGCGGATCTCAGACATGGATCGGTCCGAGCGAATGGCTTGGATGACCAGCGGCGCGCACCTGTTGGGGTCCATTGTCACGTTGGGATACGTGTCCGTCCAGCGACCGATGCTGCCTTGCGAGCTCGAGCCCGACGAGGCCTTGCGGCTCGCTGAGTGCGGGACGCGCGGTCTGGGACTTGCCGTGGTGTGGTCACCGTTTTTCGTCGCGACCGCTGTTGCGAGCCAACTCGTGCCAGGCGTGCCGGCATGGCAGATGATCGCAATCGGTCTGGGTCTGGCCGCAATCGGAGGGCTAACTGCTCACCTCATGTTTAATCGAAGCCTTGCTGTGAAGGGTATCGTGCGAGCGCTGAAGCGGCTGCTGCCCACCGTTCCCCCGACGTTGATTCTTGTAGGCAGCGTTGCAGTCTGCAGTTCAATTACGGGCTGGAGCGGACTGCAATCGGTTGTACTGATGGTGCCCCTGCTGTGCATTGGTTTTCTGCTGTGGCGCGCGCCTCTTCGCTTGGGTGAAGCCATGGGCAGGATCGTCGAAGGCTCTGGGAAAATGGGCGATGAGTTGCTGATTATGACGGGCTCGATGGTATTTGCGGGGTCGATCGCGGGTGCTCAGCTGCCTGATGAGCTGCGACAGATCCTGCTGGGTCTGACCGAATGGCCTAGCCTGCTGATTCTCGCTGAGGTCACCACGATCGTCGTGCTGGGTGCGATCGGCGTCCATCCGATGGTCACGGCTTCGATCCTGATTCCCGCGACCCTGCTGCTCGAGGCGCCGATCGCCGCGCCGATTCTTGCGCATATCGTCGTGCTTGCTTGGGCCTTGAACAGCACCACTTCGGCCTGGACCCTGCCGGTCGTCGTGACTTCGAACGTATTCGGGTTGCCGTTGCGCTCGCTGGTGCTGGGTCGCAACATTTTTTTCATCCTGATTTTCGGACCGATTGCATGTGCTGCGCTGGGCATACTGAACCGCCTGCTGACCTGAATCGATACGACGTATGCTCCGCGGCTGATCACTGACGACTAAGAACACCCCACTAACCTGTGTTTAAAAATGAAAATATCAGGCGGATTCAAGGCTGACTGTCAATGCCTTGCACTTGAGTTTGTACACACCCATCCCAACACCAAAGCGGGTACGTCAGCGATTGAGTTTGCAATGAAGTCAGTTAAACTGCTTTTCCATCCAACTCAGATTTGACCAACATTTAGCTCAGGTCACCACAATGCGTTTGCTTGAAGATAAATCCAAAGCGCTGCTCAAGCAGGCCGGCCTACCTGTCCCGCGTGGTGAGCTCGCACGATCAGCCGATGAGGCAAGCCGCCTTGCGCAAACGCTCGCGGGACCCGAAGAGCGTGTGGCGATCAAGGCACTGGTCGCCGCGGGGCGTCGCGGGAAGGCTGGCGCAGTAGCCGTCTGCAAGCCGGCCGAAGCAGCCGAAGTGGCCGCCAGAATTCTGTCCCTGACACTGGATCACAAACAGGTGGAGCAGCTCTATGTCGAGGAGGCCATCGACATCGCCGATGAATACTATCTGGCCTTTGCCTTTGGCGATCTCGGACCACGGGTAGTGGCGTCACTCAGGGGTGGGGTCGACATCGAAGCGGTTGCGCATGAATCCCCAAAAGCCCTGGTCAACCATGACATCGATCCGGTAGAGGGGCTACGCAGCTGGCAGGCTGCAGCCTTGTGGGATCAGGCCGGTGCGCCATCGGATCAGATCCCGGGACTCAGTGCGCTGACTGTCAGACTGTATGCTGCGTTTCGTGACAATGACTCACAGATGCTAGAAATCAATCCCCTGGTGAGAACCACGCAGGGCGACTGGGCTGTCGTAGGCACGATGATGGAGGTCGATGACAATGCCCTCTTCAGACACCCTGCCTGGCAAGCTCAGGCCGATGAAACAGCCGGCCCGGGCGGTCGGCCACTGACACTGGGCGAACGACAGGTGGAAGAGGCCAACAAGCGGTATGCGGGCGGCGCAACTCGCTATATCGAGCTCGACGGCGAGATCGGACTGCTGGTCTCGGGGGGCGGGGCGAGCCTCTACCAGCACGACCTGATCCTGCACTACGGTGGACGGCCCGCCAACCACACTGATTTCAGCCCGACCCCCACACCAGACAAGCAAGTCGCCACCCTCGAGGCCATCCTAGATCGCCCACAGGTCAGGGGGCTGCTTGTGGGCTGCAATTTCCTGCAACTCGCGCGCTGCGACATCATGATGCAGGCCCTAGAAATCGTCCTCGAACGTCGGTCTGTCGATACCCGCAAGTTTCCGATCGTGGTTCGGCTCTTCGGGCCTTACGAGCCTGAGGCGCGCGCCATTGCGGCACGCTTTCCCGGCATCAATTACCTGCCCCCCGGAGCGAGCCTCGCCGAGGCGTGTGAGGCCATCGTCAACGCGGTTCGTCAACGCGACGGCCCATCCTCTTCATCTCGGGAGCACAAGACATGAGTATCCTGATCGATCGATACACCCGAGTGCTGATCCAGGGCGCCACCGGCTCGCAAGCTCGTTTCGACATCAAGTACTGCCTAGAATACGGCACGAAAATCGTGGCGGGCGTCACACCTGGCCGAGGCGGCGAGCATGTTGAGGGCGTACCGATCTTCAATACCGTAGATGCAGCAGTTCGGGCTACAGGCGCCAATGCCAGCGCCATCTATGTGCCGGCCCGGGCGGTCGGCGAGGCTATCGACGAGGCCCTCGATTCAGGGATCGGCATGCTCCTCTCGCTAGCGGAAAACGTACCTCGTCACGACGCCGCTCGCACGGTCGCACGGGTCCGGCGCGCCGGCGCTCATCTTGTGGGCTTCAACACCAACGGTCTAATTTCACCAGGCCAATGCAAGATGGGCGGCATTGGGGGGGACCGAACCGACGCAATCTACGCTTCTGGACGAATCGGCGTGTGTTCGCGATCAGGGGGGATGTCGGCCGAAATCAGCTACACACTGAAGCAAGCAGGACTGGGCGTTTCGACCGCTGTCTCGATGGGCGGTGACCCGATTGTCGGTCTTCGTCTGGTGGAGGTCCTGCGCATGTTCGAGGCAGACCCGGAAACGGATGCATCGGTGATCTACGCTGAGCCGGGGGGTACGCATGAGGCCGAGGTCGCCGAAGCGGTGCGCAGTGGACAGTTGCGAAAACCCATCGTGGCGATCGTCGTTGGCGTGTTTCAGGAGCGTTATCCGCGCGGCGCCTCATTCGGTCACGTTGCGGCGATGATCCAGTCGGATGCCGACAGCGCGAGCGCCAAGCGGCAATTGCTCGAACAATCCGGGATCAAGGTCGCGACACTCCTGGACGAGATTCCAGATCTGATCACGAGGGCACGAAGTTAGTGCGAAGTATTACCGTGCGGGAGCTTGGGTCAATCCCCTTTGCTCGCCTGAGCGGGCAGCCGTTTTGAGTGCACTCAGAGCCGATAGACCCGTCGGGCTGTCCCGCAAAAGAGCGCTGTGCGCTCAGCATTCGAGGCACCCCGCGTAAGTGCATCATAGGACTGCCACAATCGAGCATAGTCCGACATCAGGCGGTCCACCGGGAAATTGGACGCGAACATTGCCCGTTCCGCGCCAAAGCACTCGATCGGTTCTATGACATAAGGCTTCAGCCGATCAACCGTCCAGCCAATGTCGGCCATTCCGTAGCCCGAAAGCTTGATAACCACATTGGGACAGGCTGCGAGTGTACGCAGTCCCTTTCGCCAGCCCGCCAGGCCATCTCGGTCACGCTCGACCGGCATGCCGGCATGATCGACGATGAAGGTAATCGAGTCGTGCCGGGCTGCCAGCGCTGCGAGTGAGTCCATCTGATGCCAGTATATCTGAGCGTCGAAGCTCCAACCGTAGCGCCTCAAGGCACCAATTCGATCCCGCCAACCAGCGTCCGCCAGGAAATCGTGCACTGCACGATTGAGCCTGGGATTCGGATGACGGTTCAGCACCTGCCGGATACCACGCATACGGCTCGAAGCCTGTGCGTGCGCATCGAGCAACGCGTCTAGGGAAGGCGCGCTAAAGTCTGCCCACGCCACGATGCCCGAAGGCAATCCTCGCGCGTTAACCGGATCGGATGCGAGCGCATCAAGCCATCGCGTCTCTGCCACTGGATCGGACGGGTCGATGTTGGCCTGGACATGAACCGAGCCGAGCATCCGCCAGGCACCACTAAGACCTGCCCGTCCAGACGGCGGGCCCCCTTCGAGCCCAGCGACGTCCTGCATAAGTTCGGCAAGCGTATAACTTCGACGCAAGGCCGACCAGTCGCCCCAGCCACGATCGTGATCGGCTTCAGCCAACCAGGGGTAATGATGACGGTCGAGGTCCCAGAGGTGATGATGGGGGTCAATGAAATCCACTGGGCACAATCCGGCTCACTTGCGCATCGTACGACCGCGTGGTCCAAGTTGCTCGGGCAGCGTGCGCCACGCATCCTCGATCCAGTGGGCAAGCACCCGACGTGTATCACGTGGATCGATGATATCGGGCACCCGAAATTTCTCAGCAGTAAGAAAGGGCGACTCGAGATGCTCGTATTTGCCTTCGAGGGCGGCGAGCCGGTCGGCACGCTCTGCTTCGGGCAGTGCGGCCAGTTCGGCTCGATAGGCGGCCTCGATACCGCCCTGCATCGGGATCGAGCCCCAGCGCGCCGACGGCCAAGCGTAGTGCAGATTGATGCCCTGAATGCGCGAGTAGGCATTGCCGGCAAGCCCGTAGAGGCGTCGGATCACGACCGCGCACCAGGGCACCTTGGACTGCTCAATTGCGGAGATGACGCGAACCGAACCGCGGACATTGCCCATCTTTTCGCCCTCTATGCCCACCACGGTTCCGGGTTGATCGACAAAGTTGACAATCGGCAAATGGAAGGTATCGCAGAGGTCGATGAAGGTTTCCATCTTCTCGGCAGACGGACGGTTCAGACCGCCGCCATTATGGTACGGATCGTTGATCATGACACCAACTGGGTGCCCGTTGATCCGAGCAAGGCAGGTCACCAGCGATCGCCCGAACATGGGCGCGATCTCGAAGACCGAGCCCTTGTCGAAGACCAGATCGAGAATGCGCCGAGAGCGATAGACCTGTCTGCGATCGCGTGGAATGATCGAAAGCAGGGCCTCTTCGCGGCGGTCGACCGGATCGTTACATTCGACGCGTGGGGGCATTTCATAGACTGAATCAGGCACGTAGGACAGAAAACGTCGGGCAAGCTCGAAAGCGTGCTCTTCGTTTTCAGCTTCGTTGTCAATGACACCGGATCGGGTGTGGATCTGAGAGCCGCCAAGATCATTTTTGTCAAGCTGGTCGCCCATTCCTGCACGCTCGACAACGGGGGGGCCGCCGGCCATCACCTGGCTTGTTCCCTTGACCATGATGGAGAAATGCGCACAGGCTGCCCTCACCGCACCCAGCCCCGCACACGGGCCCATCGCAATCGCGACGACCGGAATGATCCCAAGCTGACCAGCCATCAGCCAGGTTGGATAGCCGGGAATTTTGGTCCCCCCCATCTGCTCAACGAGCCTTACGCTGCCGCCTGCGCTCTCGACCAGTCGGACCAACGGCAGACGGTGCTCAAGCGCATAGTTCTCGGCATAGATCCACTTGTCGGACACCGCTGCATCCGACGAGCCGCCCCGCACAGTGAAATCGTCGACATCGAGCGAGACCTTGCGCCCGCCGATCCGTGCAGTGCCGATGATGGCATTGGCAGGGCGAACTTTTTTCAACTGCCAGTTTTCGTCGTACTCTGCTTTTCCGGTCAGCGCACCGATCTCGAACCAAGAGCCGGGATCGGCCAAGCGATCGATGCGCTCGCGGGCGTTCAAGCGGCCCTGCGAGTGCTGACGCTCAACGGCCTGCACTCCACCCAGCTCCTCGGCAAACTTTTTACGTAGTTGAATTTGTTCGACTTCTTTCTGCCAGCTCATTGTGTCTCCTTTTTAATTTTTTCAATTACTATTCTGACCGATCGCGTCGTCATGTCAACATTCAACCTTGTCCATCGAGGTATGCGCATGAACGGTAAATGTATTTCCAGACTGTAATGAGGGGAGGTACAGGCCATAAATTGGACTAAATGAAGGTAGTTAAGGTTCGCATACCACTACAGTATTTCGCAAGCCCACATGCCGACAAGGTGTCAAAGTCTATGAAAGATATGCAAGAGGCAAACCAGAAAGTGTTGCTGCCATTAAGTGCTTCAAATGGAAATTCAATCCCAGCGTCGCGAGGTGCCCTGGACAAACTCACCAAGCTGATGCTGATCACACCGCGGTCAACAATTTCTAAGGCGGCGATGCGCTCTTGGCGGGTCATGGCCATTAAGATGGTATGCCCCGACTCACCGACACCACGGTCCAGCCCTGGGAGAAATAGGCATCCCAAATTTGCGGAAAGTGGCGTCTAAGTCACGCCCCTTATCCAACTCTGTTGGCACCATCAAGCGGCAAATTACTTCAAATTGAAAAATCCATCAAAAAAACTGCACCAATCAACCAGCAGTGCCAAGCCGCCTGCCAAAAGCACATGTCTCAAGACACGGTTTGGTAGTACAGGTTTTGCGGATGGCGGGCCTGGGCGAAGAAAACCCAGCGCTCGGCCAAGAGGCCGACAAACTGCAGCAGCACGGCGCCCAGCCAGACCAGCGCCGACTGCGTGCCGAGCAGGGCCAACAAGAGCAAAGGCAGCGCAAACAGCAGCAGCTGAAACACCCAGGGCATGCGGCGCACGGTGCGGGCTGTGGCACCGTGAAAAAACTCGCGGGTGTTGAAAGACCCGGCCGACATGCCCATGGATTTTTGCACCAGTTGCGGCTGATGGATGCCAGTGGCCGATTGCAGGGTCGACAGTGGCGAGAGGCGCGCATTACGGCGCAAAGCCTGGCGGCGCAGGAACCAGGCCAGCAAGGTGCTGGCCAGCACCCAGGGCTGCAGCAAGGCCAGCAGCGTCGTTTGCCCCGTGGCACTGGCCAGGGCGCACAGCAGTACGCTGCCCGAACTCATGCCCAGCAGAGTGAAGTTGATCACGGTGAGCGGGTGCGCCCACTCTTGCAAAAAACGCAGGCAAGCGTAGATCATGGCGGTGCACACCCACAGCGCCAGCGTGACCACTACCAACGCCGCTGACAGTGCCTGCAAGGCAAGGGTTGACGCGCCCAAGTACAAACCCAGCCACCACAGCGCCACCAACCCCATGAGCAGGGGCAGCACGATGACTTCACGCGACATCCACGAGGTGCGCCACATGGCCGCCGCCCGCCAGGCTCGGGTTTTTTGACCCAGATGAAAGAAAGAGGCCAGCAGACCACCGACCAGCAGCACTTCGGCCAAGGCAATGGCCATCAGGGCAAAGCCCGTGTCCAGGGGCATCAGCCAACTGTAGACGGCCAGCGCCAGCAACAAGCCCTGGGCCGTGCCGGACAGGGTGGTGAACAAAAGGATGGACCAGGCAGGACGCATGAAGACCTCAATGTGAAGAAGTTTTGCCCGCAGGACTTGGAATGAGCGTCACCGCTGCCGGGGTGACGCGGCGCGGCAGGTACTGGTTGGCCGGTCGGGTGTTCCACTCTGGCATCAGGGCATAACCGCCGCGTTCGCGGATGGCCTGGCTGACTTCGCTGTTCGGGTCTTTCACGTCGCCAAACAGGCGGGCGTTGGTCGGGCAGGCTTGGACGCAGGCGGGCTTGCGGTCGGCTTCGGGCAGCAGGGGGTTGTGGATGCGGTCCACGCACAGGGTGCACTTGGTCATCACGCCGCTGGCTTCGTCAAATTCACGCGCACCATACGGGCAAGCCCAGGCGCAGTATTTGCAGCCGATGCATTTGTCAGCGTCGACCAGCACGATGCCATCCGTCTCACGTTTGTAGCTCGCGCCCGTGGGGCAGACCGGCACGCAGGGCGGGTCTTCGCAGTGCAGGCAGCTTTTGGGAAAGTGCACCGTGTCGGTGTTCGGAAAGCTGCCCGCTTCGTAGGTCTGCACCCGATTGAAAAAGGTGCCGGTGGGCTCAGCCGCATAAGGGTTGACATCGCTCAGCGGCCCGGCCATGCCCGAGGTGTTCCACTGTTTGCAGGCCGTCACGCAGGCGTGGCAGCCCACGCAGACGTTGAGGTCAATCACCAGCGCCAGCTGGCGCGCCAGTGTGGGGGTGTCGGTGTCCACGGCTTGGGCCGCGCCACCACCACCGGGCTCCATCAGATGGGGGCTGACAGGGGAAGGAACATGACCTTGCACAAGGTCTTTGAGCCACTGGATCATGGTTTGGATTTCCCTGCAAAAAAGCGCATGACTTGGGCCACACCACCGCGCACACCCGGCACGGGCCGCATGGTGTCCACCTGCGGAAAACTCTGGGCCGCCTCTTCAGGCTCGGCCGGTCGAATGCGCACCCGCACGTCGTACCAGCCCGCCTGGCCGGTGATGGGGTCGGAGTTGCTGACCTTCGCACCGGCTGGTGCGCCCGCACCTTGGGGAAGCGGCAATTCTTCCGAGATCAGGTGGTTGAGCAAAAAGCCTTTGCGCGCTTCGTCTGAGCCGGGCGCCAGGTGCCAAGCACCGTCGCCTTTGCCAATTGCGTTCCAGGTCCAGACGGTGCCCGGCTCCACAGCTTCGCTGTAGCGCAGCATGCAGCGCACCTGGCCCCAATGGCTTTCCACCCAGGCCCAACCGCCATCGGCCACGCCCGCCGCCTGCGCGGTGCTGGGGTGCACATGCAGGTAGTTGTGGCTGTGGATTTGCCGCAACCAGGCGTTTTGCGAGTCCCACGAGTGGTACATGGCCATGGGCCGCTGGGTGATGGCGTTGAGCGGGAAGGCCTTCAGGTCAATCGCTGCGTCTTCGAGCGGTGCATACCAAAAAGGCAAGGGGTCGAAATAGGTGTTGATGCGTTCGCGCAGATGCTCGGGCGGCTGACGCCCTTTTGTTTTGCCTTGCGCGGCCAGGCGAAAGGACTGCAGGGTGTCGGAATAAATGGCCAATTGCACCGGGTCGTTGCGCTGACGCCAGCCTTTGTCTTTGGCAAAGTCCAGGTAGTCGCGGTTCCAGTTGCGCATGTAGTGCATGTTCTCAGGCAGGGTGTACTGGAACACGCAGTTGTTTTGCGCATAGGCCTCCCATTGTTTGGGGTTGGGCGCGCCGCGCAGGTGCTGGTCGCCATTTTCGCCGCGCCAGCCCATCAAAAAGCCGATTCCCGGCTGGGCCTCGAAGTTCACGATGAAGTCGGTGTACCCCTTGAACTTGCGCCCACCCTCGGCCGTGGTGAAGGCCGGAAACTTCAGGCGCGAAGCCAGCTCCACCAGCACTTCCTGAAAGGGCTTGCATTCGCCCAGGGGCTGCAGCACCGGCACGCGCACCGAGTCCACCGGGCCGTCGAACTCGGAGATGGGCCGGTCCAGCATGCTCATGGTATCGTGCCGCTCCAGGTAGGTGGTGTCGGGCAGCACCAGATCGGCAAAGGCCACGGTCTCGCTCTGGAAGGCATCGCACACCACCAAAAACGGGATCATGTATTCACCCTGCGCGTCCTTGCGGTTGAGTGATTCGCGCACGGCCATGGTGTTCATACTGCTGTTCCAGGCCATGTTGGCCATGAACAGCATCAAGGTGTCGATGCGATAGGGGTCACCCTTGACCGCGTTGGTGATGACGTTGTGCATCATGCCGTGGGCCGACAGCGGGTGTTCCCACGAAAACGCATGGTCGATGCGCATCGGCGTGCCATCGGGGTGGATGGCCAGCTCTTCGGGGCTTGCCGGAAAGCCCAGCGGCGCGGCGTTCAGCGGCGTGTTGGGTTTGACCATGTCGGGGTCGTTAAAGGCGCGGTAGTTGGGCACGATGTGGCGCGGGTAAGGTGCCTTGTGCCGAAAGCCCCCGGGCGCGTCGATGGTGCCCAACAGGCTCATGAGCACCGCCAGCGAACGAACCGTTTGAAAGCCGTTGGAATGCGCCGCCAGACCGCGCATGGCGTGAAAAGCCAGCGGCCGCCCCTGGGTGGTGGGGTGTTTTTTGCCCCACGCGTCGGTCCAGGGTATGGGCAGCTCAAAGGCCTGCGTGAGGGCGGCGTGGCCCAACTCTTGCGCCAACAGGCGAATGCGATCTGCCCCAATGCCGGTGATGGCCTGCGCCCATTCAGGCGTGCAGCTGAGCACGCGCTGGCGCAACAGGGCAAAGGCAGGCACCACCCGCGTGCCATCGGCCAAGGTGTAGTGGCCTTCGGGCGGGGCGTCCAGCGCCGGGTCGCAACCGTCGGCAATGCCTTCAGGGTAGGCGTTCAAGATGCGGCCACTTGTGCGGTCAAACACCAGTTTGTTGTGTGGGTTGCGGCCATCGCCGGGCGGGCCTTTGGCCGGGTCGGGGTCAAAGGCAAACAGGCCTTCGCGCTCGCCCTCGTCCAGCACCACCAGTTGCGGCGCGTTGGTGAAGCGCTTGAGAAAGGCATGGTCCAGCGTGTCGGTGCGGACCAACTCGTGCAGCAAGGCCATGAGCAGCGCGCCGTCGGTGCCGGGCTTAATAGGAATCCACTCGTCGGCAATGGCCGAGTAGCCGGTGCGCACCGGGTTGATGGAGATGAAGCGACCGCCTGCGCGCTTGAATTTGGACAGCGCGGTTTTCATGGGGTTACTGTGGTGGTCTTCAGCCGTGCCCAGCATCACAAAAAGTTTGGAGCGCTCCAGGTCCGGCCCGCCAAACTCCCAAAAGCTGCCGCCCACGCTGTAGATCATGCCGGCAGCCATGTTGACCGAGCAAAAGCCGCCGTGCGCGGCGTAATTGGGCGTGCCGAACTGGCGGGCAAACAAGCCAGTGAGCGCCTGCATCTGGTCGCGTCCGGTGAACAGCGCAAATTTCTTGGGGTCGGTGTTTCGGATGTGCGCCAGACGTTCACTCAGGATGTCAAAGGCCCGCTCCCACGAAATCGGCTCAAACTCACCCGCCCCGCGTTCGCTGCCCGGTTTGCGCAGCAGCGGCTGGGTCAGGCGGGCGGGCGAGTACTGCTTCATGATGCCGGCCGAGCCTTTGGCGCAGATCACCCCTTGGTTGAGCGGATGGTCCGGGTTGCCGTCGATGTAGCGCACCTCGGGGCCTTTGTCGCCTTCCACCAAATGCACCCGAATGCCGCAACGGCAGGCGCACATGTAGCAGGTGGTGCACTTGACGGTGGTCTGCGCCGTGGGGTTGGGCTCGGACAAGGGGTCCTGCAAGGGCGTCTGTTCAGGGGTCTTAGAAAACAGTTTCAGCATCTTGTGTCTCCTGTCGCGAACGCCATGCGCGAAGTGTGGCGTGCAATCATAACTTCTTCGTTGGTGCCCAACACATACACCGGCACACAGTTGCCATGCGCGCTGTTAAGGTGCCGGCCGGGCCATAGACGCCAATGGTCAACAATTTAGCTTTGACGGTCAGTTGCAATCTTTGCCAATTGATGCACTCATTGTCTACTCGGCTGAACTTGGACATGAGTTGGCAAAACGACGAGTCAATTAACTTAATGCAGCGATGCTTCAGATAGAAATTAGAGATGCTGCATTGAGGGGCGGTTGGCTCCAATTTAAGCAATTACTCAACAGGCTTGAAACAATCGGACGCCATGAACCCTGGTCGGCAGCTTCGATTGCATTTACGAGGCAACTGATGAGCGAGCGCGATGAACGCAGTATGTCTAAAGAGGTGCTCTACAAGTCGAGAAAAGTAAACAGCCGTTTCTCCAGTACCGATGATATTCATCATGAAAGACGATGTTGAACAGCTTGCATTTTTGCGCAGAAAATCGACTGCGGGACGCCGGTCGGAGACTTGAAAATGAAAGTTACCACCTTCTATCTGAACAATAGGCGGTTTAACGCCCTCCTGCCGCTGATTGTCATCTTGCTGATGGCAGTAGCGTTGGCTTTGGGGCCCTTCTTTAGCGATACATCCCCTCCCCAAAAGTTAGTGATACCCCATGACAAAAAGAGCGCGCATAGAAAAGAGTGTTTTAGTTTTGCATCCCGTATGAATTCATCGTTATAACTTTATTGCGGCCTGCCTGAAAGAAAAAAAGTATAAACAATGTTCAGGCTTGACTTCACCCTGCTTACCGCTAAGCTGAAACCTTTTTGGCTGACTTCCGGAGCACCGCCATGGCGTTAGAAATTTCTACTTTGAAAGACAGCGTTCACCCCGACGAATGGCAGCTGCGCCTGGACCTGGCCGCGTGCTACCGGCTGGTGGCGCTGTATGGGTGGAGCGATCTGGTGTTCACCCACATCAGCGCCAAACTGCCCGAGTCGGTGGCAGGCCAAGACCATCAGTTTCTGATCAACCCCTACGGCCTGATGTTTGACGAGATCACCGCGTCCAGCCTGGTGAAGGTGGACATGCAGTGCAACAAGCTGCACGACAGCCCTTTCCCGGTGAACCCGGCCGGCTTTGTGATTCACAGCGCGGTGCACGAGGCGCGGCCCGATGCCGGCTGCGTGTTGCACACCCACACCCGGGCCGGGGTGGCTGTCAGCGCGCAAGCGCACGGCGTGCTGCCCATCAGCCAGCAAAGCACGTTTGTGCTGGCCTCGCTGGCCTACCACGGCTACGAAGGCGTGGCCATCCGCGATGACGAAAAGCTGCGTTTGCAGGCCGACTTGGGCGAAGCCAATTTCCTGATGCTGCGCAACCACGGCTTGCTCACCGTGGGCAAAACCATTGCCGATGCGTTTTTGTCGATGTACACGTTTGAAAACACCTGCCGCATCCAGGTCGATGCGCTGGCCGGGCAAGCGGGCCCCAAAGACCTGACGGCGGTGGACCCCCAAATCCTGACCGGCGTGGCCACCGCCATGCGCGTGCAAACGGGCGGCCTGGGCGGTGCGTTTGTCTGGCCTTCGCTGCTGCGCAAACTGCAGCGCGAAAGCCCGGATTACGCGCTTTGATTCCAACGCAAGCTATTCCTGCGCTGCAACCCACGCAAATGATTCAGCCTCGTTTTATCATCGTCACCCATGATCACCCTTTCTAAAACACACCCACGCAAAGCCCTGTTTTTATTGCTGGGCTGGGGCTTCCTGTTCAACGTCCACGCCGGTCGACCTTTGACCGTGGACGATGCCAATGTGAACGACGTGGGTGAAGGCCATGTGGAAGGCTGGTGGACACGCGGCCCGAGCGGCGCGCGAAGCTGGACTGTTGCGCCGGCCTATTCGCCCATCCAAAATGTGGAGCTGGGTGCAGGCATGGCGCGTGATCCCAAAACAAGGCTTGAGACCCAAAATATTCAGGCCAAGTTCCGCCTCACCCCGTCACAAGACAACGGCTGCAATGTGGGCGCTGTGGTAGGCGCTGCCCGCACCACGGGTGAGGCATCCAAAGCCTATGTGAACGCGCTGTTCACCTGCAACCATGCCAAGCTGGGCAGCCTGCACACCAATTTGGGGGCGCTGGATGTTTCCAGCAGCCAACGCGTTGGCGCTTGGGGCTTGGCCTGGGAGCGTGCTTATGGCAATGTCACCGCCCACATGGAGGTTTATGGCCAACAACACGACAAACCCACTTGGGCCACGGGCTTGCGCACCCACATCCTGCCCAAGTTACAGCTCGATGGCAGCGTGGGCCGGCAGGCCGGTCAAAACCTGGTGACGATCGGGACCAAGTGGATGTTCTGAGCTCCGCGCACCCCTCATCCCAAGCCAATGGGTGAAGGCGCTCGCGTGACAATCAGGGTGAAGAGTCTTTCATAGGTCTCTGCAGGCCGGTATTGGCCCGTGAGCGGGTCGGCGTTTTCGGCAAACGCCGCGTCCAGCAGCCGCCAATCTTCTTCAGAAAAGCAGCGTTCGGCTTCGGGCAGGATGACGTTTTCTTCCAGGTTCATGTGCTCCAGATAAGCGTCGATGTATTGGCCCATGGCCTCTTCAAACGCAGCGCGTCTGCCCGGACCCAACAACTCCCAAGCCAGCAGCAGGTGTTGCAGGTCGCGTGCGGCTTTTTCGCTGCGCATGTGGTCGCGTTCGAGCTTGTCCACAGCTCCCATGGTTTTGGGTGCGCGCTTCACGACTTTGGGAAACAGCAGGTTCGACTCTTTGGGGTGGTGCAGCCGCTCTGGAAACTCGTCGATGTAGAACAACATGGCACGCAGCACATTGAAAAATTGACGATGGTCATCGTACGGCCCTTTTTCCACCATGAGCCGCATGGATTGCAGCATGGCGGCCAAACTTGCGTGCTCGTCACGAATGGTCTGAAGGGCGCTGTGGCGGTACATGAAAACTCCCCGGGAAGTGAATCCATTCACTTTGCGCGTTTGTCCCACGCTCCGACATGACACACATCAAGAAAATGCGCCTTCAGGGTTTCCAGCGTTTGAGCAACAAGGCATTGGCCATGACACTGACCGAGCTGAGCGCCATGGCGGCGCCCGCCGTCATGGGGTTAAGGTAACCCAAAGCGGCCAGAGGAATGCCCGCCACGTTGTAGGCGAAGGCCCAAAACAGGTTTTGCCGGATCTTGGCCACCGTGCGGGCCGAGATGTCGAGCGCTGCACCCACCAAAGCCACATCACCGCGCATGAGGGTGATGCCCGCCGCGTGCATGGCCACATCGGTGCCGTTGCCCATGGCCATGCCCACATCGGCGGCGGCCAAAGCGGGCGCATCGTTCACCCCATCGCCCACCATGGCCACCACGTGGCCGTTGGCACGCAATTTTTGCACCTGCGCCGACTTGTCGCCGGGCAACACCTCGGCCAGCACCTCTCCCGCTTCGGGGCGTAGCCCCAAGCGGCGCGCCATGGCTTCGGCGGCGGCTTGGTTGTCGCCCGAAATCATCACCAACTTCAGGCCACGATCGCGCAGCGCAGTCAAAGCTTGCGCCGCGCCCACCTTGGGTTCGTCGCCAAAACCCATGAGCAGCAGGGCGTGCAAACCGGCATCGGTGCGCTCGGCCAAAGCCGACAGGCTGGCGCCTTGTGCCTGCAAGGCGTCGATGTCTGGCTGCCATACGCTAATGTCCACACCCTCATCTTGCAACCAGCGCAAACTGCCCAGCATCAGCTGCCGACCGTCCACATTGGCCAGCACGCCCTTGCCGGGCACCGCCTGCAAGTCATCGGCGATTGGGCCTGCCAGACCCTGCTTTTCAGCCGCGCTCACCACCGCACGCGCCAAGGGGTGTTCACTGCCGCCTTGCACGCGGGCGGCCAAGGCCAACGCCGTTTGCGCATCGTGCCCGGGCGCGGGCACATGGGCCAACAAGCGTGGTTGCCCCACGGTGAGCGTGCCAGTCTTGTCAAAGGCCACGGTTTGCACGCGGTGGGCCAACTCCAGCGCCTGCACGTCTTTGATCAGGATGCCATGCTTGGCCGCCACACCCGTGCCCGCCATGATGGCCACGGGCGTGGCCAGGCCCAGGGCGCAAGGGCAGGCAATGACCAGCACCGCCACGGCGTGGATAAGTGCCGTTTCAAAATTAGCCCCCGCCACCATCCACGCACCCAAGGTGAGCAGGGCCACCAGCAGCACCACGGGCACAAACACTTCGGCCACTTTGTCCACCAGTCGCTGAATCGGCGCTTTGGCCGCTTGCGCGTCTTCCACCAAACGGATGATGTGTGAGAGCACGGTTTCGTGACCCACCGCCGTAACGCGCATGAGCACACGCCCTTCGCCATTGATCGACCCACCGGTGAGTGCTGCACCCGGTGCCTTGGCCACGGGCAGGGGTTCTCCGGTCAGCATGGATTCGTCCACCTGGGTTTGCCCTTCAACCAATTCGCCGTCCAACGGAAAACGCTCGCCGGGCCGCACCACGATCCGGTCACCCACCAGAATTTCGTCCACAGGCACATCGACTTCGCCGTCTTCGCCCAACCAATGGGCTTTGTCCGGGCGTAAGGCGTGCAAAGCGCGAATCGCCTCGGTGGTCTGCTGCTTGGCACGCGTCTCCAACCATTTGCCCAGCATCACCAGCGTGATCACCACGGCCGATCCTTCGAAGTACAGGTGCGGCGCGTGCCCAGCGTTTGCCGTGAGCCACAACCAGACCGACAAGGCCCAACCTGCGGTGGTGCCCAAGGACACCAGCAAATCCATGTTGCCCGTGAACGCCTTTAACGCGTGCCAACCGGCTTTGTAAAAACGTGCGCCCAACACGAACTGCACAGGCGTGGCCAGCGCAAATTGCAGCCAAGCGGGCAGCATCCAGTGCAGCCCCCATAACTCGGCCAACATGGGCAAAACCAAAGGCGTGGTCAGCAGCAGGCCCACACCCACCGGCATGAACCCCGCCCAAGGTGAGCCATGGCCCACATCGGCTTGTGCTTCGGGGGTGCGGGGCTCGTAGCCTGCATCGCGCACAGCGCGGCGCAGGCGTGCGTCGGTCACGTCACCCGATGCCACTTCGATGCGGGCCGATTCGGTGGCGAGGTTGACCGTGGCACTGAGCACACCGGGCATTTTTTTCAGGGCTTTTTCGACCCGCACCACGCACGATGCGCAGGTCATGCCGCCAATGCCGATGTCGTAGGTGATGGGGGGTTCGTTCTTGATCTGCGTCATGGCATGAAGTCCTTGATGGTCTATGCTCAGACCAGACCCCAGCGGGTCGTGTTCAGTTCATTGGAGAGGATGCATCATGAACCAAATTTTCACTGTTGAGGGCATGACCTGTGGCCATTGCGAAAAAGCAGTCACCCGAGCTTTGCTGGCTTTGGATGCACAGGCCAACGTTGTGATCGACCGCACACACAACACAGTGCAAGTGGATTCTGAAAAAAACCGCGAAGCTTTGGCCCAAGCCATTGCCGACGAAGGTTACCGCGTCAGCGCTTAAATTTTTTGTACAACAAAAACAGCTGTTCTTTACAAATCAGCAGCATCCGGGCACAGCCCAGATACATGGGCAGATCACACTGCAGGCATCCCATCAACCAAAGGATGTTTTCATGAAATCGATTCGCACCACCTTGATCGCCACAGCCTTGATGGCCGGCTTAACCGGTTTGGCCTTGGCCCAAAACACCACGGCACCTGCCGACAACACCCGTGTTGGCCGCATGGAAAAAATGCGCGAGCACAAGAGTGAGCACAAAGGCGAGCGCCACACTAAAGATTTGGGCGAACTCAAGTCCAAATTGAACTTGCAAGCGGCTCAAGAACCTGCGTGGAACACATTCACCCAGTCCATGCAGCACCCTGCCCGCATGGCGCGGCCCGAACGTGCTAGCTTGGAAAAAATGACCACGCCCGAGCGCTTGGACATGATGCAAGCCATGAAAGCCCAACGCGACGCGCACATGCAACAACGCGCCGATGCGACTAAGGCTTTTTATGCCACTCTGAACGCTGAACAAAAGCAGGTGTTTGACAAGGAAACCGCCCGCTGGATGAAGGGGTCTGGCATGCACGCCATGAAGCACCAAGGCGGTCACGGTCATCATTGAGCATGATTGATTGAAGAGACAGTGTCATATCCAAAATGTCGGACCTGAAGGTGCCGACCTACGAATTCCCTTCCCTCGTAGGTCGGGCCTTTATGGTCCAACCGCCATCTCTTCGCGAAGCGAATTTTTCAAGAGGCGATGGCGAACGCAAGATGTCGGACCCAAAGGCACCGACCTACAAATTGCCTAGTGTTATTGCTAACGCTACGAAAAATGTTTTGACTACTTGGCTTGAATCCAAAAGGCTGCTTGGCAGCCTTTTGCCATTTGATGCAGGTCAAATTCACAATTCGCCCAGTGGATAAGCTGGATGGCATGACACAAGCTTCCCCTCCCCCCCACCGATCCCCCAACCCGCGACCCGAACACCCCCCGAGGGGGCGCGGTCGTTTGAACTTGCCTGGCGTTTTGCCCATCCATGGCAGGCAACCCTTGCATTGGCTCTATTTGGGATTGAAAGACATCTGCCATTCACCCTGGTTGAGCCTGGCCCACGGCCTGATCATGGCCATGGGTGGTGGGCTGATGACTTGGCTGGCACACGACCGATTCTGGTTACTGACCGGTGCGGTGTCTGGGTTTTTGGTTGTCGCTCCGGTTTTGGCCACCAGCTTGTACGCCATGAGCCGCGCTGTTGAAAGAAACGAAGCTGTGAACCTGCGGCTTTTGTTCAACACCTGGACACAATGGCAAACCCTCCAGAACAACGAACCTGTGAGTTACTGGTGCCTGGTGCGTTTTGGTTTGTTGCTGGGCTTGGCGGGAACAGGTTGGGTGATGACTTCGTCGGCCTTGATCTTTTTGCTGGCCCCAGTGCCTGTCCATACCCCCATGGATTTCATTCACCACGTGGTCCTCAACCCCGACAGCGACTTGTTTGAACTGTGGCTGATGTTGGGTGGCTTTATGGCTGCACCCGTTTTTGCCTCCAGTGTGGTGGCGATGCCTTTGCTGCTGGACCGCCAACTCAACACCTTGCAAGCCGTTCTGACCAGCTGGAAGGTGGTCCTGACCCATCCCATGCCCATGGTGCTGTGGGCGTTTTTGATCATGGGCCTGAGCATGGTGGGCATTTTGAGTTTGTTCATTGGTTTGATCGTGATCGTGCCCATGCTGGGCCACGCCTCCTGGCATGCCTACCGCGATCTGGTAGACACCCGCGATGTGCCCGAACGCATGCCCCGTCTGGAAACAACGTGATGTGGGATTTCACAGAAGCGCAGTTCGCCTGGTTTGGCTTGACCTTTGGCGTGAGCGCTTTCATGCTCTACATGTTGTTCATCGTCTTGCAGCTGGCCTGGGAATCTAAAGCAGGCAAATTTGGCACCTTTGTCATTTTTCTGGGCTTGGCTTTCGGCATGCTGGGTTTTGTGACCAAAGGGGTCATTCAATGGGTGATTGACAACTGAAAAGCAACTCGGGATAAACCTGTGGATAAAAATTTCGCAACCAATGACTTATCCACAGCTTGATCCCGTTTTGAAAAGTTGTTCATTTTGGCGTGACAGCACCAAAGCAAGGTCACGCACATGCTTGAAAAACAGCCAAGTCCTTGTCCGAGTTAAAAAAAACCGCCTTGTCCACAACGCAACCCCGCCCCTACTGCTACGACTATTTAAAGATATAAAACGATAGAGAGATAACAACCAACAAGTGCGCTGTTAAGATTTGTGTCTTTTGCACCCTGACGGCAACATGGCGATCGCTTCAGAAGACCCTTCCAACCCCTGTTACGAGATCAAAAGCGCCGATTTGTCCTCGGTGGCTTTGTTGCTCAAAACCACCGATATCGCAGAGGTTTCAGGGGCTTTGAAGCAACAATTGGCCGAAAGTCCTGGTTTTTTTAACCAAGATCCCGTGGTGATTGACGTCAGTGCTTTGGCCTTGTTGGACAATGAAACCATTGACCTTGCGCGCTTGATGGCTGTTTTGCGCGAACACGCACTGGTGCCTTTGGCCATCAAAGGGGCTCCACCTGCACTTTTATACTTGGCCAAGGGGGCGGGCTTGGTTGACGCATCCGATGCCCGTATTCGGCGTTCTGTCCCCCTTGCTGAGGCACCAACAGCCCAAGCCCCCCCTGTTGAACAGCTTGCACCACAGCCCACACCCGCTGGCGCCATGCGCATTGACAGGCCTCTGCGCTCAGGTCAACAGGTGTATGCCAAAGGGCGCGATCTGATTGTGATGGGCATGGTCAATGCCGGTGCTGAGGTGATTGCCGATGGCCACATCCATGTTTACGGCACTTTGCGTGGCAAAGCCATTGCGGGTGCCAGAGGCGATGGGGATGCCCAAATTTTTGCCATGGTGATGGAGCCCGAACTCATTTCCATCGCCGGGGTCTACCGCACCAGCGAAAATCCATTGTCCAAAGATGTTTTGGGCAAACCCGCACAAGTTTCTTTGCAGTCAGGTCCAGATGGGGACAAACTGCTGATCACTCCTTTGAAAATATAATTTTTTTATTTTGTCCAAGAAAGTTCATCCATGGCAAAAATCGTTGTTGTGACCTCTGGCAAAGGCGGTGTGGGTAAAACCACGACCAGCGCCAGTTTCGCCACAGGCTTGGCCCTCAAAGGTTTCAAGACCGCTGTCATTGACTTTGATGTGGGCCTGCGCAATCTGGACCTGATCATGGGTTGTGAGCGCCGCGTGGTGTATGACCTGATCAACGTGATCCAGGGCGAAGCCAACTTGAACCAAGCCCTCATCAAAGACAAACAATGTGACAACTTGTTTGTGTTGGCGGCCTCTCAAACCCGTGACAAAGATGCCTTGTCTCAAGAAGGCGTTGAAAAGGTTTTGAACGACCTGAGTGGCATGGGTTTCGAGTACATCGTGTGCGACTCACCTGCAGGAATTGAGACTGGTGCCTTGATGGCCATGCATTTTGCTGACGAGGCCTTGGTGGTGACCAATCCCGAGGTGTCTTCGGTACGCGATTCAGACCGCATTTTGGGCATGTTGGGGAGTAAAACCAAACGCGCCATTGAAGGCGCTGACCCCATCAAAGAACATTTGCTGATCACTCGCTACAACCCCAACCGGGTCGAAGAGGGGCAGATGCTGTCGCTGCAAGATATCCAGGACATCTTGCGCATCAAGTTGTTGGGCGTGATTCCCGAAAGCGAAAACGTGTTGCAAGCCTCCAACCAAGGCACACCCGCGATCCATATGGCCAACAGCGATGTGTCTGAGGCTTACAAAGACGTGATCGATCGTTTTTTGGGCGAAGACAAGCCTATGCGTTTCACCGAAGCTGAAAAACCCGGTTTTTTCAAACGTTTGTTTGGAGGCAAGTGAACCATGTCGTTTCTTTCCTTCCTCTTGGGCGAAAAGAAGAAAACTGCCAGTGTGGCCAAAGAGCGCCTGCAAATCATCCTGGCACACGAGCGCAGTGGCCGCAATGCAGCCGAGCCCGATTACCTGCCTGATTTGCAGCGTGAACTGGTGGCGGTGATCAGCAAGTACATCAAGATCAACCCCAACGACATCAAAGTCAATTTGGAGCGTCAGGACAACCTTGAAGTGCTGGAAGTCAAAATCGAATTGCCCGATTCACGTTAAGCTTTTTTTGCCGTCTTTTGAGACATTATTCGCATGTCTCCGATGCGGTGTCTTCAGATGCCATGGCCCCTTGATTGGGGCCATGGTTTTTTTATGGCTGGTCTAAAGACACCCACAAGGAACGTGCTGCGCGGATATTGCGTTCTTTGACGTGTCCGTAGCCTTTGATGTTTTCTGGCACTTGGGCCACTTTGACCGCATGTGCATGGGTTTGTTCTGACAGCTGCGTCAAGTGGCGCTCGATGTGCGCCATGTACTCGCGAATCAGGGCACGCTCTGTCTGACGTTCTTCGGTTTTGCCAAAGAAGTCCAGTTTGGTGCCGCGCAAACCCTTGAGTTTGGCCAGTACCTTGAACCCCGTGAGCATGATGGGGCCGAACTTTCTTTTGACCAATTCACCTTGGCTGTTGCGCTTGGACCAAAGCGGCGGGGCCAAGTGGTAGTGCACTTTGAAGTCGCCCTCAAAACTGTTTTGAATGCGTTCCATGAATCCCGTTTGCGTGTGCAAACGGGCCACTTCGTATTCGTCTTTGTAGGCCATCAAACGGTACAGTTGACGCGCTACGGTTTCGCTCAACAGTGTTTTACCCAAAGGCGCTTCGGTGGTTTGCACGCGGCCCACGATGCTTTGGTAAAGCTGGGCATAAGCCGCGTCTTGGTAATCGGTCAATCGGGCCATGCGGTCGGCGATGAGGTCGTTCAAAGACTCGCGCTTTTTGAACTGGATCACTTGCACGGGCTGCAAGGTTTTCATCAACGCGTCGAGTTGGTGCGCCGCGTGACGGCCCCACTCGAAAGCGGCCAAGTTGTTTTTGACCTGCACATCGTTGAGCTCAATGGCCCGCACCAAAGACTCGCGATGCAAGGGCACCCAGCCTTTTTGCCAAGCGTAGCCCAGCAGCATGGGGTTCACATAAATGGTGTCGCCCATGAGTTGTTTGGCCAGGGTATCGGCATCAAAAGCGCCAACGCCCGACACGCCAACTTGCGCCGAAATTTCGGCCACACATTGATCAGCTGGGTTTTGCCAATTGCCATTTTTCACAAAAGCAGCGGTGGGTGTGCTGTTGCTGTTCAGGGCCACATGGGTGCGGCCTGCACGCATGCGTACCGTGGTTTCTTTGGAAGCACTGACGATGGGGTCGCAGCCGATGATCAGGTCGGCAGCGGCCATGCTGACGCGAGTGGTGCGGATTTCGTCTTGGGTGTTAGCAACCAAAATGTGGCTCCAAGTGGCTCCGCCTTTTTGGGCCAGACCGGCGGAGTCTTGTGTGACGATGCCTTTGCCCTCCATGTGCGCGGCCATACCGAGCAGCTGGCCAATGGTGATGACGCCTGTGCCCCCAACACCGGCCACGACCATGCCCCAGGGTTGGTTGATGAGGGGCAGTTCGGGCTCGGGCAACGCACCCAACGTGGCAGGGTTTGGGGCTGAGCTGGTGGACGTGGCTTTCTTTTTGAAGGTGCCGCCCTCCACCGTGACAAAGCTCGGGCAAAAGCCCTTGAGGCAACTGGTGTCCTTGTTGCAGGTGCTTTGGTTGATGGCGCGTTTGCGTCCCAAAGGGGTTTCAAGTGGTTCGACCGACAAGCAGTTGGACTGCACGCTGCAATCGCCGCAGCCTTCGCAGACTTCTTCGTTGATCATCACGCGCACAGCCGGGTCGACCAGGGTGCCTCGCTTGCGGCGGCGGCGTTTTTCGGTGGCGCAGGTCTGGTCGTAAATGATGACGGATGTGCCTTTGATTTCTCGCATTTCACGTTGAATGCGGTCGAGCTCGTCGCGGTGGAATACACGCACGCCTTCGACCAAAGCCACGCCCTCGTATTTCTCGGGTTCGTCCGTCACGACCACGATGCGTTGCGCACCTTCGGCCTTCATGCTCATGGCGATCTGCACCACGCTGTGGCCTTCAGACCGTTCGCCCACGGGTTGGCCGCCTGTCATGGCGACGGCGTCGTTGTACAAAATCTTGTAGGTGATGTTCACACCCGAAGCCACGCTCTGGCGCACGGCCAAAATGCCGCTGTGAAAATAAGTGCCATCGCCGATGTTGGCAAAAATATGCTGGTCAGTGCAAAAGGGCTGTTGGCCGCTCCAGGGCACGCCTTCGCCACCCATTTGGGTGAAGCCCGTGGTGCTGCGGTCCATCCAGAGGCTCATGAAATGGCAACCAATCCCGGCCATGGCGCGTGAGCCTTCGGGCACCTTGGTGGAGGTGTTGTGTGGACAGCCTGAGCAGAACCAGGGGGTGCGTTCGGCAGCCGCACCCAAGGTCAGCGTTTGCAAGGATTTTTCTTTGGCGTCCAACACGGCCAGGTGCGCGTCGAGGCGGGCGGTGGTGTCGGCATCCACGCCCAGCTTTTTCAACCGCTTGGCAATGGCCCGTGCAATCAACGCGGGTGTCAGGTCGGCATTGGCCCGCAGCAAGGTGCGCTGTGTCGGATTGGGTGTCGACCATTCGCCGCCCGAGGTGTCGCCATCGGCTTCGTCGAATTTGCCCACGATGGTGGGGCGCACATCGTCGCGCCAGTTGTACAGCTCTTCCTTGAGTTGGTATTCGATGACTTGGCGTTTTTCTTCGACCACCAAAATCTCGCGCAGACCAGTGGCAAATTCGCGGGTGGTGTGCGCTTCGAGCGGCCAGACCACGCCCACTTTGTGCACCCGTATGCCCAGGCGTTGGCAGGTGGCGTCATCCAGTCCCAGATCGAGCAGGGCCTGGCGCGTGTCGTTGAAGGCCTTGCCGCTGGCGATCAGGCCAAAGCGATCGTT
The DNA here is from genome assembly GCF_945901735.1 of Limnohabitans sp. Rim8. Taxonomy (GTDB): domain Bacteria; phylum Pseudomonadota; class Gammaproteobacteria; order Burkholderiales; family Burkholderiaceae_C; genus Limnohabitans_A. Next base: position 139,621 of record NZ_CAMDLM010000001.1, read on the forward strand.
GGGGCCCTGGATGACGTTGTGGTTGAGCTTGTTGGCGCGGATGTAGGCCAGTGCGGCGTACCACTTGTAGTCAAACAAACGAGCCTCTTGTTCCAGCGCAGTATCGGGCCAGCGGATGTGCACGCCGCCGGGCGGCATCACAAATTCTGGCAAGACGATCTGCACGCGCTCGGGGTCGATGTGGGCCGTCGCACTGGACTCGACGATCTCTTGAATCGTCTTCATGCCCGACCAGATGCCGGCAAAGCGGCTGAGCGCGAGGGCGTGCAGGCCTTGGTCGAGGATGTCTTGTACGCTGGCCGGGAAAAACACGGGCAGGCCGCAGGCCTTGAAGATGTGGTCGCTTTGGTGCGCGGCGGTGGAACTTTTGGCCACATGGTCATCGCCCGCTACCGCCAGCACGCCGCCCCAAGGCGTGGTGCCGGCCATGTTGGCGTGTTTGAACACGTCTGAGCAGCGGTCCACGCCGGGGCCTTTGCCGTACCAGATGCCGAACACGCCATCAAATTTGTTGGTGCCCGGCGGTGCAAAACCCAGTTGCTGCGTGCCCCACAACGCGGTGGCGGCCAGCTCTTCGTTCACGCCGGGTTGGAACACGATGTGCTGAGCTTTCAGGTGGTCTTTGGCCTTCCACAGTGACTGGTCGTAGCTGCCCAGTGGCGAGCCCCGGTAACCGCTGATGAAGCCCGCCGTGTTTTTGCCTTGCAGTGCGTCGCGCTGGCGCTGCAGCATGGGCAGTTTGACCAAGGCCTGCACACCGCTCATGAAGGCGCGACCCACATCCAAGCTGTATTTGTCGTCCAGCGTCACGGTCTCCAGCGCTTGGCGAATCGATTCGGGCAAAGGGGCGTTCATGGTCTGTCCTGCGACTGATATGGAAAGCACAGTGTAGAGCGGGCTTGCCGACAAGTGCTTGCTTTCGGCGACAGGATTTGCCCTATGATTTGAAAGGATCTTGCGCAAAGAGGCTTATTTTGGAAACACTGGACAAATTTGATTGGGCGATATTGAATGAACTGCAAACCAATGGCCGCCTGACCAATGCCGAACTTGCGCAGCGCGTGGGCTTGTCTGCTGCGCCGTGCTGGCGACGGGTGCGGGCGCTCGAAGAGTCTGGGGTCATCCAAGGCTACCGCGCCGAGATCGACCGGCAGAAGGTGGGCTTGGATGTGTTGGCCTTTGTGCGGCTGGACGCGGAGCGCAACCGGGGCGATGTGACGCGTCAATTGGAAGATGCGATCCTCAAAATCCCCGAAGTGGTGTCTTGCCATTACATCAGCGGCACCGGCACCTTTGAGTTGCAGGTGGTCAGCAAGGACCTGAACACCTTCAGCCAGTTTGCGCGGGATGTGTTGCTCAATCTCCCCAATGTGAAAGACCTGCACACCAGTTTTTCACTGGGCGAGGTCAAGGCCGCGGGGGCCTTGCCTTTGCAGGGGTACAAAGGATGATCAGGGGTACAAACCCCGCAATTCCCGCGCTTGCAAGATGCGCGTGCAAGCCACAATGAAAGTGGCCGTGCGCAGACTCACCTGGTTTTCGTCAGCGACCTGCCAGATGGCCGCAAAAGCTTCGCGCATGATGCGCACCAGGCGGGCGTTGATGTCGTCTTCGCTCCAAAAGAAGCTTGAGAAATCCTGCACCCATTCGAAGTAACTCACCGTCACACCGCCAGCGTTGGCGATCACATCGGGCACGACCAGAATGCCCCGCTCGTGCAGGATGTCGTCTGCCTCGGGTGTGGTGGGGCCGTTGGCCCCTTCGATCACCATGCGGGCCCGAATTTGATGGGCGTTTTCTGCGGTGATTTGTTGCTCCAGCGCGGCCGGGATCAGGATGTCGCAATCCACGCCCCAGAACTGCTCATCGGGCAGGACCTCTGCATTTTCAAAACCCTGGACGCTGCCATGCTCGTCGACATGTTTCAGAAGGTTGGGCACATCGAGTCCAGATGCGTTGTAAACCGTGCCGCCATGGTCTTGCACCGCGACCACTGTGGCTCCGGCTTGGGCCAACAGCTTGGCTGCGATACCGCCCACATTGCCAAAGCCTTGCACGGCGATTTTGGCTTTTGTGATGTCCAGTCCGATGTGCTGAGCGGCTTCTTGGCCCACGGTGTAAACGCCACGCCCGGTGGCTTCACGTCGGCCCAATGAGCCGCCCAGAGCAATCGGCTTGCCGGTGACTACGCCTGAGGCCGTGGCGCCTTCGTTCATCGAGTAGGTGTCCATCATCCAAGCCATGATTTGCTCGTTGGTGTTCACGTCTGGGGCCGGGATGTCTTTGGTGGGGCCAATGATGATGCCGATCTCGCTGGTGTAGCGGCGTGTCAGGCGTTCCAGCTCGCCGCGAGACAAGGTTTTGGGGTCGACGCGAATGCCGCCTTTGGCTCCGCCAAAAGGCAGGTTGACGGCGGCGTTTTTGACCGACATCCATGCCGACAGCGCCATGACTTCCGACAGCGTCACACCCTGGTGAAAGCGCACGCCGCCTTTGCCAGGTCCACGGCTCGTGTTGTGTTGCACGCGGTAGCCCTCAAAGTGGGCCATGGTGCCGTTGTCCAACTCAATGGGCACGTCCACGATCAGGGCACGCTTGGGGCGTTTGAGGGTTTCAACCCAGCGCGACAAGCTGCCCAGATAGGGCGTGACCCGGTCGACTTGCTGAAGATAAATGCCCCAGGGGCCGTGATGCTCGGGATTCAGGTAAGAGGGCAGAGCGTGCTGGCTTGTGGCCTTGGCGCTTGCGGCAGGGATGGACATGTGATGTTGCCTTTCTTGAAACTGACGGTTTGTCAGCGGTCCAAATGGTAGGAGGACACGGCTTTGCTGTCCAAGGCCGCTTGGCTGTTGATCCATGCATTTGGCGCATAACATGGTCTGTGAGGCGCAGATTCATCCATGTCGCTTTACGAAACGATGGTCGTCGGACCCCAAAGGCCCGACCGACGAGGGATTGGTCTTTGTTGGTCGTGCCTTTAGGTCCGACAGGTGGGGTGGTTGACCCTACCTGTAAAATCAGCAACTTCAGCCGACCCCGTGGCAGGGTGGCTCCATGGCGCTGGTGGCGTTCATTTATGGGCCTCGATGCGAGGCAGACCAACATGCTTTACCCTCAAGAATTCGATGTGATCGTGGTCGGTGGCGGCCATGCCGGAACCGAAGCCGCCTTGGCCTCGGCCCGCATGGGCTGCAAAACCTTGCTTTTGACGCACAACATCGAGACGATGGGCCAGATGAGTTGCAACCCGTCGATTGGCGGTATTGGCAAAGGCCATTTGGTCAAAGAGGTGGACGCGATGGGCGGTGCCATGGCGCTGGCCACCGACGAAGGCGGTATCCAGTTCCGCATCCTCAACAGCTCCAAAGGCCCGGCCGTGCGCGCCACCCGCGCCCAGGCCGACCGGATTTTGTACAAAGCCGCCATCCGCCGCATGCTCGAAAACCAGCCCAACTTGTGGCTGTTCCAGCAAGCCGTAGACGACCTGATGGTGGAAGGTGACCGGGTGGTGGGGGCTGTCACGCAGGTGGGCATCCGCTTCCGTTCGCGCACGGTGGTGTTGACCGCCGGCACGTTTTTGGATGGCAAGATCCATGTGGGTTTGCAAAACTATGCGGCGGGTCGTGCGGGCGATCCCCCGGCCGTCAGCCTGTCGGCGCGCCTGAAAGAACTGAAGCTACCACAAGGGCGTTTGAAGACCGGCACGCCCCCGCGCCTGGATGGCCGCACCATCGACTTTGCCAAGTGCGCCGAGCAACCTGGCGATGGTGTGCCTGGTGGCATGAACCCCGAGGGGGGAGTGCCGGTGTTCAGCTTCATGGGTCAGGCCGACATGCACCCGCAGCAAATGCCGTGCTGGATCACGCACACCAACGAGCGCACGCACGAGATCATCCGCTCCGGCTTTGACCGCAGCCCCATGTTCACCGGCAAGATCGAGGGCGTGGGCCCGCGCTATTGCCCGAGTGTGGAAGACAAGGTCAACCGCTTTGCAGACAAAGACAGCCACCAGATTTTTCTGGAACCCGAAGGCCTGACCACCCATGAGTACTACCCCAATGGTATCTCGACCAGTTTGCCGTTTGACATCCAGTACGAGCTGGTGCGCTCGATGAAGGGGCTGGAGAATTGCCACATTCTTCGGCCCGGCTACGCCATCGAATACGACTTTTTTGACCCCCGCTCACTGAAGAACAGCTTCGAGACGCGGCAGATCAACGGTTTGTTTTTTGCGGGGCAGATCAACGGCACCACAGGTTACGAAGAAGCTGCTGCTCAGGGTTTGTTTGCCGGCATCAACGCGGCGCTTCAATGCCGGGGCGAAGCCGCCTGGTTGCCCGCGCGCGACCAAGCTTACTTGGGTGTGTTGGTGGACGACTTGGTCACACAAGGCGTGACCGAGCCTTACCGCATGTTCACCAGCCGGGCTGAGTTCCGCCTGCAGCTGCGCGAAGACAATGCCGACGCGCGCTTGACCGAAGTGGGGCGACAAATGGGCTTGGTCGATGACGCCCGCTGGGACGCGTTCAGCCGCAAGCGCGATGCTGTTTCACGTGAAACAGAGCGCCTGAAATCGGTTTGGGTGAACCCGCGCAACTTGCCGGCCGCCGAGTCAGAGCGGGTGTTGGGCAAGGCCATTGAGCACGAGCACAACTTGTTCGATTTGTTGCGGCGACCCAATGTGACCTACCCTGCCCTCATGACTTTGGACAATGGCCGCATGGCCAGCGCCGATGTTTCACGTGAAACGCTGGGTGACTTGAGCGCCCCGGTGATCGAGCAGGTAGAGATTGCAGCCAAGTACTCGGGTTATATTGACCGCCAAAAGGGCGAGGTGGAGCGGGCTGCTTTTTACGAACACCTGCGTTTGCCCGAAGCCCTTGACTACCTGCAGGTCTCGGCCTTGTCGATCGAAGCCCGGCAAAAGCTGGCCAAACACCGGCCTGAAACTTTGGGTCAAGCCTCGCGCATTTCGGGCATCACGCCTGCCAGCGTGTCTCTGCTGTTGATCCACTTGAAAAAGGGTGGTTTCAAGGGCTTCATGCAAACCGCCGATGATCGCGCTGAGGTGGGCGCGCAGGCATGAGCTTGAACCTGGAGGCGGGCCTGCGATCGGGTGCCCAAGCACTGGATCTGAGCTTGTCAGAAGAGCAGGTTCAGCGGCTGCTGGACTACTTGGTCTTGATCCAGAAATGGAACAAGGTCTACAACCTGACCGCCTTGCGCGACCCGGCGGACATGCTGACCCACCACCTGCTGGACAGCCTGACGGCCGTTCTTCCGTTGACCCGGCACACCCAAGGCCAGTCTGCCAAGGTGCTGGATGTGGGCTCAGGCGGCGGCTTGCCAGGCGTGGTGCTGGCCATTTGCATGCCCGAGCTGCAGGTGACCTGTGTCGACACCGTAGCCAAAAAAGCCGCCTTTGTGCAACAAGTGGCGGTGAGCTTGAAGCTGCCCAACTTGCGCGGTTTGCATGCTCGGGTTGAATCCCTCACCGATCCTTACCAAGTCATTTGCTCCCGCGCTTTTGCTTCATTGCCCGATTTTGTGACCTGGACCCGTTCGGCCCTGGCCGAGGGCGGGGTGTGGATGGCCATGAAGGGCAAACACCCGCAGGGCGAAATCGACGCATTGCCTGACGATTTAAAAGTGTTTCACGTGGAACTCTTGACCGTGCCAGGCCTGGATGTGGAGCGTTGCATGGTGTGGATGAGGTTAGTCCAGCCGGTCTAATCCTGAACCCAGAAGGAGAGACTGTGTCGTGCTTGCCGCTCAAAAAGCCGTCAAGCCAGGGAAATACAGCAGGGGTCGTGTGCGATGGATGGCTTGTTTCACGTGAAACATGGATGGACAGCGCCTGTTGTACTGGGGGTCGATCACTTACACTCAGGTCCATAACCGCTTTTTGGGCGGTATCCAATATTTGGCGTGCTTGTGTTTGGTGGGGTGCAGTCTCAAGATGGTGATGGCCAAATACGGCCTGCTTCAAACTCTGCCTTGTTTTTGAAAGGTTTGCATGTTCTTTGGCATCTCCGACTATGGCGCTTTTGTGGCCGCGATTGTGTTGTTTCTGGCCATTCCCGGACCCGGCAACCTGGCCCTTATCACGTCCACCAGCAAAGGGGGGGTGGCAGGCGGACTCATGGCCACGTTGGGGGTGATCGCTGGGGACCAGGTGCTCATGTGGTTGGCGGTGGCGGGTGTGGCCGCGGTGTTGACCACCTACCCCGCGGCATTTGCGGCCATCCAGTGGCTGGGCGCTGTGTACCTGGCTTGGTTGGGTTGGAAGCTGTTGTCGGCCAAACCGGGTGATGCGCCGGTCCTGAACATCCGGCCCCGACAGTATTTCCAGCAGGCCTTGGCCATCACCTTGCTCAACCCCAAGGCGATTGTTTTTTACATGGCGTTCTTCCCCTTGTTCGTAGACCCCAAAACCCACATGGGCTTGATCAGCTTTGGCATCATGGCGGCCACGATTGCGGGGTTGACCTTTTTGTATGGTTTGGGCATGACCTTGCTCACGCACCACCTGGCCGAGCGCATGCGGGCCAACCCTAGGGTGGGTCAAGTGCTGGAAAAGGTGGCGGGTGTTTTTCTCATTGGCTTTGGCATCAAGCTGGCCATTTCCAAATAAAACCGGGAGCACATCATGGCCAAAATTTTCTGCATCGCCAACCAAAAGGGTGGGGTGGGCAAAACCACCACCACGGTCAACCTGGCTGCAGGCTTGGCCAAAGCCGGGCAGCGCGTGTTGCTGGTCGACTTGGACCCGCAAGGCAACGCCACCATGGGCTCCGGCATCGACAAGCGGCAGCTGGAATTGAGCGTTTACGACGTGCTGCTGGAGTCGGCTTCGATTGCCGAAGCGGTCGTCAAGGCCGAAAAGTGTGGTTACGACGTGCTCAGCGCCAACCGCGAGCTGGCGGGTGCCGAAGTGGAATTGGTGCAACTGGAGCACCGTGACCAGCGGTTGAAAACCGCCTTGGCCGCTGTGGATGGAGATTACGATTTCGTGCTGATCGACTGCCCACCGTCTTTGTCCATGCTCACCCTCAATGGCTTGTGCTCGGCCCATGGCGTGATTGTGCCCATGCAGTGTGAATACTTTGCCTTGGAGGGCTTGACGGATCTGGTCAACACCATCAAACAGGTGCACGCCAACCTGAACAAGGACTTGAAAATCATCGGCCTGTTGCGGGTCATGTTCGATCCACGCGTCACATTGCAGATGCAGGTCAGCGACCAGCTCAAGGCCCACTTTGGCGACAAGGTGTTTGACACCGTGATTCCGCGCAACGTGCGCTTGGCCGAGGCACCCAGTTATGGCTTGCCGGGCGTGGTGTTTGACCCGTCGGCCAAGGGCAGCCAAGCCTATGTGGAGTTTGCCTGCGAAATGGTCAAACGTGCCCCTACGCTTTGAGCCAAGAGACCCTTCGCGCCATGACCGATTTGACCCATGACACCGGCGCAGGCTCAGGCCCAAGCGCGAAAGGGGTCGCGGTCAGCGTTTTGATCTTGCCCGGCTGGCAAGGCAGCGGACCTGGTCATTGGCAAATGCACTGGGCGCGTGTTCATGGGTACACCGTGGTCGAGCAGAACGACTGGTTGCACCCCCTGCGCGGTGACTGGCTGGCCCGGTTGGACGAGGTGGTCATCGATGCACCCGGTTCGGTGGTGTTGGTGGCGCACAGTTTGGGGTGCATTCTGGCGGCGGCCTGGGCTTCGTTTTCACGCCACACCGCCCGCGTACGAGGGGCCCTTCTGGTGGCGCCCGGCGACGTGGAAGCGCCAGAGATGCGCGACCGCTTTTCCGGCTGGACGCCCATCGTGCGCCAGCCCTTGCCTTTCAAAAGCATTTTGGTGGGCAGCCAAGACGACCCCTATTGCCGCGCAGACCGTGCCCAGGACCTGGCGCACGACTGGGGCGCTCAATGGCTCGACCTGGGGCTGGCCGGGCACATCAACGCCGATTCATCTTTAGGTGCCTGGCCTCAAGGCCATGCGCTCTTGCAAACCCTCTTGAAGGAATGACCATGGTCACCAAAAAACCGAAAGGCCTTGGCCGCGGACTCGAAGCCCTGTTGGGCCCCAAAGTGGAAGACGCGCCGGTTGTGGCCAACAGCGGCCAGCCCAGTCAGCTCAAGCTGGACCAGATGGTGCCCGGCATGTACCAGCCGCGCACCCGCATGGACGAGGGTGCCCTGTACGAGCTGGCCGAGTCGATCAAGGCGCAGGGCATCATGCAGCCGATCCTGGTGCGTCAACTCACCAATGGCCCCAACGCCGGCAAGTACGAGATCATTGCTGGCGAGCGGCGTTTCAGGGCCTCTCGTTTGGCGGGTTTGGATGCTGTTCCCGTTTTGGTGCGCGATGTGCCCAACGAGGCGGCTGCCGCGATGGCCCTCATCGAGAACATTCAGCGTGAAGACCTCAATCCGCTGGAAGAAGCCCAAGGTTTGCAAAGGCTGATCAAAGAGTTTGGGCTCACTCACGAAACTGCCGCGAAGGCGGTAGGCCGCTCGCGCAGTGCAGCCAGCAATTTGCTGCGTTTGCTCAATCTGGCCGACCCGGTGCAGACCATGCTCATGGCGGGTGACCTGGACATGGGCCACGCCCGCGCCCTGTTGCCCCTGGACAAAGCGGCACAAATCACGGCGGCCAATCAAATTGCGGCCAAAAAACTGTCGGTACGCGAGGCGGAAAGTCTGGCCAAAAAACTGGGTGCCGAATTCAATTTGGTCACGCAAAAGCCCAAGAAGGAGAAGTCTCGCGACGTGCGCCGGGTCGAAGAGGAGCTGTCAGACTTGTTGATGGCCCAGGTCGAGGTGCGCGTCAAAAAACGCGTCAAGCGCATGGGCAAAATGGAAGAAATGGGTGAGTTGAGCATCCAGTTTGGTTCGCTCGACGAACTCAATGGGCTGATCGACAAACTGCGAGGATGAGCGTGCGTTGAAACAGGCTCAAAATTGGTCCCAGACCGTGTGGCGAAGTCTGTTTCGCCCCGATGGGTTTCCGCGTCAGGGCGTGACTCTGCAGCAGGCGACGGGGGCCTTCTTCGTACTCGTGCAGATTGGTTCTGCCTGCGATCAGGGCACCGGCTTGCAACAGAGCGTCCACGACCGCCGCGTTGCGCTTGGGCTTGGTGGCCAGCAAGGCCCATGTACCGCCACTGGTGGGCAGATCCGTGGTGTCGATGTTGTCTTTGATCGCTATGGGAATGCCTGCCAAAGTCTTGTGGTACTTAGGGCGCACCTGATCCAGCGCTTTGGCTTGCGCGATCAATCGCTCAGGATCGCGGCGGATCCAGGCATTCAGAGTGCTCAGTCGATCGGTTTGCGCAAGCAAGGCCTGGACGTACTCTAGGTGTCCGAGTTGTCGCGTGCGCAGCGCTGCGGCTGCTTCTATCAGCGTGAGTTCGAGGGGGACCATGGGGCATCAAGCATCAAAAACATCTGACTCTAGGGTGCGTTTGAAAACGTGAACACCCCCATCAATGACGGTGTGAAAAAATCCATCGTGTGCAGGCCTATACCGTGCTCGCCGTTGCGGGTGGCCATTTGACACATTGGGCACCTGTCTATTTCTCACCGACCCTGGAACCAACGCCGGCACTGTTCGCCTGTCGATCCCAGCAGCGGCTTCGGCGGGCCCGTTCAAACGGCATACCGCGCAGTGCCATACTTCACCGATGCCCGTCTTGCTGCAGAACCCTGCGCCTGGCGGTGAGGCGCACGAGGACCAAAAATCCGCGTGCTTGGTACTGGGCTTCTGTGAGAAAACACCCATGCTGAAAAAATGGCTGAGTGATGCGTCGCTGTCCACGGTCGTTGCCGGCTTTGTGGCCGTGCTGGTGGGGTTCACCAGTTCGGCGGTCATTGTTTTTGCGGCTGCACAGGCCCTGGGTGCCAACGAAGCGCAAACCGCTTCCTGGATGTGGGCGCTGGGTTTGGGCATGGGCGGCACCAGTTTGGTGTTGAGTCTTTGGTACCGCCAACCGGTGTTGACGGCTTGGTCAACGCCCGGTGCGGCGGTGCTGGCGGTGACGCAGGGCGTGACCCTGCCGGAAGCCACGGGGGCCTTCATTGTGAGCGCTTTGCTCATCATGGGGGCGGGTTACAGCGGTCTGTTTGAGCGGTGGATGGCACGCATTCCCTTGGCTTTGGCCAGCGCCTTGTTGGCGGGGGTTCTGGCCCGCTTTGCTATGGATGCGGTGGGGGCTGTCGGTGATGCCCCGATCTTGGTGCTCACCATGGCGGGCGCGTACCTCTTGGGGCGTCGCCTCTTTCCCCGATGGGCTGTGCCTGGTGTGCTGGCCGTTGGCGTGGCGGTGGCGGCCTTGCAGGGCCAATTGAATGCGGCTCAGATTGTTTGGGCATGGGCCACGCCGGTGTGGGTGACGCCTGAGTGGCGTTGGGGTGCCATGGTCAGTGTTGCCTTGCCGCTTTTCATCGTGACCATGGCATCGCAAAACTTGCCCGGCGTGGCAGCGCAGCGCAGCGCGGGTTACAACACGCCGATTTCGCCCGTGATCGGGGCCACCGGATGCGTGACCTTGTTGTTGGCCCCGTTTGGCGGGTATGCGCTCAATTTGGCCGCCATCACAGCGGCCATTTGCATGGGCCGTGAAGCGCATGCCGATCCCGCGCGCCGTTACACGGCCTCGGCGGCGGCCGGACTTTTTTACATTCTTTTGGGCTTGGCCGGCGCCTCGATTGTCAGTTTGCTGGCCGCCTTCCCCAAGGCGCTGGTGTTGGCCGTTGCCGGATTGGCTTTGGTCAGCACCATCGCGTCAAGCCTGTTCACGGCCATGCAAGACGAGCGCCACCGTGATGCGGCTTTGCTGACTTTTCTGGTGACCCTTTCGGGCCTGAGCATTGCCGGGGTAGGGGCAGCTTTTTGGGGCCTGCTGGTGGGAATCGTGGCACTGTGGGCCTTGACTGCGCGCAAAGCCTGAAGCGGCTCGCTGCGCGCAAAGGTCCGTGAAATGCCCGAGGGCCTCACATCGAAAAAATCTTCCCCGGGTTCATGATGTTGTGCGGGTCCAGTGCCCGCTTGATGGTGCGCATCATGTCAACGGCGCCTTCACCGGTTTCGGTGCGCAAAAAACCCATCTTGTGCAGGCCGATGCCATGCTCGCCGGTGCAGGTGCCGCCCAAGCGCAGCGCCCTGTTGACCAGTTGCTGGTTCAGCGCTTCGGCGGTTTCGCACTCTTGCGGGTTGTTGGGGTCGATCAAATAGCCGAAGTGGAAGTTGCCGTCGCCCACATGGCCGACCAAAAAGTAAGGAATGCCGCTGGCATCGGTTTCGGTGATGGAGTCGAGCAGGCAATCGGCCAGGCGGCTGATGGGCACGCAGGTGTCGGTGCTGATGGCGCGGCAGCCGGGTTTGCTCTGGATGGCCGCAAAGTAGGCGTTGTGACGCGCCGTCCACAGGCGGGTGCGCTCTTCTGGGGTGGTCGCCCATTCAAAAGAATTGCCGCCAAACTCGCTGGCGATCTCTTGCACCGTCTCGGCTTGCTCTTTCACGCCTGCGGGTGAGCCGTGAAACTCCATCAATAACATGGGCTCTTCGCGCAAGCCCAGCTTGGCGTAGGCATTGACCATGCGCACGCTGTTGTGGTCCAGCAACTCTACCCGTGCGATCGGCACGCCCAGCTGGATGGTCTGGATCACGGTGCGCACTGCTGCTTCGATGCTGGGGAAGGAGCAAATGGCGGCCGAGATGGCCTCGGGCAAAGGGTACAAGCGCACGGTGACCTCGGTGATCACGCCCAGCGTGCCTTCGCTGCCCACCATCAGGCGCGTCAGGTCATAACCCGCGCTCGACTTCTTGGCGCGGGTGCCGGTGCGGATGACTTCGCCCGCTGCGGTGACCACTTCCATGGCCAGCACGTTTTCGCGCATGGTGCCGTAGCGCACGGCGTTGGTGCCGCTGGCGCGGGTGGCGCTCATGCCGCCAAGGGTGGCGTCGGCACCCGGGTCGATCGGGAAGAACAGGCCGGTGGATTTGATCTCTTCGTTCAGTTGCTTGCGCGTCACGCCCGGCTGCACGGTCACCGTGAGGTCTTCGGCGTTGATGGCCAGCACCTTGTTCATGCGCATCAGGTCGATGCTGATGCCGCCTTGCACCGCCAACAAATGGCCTTCGAGCGAAGAGCCCACACCAAACGGAATGACGGGTACTTTGAATTCGGCGCACAGCTTGACCGCGTCGGCCACGTCTTGTGTGCTCTCGGCAAACACCACCGCAGCCGGTGGCGGCACATGGGTGAAGGCCGATTCGTCGCGTCCGTGTTGTTCGCGCACGATCATGGCCGTAGAGCAGTTGCCGCCAAAGCGGGCCTTCAGGGCGGCCAAAAAGGCTTCGGGCACGGCGCGTTGCGTAATTTCGGGGGCCAGGTGGGCGGCGGGGGTGGGGGCGTTCATGGGGTGTCTCCAGTGGTGGCGGGGCATGGCCGCCAGACGTGTGAATGCGCAGTTTACGCCGCAAACAATGGCCTTGCTGTCCTTTGTCAGACAAGGTCCAGCCAGTTGGCCGACAATGGTCTTTCTTTGCAAGAGCGGTCTCTGACAGCGAAAGTATTCGCTGGGCTCACCAGCGCGGCCTGAGACCGCTGCTTCCGGGGGCCTGTGCGAAACCACCCGGTTGGCCCGTTCAACCCGACCGCACACGCGACCGCATACAAAAACAAGGACATTTTTCATGGGCAACCGACTCACACAAATCGCCACCCGCACCGGCGACAACGGCACCACGGGCCTGGGCAACAACCAGCGCGTGTCGAAAAACAGCTTGCGCGTGCATGCCATGGGCGAGGTGGACGAGCTGAACTCACACATCGGCCTGCTGCTGTGCGAAGACATGCCCGCCGACGTGCGCGAGGTGCTGGTGGAGGTGCAGCACCAGCTGTTTAACCTGGGCGGTGAGCTGTCGATTCCCGGCTTTGAGCTGCTCAAGGAAGAAGCCGTGGCCGCGTTGGACGCAGCCCTTGAGCTTTACAACGCCCAACTGCCCAAACTGGAAGAGTTCATCTTGCCTGCCGGCACACGGGGCGCCTCGCAGGCCCATGTGTGCCGCACCGTGGCGCGCCGGGCCGAGCGCGCTTGCGTGGCGCTGGGCAACGAAGAGGCCCTGAACGACACGCCGCGCCAATACCTCAACCGCCTGTCGGATTTGATGTTCGTGCTGGCCCGCGTGCTCAACCGCATGCATGGCGGCGACGACGTGTATTGGAAGAGTGCCCGCATGCAAAAAGACCCGGCAGCCTGAAGGTTCTGGGGCTGTCACCTAGGTGCACTTTTCAGGGTTGATGCGCGTGACAGCGGGGCATGGCCGCTGATACGCTGCAATGCATGAACACCGTGTCACGACCCTCCGATTCTGCCCCCTATCTGCCCCAGATCAGGCTGTACCAAAACTGGCTGCGCGACGAGCGCGGCCTGAGTTTTGCCACCTACAACGAGCTCTGGCGATGGTCGGTTACCGAGCTGGACGCGTTTTGGCAAAGCATCTGGGATTACTTTGATTTTCAGTCCCCCACGCCGCACACGGCGGTGCTGGCGGGCAATGTCATGCCGGGGGCCAAGTGGTTTCCGGGGGCCCAGACCAATTACGCGCACCAGGTGTTTCGCCATGTGCAGCCCGCGCAAGCGGCTGGTTTTTTGGCGGTCATCAGCCACAACGAAAAAGGCTTGCGCCGCGAAATGAGCTGGCCCGAGCTGCGCCGCCAGGTCGCCGCCATGGCGCTGCACCTGCAGGCCCAGGGTGTGCAGCCGGGGGACAGGGTGGCGGCGTACCTGCCCAACATCCCCGAAGCCATGGTGGCGTTTTTGGCCACCGCCAGCGTGGGCGGCGTGTGGAGCATTTGCGCGCCGGACATGGGTACCCACGCCGTGCTGGACCGCTTCAAGCAGATCGAGCCCAAGGTGCTGATCGCGGTGGACGGCGTGAGCTACGGCGGGCGCGACTTTGACCGCATGGGTGTGGTGCAGGAGCTGCGCGACGCCTTGCCCAGCGTGCAGCACGTCATCGTGCACGACAACCTGGGCACGCTGGATCTGGCCCATTGCGCCGTGGGTGCCAGCGTGCAAATGTCGACCATCACGGCGCGTAACGATGCCGCTGTGCAGGCCTTTGAGCCGATGTGGTTGCCCTTTGATCACCCGCTGTGGATTGTCTATTCGAGCGGCACCACCGGCCTGCCCAAACCCATCGTGCATGGCCACGGCGGCACCGTGATCGTGGCGCTGGCCAACAAGATTTTGCACAACGACATCGGCTGCAGTTACCACCCCAACAGCTGGGGCGAGCGCTTCCATTGGTACAGCTCCACCGGCTGGGTCATGTGGAACGCGCAGGTGGCGGGCTTGCTGAACGGCGTGACCTGTGTGATCTATGACGGCAACCCTGGCGGCAGCAAGGAGAACCCGGACTGGGGCATTTTGTGGCGCTTGGCGGCGCAAGAGAAGGTGAGCTTCTTCGGCGCGGGCGCGGCCTTTTTTGCCAACTGCCAAAAGGCGGGCGTGGACATTTCGCGTTGCGGCGACTTGACGGGGGTACGCGCCCTGGGCACCACCGGATCGCCCTTGTCGCCCGAGACCCAAAGCTGGGGTACGGCGCAATTTCAGGCCATCGGCACCGACATCTGGTGGTGCAACATCTCGGGCGGCACCGATTTTGCGGGGGCCTTTTTGGGCGGCCACCGCGAGCTGCCGCAGGAACCTGGCGTGATGCAGTGCCGTGAACTGGGTTGCGCGGTCGAGGCCTGGAACGAAGCGGGCGAGCCCGTGTTGGGCGAAGTGGGCGAGCTGATCTGTGCGCAGCCCATTCCGTCCATGCCGCTGTACTTCTGGAACGACAAGGACAACGCCCGTTATTTGGCCAGCTATTTTGAGATGTACCCCGCAGGCCACGGCCGAAAACCCGGCGGCGGCAACGGCCCGGCCAGCATGGGCGGCGTGTGGCGGCATGGCGACTGGCTGCGCATTGGCGATACCCAAGGCGTGGGCGAAGGCTGCGTGATCTTTGGCCGCAGCGACGCCACCATCAACCGCTACGGCCTGCGCATGGGCACCAGCGAGCTGTACAGCGCGGTGGAAGCCCTGCCCGAAGTCATGGACTCGATGGTGGTGGACCTGGAGTATCTGGGCAAAGAAAGCTACATGCCGCTGTTTGTGGTGCTGCGCCCGGGTACGGTGTTTGACGACGCGATCAAGGCCAAACTCAACAACGCCATCAAAGTGGCGCTCAGCCCGCGATTCATTCCGAATGAAATCTTCCAGGTGGCTGAGATCCCGCGCACCTTGTCTGGCAAAAAGCAGGAGTTGCCGATCAAGAAACTCATGCTCGGTCAGCCGCTGGAAAAGGTGGTCAACCGGGACGCCATGGCCAATCCGGGGTGCCTGGATTGGTACGTGGAACTGGCCAAGCAGCACTTGGCCAAGGCCTAAGCTGGCCCCCCTTGCGCCAGACACCGTAGCGAACGAGGGCTTGGTGTTTTCGCAGGAGCCCACCCCTGTGGGCGAAACGATGCTCGCGCACCACCAAGATCGTATTCAGACCTGTCACAAGCACTTTTAGCGACTTTTATTCAGTACTTTAAAATAAAGTCGCGACTAAATCACAAACTACTTTGAAAAAGTCGCAAAATAACGGTTATGAAACGCTACCTTGATGACCGTGTGCAGGCCGATCTGGCCCACAAAATGGTATTCCTCACCGGCCCGCGCCAGGTGGGCAAAACCACGCTCAGCCGCCAACTGATGGCGCAGCAAGGCGGCCAATACCTGAACTGCGACGTGCCAGCCGACCGGGCCCTCATCCTGAAACAGCGTTGGAGCCCCCAAGCGCCTTTGCTGGTGCTGGATGAAATTCACAAAATGCCCGACTGGAAAGCCTGGCTCAAAGGTGTTTACGACGGCAAACCCGCCACCCAGCAACTGCTGGTCACGGGCAGCGCCAGCATGGACACCTTCAGGCAAAGTGGAGAATCGCTGGCGGGGCGTTTTTTCGGTCTGCGACTGCATCCCCTGTCGGTACGCGAATGGTGCGAGCAAACCGGGGCCATACCCGATGCTGCGCTGACCCATCTGCTGGAGCGCGGCGGCTTTCCTGAGCCCTGCCTGGCCCCAGACAACGAACAAGCCGAGCGCTGGCGCAGGCAGTACTTTGATGGCCTGGTGCGCAACGACGTGCTGGAGTTTTCGCGCATCCAGGAGGTCAACGCCATTCGCCTCTTTGCCCAAATGCTGCGCTCGCGAGTGGGCTCGCCCCTGTCGCTGGCCAGCATGGCGCGCGACTTGGCCGTGTCACCCGTCACGCTCAAGAAATACCTCGACATATTGGAAGCGCTTTTCATAATCTTTGTGGTGCGACCTTGGCATGACAACATCGCCCGCTCGGTGTTGCAAAGCCCCAAGGTCTACTTTTATGACACTGGCCTGGTCGAAGGTGACGAAGGCCTGCGCTTTGAAAACCTGGTGGCCACTGCTTTGCTCAAGCATGTGCAATGGCAGCAAGATGTGCAGGGCAAAGAGGCCGGACTGCACTACATCCGCACCAAAGACGGGGCCGAGGTGGACTTTGTTTTGAGCGAAAAAAACCAGCTCACGCAGCTGGTGGAATGCAAGTTGTCTGATGAAAAACCGCACCGCGCATTGCAACGCTTTGCGCTGGAAAAAGCGCCGGTTCAGGCTGTGCAGGTGGTTCGCAATGCGCGGCACAGCTACATGCTGGGGGACATTCAAATTGCTGTGGCTGCTGAATATTTGTCTGAACTCGTTGCCTGACTGAAAAGAGCCGAACTCAGTTCTTGTGCAACTCCGCATTCAACTTGCGCGCAGTTCGTGTTTAAAAAGTGGCTATACCTATGCCGCAACCCAGGGCGAATTGCCACCACGCCAAAGTTGTATTACGATGTCATACAAAGCTTGTTGTGGCCAGTTCGCGCCATCTAAAGGAGTGACATGAGTACATTGACCGTGCGTTTGACCGATCAGGAAGATCGCGACTTGCAACTGGCCTGCGAGCAGACCGGCAAAACCAAAAGCGAGGTGGTGCGTGATTTGCTGGCAGAGTCCTTGCGGGGTTATCGGTTGCGCCAGTCTTTGCAGGCAGCACATGCTGAGTTGGGCGGCGCAGCCCGACAAGCAGGTTGGCTGACCGAGGACGACATCTTGCAGGACGTCTCTTGAAGGGCTTTCTCGACACCAACGTCTGGTTGTCCGCCACCGTGTTTGCTGGCTTGTGTGAGGCGATCTTGATTGAGTGCCATCAGCGCGACTGGCTATTGACCACCCCATTGGTGCAGGCTGAGGCCCACGAAGTGCTGAAGCGTAAATTTCCTCACTTGCCACAATCACAGGCACTGTTTGACGCCATCTGGTCAGAAGCCACCTGCGTGCAAGACCTGGACGAGCCCGCAGATGACAACGACGTCAGGCTGGTCAGAGCCGCCAGCTTGGCAGGTGCCGAGGTGTTTGTCACAGGCGACAAGCGCGTGTTGTCCTGGGGCCGTGAAGGCAACATGCAAATTTTGAGCCCCAGGGATGCGTGGATGCTGCTGTTTGCGGGCATTAATGGCGCTTGAATAAGCGCCGATGTGGACCGTGCAGGTGGTGCGCCATGTGCGGCACAGCTATACCTTTGGCGATGTCCAGGTTGAGGTGGCGCGCGACACTCGATGCCAGCAGCGCCAACGTAATAATGAACTTATTGGGTTTATTTTCTCTTTGTTTTGAGCCTATAGTAAATACTTCGAGCCGGCTCAGGAACTTGATCGAGTGAGCGGGCGGACTGCAAAGAAGGAGCACCGGATTTCATGAGAAATTTAGTCCTGTACGAAAAAGCAGTACAGGGCTGTCAAAGCCATGCTCTAAGAGGGTTGCAGCCATTTCAACAACAAGATGTATCGACTATGCCCGGATGTATCCACCGGGTTCTGCGGTCTACATCACGTTAGACACGAGTTGAGGAAGTCACGCTGATGCACGACAAGAAAATCGAGTGGGGGAAGGAGATCGTTCAAGCCGGTAGCGATATAGCTACTCTAGCCAAGGATGTAGGCATTCCTGGTATCGGGTTGCTGGCCAAATTCGCCCAGCGCTTCTACGAAAAGCACCTTCAGCAGCGTTTTGCAAAGTTTCTGGCCGACGCAGAAGTTGACGAAGAAATAATCAACAAAATTTCAGCGGATGCAAACTATTCAAACTACTTCTACGCAGCACTGGAGACTGTTCGCCAAACTCATTCGCAAATCGGTGTTGTTGCGCTGGCTCTTATCTATAAAGATCACTGGAACGATGAGGCCTATTTGATTGCGGCGATGCGAGCATTCTCTCAAGTCAGTGACAGAACGCTAAATGCGTTTATGTCGTTGTACGAAGAGATTCCGTCTGGCCAGAACTATCTGGTCTTAACCACTAAAAAAAATGATGAAGGTCACTTCCACGAGATCTACAACGAGGCCGTCGAGCTTATTGGCCGCAACTTCTTTGTAATGAGTACTGGGGCCAGCATGCATGCAAATGGACCGGTACAGGGGATGAAATGGGATCACACGGATTCTTATTATGCTTACTGCCGAGCAGCTAAGGCCCGTGTCTAACAAGCCATTCGAGACGGACCTTCGCAAGCGGGCTTCGCCCGCTTGCTCGGCCGCTCATGGGCGACGTTCGGCCTTGCGCCAATACATCGCAGAGCACCCGATCACCCACTGACTGCTGTCGCTGGCTCTTTACGAATTGGCCTTGCCGGGCGGTGATCGGAAAAGACGAACGGCGTGCCCACTTGCGCAGGCACGCCGTTTTGTTTTGAAAGAACGAGAAAACTCAGTTCTTGTGCAACTCAGCGTTCAATTCGCCCCAGCTCTTGTTGCGCGGGATGGCGTGCAGCGCGCCGGACTGTGAATCGCGGCGGAACAGGATGCCGTTTTTGCCGGACAGCTCCTTGGCTTTCATGACCGAGCCGTCGGGCATTTGCACGCGGCTGCCGCCGGTGATGTAGCAACCGGCTTCCACAATGCAGTCGTCGCCCAGCGAGATGCCGATGCCGGCGTTGGCGCCCAATAGGCAGCGCTTGCCGACCTTGATGACTTCTTTGCCGCCACCCGACAGCGTGCCCATGATGGAAGCGCTGCCGCCGATGTCGCTGGCGTCGTCCACCACCACGCCCGCGCTGATGCGGCCTTCGACCATGCTGGCGCCCAGGGTGCCGGCGTTGAAGTTGCAAAAACCTTCGTGCATGACGGTGGTGCCGCTGGCCAGGTGCGCGCCCAGGCGCACCCGGTCGGCGTTGGCAATGCGCACGCCCGACGGGATCACGTAGTCGGTCATCTGCGGGAATTTGTCCAGGCCCTTGATCTCGAGCACGCGGCCGGTGCCACGGGCTTTCAGGCGGGCAGCGGGCACATCGGCCAGCGCGCAAGGGCCAAAGTTGGTCCAGGCCACGTTGGGCAGCAGACCAAAGATGCCGGTCACGTTGGCGCCGTGCGGCGCTACCTGCCGGTGGCTCAGCAGGTGCAGGCGCAGGTAGGCGTCGTGCGTGTCGGTGGGCGCGTCGGCCAAGGACTTGATTTCGGTGCGAACCGCCACCACGGTGGCGTTGCGCACGCTGCAGGCGACCAAGGCCTGGGCCACCTCTGCGCCCAAAGCGGCGACGGCTTCGGCCTGGGTCAGGCGGGTGCTGCCGCTGGCGGTCACGTCGGCCGCCAGTTCGGGGGCCGGGAACCAGGTGTCCAGCACGGTGCCGTCAGCGGCGATGGTGGCCAGGCCTGTGGCGCGTGCGCCGGTGGTTTGGAGTGTGCTCATGTTTTGGTTCCGAAAAAATGGCCCGCCAAGTGTGTGGGCCGTTGCGTCAAGGGGAGCCAGATTATCGCGGAAGGCGGCGTGTCACAAATTATTCATGGGCCTTACATAGACTGGACAATTTGCAAACTTCACGATTTTCGGCGCAGGCGCTGGTATCCCCCACCACGCACAACGCAGACGCTGCCAAAACCATGCCTGCTCGACTTTTCACCAACGCTGCTGCCATGATGTTCACCAGAACCTCGACAGAATCTCCTGACCTATTCAGGGGACTTTGGCCGCTGTTGGGCATGCTTTTGATGGCCAGCTTGCTGGGCGCCTGCATGCCGCGCCAATTGTTGGTCAACAGCGCCGCGGATGCACTGACGGCACAAGGCCAAGCGGCGGAAGAGGACCTGGGTTTGGCCCGTGAGGCCAGTGCTTTTTATCTCAAATTGTCCGAATCTTTGTTGCGACAGTCGCCCGGTCACTTGCCCTTGGCCGAGTCGGTGGCTTCGGGCTTCACGCAATATGCCTACGCTTTTGTGGGTTTCGAAGCCGAACGCCTGGTCAGCACCGATGCCAAGGCCGCGCACCTGCTGAACCAGCGAGCGCAGCGCATGTATTGGCGTGCACACCGCCACGCCATGGCCGCGTTGAACCAGACGAGCCCCGGGTTTTCTGCTGCCCTGGCGCAGCCACAAGCCTCGCGCTGGCCAGTGCTGCGACCCGATCAAGTGGGCGTGGCCTATTGGGCCGCGGCTTCCTGGGGGGCTTACATCGCGCTGTCCAAAGACGACCCCGATGCGGTGGCCGATTTGCCCTTGGTCGGTCGCTTGGCCGAACTGGCGTGGCGCACCTCACCGGAGCATGGCCAAGGCGCTTTGGCCAGCTTGATGGGCAACATCGAGGCCGCACGTCCCGGCGGCTCTGCTGTCAAAGCGGCAGCGTTTTTTGACCAAGCCATTGCGGTCAGTGGGGGTCAAAACGCAGGGCCTTTTGTGGCCAAAGCCGAGGCGATTGCCCAAGCGGCGGGCGATCGGCCAGCCTTTGAAGTTTTGTTGCAACAGGCGCTGACGGTGAGCGCCAAGCACGCCGACTTGTCGAGCCAAATCATGCGCCAGCGTGCGCAGTGGTTGCTTGACAACGCAGATGATCTTTTTTAATGGGTCTGAAAATGGTTTTGACGTTTGCAAAGTGGTGGCCAAAAGGGCTGAGTGCAGCGCTGGTGGTGTTGGGCATGTCGTGGCTGCCCACCACGCAGGCACATGCCCAGCAACTGCGCATCGGTTCTTTGGTGCCCAAAAATTCTCTCTACCACCGCCAGCTGCTGGACGTGGCCGAGAGCTGGCGAACAGCGCAGGGTGCGGGCGCGAAGTTTCTGGTGTACCCCGATGGCTCCCAAGGGGGCGAGGCCGAAATGGCGCGACGCATGCGCATCGGGCAACTCCAAGGCGCGTTGTTGTCGGTGGTGGGTTTGCGCGAAATCGAGCCCTCGATCGCGGCGCTGCAATCGATGCCACTGCTGTTTCGCAATTGGGAAGAGCTCGACTACGTGCGCGAGAAAATGCGCCCGACCATGGAAAAGAAGTTCCTGGACAAAGGCTTTGTGGTGCTGGCATGGGGCGATGCGGGTTGGGTGCGTTTCTTTTCCAAAGAAGCCGCGCTGCGGCCTGATGACTACAAGCGCATGAAATTTTTTGCTTGGGGCTCGGAGCCCGACCAGCAAAACATCATGAAAAGCTTGGGCTACACGCCCGTGCCGTTGGAGACCACCGACATCCTGCCCGCCATTCAGACGGGCATGATCAATGTGGTGCCGTCCACGCCCTACTTTGCCTTGGCCACCCAGGTCTACAACACCGCGCCGCACATGCTGGACATCAACTGGGCCCCGATTGTGGGGGCCTTGGTCGTGACCCGCAAAGCATGGGACGGCATGTCGCCCGATGTCCAAACCGCGGTGCGATCTGCCAGCGACAAAGCAGGTGCGCAAATTCGGACCAAAGCCCGGCAAGAGGTCGAAGAAGCGGTGGACGCGATGAAAAAACGAGGCCTCACGGTGAACAAACCCAATGCAGTGCAAATGAAAGAGTGGAACGATTTGGCGGAAAAGCTGTACCCGCGCATTCGCGGCACCATGGTGCCCACCGAAACTTTTGATGAGGTCATGGCCCACCTGAAAACCTACCGTGCAGGCCAAGCCAAGTGAGCCCCACTTCCGAGACCCAGCCTGAAACGCCACGCCAAAGCACTTGGGCGATCGACGAGTGGCTGTCGTCGGCAGCGCTGGCGCTGATGGTGCTGATCCCGGTCATTGAAATAGCCATGCGCCCTTGGATGGGCCAAGGCATCGAAAACGCCTCTGTCTTGGTGCAGCACCTGGGTTTGGTGCTGACGATGTGGGGTGCGTTGGCGGCCGAGCGGCATGGCCACCTGACCACGATGGGCGGCGGCATGCGCCGAAACGGCGAGCTGCCCAGCAGCGGGGCCAACTCCTGGCCGCAGCGCCTGGCCCACGGCTTGGCTGCCTTGGTTTGCGGCATGTTGGCCATGAGCAGCTGGCGCTTGGTGGACAGTGAGCGCGAGGCCGCCCAGGTGCTGGCCTATGGCATACCGGTTTGGTGGGTCCAGGCCAGCATGCCTTTGGGCTTTGCTTTGCTGGGGGTCAAGCTGGGTGCGCGCTGCGCACTTTTTGCGCGTGCATGGCCGGGTCGGTGGCTGACCGGTTTGGCGCTGGCGCTGTGCGGAGCCGCTTTGGTCGCGCAATTTGACGGCACGGCCTTTGCTGCCTGGCCTGCGTTCATGCTTTTGTGTGTTGCTTTGTTTGCCGGTGCGCCGATATTTGCGGTGCTGGGGGGTTTGGCGCTGGCTTTGTTTTGGCAAGACGGCATGCCTTTGGCTTCGGTGTCCCTGTCGCACTACCAAATCACGGTGAACCCGTCCTTGCCCGCGCTGCCCTTGTTCACTTTGGCGGGCTTGGTGTTTGCGCGCACCGGGGCTGCGCAGCGACTGGGCACTTTGTTTGTGGCTTTGTTGGGGCACGGTGCCAAGGGCACGGTGCTGGCGACCGCATTGTTGTGCTCTTGTTTCACCGCGTTTACGGGCGGCAGCGGGGTGACCATTTTGGCTCTGGGCGGCTTGTTGTTGCCTTTGCTGCTCAAGGTGGGTTACCCCGAAAATCGGGGCATCAGTTTGGTCACCAGTGCCAGTGCTTTAGGTGTCCTGTTGGCACCGTCGGTGCCGCTCATCATGTACGCCATCATTGCCCGCGTGCCCATCAACACCATGTTTTTGGCGGGCCTGTTGCCGGCGTTGGTCATGGTGGCTTTTCTACTGGTGTTTGGCGGGTACTTGCGCCGATCCCGTGGTGAGTTGCCTTCAGACGCGGTCCCAAATCCGCCCTTGTCTCTGACGCCGCGCCCCTTGCTTTGGCCCTCTGTTTGGGCCGCCAAATGGGAAATTTTGGCCCCCGTGGTGGCCATTGGTTCCTTGGTCAGTGGCTTGGCCACGCCCACCGAAAGCGCGGCCGTCACTGCGCTCTATGCCATCTTGACCCAAGCTTGGGGCCACCGCGAATTGGGTTGGCGCTTGTTGTTCAAGTGTCTGAGCGAATCGGCCCAGATCATTGGTGGCGTGTTGTTGATTTTGGGCATGGCTTTGGCATTGACCAATTTCTTGATCGACGCGGGCATCCCGGATGCGGCCATTGAAGCTGTGCAAGGCGCCATTCCGGACAAGTTCTTGTTCTTGTTGGCTTTGACGGTGTTTTTGCTGCTGGCTGGTGCGCTCATGGAAATTTATGCGGCCATCGTCGTCTTGGTGCCCTTGCTGTTGCCGGTGGCCATGAGCTATGGCATTGACCCGGTTCACTTTGGCATCATTTTCCTGGCCGCCATGGAGATGGGCTTTTTGTGCCCGCCGGCGGGCATGAACATATATTTTTCATCGGCCATGTTCAAAAAGCCGGTGAGTGAAGTGGCCGTGGCGGTGTTGCCCGCTTTGTTCGCGATCTTTTTGGGCACACTGGCCATCGCTTCAGTGCCATGGCTTGCCACGGGTTTGCCAAGGCTGCTTGGCGCGTCTGTGTGACGGTGACATCAAGCCGGTGATTTTTTGGGCTGCGCTGTGCACGCTTGGCACACAAATGTGCGTTGGTTCAAAAAGCGGGTGAATGAACCCAGCGCGCGCGGCTTGTGCAGCCCACACCGGTAGCAACTCATGGTGCCCATGTTGGCCGAATCCTTGAAAGGCGAGCCGCCGCCTTTGAAGGTGTAGCGCAGGCCATCGGAAGCCATGATGGAGTCGGCTTCAAGTTTGAGTGCTGGGGTCATGGTGTGCTGGAGGTGTTGGAAGACGATGTGAACGTGTGTGGGCTCAAGTCAGCGCGAAGCCTCAACGGGTGCGGTGGCCAACCACAGCGCATCAATGTCACGCAACTTTTGGCCGTCAAACCTGTCGTGTTCTTCCCAGTAGCGCCCAGACGCGACCCAGTAGCCTAAATCGGCCTCGGCGCGCAAGGCGGTTTGAACAGCCGACGGCGGCTGCGCCTCAAAGCTCGGGTGCTCGGTCATGACTTCAAGGGCCGTAAAAGCCAAGCGTGGAAAGCAAAGCCGAGAGTTTTCAAGCTCCGACAGATTGACCACGGCACAGCCGTTTTGATGAGCCAAAGCCTGAAAGCGCAGAGATTTGGCTTCCAGGCTTTGCAAGGTCACATCGCAGCGCAGGGGGTCGGCTGTGCCTGCGCCATAAAAATGGGTCGCCTGACCGGGCTTGGCGTCGTACACCATGTCGCAGCCGATGTAGGCGATGACATCGGGTTTGAGTGCGCCAAGAACCCAATAACCAGCGGTGAAAGACATGGTGCCGCCCGCATACACAAAGCCGCCAAATTCATTTTGAACCGGTACAAACTCTTCGGCCGTGACAATGCGTTTGCCGTTCAGATCTTCTGCACGGGGGTGCCTGTCGATGGGAAAGTCTTCAGGGTAAATCAAGCAATTCCAGGACGGGCAGGCTTTCCAAGCGTTGTTGATCACCACGGTGTGGGAAAAACAAGACGTATCCCAATCTGCGGTTTTCACCGCATCGGGTGCGCTCCCAACGATCAGTACTTTGTTCAATGCCGTGCTCACGAAGGATATGGAATGCCACTGACCCAAGATGCTGAACGCCGAAGATGTCACCTTGATGAACTTAAAAAAAGGGCCGCTTTGCGGGCTAAAAAAATGTTTCATGGATGCCTGTGGCCGGTGCCCTGTCACTTTCTGCCAATCCCTTTGAGTCTTGCAGCGATTGCAGCCGACCCGCCAGCGCGTTGCAATCACCCCATGGCGACGGCCGCAACCAGGCCGCGCCGATGGAGACACAAGCATGTACCTCATCGCTGGTTTGCACCGCTCATTGCAAAGGCACCCCGACAAGATCGCCACCGTCACAGGCCGCCGCCGCCAGACTTACCGGCAGCTGGTGGACCGGGTGGCCCGCACCGCGTCAGCACTGCGTGCGCTGGGTCTGCAGCCGGGCGAGCGCTTGTCTGTGCTGTCCCTCAACAGCGACCGCATGATCGAGTTGCTGCTGGCCGGAGCTTGGGCCGGGCTGGTCATCAACCCGATCAACACGCGTTGGACGCCGGCCGAAGTGGCCTACGCGCTGAACGACTGCGGCGCCGATCACGTTGCCACTTCTCAGGCGGGCCCTGCAGGCCTTCCCTGATGTGGAATTCATCCATTTCTACGGCATGACCGAAACCTCGGCCGCCGTCTCAAACTTGCCGATTTCCCGCGACCCGGCCTTTCTGGACAGCCAGCGCATCCGCTCGGCGGGGCAGGCCGGGGTGTCGGCCGAGATCCGTATCGCAGACGCCGAGGGCAAAGAGCTGCCCGCGGGCATGCATGGCGAGATCTTGGTGCGCGGCCCGGCGGTGATGCAAGGCTACTGGGGCCGCGAAGAAGACACCCGCCAGGCTTTGGCCGGCGGCTGGCTGCACACCGGCGACGGCGGCACCATGGACCCACACGGCTACCTGTATGTGATCGACCGCATCAAAGACCTGGTCATCACCGGCGGCGAAAACGTCTACCCGGCCGAAGTCGAAAGCACCCTCACCAGCCACCCGGCGGTGTCGATGTACGCCGTGATCGGTTTGCCCCACGAGAAATGGGGCGAGGCCGTGCACGCCATCGTCGTGCTCAAGCCCGGCGCGCAGGCCAGCGCCGAAGAACTCTCGACGCACTGCCACTTGCTGATCAGCGGCTTCAAGTGCCCAAAGAGCTACGAATTTCGCGACAAGCTGCCGCTCACGGCCGCTGGAAAAGTGCAAAAGACCGAACTGCGCAAGAGCGCAGCAGGGGCACGCGCATGAACAGCACAACAGCGAACCCAAAGCCAAACCGCCCGCCGCTGCAAGGCGTGCGCGTGCTCGACCTTACCCGCCTGCTGCCCGGCCCCATGTGCACGCTGCACCTGGCCGACCTGGGCGCCGACGTCATCAAGATCGAAGACCTGGGCGCGGGCGACTACGCCTCGCCTGCGGTGCGCGAAATGCTCAACCGCAACAAGCGTGGCATGCGCCTGGACCTCAAACACCCCGAAGGCGTGCAGCTTTTGCTCAAGCTGTGCAAGAGCGCCGACGTGCTGGTCGAGGGCTTTCGCCCCGGCGTGATGGCCCGGCTGGGTTTGGGTTATGACGTGGTGCGTGCACGCAACCCGCGCCTGGTGTGCTGCAGCATCAGCGGCTACGGCCAGACCGGGCCGCTCAGTCAAAAGGCCGGGCACGATCTGAACTACTGCGGCTATGCCGGGGTGGCCGACCAGGTGGGCACGCCGTCTGGCGAGCTGGCGCTGTCCAACCTGCCCATGGGCGACTTGCTGGGCGGCAGCATGCCCGCCGTCATGGGCATTCTGGCCGCGCTGTTCGACGCGCAGCGCACCGGCCAGGGGCATGTTGACGTGGCCATTGCCGACGGCGTGCTGGCCCACGCGGTGATCCCGCTGGCGGGCCTGCACAGCCGGGGCCGCGTGCCCGCGCCCGGTGGCGACAAGCTGACCGGGGCGCTGCCCTGCTACGGCCTGTACCCCACACAAGACGGCCGCTATTTGGCCGTGGGCGCGTTCGAGCACAAGTTCTGGGACAGCTTTTGTACTTTGCTGGGCCGCCCCGACTTGGCCGAACACCACATCCCCCAAACCCAAGCCTTGAACGACTGGGCGCGCCGCGAAGTGGCCCAGGCGGTGCAAGCCCACCCCTGGCCCACTGGGCGCAGCTGCTGGAAGGTGCCGACTGCTGCGTGACCCCCGTGCTCAAACTCGACGAGGCGCAACAACTGCCGCACTTCCAAGACCGGGGCATGTGGGTGCAGGTGCAGACCGCGCAGGGCGAGACCATGACACAACTGGCCATGCCGGTGCAGATGAGCGGCTACACCTTCGCGGTGCACAATCCCGCGCCCCTGCAGGGCCAACACACCCGCGAGCTGCTGGCCGCTGCGGGACTCGACGCCGCCGCCATTGATGTTTTGTGCCAATGCAAAGTCGTAGGATAGAGGCCTTGCCCCCTAGTCCTTCAGGCCCGACTGCCTCATGAACCGTTCCCAGAACGCCACGCCCATTCCGCAGAGCATTCAGCACACCATCGCCGTTTACCAGGTGTTGCAGATGCTGCTCGCGGTCGAGGGCGAAGACGCCCGGGCCGCGGTGCTGCGCCGTGCGGGCATCTTGCCCGCCCTGCTGGAATCGCCTCTGGCGCGGGTCACCCAAACCCAGTTTGCCCGCCTGATGACCACGCTGGTGCGCCACCACCGCGACGAGTTCTGGGGCCTGAGCACCACCGCGCTGCCCTTGGGCTCGTTTGCCATGGGCTGCCGCATGCTGGTGGGCCACCGCAAGCTGGGCGACGCTCTGCGCGCCGGGCTGCGTTATTACCACGCACTGCTGGTCGACTTTGTGCCCCGCCTGCAGGTCAGCGGTGGCGTGGCCTACCTGCGCATGGGCTCGCGCCACACTCTGGCGGCCCGGCAGGTCTATGCCGTGCGCGTTTTCATGTTTTTCAGCTACGGCGTCATGTGCTGGCTGGCGGCGCGGCGCATTCCGGTGGATGACGTCGTCTACCAAGGCAGCGACGTGGCCCGCCGCAGCGATGCGTCCAAACTGTTCCAAGCACCCATCCGCCTCATGGAGGGCAAATGGGGTTACCGCTTTGACGCCAAATGGCTCGACCTGCCCGTGGTGCAAAGCCACGAAAGCGTCGAGACCTTTTTGGTCATGCCGCGCGCCTGGTTCAACATGTCCTTCCTCAAGGTCGGCCTGGTGCCCGACGTGGGTGCGCTCTACACCTTGCCCCGCGTGGTGGGCGTGCAGCGCGCCAAAGAAATCATGCTCTCGGCACGCGACATCGACGCGCATGAGGCCGTGCGTCTGGGCATCGCGATGGAGCTGCACGAGCCGGACCAGCTGCTGCCCCGTGCGCAGGCCTTGTCCCGCAGCTTTGTGGGCGCATCGCCTGCGGCGGTGGCCTCGATCAAGCGCAACCTGAACAATGCCTTGGGCGGTGGCCTGCAAGACATGCTGAGCGCCGAAGCGCAGGCCCAGTCCCTGGCCGCAGGCACCGCCGAGCACCGCGAAGCCGTGGGGCGGTTTTTGAACAAGCAGGCGCCTTTTTTTGCTTGGCCTGTCCGAAAAGACTGAAGTGAACTGCGGTTTTTGGTGGGAGCGGTCTGTGACCGCGATCAATGCGCCGATGTGTTTCGCCATCGCGGTCAGAGACCGCTCCTGCTGCAAGCTGCCCCAAACCAAGGGCAATCCCTGAGTTCGGCAATCCGAAAGACCTGGTTCAGCATTCGAAGATTGTTCAGAATCACTGAACGCCGCAAGATACAACAACCCCCAGTGGGGTGACGCTGGCTCACCAGACGTTCGCCGCGTGACCTGAAGGAGAAAAAATGAGCAAAACAGGATTGGTTCAAGACAAAGTCGTGGTGGTCACGGGCGCAGGTGGCGGCATTGGCCGCGACATCGCGCTGGCCATGGCGCGTGAAGGCGCCAAGGTGGTGGTCAACGACATCGGCGCTTCGGTCTCAGGCGAAGGCCAGGACGCCGGCCCCGCACAAAAAGTGGTGGACGAAATCAAAGCCATGGGCGGTCAGGCCGCGGCCAACACCGACAGCGTGGCCGACCCCGCCGGCGCAGCCCGCATCGTCCAAACAGCCATCGACAGCTTTGGCCGCATCGACGTGGTGGTCAACAACGCCGGCATTTTGCGCGACCGCTTCTTCCACAAGATGAGCATGGACGAATGGGACGCGGTGCTCAAGGTGCACCTGTATGGCGCTTTTTATGTCAGCCGCGCCGCCGCCCCGCACTTCAAGGAGCAAGAAAGCGGCAACTACATCCACATGACCTCCACCTCGGGGTTGGTGGGCAACTTTGGTCAGGCCAACTACTCGGCGGCCAAGCTGGGCCTGACGGCGCTGTCCAAGTCGATTGCGCTCGACATGCAAAAGTTCAAGGTGCGCTCCAACTGCATCTCGCCTTTTGCCTGGAGCCGCATGATCGGCTCGATCCCGACCGAGACGCCCGAAGAGCAGGCCCGCGTCGAGCGCATCAAGCAGATGACGCCCGCCAAGATCGCGCCCATGGCCGTGGCCCTGGCCAGCGACGCCTCGGCCCATGTGAACGGCCAGGTCTTTGCCGTGCGCAACAACGAGATTTTCTTGATGAGCCAGCCGCGTCCGATCCGCTCGGTGCACCGCAGCGAGGGCTGGACGCCGCAATCGGTGCTCGACCAAGCCATGCCCGCGCTCCAATCCAGCTTTTTTGACCTGGAGCGTTCGGGCGATGTGTTCAGCTGGGACCCCATTTAAGGAGCCGCGATGAGCGACCACCCACAAGGCCTGCAGGCCCAACACCAGGCGGCCCTGGCCGAAGGCCGCTTCCTGATCCAGCAATGCAAGGCCTGCGACCAACACATTTATTTCCCGCGTGAAGTCTGTCCGCATTGCGGCAGCCACGACCTGGCCTGGGTGGCCCCCACAGGCTTGGGCTCGGTGTATTCCGTGACCACCGTGCGCCGCAAGCCGGATGCGGGCGGTGACTACAACGTTTGCCTGATCGATCTGGACGAAGGCGTGCGCCTGATGGGCCGTGTCGAGATCAGCCCGGTTGATGCCGTGCAGGTGGGCCAGCGGGTGCAGGCCCGTGTGGTGGTCGAAAAAGGCCAGAGCATGGTGGTGTTTGACCCGGTCAGCACAGCGGCAAGCGCTGTCAAGCCCGTGCCCCGTGGACCGGCCGCATCGGCGGCGGTGCACACCTCCACAGGTCTCAAGGCTTTGCGCGGCAGCGCTGCCATCGCGGGCGTGGCCACTTTCGGTTGTGGCGAAGCCACGGGCTTTAGCGAAATGGAAGTGCTGGCCCGCGCGGCGCACGCCGCCGTGGCCGATGCTGGCCTGAAGATGAGCGACATCGACGGGCTGTGCACCGCCAGTGTGCTGTCCACCATGTGGCCCATGCCCGTGACCGAGTATTTGGGCATCAACCCGCGTTACATCAACGGCACCATGCTCGGCGGCTCCAGCTTTGTGGCGCACATCTTGCCCGCCATGATGGCTTTGCAGTCGGGCCAGTGCAATGCGGTGCTGGTCTGCTATGGCAGCACGCAGCGCACCTCGACCTTTGGCCGGGCCGAGATCGCGCAGGCGCGCCGCGTCATGGACCCGCAGCCTTACGAAACCCCCTACGCACCGATGCAGCCGCTGAGCGCTTACGCGCTGGCCACGCGCCGGCACATGCACCAATACGGCACCACCCGCCGCCAGTTGGCCGAAGTGGCGGTGGCCGCCCGCGCCTGGGCGCAGCGCAACCCCGAAGCCTTCATGCGCGACCCCTTGTCGATCGACGATGTGCTGGCTGCCCGCATGGTGTCCGACCCCTTGTCCGTGCGCGACTGCTGCCTGGTCACGGACGGTGGCGGTGCTTTTGTGCTGGTGCGCGCCGACCGTGCGCGTGACCTGCCCCAAAAGCCGGTCTACGTGCTGGGCAACGCCACCGCCAACTGGAACCGCCAAATTTCGGCCATGCACGACCTCACGGTGACCGCCGCCAGCCAGTCCGGCCGCGAAGCCTTTGCCATGGCGGGCCTCGCGCCTGCCGACATGGGCGTGGTGCAGCTGTATGACGCTTTCACCATCAACACCTTGCTGTTTCTGGAGGACCTGGGCTTTTGCAAAAAAGGCGAAGCCGGTGCCTTTGTGGAGGGCGGCGGCATCGCACCCGGTGGCCACCTGCCGGTCAACACCAACGGCGGCGGCCTGTCGTGCACGCACCCGGGCATGTACGGCATCTTCACCGTGATCGAAGCCGTGCGCCAGTTGCGCGGCGAAGGCGGCGAGCGCCAAGTGCCCGGCGTGCAGACTGCGCTGGCCCACGGCAACGGCGGCACGCTGTCCAGCCAATCGACGGCCATCCTCGGCACTTCTGAAACTTTGTAAATACGCCGAGCATTCACCATGATCCGAGACCCCGAAACCTTTGAAGCCCTGCTCGACTCGGTGCGCCGTTTTGTGCGCGAGCGCCTGGTGCCTGCCGAAAACGAAGTGGCCGAGACCGACGAGATCCCGCCTGCCATCGTGCAAGAGATGCGCGAGATGGGCCTGTTCGGTCTGACCATCCCCGAGTCTTATGGCGGCCTGGAGCTGACCATGGAAGAAGAGTCGCGCCTGCTGTTCGAGCTGTGCAAAACCTCGCCCGCTTTCCGTTCGGTGATCGGCACCACGGTGGGCATTGGCTCGCAAGGCATCTTGATGGACGGCACCGAAGAACAAAAAGCCTACTACCTGCCCAAGCTGGCCACGGGCGAGTTGTCGGCCTCGTTTGCGCTGACCGAGCCCGAAGCGGGCTCGGACGCGGCCTCGCTGCGCACCACCGCCATTCGGGGCACCGACAGCGCGGGCGAGCACTACATCGTCAACGGCACCAAGCGCTACATCACCAACGCGCCGCATTCCAAAATTTTCACGCTCATGGCGCGCACCAACCCGGCCGACAAGGGCGCGGGCGGTGTGTCGGCCTTCATCGTCGACGCCCAATCGCCCGGCATCAGCTTGGGCAAAAACGACAAGAAGATGGGCCAAAAAGGCGCGCACACCTGCGATGTGATGTTTGACAACGTGCGTGTGCCCGCCGTCAACCTGATCGGCGGCCAAGAGGGCCAAGGCTTCAAGACCGCCATGAAGGTGCTCGAAAAGGGCCGCATCCACTTGGCCGCCGTGTGCGTGGGTGTGGCCCAGCGCATCCTGGACGACGCGCTGCGCTACGCCATCGAGCGCAAGCAGTTCGGTCAGCCGATTGCCGAGTTCCAGCTGGTGCAGGCCATGCTGGCCGACAGCAAGGCCGAGCTGTACGCGGCCGAGTGCATGGTGATCGACGCCGCCCGCAAGCGCGACGAAGGCCGCAGCGTGTCCACCGAGGCCTCGTGCTGCAAGATGTTCGCGTCCGAGATGTGTGGCCGCGTGGCCGACCGTGCGGTGCAAATCTTGGGCGGAGCCGGTTATTTGGCCGAGTACGGCATCGAGCGCTTTTACCGCGATGTGCGCCTGTTCCGCCTGTATGAGGGCACGACCCAGATCCAACAAATCATCATTGGCCGCAACATGGTGCGCGAAGCGCGCGCCTGAGGCCAGCAAGACCATGAAAACCCGCGTCACCGAATTGCTGGGCATCCGCTATCCCATCATCCAAGGCGGCATGCAGTGGGTGGGCAAGGCCGAGCTGGTCTCGGCCGTGTCCAACGCGGGGGGCTTGGGCGTGCTCACGGCCCTCACCCAGCCCACACCGCAGGCGCTGGCGCACGAGATCGCCCGCACCCGCACGCTCACCCACCTGCCCTTTGGTGTGAACCTCACCATCTTGCCCTCGATCAACCCGCCGCCCTACGCCGAGTACCTGCAGGCCATCATCGACAGCGGCATCAAGATCGTGGAGACCGCAGGCAACAGCCCCAAAGACTTCATCGGCCGCATGAAGGACGCGGGCATCACCATCGTGCACAAATGCACCTCGGTGCGCCACGCCTTGAGTGCCGAGCGCCATGGCGTGGACATGGTCAGCATCGACGGCTTTGAATGCGCGGGCCACCCCGGCGAGGACGATGTGCCGGGTCTGGTGTTGATTCCGCTGGCTTGCCAGGCGCTGCGTGTGCCGGTCATTGCCTCGGGCGGCATTGCCGACGGGCGCGGCATGGCAGCAGCCCTGGCCTTGGGCGCCGAAGGCGTGAACATGGGCACGCGTTTTTTGGTCACGCAAGAAGCGCCGGTGCACGACAACATCAAACAAGCGCTGGTGGGTGCCACCGAGCGCGACACGAAACTGATGTTCCGCACGATGCGCAACACCACCCGCGCCTGGAGCAACGCGGTGTCGCAAGAAGTGGTCGCCACCGAAAATCGCGAAGGCGGCTGCAGCTTTGAAGACATCCGCCACTTGGTCGCAGGCCAGCGCGGCAACCAGGCCCTGCAATCGGGCGACGTCAACGGTGGCGTGGTCGCAGCAGGTCAGGTCATCGGTCTGATCGACGATGTGCCCACCTGCGCCGACCTGATCGAACGCATGGTG
Source organism: Limnohabitans sp. Rim8 (assembly GCF_945901735.1). Taxonomy (GTDB): domain Bacteria; phylum Pseudomonadota; class Gammaproteobacteria; order Burkholderiales; family Burkholderiaceae_C; genus Limnohabitans_A. The sequence continues at coordinate 173,010 of NZ_CAMDLM010000001.1, forward strand.
GCCGACTGCCGTGCGGCTCTGGCGCGTGCGCAGGCCTGGTCGCATCCCCCTTGAGCGCCGCCCCAACTGATCACCCCCAAGCCAGCAACCCTAAAAAACCCAGGAGACAAACCATGAAAAAACCCCCATCTACCCAGCGCCGCTTGCTGATCGCCCTTTTCGGGGCGGTGTGCACCACATCCGCCATGCCCCTGTGGGCCCAGTCCACAGGCAACAACACCGTCAAGCTCATAGTGGGTTATGCCCCGGGCGGGCCCGTGGATTCATCGGCGCGCGTGTTTGCGCCGGTGCTCAGCCGCGAACTGGGCCAGCCCGTGATCGTCGAAAACCGGCCTGGCGCGGGTGGTGCAGTGGCGGGCAACACCGTGGTCAGGGCCGCGCCCAATAGCCTGGAAATTTTTTATGCCGCCAGCCCCACCATGACCATCAGCCCCCATGTGCTCAAAGCCATGGCCTTTGACCCGCTCAAGGACATGACCCCGCTGGCCACCATCCTCAGTTATGCCAACGTGCTGGTCATCAACCAGAACCAGCCCTTCAAGACCTTGCCCGAGTTGGTGGCCTTTGGCAAAGCCAACCCCGGCAAGCTGGCCTACGGCTCGGCCGGCATGGGCGCATCCAACCACCTGAGCGGCGAGTTGTTTGCACGGCGTGCAGGCATCACCATGACGCATGTGCCCTACAAGGGCAACGCCCCGGCCATGACCGACGTGATGGGTGGGCAGATCCAGATGATGTTTGACATCGTGGGCGGTGCCAAGGCCCACATCGACGGCGGCAAGGTGCGCCCCCTGGCCGTGACCTCCAAAGAGCGCAACCCGGCGCTGCCGCAGCTGCCCAGCATGAGCGAGTTGGGCGTCCGTGATTACGACGTTGGCGGTTGGTACGGCCTGTATGGCCCGCTGGGCATGAGCGCCGAACTCAGCCAGAAGATCACGGCCGCCACCGCGCGCGCCCTGCAAGACCCCGAGCTGAACAAGCGCTGGGTGGACCAGGGCTACGTAATTTGGAATGCCAAACCTGCTGAACTGGCCGAGCGCATGCGCCGCGAACATGCGCTGTGGGCCGAAGTGACCAAGGGCATGACGTTTGAATAAAGCATGTCGTTGCAATTGACCCCCCACACCCGCATTCACCATCTGTTTGACGAACGCGTTGCGCAGGCGCCGGACCATCCTTTTTTGTTTCTGACGCAGGGGGTGATGACGCTGGGGCAGTTGGCGCAGCAGGTGGACCTGTTGGAGGCCGAACTGCGCCAAGCGGGTGTGCGCGTGGGCGACCGTGTGCTGGTGGCTGCAGAAAACTGCCCCGAGCATGTGGCCCTGGTGCTGGCCTGCAGCCGTGTCGGAGCCTGGGCCTGCGGGGTCAATGCCCGCGTGACGGCGTCTGAGTTGGCGGGCTTTGCCGACAAGGCCGATGCCCGCGTGCTGTATTTCACGGTGGGCGTGTCCGAGGCGGCGCGCCAGCATGCGGCGCAGCACAACACGCAAGCCAGCGTGCTGCCCGGCTTGCAGCGCGCAGCCGTCAGGCCGAAGGCCACCGCGCAGACCGGCGATCTGGCGGAGCAGGTGGCCGCGATCATCTTCACCTCGGGCACCACCGGCCAGCCCAAGGGCGTGATGCTCACGCACGCGGGGTTGCTGCAGTTTGCGCGGGTTTCAGCGCAGTCGCGCCAGTTGGGGCCGTCGGACCGGTCGTACGCGTATTTGCCCATGACGCACATCTTTGGTTTGGGCACGGTGCTCATGGCCTCGCTGCACGCGGGCTCGGGCCTGCTCATGCGCAGCCAGTTTGACCCGGCCGATGTGTTCGATGCGCTGGCCCACCAAGGCATGACGCAGCTGCAAGGCCCGCCCGCCATGTTCACCCGCTTGCTGGCCTGGCTCGACACTCAGGCGATCGATCACCCTGCTGCGCCTGATTTGCGCTACGTCTACACCGGCGCTGCACCGCTGGACCGGAGCGTCAAGCAGGCCATTGAGGCGCGCTTTGGTAAACCTATGCACCACGGCTATGGCCTGTCGGAATACGCAGGCGCTTTGACGCTGTGCCGCTTGAACGAATGGCGCGCAGACACCAGTGCTGGTTATTTGGTCGAAGGGGCCGAGCTGCGCATCATGAGCCCGCAGGGACAAGACTTGCCAGCAGGTGAGACGGGCGAGATCTGGATGCGCGGCGTGGGCCTGATGCCGGGCTATTTCCGTGACCCCGACATCACCGCGAAAGTCATCCAACCCGGCGGCTGGTACGCCAGCGGTGACCTGGGCCGACAAGACGCCGATGGCGCTTTGCAGGTGGTGGGGCGTCTGAAAGAGATGATCATCCGCTCGGGCTTCAATGTGTACCCCGGCGAGGTCGAGGCGGTTTTGCTGGGCTGGCCCGGTGTGCAAAAAGCGGCGGTGGTCGGGCGCAAAGCGTCCGATGGCAACGAGGACATTCTGGCCTTCATCGAAGCCAAACCCGGCGTGCAGCTGGACCTCCAGGCCCTGAAGGCCCATGCCCATGAACATTTGTCGCCTTACAAGCGGCCCTCGGTCATGGCCTTGGTGCCCGACATGCCCATGACACTCAGCGGCAAAGTGCTCAAGCGCGAACTGCTTGAACAATGGGCCGTAGCCCAGGCACGCCAGGCATGACCCCGCTTCTTGACTTGTAAAGGCGGACTTTCACAAAGACAGACGGCCCTTCGGCCCCAACTGCGCGAAGATCGACCCTATGACAACCTCATCAAATTTAGACGACGAACAAGTGGCTCACCTGCGCAGCTGGGAAGGCCGCAGCGAAACGCTGACCGACGAGATCGTGGCCGCCCCGCTGCGTTGCCAAAGCGCGTTGCTCGACCGCGATGACACCCGCCAAGACGCAGGCAGCGAAGTGCCGCCGCTGTGGCACTGGCTGTACTTTTTGCCTCAGGCACGGCAAAGCCAGATCGGGCCCGACGGCCACCCCTTTCGTGGTGGCTTTTTGCCCCCCGTGCCGCTGCCCCGGCGCATGTGGGCTGGCGGCCGTCTGCAGTGGCAAACCAACAACCCGCTGCGCGTGGGCGATGCTGCGCAAAAGCATTCGCGCATCGCCTCGGTCAAGCACAAGGTGGGCCGCACGGGCGACCTGCTGTTTGTCGAAGTCGAGCATGCTTTCAGCAACGCCCAAGGCCTGTGTCTGACCGAAACGTACGACATCGTGTACCGCGCTGCGGCCGTGCCCGGTGCCCCTGAAGTGCCGCCCACTTCGGCCGAGACCGATGCCCCCTGGCAGTGCGAGTTTGTGCCCGATCCGGTGTCGCTGTTTCGCTATTCGGCGCTCACCTTCAACGGCCACCGCATCCATTACGACCGCAGTTACGTCACGCAAGTAGAGGGCTACCCCGGCCTGATCGTGCACGGCCCGCTCATTGCCACTTTGTTGGTGGACTTGGTGCGCAGACAAGTGCCTGGTGCGAACTTGACCTCGTTCCAGTTTCGTGCCGTGCGACCCACCTTTGACCTGCACCCCTTCCGCCTGAACGGACGCCCGTCTGCCGACGGCAAGACGATTGAGCTGTGGGCCAGCGACCCCGAAGGCTGGCTCACCATGCAAGCGCAAGCCACCTTGGCCTGAAATTTTTACCATCACCACCACCATGCAAACCACACCCGACCCACACCAAGATATCCGCGATGCCGTGCGCGCCCTGTGCGCCCAGTTCCCTGACGAATACCACCGCAAAGTGGATGAAAAACGCGGTTACCCCGAAGAATTTGTCGACGCGCTCACCAAAGCCGGCTGGATGGCCGCGCTGATTCCGCAGGAATACGGCGGCTCGGGCCTGACCATGGCCGAGGCCTCGGTCATCATGGAAGAGATCAACCGCTCGGGCGGTAACTCGGGCGCGTGCCACGGCCAGATGTACGTGATGAATTCCATTGTGCGCAGCGGCTCTGACGCACAAAAGAACACGCTCTTGCCCAAGATCGCTACCGGCGAGTTGCGCATCCAGTCCATGGGCGTGACCGAACCCACCACGGGCAGCGACACCACCCAACTCAAAACCACCGCTGTGCGCAAAGACGGCCGCTGGGTTATCAACGGCCAGAAGGTCTGGATCTCGCGCATCCAGCACAGCGACCTGATGATTCTGCTGGCCCGCACCACGCCCGCCGACCAGGTCACCAAGCGCTCCGAGGGCCTGTCGTGCTTCCTGATTGATTTGAAGCAGGCCATCGGCAACGGCCTGACCGTGCGGCCGATTTTGAACATGGTCAACCACGAGACCAACGAGCTGTTTTTTGACAACCTCGAAATCCCCGAAGACGCGCTCTTGGGCGAAGAAGGCAAGGGCTTCAAGACCCTGCTCGACGGCCTGAACGCCGAGCGCGTGCTGATTGCCGCCGAGTGCATTGGCGACGGTTACTGGTTCATCGACCGCGCCACGAAATACGCCAAGGACCGCGTGGTCTTTGGCCGCCCGATTGGCCAAAACCAGGGTGTGCAGTTTCCGATTGCCGACGCTTTCATTGAGCTGGAAGCGGCCAACCTGATGCGCTGGAAAGCCTGCGAAAAAATCGACGCCATGCAAAACGCCGGTGCCGAAGCCAACATGGCCAAGTACCTCGCGGCCAAGGCCAGTTGGGAAGCGGCCAACGTCTGTCTGCAAACCCACGGCGGCTTTGGCTTTGCTTGCGAATACGACATCGAACGCAAGTTCCGCGAAACGCGTTTGTACCAAGTCGCGCCTGTCTCGACCAACATGATCTTCAGCTACGTGGCCGAGCACATCCTCGGTTTGCCCCGTTCGTTTTGACATGGCCTCGCTCAGACCGCTGGACGGCATCACCGTCGTCTCACTCGAACACGCGATTGCCGCGCCGTTTTGCACCCGGCAACTGGCCGACTTGGGCGCACGCGTCATCAAGGTTGAGCGGCCCGGCTTGGGCGACTTTGCCCGCGCCTACGACACGCGGGTGCGCGGCCAGGCCTCGCACTTTGTGTGGACCAACCGCTCCAAAGAAAGCCTGACGCTTGACCTGAAAAATCCTGACGCCATGGCCGTGCTGCGTGACCTGCTCAAGGACGCCGACGTGCTGGTGCAAAACCTGGCGCCCGACGCGGCCGCGCGCATGGGTTTGTCGTTTGAAGCCCTCAGCGCCACTCACCCCCAACTGATCGTTTGCGACATCTCGGGCTATGGCGAAGACGGCCCCTACCGCGACAAAAAAGCCTATGACCTTTTGATCCAGAGCGAAGCGGGCTTGCTGTCGATCACCGGCACGCCCGAGGCACCGTCCAAGGCCGGCAACTCGATGGCCGACATCGCGGCCGGCATGTACGCCTACACCAACATCCTCTCGGCCCTGCTGTTGCGCGGCAAGACTGGCCAAGGCAGCCACATCGACGTGTCCATGCTTGAAGCCTTGAGCGAGTGGATGGGCTACCCGCTGTACTACGCCTTTGAAGGCGCCGCGCCGCCACCACGCACGGCGGCCTCCCACGCCAGCATCTACCCCTATGGTCCGTTTGCAGCGGGCGACGGCGGCACCGTGATGCTGGGGTTGCAAAACGAGCGCGAATGGAAAGTGTTTTGCAACGTGGTGCTGGGCGATGCGGCCTGGGCCAGCGATGCGCGCTTTCACACCAACGCCCTGCGCAACACCCACCGCGCAGAGCTGCAGCAATTGATCCTGAGTGTGTTCGCGGCCATGAGCACCGCCGAGGTTGAAGCGCGTCTGGACCAAGCGCAAATCGCCAATGCCCGCATGAACGACATGGCGGGTGTGTGGGCGCACCCGCAGCTTAAGGCCCGCCAGCGCTGGCAACAGGTGGGTTCGCCGGCGGGCGAGATCCCCGCCTTGCTGCCACCCGGGCGCAACAACCGATACGACTACCGCATGGACCCCGTGCCCGCCGTGGGCGAGCACACCGAGGCGATCTTGCGCGAGCTGGGCCTGGACGATGCGGCCGTGCAGGCCCTGCGCACAAACAAAGCCATCTGAGCCCAGTGACCTATGGCGCTTGCAAAACTCACAATGGTGGACAACAGGTCCCCTCGCAGGTCGGCGACTTTAGCCCCGACATGGACCAGTGCGGCACCCACCTTGTCGGACCTGAAGGCACCGACCTACAAGGCGAGGCCAGTGGTTTTCCGTAGGTCGGCGGCTTTAGCCCCGACATGTATCGATCAAGCCATTTGAGACAGACCACAAGGAGACAGCCATGACAAACAATATGACATCCAACACTGCCCAACTCGCCACCTTTGCAGCGCAGCTGCGCTTCGAAGACATCCCAGAGCCCGTGGTTCGCAAGACCGAAGACTTGCTGGTCGACTGGTTTGGTGCCACGGTGGGTGGACATGGTTCGCGCCCTGTGGAGAACATCAACCGCTTTGCGCGAGCGATGGGTTCGGCCCAGGGTTCAGCCGAGGTGATCGTGGACGGTAACCAAAATTCCCCCTACCTGGCCGCCATGGTCAACGCCGCGGCGTCGCACGTGGCAGAGCAAGACGATGTGCACAACGGTTCGGTGTTTCATCCGGCCACGGTGGTGTTTTCGCCTGCGGTGGCGGTGGCGCAGGCGCTGGGGGCCAGCGGCCAACAGTTGCTGGCCGCATCGGTGGTGGGCTACGAAGTGGGCATTCGCGTAGGCGAATTTCTGGGGCGATCGCACTACCGTGTGTTCCACACCACCGGCACGGCAGGCACGCTGGCCGCTGCTGCTGCTGTGGGGCATTTGTTGGGGCTCAATGCCCGTCAGATGCAGCACGCTTTGGGTTCGGCCGGCACGCAGTCTGCCGGTTTGTGGGAGTTTTTGCGCACAGCCGCCGACAGCAAGATCCTGCACACCGCGCATGCGGCCGGCGCAGGCCTGATGTCGGCTTACCTGGCGCAGGATGGTTTTACCGGTGCCGCCGACATCTTCGAAGGCCCGCAAGGCATGGCCGCTGGCATGTCCAGCGACGCCGACCCGGCACGCTTGATCGACGGTCTGGGCACCCGTTGGGCCACGGCGGAAACCTCTTTCAAGTACCACGCCAGCTGCCGCCACACCCACCCGGCGGCCGACGCTTTGCTGCACGTCATGCAAACCCATGGGCTCAAACCAACGGATTTGGCCCAAGTCGTCACGCATGTGCACCAGGGGGCCATCGACGTGCTGGGCCCGGTGGTGAATCCCACCACGGTGCACCAGAGCAAATTCTCGATGGGCACGGTGCTGGCCATGGCGGCGCAGTTTGGCCACGCTGGCCTGAACGAATTTGAACAAGCCTTCCAGACCGAGGCCACCCAGGCTTTGCGCGACAAGGTGGTGATGGTGCTGGACCCGGAAGTGGACGGCGCCTACCCCAAGCGCTGGATCGGCAAAGTGAGTGTCACCACCACCGACGGCCGCGTGCTGCACGGCCGCGTCGACGAGCCCAAGGGCGACCCGGGCAACACCCTCTCGCGCCAAGAGATCACCGACAAGGCCTTGCGCCTGGCCGCCTTCAGCGGCGGCGCCACGCCCGAGGCCATGCGCAAAGCCCTGGACGCACTTTGGCAAGTGGCGACCTGGCCCAAAGTGGGCGTTCTTTTGACATGAGCTTGGCATGAGCTTGTTACCGCTGGCGCAAGCGCGCAGTTTCCTGTTTGTGCCCGGCCACCGCCCCGAGCGCTTTGCCAAGGCCTTGGCCAGCGGCGCCGATGCGGTGATCGTGGACCTGGAAGACGCTGTTCCGCTGGACGCCAAAGACGCAGCACGCGCTGCCTTGGCAGCGGCTTGGCCGGGTTTTGAAGATGCCCAACGCGCCCGCCTTTTGGTGCGCGTGAACCCCGCAGCCACACCTTGGCACGAGGCCGACCTGTTGGCGCTTGGCCACTTGCCCGGCTTGGGTGCGGTCATGCTGCCCAAGGCTGAAAGCGCGCAGCAGATTGAGCGCGCCTTTCAGGCCTGCGGCGTGCCGGTGCTGCCTTTGATCGAAAGCGCCGAAGGCGTGGGGCAGATGGACGCCATGGCCCGTGCAGAGGGTGTGCTGCGTTTGGGTTTGGGGCACATCGACCTGCAGGCCGATCTGGGCATGCGCTGCGGACCCGACGAAGCAGAACTCGCGCCCATTCGGTTGGCGATGGTGCTGGCCTCGCGCCGTGCCGGTTTGCCCGCCCCGGTGGATGGCGTGACCACCGCCACAACCGATGCGCAGGTGTTGGCGCAAGACGCGCAGCGCAGCCGCCGCTTTGGCTTTGGTGCCAAGCTGTGCATCCATCCTGCACAAGTGGTGGGCGTGCACCGGGCCTTGGCCCCGACCGAGGCCGAATGTGTCTGGGCCGAGCGCGTGCTGGCTGCGGAAGTAGAGGCCCGTGGCGGTGCTTTCAGTGTGGACGGCAAGATGGTCGACCCGCCCGTGCTCTTGCTGGCACGCCAAATTCTCCAAGCGCCTCGCGCTTGAAAAGGCCGTTATTCTGAATTCTGGCGGGTGCCTATTCGTTGGGACTTGGGGTGGGGCCTGTGGTGGGGCGTGGGCAGTCTGATCGGCGACAATCGGCGTCCAGCACATCCAAAGCCATGCACATCAAAACTTTCTCTCTTCTTTCCCTTTTCTTTGCCATCGCCGCAGGCACCTTTGGGCCCACGTCGGCTTCTTTGGCAGCCAAACACCCTGAGAGCAAGACCGCTGCGGCCAAAAAGGCGGTGTCCAGCAAAAAAGCGGCACCCGGCAAAAAAGCTGCAGCCGCCGCCAACGCAATGCCGCCATTGGCGGCGCAGCTTGCTTTGGCCGACAACGCGCCAGCGCTGCCCACCAAGGCCTGGCTGTTGATGGACTACGACTCTGGCCAGGTGCTGGCCTCGGCCAACCAAGACGAAGCCCTGCCGCCCGCGTCGCTCACCAAAATGATGACCAGCTACATCGTCGAGCAGGCCTTGCGCTCGGGCAAGCTCAAACCCACCGATCTGGTCAGCGTCAGTGAAAACGCCTGGTGCCGGGGCACCAGTGCCGAGTCGTGCATGTATTTGCCGCTGAACAGCCAAGCCACCGTCATCGACATCCTGCGCGGCATCATCGTGCAGTCGGGCAACGACGCATCCAAAGCGATTGCCGAGCACATGGCGGGTTCCGAAGCGGGATTTGCCAAACTGATGAACGCCGAGGCCCAGCGCCTGAACATGACGAAGACGACCTTCGTCAACCCCACGGGCTTGCCCGACCCGGCGCACAAGTCGTCTGCGTTTGACCTCGCCATCTTGGCGCGAGCCATCATCCAAGACGGCGCCGAGTACTACCCCCTCTACGCCGAGCGCGAGTTCAAGTACAACGGCATCAAGCAAGGCAACCGCAATGCCTTGCTTTACACCGACCCCACCGTGGATGGCCTGAAAACCGGCCACACCTCAGAGGCGGGCTTTTGCCTGGTCACCTCGGCCAAGCGCAACGAGATGCGCCTGATCTCGGTCATCCTCAACACCCACAGCGCCCAGGCGCGCGCGGACCAGACGCGCGAGCTGCTGGCCTGGGGTTACAGCCAGTTTGAAAAAGCCACACCCATCCCGCCGACGGCGGTCGTTGCCACGGCCAAAGTCGGCTTTGGCAAGGCCGACACGGTCCCTGCCGTTTTGGGCGCACCGTGGATGCTTACTGTGCCGCGTGGCCAGCAAGTGCAGACCACGGTCGAGCTCAAGCCAGGTCTTGAGGCGCCCATCGCCAAAGGCGCGGTGATTGGCAAAGTGGTGGCGACCGCCAACGGCAAACCGGTGGGCGAAACCCCGCTGGTGGCGCTAGCCGAGGTGGAACGCTCGGGCCTGCTGCTGCGCGCATGGCAGCACGTGGCCAATTTGTTCGGCCGCTGAGCCTTGTTCGTTCAGCCAGCGACTGCCCATGTCCGTGCACTTTGATCTGGTTGACCTGCGCCTGATGGTGCGGGTGGCCGAAGCCAACAGCCTCACCAAAGGGGCCGAGGCCTCGCACATCTCGCTGCCTGCGGCCAGCACGCGCATCAAAAACCTCGAAGAAAGCATCGGCGCCAAGCTGCTCAACCGCCACAGCCAGGGCGTCACGCTCACGCCGCCGGGCCAGGCCTTTGTGCACCGCGCGCGTCTGGTGTTGGGCCAGATCGAGCACCTGCGCGGTGACCTGCAGGAATACGCCAGCGGCATCAAAGGCCACCTGCGCGTGTACGCCAACACCACGGCCCTGGGCGAGTTCTTGCCCGATGTGCTCAAGCTTTACCTGGCCACGCACCCCGATGTGAACATCGACCTGCAGGAAAAGCTGTCGAATGAAATCGTGCGCGCCGTGATGGACGGCAAGACCGACATCGGCATCGTGGCCGGCTCGGTGCGCACCGAAAGCCTGCAGACCTTGCCCTACCGCTCGGACCGCCTGGTGCTGGTGGTGCCGCATCTGCACCCTGTGGCCGAGCTGCCCAGCATGCCACTCATTGACGCGCTGGAGTTTGACCATGTGGGCCTGCACGAAGCCAGCGCCTTGCACGCCTTCTTGAACCGCGAATGCGAGCAGTTGAACAAGCCGCTCAAGGTGCGCATCCAGGTGAGCAGCTTCGAATCGGCCTGCCGCATGATCGAGGCGGGTGTGGGCGTGGGCGTGCTGCCCGAATCGGCCGCCCGCCGCCACGCCCGCAGCATGGCCATCCGCCTGGTGCCCCTGTCTGACGCGTGGGCCTTTCGGTCCATGCAAATTTGTGTGCGCAATCTGGATGAGCTGCCTGCTTTTGCGCGGGACTTGATTGATTTGTTGGCAGAGGATGCGCGCTTGGCGATGGATCAAGCGCGTTGAGACGACATCCTCGACAGCACATCAAACACCGCTGCCGTGTCGTGCTCGGCGTGCCCCAGGGCCATGGCGGCGTTGTAAATGGGCACGGTGGCGGCAAACAGCGGCGCGGGTACTTGGGCCTCGGCCAATGCGGCGGCAATCAGCTGCATGTCTTTTTGCCAGATACCGACTTTCATGGTGGCGGTGTGCCAGCCTTCGTCCTGCATCAGGGGGCCACGCACTTGCAGCATGCGTGAGCCGCCTGCACCGTCGCTGAGCACCTTGACGGCGTCTTGCGGTCGGATGCCCCAACGCTGGCCCAGCAGCAAGGCTTCGGCAGTCGACACGTTGTGGATGGCCACCAGCAAATTGGCCATCAGCTTCATCTTCATGCCATTGCCAAAGGCACCCAGGTCAAAAGTGCTTTTTGAGAAACCTTCAAAGACGGGTGCCAGTTGCTGGATCGCCGCCTTGGGGCCGCTGGCATACACGGTGAGGTCTTTGTGCACGGCTTGCGCCCCGGTGCCTGACAAAGGGCAGTCGAGCATGACGATGCCTTGGGCTTTGAGCGTGTCGCGGGCGGCGGTTTTGTCGGCGATGGCGAGCGTGCTGGTTTCGACCACCAGCAAGTCGCGCTGGCCGACAGCGGCGATCTGTTGCGCCGCACCGTGCAAGGCCTCTGGCCTCGGCAGTGAGCAGATGATGACTTGGGCATCGGCTGCCAGATCGGCCGCCGATGGGCGTGCCGTGCCCCCGGCCGCTTTCAGGCGCTTCATGGCTTTCGGGTCGGGGTCGTAACCCGTGACCAGAAAGCCCGCCTTCATCAGGTTCACGGCCATGGCCTGGCCCATGATGCCTACGCCCAGCATGCCCACACGCTCAATCGGCGCCTTCAGTTTCACGGGCCTGGCCACTGGGGTGGCCCGGGATTTTTTGGCAGGACGGCTCATGTGGGCTGCTGTATGGCCATGTCGATGTGGGTGTCCTCAGTCGGCCTTGATGCCCAGGTCGTTGATCACCTTGTTCCAGAAGGCGTAGTCGCCGTTGGCCACGGTGTCGAGCGCGGCGGCGCTGGTGCCCGTGGGTGTGAGGCCCAGCTCAATCAGGCGGGCTTGGATTTCGGGCAATTTCACGATCTTGACGATCTCGGTGTTGAGCTTGGCAATGATGTCGTTGGGCGTGCCCGTGGGCGCAAAGATGCCGTGCCACGAGCTGCCGATCACGCCGTTGACATCCAGGTTGGCGTCAAACTCGGTCATGGTGGGCACGTCGGGCAGGCCGGGGATGCGCTGCGCACCTGAGATGCCCAGGGCCTTGACTCGGCCTGACTTGATGAGCGGAATGGCGGTGGTCGAGGCCTCGACCGACAGGCTGATCAGGCCGCTCATCACATCGGGCGAGGGGTTGGTTTTGTAGGGTACGTGGTTGAGCTTGATGCCCAGCCGCTGCGACCACACCTCCAAAGCCACATGGGGCTGCGAGCCGACGCCCAAAGAGGCAAAGTCGATCTTGCCCGGGTTCGCTTTGGCGTACGCCACCAGCTCCTTCATGTTGTTGTAAGGCGCTTTGGGCGTGGCGGTCAGCACATGGGGCACTTGCAAGATTTGGGTGACGGCCTTGAAATCACGCGGTGGGTTGAACTTGGCGTCTCGGTACACATTGGGGGCAATGGCGTGCGAAGCCTTGACGCTGAAAAACAGGGTGTAGCCATCGGCCGGTGAGGTGGCCGCAGCCACGGCGCCGATCATGCCGCCCGCGCCGGGCCGGTTGTCGACCAACACGGGTTGGCCCAGGGCCGTGCTCAGCTTGTCGCCAATCAGGCGGGCCACCACATCGGGCGAGATGCCGGCTGGGAAAGGCACCACCAGCTTGATCGGGCGATTGGGGTAACCCGCAGTTTGCGCAAAGGCTTGGGGCAGGGTGCTGAGCGTTGTGGCTGCAGCCAGGGCAATCAAATGGCGGCGTTTCATGGGGTTGTCTCCTGAAGGGATGGTTGGATTCGAACCCATCCTAGGGAGGTACACCCCCGCAGAACATCACGTTAACCCCTAAGGGCAGACGCATGGGTTACAGCGGGCGCTGTGGTTCCTCTGAGCGGTGCAGCCTGCCACCCCGGCCTTGACCGGATCAACTGCATTGACAGATGCAACTTCAGCGGTTGACGTTGACCACCACCCGCCCGCGCACTGGGCCCGCCAGAATGTAGGCGACCAGACCGATGGCGTCCGCCAAGTCCATCTCGCGGCTCAAGCCACGTGAGAGGCCTGTTCGAAAAAGCCAAACCCATCAGCCGTTCCAGCCAGATAAAACCTATGAAGAACGTGACGGCATTGATGGTTCGCGGCGCATCGGATGAGCGTGCGGGCAAAGTGACCGTCAAAGACGAAGCTTTGACAGACACGATGCGGTTCATGCCTTAAACAGAAAACGACAGCGCTGAGACGTCATCGCGTCTGATTTCTTGACCACGCCATTGGTCGACCACTGTTTTGGTTTGCATCATCAAAGCTTCTGCGCCCAAATGGCGTTGAGCTTCCAAATGCTGCAACAAACGGCGTGGACCAAAGGCGCGGCTGTTGTCACCACCGGGTTGGTCCAGCACGCCATCGGAGGCCATGAAGAAGGTTTGGCAGTTCTCCAAAGGCAACTCGTACTCTTCCAGCGGTGTGTAAGGCACTTGTCCTGGGTAGCCTAGGGCTTGTTTTTCACCAAGCAAACGGATGATCGGCGTGTTGTCTTTGGGGACGATGAAGCAGTTGGTGCGCGCCCCAGAGAAAGACACGGTTTTTTTCTGGGTGTTGATTTTGCACAAGCCCGCATCAAAGCCGTCGTTGGACTGGCAGTCTTCGCGGTCTTGGTTGAGCGCGTTGCGAATCAAATTGCCCAATTTGGACAGGGCCTCGCCGGGTCCAATGTTGGGCTGTTCGGAGTAGATGCGGTTGAGCACACTGACGACCAACATGGACATGAGCGATCCTGGAACACCATGGCCCGTGCAATCGATCAGCGCCAAGGTGAAGCAACCTTCAAAGTCCTCTTCTGTGCGCCAGTAAACGTCACCACCCACCACATCGCGTGGCTCCCACAAAACGCCCACCGAGCGCAAGCCATCTTGCAGCGCCACGCGATTGGGCAGCAAGCTGGACTGGATACGGCCCGCGTAGTTCACGCTGTCCATCATTTCGGTGTGCAACTCGGCCAAGGCTTCGGCGCGTGCATGGTTGGCTTCAACCAGGTAGTTGAGCATGTCGGTGTTGATGCCGATGCCGGCATAAACGCCGTTTTCGGTGATCAGAAAACCGCCTGTGCTCAGCGACAAGCCCATGTCCAACATTTTTTGCGAAGCCAAATCAATGCTGGTTTCGATGTCAAAAGTCGGGAAAACCTCTTGAACCAACATTTTGGCGCTGCGGTTTTGATAGACCGAAAAGTGCAGCGGGTTGGAGGCGGTGGACAAAGCCGATTGGCGGTCAATCAGGCCAATCGCCTGTTTGTCGGCGTTAAAAACGGGCACGACCAAAAGGTCATCGTCTTTTCTGAAGTTGGCGATGACCACGCCGCATTTTTCAGTTTCTAAGATGCCTTCTTGATGACGCAAGATGGATCGGACTTTTTGCTCAATCATGGGACTGGATTCCTTCTAAAGTGTTGGCCATATCACGAAGACGAGCCACAAGGCTCAAACGGTCAGGCATGGACAAGTTACCGGGTTTGACCACCATCTTGTCCAAGCCTTTTAAATCGAGCCGCAATTCAGAAGTGTGTGAACGGTTGGTGTCACTCACTTTGACGATGGCGTAAGTTTTGATTGGCATGGGAATGCCTTTGAGTTCCAACAAATCGCGCTCTGCAACTTCGACAAAATCTTTGACCTGCGCATAGGTTTCATGCGAGATCAAAACCCCACCGGGTTCACATTTGCTTTCGATTCGAGCGGCCAAATTGACCTCGCCACCCAAGATGGTGTAAGCCATGCGGCTGTGGCTGCCGAAATTGCCCACGTTGCAATAACCCGTGTTGATGCCAATGCGCGTGATAAAGGGGTATTGCAACCCCTCGCGTTGCCACTGAATGTGCAGTTCTGCCAAGCGCTCTTGCATTTCGTAAGCCATGCGGACACAGGCCAAGGCGTCTTCTTGAGGGCCACGGCTATCGGGATCGCCGAAAAAAACCATCATCGCATCACCGATGTATTTGTCGATGGTGCCCCCGTATTTGGCGGCGATGTCGGACATTTCCGAGAAGTAAGCGTTGATGTAGTGGGTCAAGACCTCAGGCTGGATGACCGACGAAATCTGCGTGAAACCTTGGATGTCCGAAAAAAATACCGTCAGTAATTTTCGTTGGGTTTTGATCTCTAGTGACTGATCGCCTTTGAAAATCGAGTCGTAAATTTGCCTTGGCAAATACTTGGCCAGTTGGTCGGCGACCCCTTCGAGTTTCTTTTTCTCAATCTCCAGCTCATCTGAAACGGCCTGAAGCCGAAGCTCATTTCGGTCGCTGATCCGGATCATGCGTGAAAAGTTTTTCAGCAATCTTCCGTAATCAGCAATCAGCTTGGCATAAACATCAGGCCTGACCAGTTCCGGCGTATCGGTCAGCAGTTTTTCACTTTCGACCAAAACCTCATTTTCTTTGGCCAAAAAAGAATCGGTCACGCCAGCCTTTCAGTGGAGGTCAAAAAGCCACCATGGCGAACTCGGCTTTCTCGAGTTCTTCGGCAAATTCTTCACCCAACTCTTGCATGTTGTCGTCGTCAGAGGCGTAGTGCCATTCGATTTTGAAGGCGTTGCCACGGGCGGCTGATTCTTCGACCGCCAAAAACAAGTCCATCAGCACTTTGGCCGATGAGCTGTTGAAATACTTCAACTTGAAAGTGAAAACCGCTTTGACATCAACATCCTTCTCCAAAAAACTGTACACATTAGACAGAGGGGTGTCGTAAAACTTTTTGGTGTCTTCGGGGTAAGACTCACCTTCCAACACAAAAATGCCCGTGGCGGGGTCAAAGCTCAAATGGGGTGTGCGTGCAGTGGCTGCAATGTCAATTTTTTCCATGTCAGGCTCTCTTAAAAGTAGGCTTCGAGGCAGAAGAAAGTGAACTTACCGTCCGGCATGGGGACCATGTCGTATTCCCAATTGCCATTGGCTTCGCGTGCGATGGAGATGAACCCCACACCAGCACCCTTGGAGCCCTCGGGTGGGCCCGCCTTCAGATGCTCGCGCATCAAAGTGGTCAGCTCTTTGCGGTTAAGTCCGCGAATGCTTTCAAGCGAAGCCGAGACGCGCTCGACGTTGTCGTTTTTGATGAGGTTGGCGCAGGTGACAAAGCGGGTGCCGTCGGGTGTTTCGCCAATGGTGATCAGACCGTAACGAAGTTCGCCATCGTCAATTTCATTTTCGGGACGGCCAGCAGCCAGTGCGGCCTCGCGCTCCAATTTGGCACGCTCTTCAGGGCCAATCGTTTCGGCCGAATAGCGGATGACGTTTTGCACTTGCTCCACAAAGGTAGAGAAGATGCCGCGCGAAATTTTCTGATCGGTTTGGTCGATGGCCATCTTGCTTTGCAAGGCATTGCCAATGCCTGACAAGATGCTCTCATTCAAATAACCGCAATAGGAGAACACGATGCCCCGTGATTCCAGTTGCTGGCGAAGATCCAAGAAAGAAGCGCCGTTGAGCTTGTGTGCTGTGGACATGGATTGATCTCATAAACATTGAAGATCAACCCAATTTAAAACTCAAATATGTCAACTGCATGACTAAAAATGACGAAACTGATATACCCGAACAAGTAAAGTCGTGCGTCAGTTCATCACTCAGTGTCGGAATTATCGGTTGACGTTGACCACCACCCGACCGCGAACCTGCCCCGCCAGGATCTCGCCGCCCACACCGATGGCGTCGGCCAGGCCCACTTCGCGCGTCATGCGTTCCAGTTGAGCGGTGTCCAAGTCTTTCGCCAAACGCGCCCAAGCGGCTTCGCGCACGGCACGCGGGGCCATCACGCTGTCGATGCCCGCCAAGGTCACGCCGCGCAAGATGAAGGGTGCCACGCTCGAAGGAAAGTCCATGCCTTGCGCCAGGCCGCAGGCGGTGACCACGCCGCCGTATTTCGTGCTGGCGCAGGCGTTGGCCAGGGTGTGGCTGCCCACGGTGTCGACCACTCCGGCCCAGCGCTCTTTGGCCAGCGGCTTGCCCGGGGCCGACAGTTCGGCCCGGTCCATCACGTCGGCTGCGCCCAACTGGCGCAGGTAGTCGGCCTCTTGCAGGCGGCCGGTGCTGGCCACCACGCGAAAGCCCAGCTTGGCCAGCAAGGCGATCGCCACGCTGCCCACGCCGCCGCCCGCGCCTGTGACCAGGATGTCGCCCTTGTCAGGGGTGATGCCGTGCTTTTCAAGGGCCATCACGCACAGCATGGCGGTGTAACCGGCGGTGCCAATGGCCATGGCCTGGCGCGCGGAGAAAGCAGCAGGCAGTTTCACCAGCCAGTCGCCTTTCAGGCGCGCTTTTTGTGCCAGACCGCCGCTGTGGCTTTCGCCTACGCCCCAGCCATTCAGCACCACCAGGTCACCCGATTTGAACAGCGGGTGCTGGCTCTCGGTCACGGTGCCCGACAGGTCGATGCCGGGGGTGAGCGGGAACTTGCGCACCACCGGGCTTTTGCCGGTGATGGCCAAGCCATCTTTGTAGTTGAGGGTGGAGTAGTCCACTTGCACCGTCACATCGCCTTCGGGCAAGGCGCTGTCGTCCAGCGTTTTCAAGGTGCAGCGGTAACCGGCGTCGTCTTTTTCAATTTGCAGGGCTTGGTAAGTCATAGAGGTCTTTCTGTCAAAGGGTTCAATTGTCTTTTGTGGGCGCGATGGTTTGAGGGCTTCATTTGCGGTTGACCAGCACAATGCCCACGGCCACCAGGGCCAGGGACAGCACCAAGGTCAGGGTCACGGCTTCGCCCAGCCACAGCATGCCAAACAGCAGGGCGAACAGGGGTGTGAGGAAAACAAAGGCCGAGATCTTGGTGGCAGGGTAGTGGCCCAGCATCCACATCCAGGCCAGGTAGCTGGCGAATGCGCCGATCACGGTTTGCACCGCCACCGAGCCCATGGCAAAGCCGCTCCAGCTGCCGTCCCAGGGCTCGCCCATGCCGCGCGACAGCAAGATCAGCACCACGGTGCTCACAGCCAGTTGGTAAAACAACAGTTTCTCGGCAGTCAGGCGGGTGAGGTTGGCTGCGCGAATGGCCACCGTGGTCAGGCCCCACAAAGCCCCGGCGGCCAGACCCATCAGGTCACCCGTGGCCCCGCCTCCGCCCAAACCTTCGCGCAGGGCAAACACCACGGCCGCAAAAGCGCAGGCCATGCCCAGCCATTGCACAGGCCGCAGCCGCTCGGTGCGAATGAACCAAGGCAGCAGGGCCGCCACCCAAAAGGGCGAGGTGTACAAAAACACCGTCAGCCGTGAGGCCGTGGTGTGTTGCAGGCCGATGTAAATGAAGGCAAATTCGGCCGCAAACAGGCAGCCCACCAGCAAACCAGCCCACAGGCTGCCGTCGCGCTCAAACAGGCGCACCCCGCGCCACTGGCACCACAGCCACAGCAGCAGCGTGGCCCCCACGCCGCGCACGGCCGACTGGAAAACAGGCGGCAATTCGGCCACGGTGGCTTTGACCAGCACCTGCTGAAAGCCCCAAAACATGCAGCACATCAGCAAAATACCCACGGCCAGGGCGTCCAGGTGGTCTTTGTGGGGTCGGGGAGAAAAGCGCATGCCGTGAATTGTGCCGCTACCTGCCTGCGTGCCCTGTCGCCCGCGATGCGCCCGGTTACCATGGAAAAAAAAGCGCCATCTTCAAAACACCGGCCGAATCAACGACGGTGCTTTCACCCCATCTGCCAACGCCATGACCCCACTCACCCACCCCAGTTCACCCTGGTCGCGCCGCGATCTGCACCGCGCGGCTTTGGCAGCCGCGCTGGCACCGTGGGTCACGCCTGGCGTGCAGGCGCAAAGCGGGCCGCCGCGCTGGCAGGTTTTCCCGTTCAGCTTGGGCGTGGCCAGTGGCCAGCCACAGCCTCGCAGCGTGGTGCTGTGGACGCGTTTGCGCATCCACGAAGCCGATGCTGCCCGTCAAGCGCCTGGCGCGCCCGTGGTGTGCGAGCTGTTTGCCGACGAGGCTTTGCGACAGCCCGTGCGCCAATGGGCCTTGACCACCGATGCGCGCCGGGGCCACAGCTTGCATGTGCTGGCCGATGGTCTGCAGCCGGGGCGGCATTATTGGTACCGTTTTGCCAGCGGCAACGCGGTCAGCCCGGTGGGCCGCACCCGCACCAGCCCGGCATTGAACGAGGCGGTGGCTCGCCTGCGCTTGGGCCTGGCCTCTTGTCAGCATTACGAGCAAGGCCACTACGCCGCGCACCGCGACATGGCCGCGCAAGACCTGGACTTGGTGCTGTTCGTGGGTGACTACATCTATGAAAGCAGCAACAAGCAATACAAGCTTCGCGCCCACGACAGCGGCATGCCCGACACGCTGGAGGCGTACCGCGCCCGCCACGCGCATTACAAGAGCGATGCCCACTTGCAGGCCTGCCACGCCGCACACCCCTGGCTCATGACCTGGGACGACCACGAGGTGGTGAACGACTACGCCAACGACCTGGACCGCAACTTCACCGACGCGGCGGTGTTTTTGCAGCGGCGAACAGCGGCTTACCAGGCTTACTTTGAGCACATGCCGCTGCGCCTGGGGCCTGCCCCGCAGCAGCCCAGCCAGATGCGCATCCACGACCGCATGGCCTGGGGCACGCTGGCCGACGTGTGGACGCTCGACTGCCGCCAACACCGCGACCACCAGGCCTGCCCCGACCTGATGCGGGGCGGTGGACGCGTGGTCATGGGCTGCGATGCGCTGGCCGATCCGTCACGCAGCATGTTGGGCCAGGCGCAAGAGCAATGGCTGACGGCGGGCTTGACGCAAAGCCAGCGGCGCTGGAAGCTGCTGGCGCAGTCCACCTTGATGGCCAGCAGCGGCATACAGACGCCCTTGGGGCGCAGCGCCTTCACCGACGGCTGGGACGGTTACCCGCAAGCGCGCTCGCGCCTGTTGCAAACCGTGGCCGACGCGCGCCTGAGTGATGTGGTGATGCTGGGTGGCGATGTGCACGCCAACGTGGCCGCGCAGCTGCGCGTGCGGCCGGGCGACGAGCGCTCGCCCGTGGTGGCCAGCGAACTGGTCACCACCTCGGTCTCCACCCGGGGCATGTCGCCCAAACTCATGGCACAAATCCAGCGCGACAACCCGGACATTCGCCACGCCCGCTCGGACGAGCGGGGCTACACCTTGATCGACATCCGGCCCGATCGGCTGGACGCTCAGTTCTTGACCACCCTACACCCGGCCCAGCCCGACGCCCGGTTGGCGCTGCAAGGGCGTTGGACGGTGCGCCAGGGCGTGGCGGGCGTCGAGCCGGGTTCTTGAAAAGGCCCGGCCGCATCCAAGGGTTACCATGCGGTCTTTTTTTAGGCTGGATGGCTAGAATCCTCGCATGAACACCACCCACGTGACCGCGCCCAAGAAGTCCTTCAAAGTCCAGATGCTCGCCGCCCGCGAAACGGCCATCATCCAGTCGGTCAACCGTTTGTTGTCCGAAAAAGGCTTCGATGCGATGACGGTGGACGAGGTGGCGGCCGAGGTGGGCATCGCCAAGGCCAGCTTGTACAAGCACTTCACCAGCAAGGAAGAGCTGGCCTGTGCGGCCATGGTCACCGCCATGCGCCGGGCGCAAGAGGTCATCCAAAGCACCGACCCGTCTTTGCCCCCGCTGGACAAGATCAAGGCCGTGACGCGCTGGACCATGGCATTGAAGCTGCAAGGCCTGATGCCTTCACTGCCCAGCCAAAACTCCAGCTTGCGCGCCACCTTGATGGCCAGCAAGGATTACATGGACGGCTTGATGGAGGTGAGCGACGCTTTAGGCGGCTGGATCGAAGCGGCCCAAAAACAAGGCCAGATCAACAAGGCCTTGCCCGCTGTGGCGGTGCTCTACACCTTGTTTGCCCGGGCCTGCGATCCGGTGCTGGAGTTTCTGAAGATGGGCGAGCAGCACACCGACGAGCAGATCCTCGATCTGGTGATGAGCACCTGTTTTGATGGGCTGAACGCCCGCTGAGGTCAGACTTGGGTATCCGGGGATTTTGACAAAGCGCCAAACCTTTCTGAAGCGCTTTGGCGGACCTCATCCAACAGCCTGAGTATGGATTCGGACGGTTGAGGGTCAACGCGAAGGGTCAAACCGACGGGTCCCTCGGTGGCGCTCGTGTCGATCTGCAGGCGCACCAGCGTGCCTTGCCGCAATTCATTTTCTATGGCGCCCAGTGGAACAAACCACACAGCGTCGCTGTGCAGCACATAACTGCGGCCGAAAGACAAATCGATGGTTTCAATGACTTTCAAGGGCAGACCCGTGCCCACGGCCATGAAAAAACGGTCTGCGGCTTCCCTGGCGCGCGTCCCCGCATCGGGCATGACCAAACGGTAGCCGTCCAAAAGTGCGGGATCGATGTTCTGTCGCAAGGTCAGCGCATGCCCTGGGCGAACCACGAGCAGCAAGGGCTCGGTGTACAGGTGTTCAAAGGTTAAACCTTGCATGTCTGACGGCTTTGCGAGGCGACCCATCACCATGTCCAGAACCCCTTGTTTCAAGGCGGCAATCAGCTGTGCATTGCTGCCTGTTCGCACGGACACGCGGGCCCGTGGCGACGAGGCGGCAAAGCGCACCAGCGCGGGCGCCAGCACCGTGGCACCCACATTGGGCAAGGCGCCAATCACCAGGGCTGGGGCTTCGCCCTCTTCTTCGGCAGACAGGCTGGACAGCCCATCGTGGATCGCCCGCAAGCCCGATCCCGTGTGCCTGACCAATATTTGTCCGGCCCCGGTCAAGGTGACGCCTTTGGGTGAGCGTTCAAAAAGTCGATGGCCCGCAATGTCTTCGAGCTCGGCCAGGGTTTTGGTGACGGCGGGTTGCGAAATGCTCAAGGCTTTGGCGGCACGCACCAGTGAGCCGTGTTAGGCAATCGCCACCAGGGTGCGCAGGTGACGCATTTTGAGACGGTCTTGCAAAGGCATCGGACAAGCATAACCTGCAAAAAACCGGGGTTGATCTGGGCTCAGACGGCATGCCCTTTGGGCAGTCAGGTCAGTCGTGCCAGCAAAGCAGCGGCGTTGTCATGCAAGACCAGGGCCTGATCGGCTGCCGACAGACGAGACCCTTGGATGCCCGCGAGGGTTCTGGCGGTATCGAAAATGGGGCAATCGGTGCCCAGCAGCACCCGGTCGGCACCGAACACCGCCACGGCTTGTTCCAGGGCCTGTGGGCCCAGCGAGGCGCAGTCCACCCACACGGCGCGCGCCCGGCTCGAGGGCATGGGGCGGGCAGGATCGCGCAGGGCCAGCATGTGGTCCATGCGTTCGACCACGGCAGGAAAAGTGCCGCCCAGGTTGGCCACCTGAACCGTGATGTTGTGCCACGGTTGCAAAAAGTCCGACAGCAGCAGGGTCACCATGGCCTGGCCGACTTCGTGTTGAACAGCCAGCGCACGGCGTGCCAGATCGTGGTCAGGGGGCGCATCGGGCAAGGCGCCACTGTCTGGCATGCGTCCGGGGTGCACAAAAAAGTGCGCCCCCAGCGCCTCGGCCGCTTCAAACAAGGGGCGGATGCGTGCGGCGGTGGCTTCGCTGCGAAAGGCGTCCACCGGCAAAATCGCCCCCAGCAGCCCCAACTCCAGTCGCGCCCGGCGCAGTTCGGCCACGGCCGCGTCCATGTCGGCCAAGGGCAGTGCGGCGAGTCCGCAAAATCGTTCGGGGTGCGTCCGGCACAACTGGCCGCAAGCATCGTTGAAGTCACGCACCAGCGGCGCTGCCTGGTCAACAGGCAAACTGTCGATGCCAAACAGACCGGGCAATGACAGCATTTGTTTCGCCACGCCTTGCGCCAACATGTGCTCAAACCGCAGCGACGGGTCGGTATGGGCTTGGCTGAACCCCAGGGTGCCGATCGGCATGACCAAGCGCTCGGCCCCATCGGCAAGCACCTCCAGCCGTGGCACCTGGCCTTGACGCTGGCGCAGCGCATGGGCCACCTGCGGGGGCACCCAGTGCGCGTGCATGTCGATGGCGCGCGCGCCCAGACTCATTCGGCTTTGGCCCCTGAAGCTTTGACAACTTCAGCCCAGCGGGTGACTTCGCTGTCAATGAATTTGCCAAATTCCTGCGGGGAGGAGATCGAGGGCGCCGCCCCGAAGCTGGCCAGCAGGTCCTTGACGTCGTTTTGCTGCATGATTTTGCCGATCTCGGCGTTCAGCCGGTTGACGATGGCGGTGGGGGTACCTGCGGGCGCCACGATGCCGAACCAAGGTTCAACGTCAAAGCCGGGCAGGCCGCTTTCGGCAAGGGTGGGCACATCCGGTATGGCGGGCGAGCGTTTGCCGCTGGGGGTTGCTAGCATGACCAGTTTGCCGCCCGCCACATGAGGTTTGGCCACGGCGTATTGCAAAAACATGGCCGAAACTTGACCACCCAGAAGGTCGGAAGTGGCGGGACCATTGCCCTTGTAGGGGACGTGTGTCACGTCGACGCCAGCGCGGGTTTTGAACAACTCCAGTGCCAGGTGTGCGCCCGTTCCGATGCCACCGGAGGCGAAGTTGATCTTGCCGGGACGGGCCTTGGCCAGAGCCAGAAATTCATTCACGTTTTTCGCGGGTACAGACGGGTGGGTGACCAGCACCATGGGCGACCAAGCCGCACGGATCACGGGGCTGAAGTCCTTGCGCGCGTCGTAGCTCAGCCGGGACGCCATCAGGCTTTCATTGATGGCCAAATCGGGTGCCACCAACAGCAGCGTGTAGCCATCGGCAGGCGCGCGCGCCACCATGGCACTGCCAATGGTGCTGCCGCCACCGCCTTTGTTGTCCACGACCACGGTTTGCCCGAGTCGAGTCTGAAGTTGGGCGGAAAGCAGGCGGCCCAGAATGTCCGTGAACCCGCCGGGCGGGTACGGCACCACCAAACGGATGGGTTTGTCGGGGTAGGCGGGTTGGCTGAAAACACCTGTACAGGCACTCAGTGCCAGCGCAGCAAAAACAGCACGTCTGGAAAAACGGAACATGACAGTCTCCTCATTTGAATGGCCAACAGATGGCTGGATTGATCACAAAAGGTGTTTTAGCACCCACAAGCTCAAAGGTCGAGTTGCCTCTTTTGCGCAGTACCCGCCTGGCGAAACTGCGACAACGGCGGCATCAGATAACGCCGCAGGTCAGAGGGGTCGGCGGCCGGGTCGGCAGCCACAGGGCGGGTGCCGGCGATGGTCACGCGCTCCATCAGGCGACGCTGCGGGTAGTAATCGTGCAAGGCGGAGTGTTGCACATGGCGGTTGTCCCAAAACACCACCATGTCCGGTTCCCAGCAGTGCCGGTACTGGTATTCATGAATCAGGGTCTTGCGGTACAGCATGTCCAGGATCATGCGGCTCTCGTCTTCGGCCATGCCCTTGATGTGCAAGGTGAACTGGGGGTTGACAAAAATGAGCTTTTTGCCCGTGATCGGGTGCACCGACACCACCGGATGGGTGACGGCAGGGTAGCGGTCCTCAAAGCGACGCAACTTCTCGATGCCATCGGCGTCGGTGGGGAAAAGGCTGCGGAAAGGCTTGAAGTCGTGGACGGCTTCCAGCCCCGACAAAAAGCGCTGCCAGCGGTCGGACAAGCCTTCGTAGACCGCTGACATGCTGGCAAATGCGGTGTTGCCGCCGTGTTCAGGAATGATTTTGGCGCACAGCGCCGTGCCCATGGGCGGCGCTTCCCGAAAGGTTTCGTCGGTGTGCCAGATGTCTGTGGGGGCGGGGGGATTGCCCTCCTTGTTGTCATAGACGATCAACTCGGGGGCGTCGGCGCTGCTGGTGGAAAAGGGGTGAACGCTCAGGGTACCGAAACAGCGGCCAAAGCGGCGCAGGTCTTCCGAGGAAATCACCTGATCCGGAAAGACCAACACGCCATGTTGGGCATGCGCCAGTTTGAGGGCCTCGACCGTGGCGTCGTCCAGCGCCTGGCGCAGGTCGATGCCGGTGATGCGTGCGCCAAGAAAAACGCCAACACGGCGAATTTCCAGTGCCGAGGAAGCCGCTGTGACGGGGCCCTGTGGGGTTCCAATAGCCATGACCTATAACTCCTTGTGGTGCTGCGAAAGCAGCCAGCCCATCAATATAAGGGCAGGAGTCGCTCAAATGAATTGAAATTGCAAGGGCAATGCTATTCCGTCAGGTTATGACTTGAAGGCTGGGCTCGTCGCTGCAGCGGCCGGACCCGCCGGCTCACCAAGGGCCTTCAGCGCACCAGCAGCACAGGCACTTTGCAGTGCGCCAGCACTTGGGTGGCGACCGAGCCCATGACCAAGTTGCCCAAGGTGCCGTGGCCGTGCGAGCCCATCACCACCAAGTCAAACTTGCCGCTGTCGGCGGATTTAGAAATGGTCTCACCCGCATGGCCCACTTTGGCCATGGTTTTGGCGTCGATGCCGTGGCGCAATTAAAACTTGGTGACCGGGCTGAGTACTTTTTCCGCTTCGTCGCGGTGGTAGCTGTCAACCATCTCTTTGCCCACGGCAGCGCGTGCGCGGGGCGGCAGTTGGGGGCTCACCGTCAGCAGGGTGTAGCGGTTGTTCGTGCTGAAAAGCTCGTCGTGTGTGGTCAAGTAGGCCAGCATTTTTCGGGTGTATTCACTGCCATCAACGGCCAATAAGATTTTCATGAGGGTCTCCTGTTGCAGATCAGACAAGTCTTCACTCTATGCCGTGCAGGGCCATGAGGTCTTGACCTAGGTCATGAAATCAGAAGGTGGCGTGTGCCATCAGGTTGGAGCTGGGCGGACTCATGTGCCCCTGACCTCCAGTACGCATTGCGGTTTGAACATCAGTTGCTCATTTTTGCGCGCATAACCCAGCGGGTTGGCCACCACGCGGCAGCCGTTTTGGGTGTAGTCGCTGGGGCAATGC
Source organism: Limnohabitans sp. Rim8 (assembly GCF_945901735.1). GTDB lineage: Bacteria > Pseudomonadota > Gammaproteobacteria > Burkholderiales > Burkholderiaceae_C > Limnohabitans_A. The sequence goes on from NZ_CAMDLM010000001.1 coordinate 198,776, forward strand.
AAATGGCCGTGCAGCCACAACTGGGCGTGGGGCAGCATGTGGTCCAGTGCGTTGCAAAACCCCGCTGTGCCTGGCACCCGGCCATAGCGCGGGTCGGCGCTGCTCAGGCTGGGTGCAAAGTGGGTGACCACCACGGTCGGGCCCGCAAAAGGCACGTTCAGCGCAGCGCTCAGCCAGTCCTGGCATTGCAGGGCTTGCTCGCGCAGGCCCTCGGCCAGCCAGGGCTCACTTTGGCGCGTGGTCAGGGTTTTGCGCAGGTAAAAGTTGGCGGCGCGAAAGGCCTTGTGGCGGGCCTTGAGTTGGCGTGTGTACTGGCTGTTGGGGTGGCTGAAGTGCGCCGGAATTTTGTCGGTCAGCGGGTCGGGGATGGGCTGCCCGGCCAGCGGCCCCAGCGCGTCAAAGTCGGTCCACAGCGTGGTGCCCACAAAGCGCACGCCACCCAGTTGCAGCACTTCGCGCTCCAGCCAGGTGATGCCCAGCCGCGCGCAGGTTTGGCGCAGCCGGGCGTGGGCCACGTCAAAGTCCAGCCCGTCGTACTCGTGGTTGCCGGGCACAAACAACACGGGTGTGGGCCAGCCGTGCAGGGGTGAGAACCGCGCCAGGCCAAAGTCGCCGTCGCCCGCGCTGGCCAAGGCCGAGCCCGCTTGGTAAGAGCCAATGTCGCCCGCGAGCACCAGCACATCGGCACCCGGGGCCGGGCTGGGCATGAAGTCGGGGTGGGACTCCAGGTGCAGGTCGGACAGGAGTTGGATGTTCATGTCGAAATGTCGTGGGTCGGCACAGCGTTGGAAAAAGCTTGCCGGGCCACTTGTTGCAGTTGGGTGCGCAGCCAGTGGTGCGGGCTGTCTTGTTGGCGTTTGCGGTGCCACAGGGCATGCACTTGCACGGGCGGCACGACAAAGGGCAGCTCGTGCAGCGCCAGCTCATGGGCCATGCCGGTGGTGGGGACAAAGTGGCGTGGCAGCACCGTGAGCAAATCGGAGTTCACCACCACCCGCCCCGCCGTGAAAAACTGGTTCACCGTGAGCACAATGCGCCTTTGCTGTCCGATGGCGGCCAGCGCTTCGTCCACAAAGCCGTAGGCTCGCCCGGAAAAGCTGACCAGCAAGTGCCGGGCCGCGCAATAGGCTTGCAAGCCGATGGGCCGCTTGGCCAGTGGGTGGCCCTTGCGCATCACGCACACGTATTCGCCCGAATACAGGCGCTGGTGTTCAAACGCAATGGCCTCGCCCGATTGGGCGCGTGCCGTCAGGTCGGCCAGCACCGCCGGAAAGTAGCCCAGCGCGATGTCGGCGCTGTCTTCGCTGAGCAACTTGCGCGGGTCGCGTGTGGTCAGGGGGAGCACGCGCAAGGACACGCCGGAGGCCTGCAGCTCCAGCTGGCGGGCCAGCCCGCCCATGAGTTCGGCGGCGGTGGCGTCGGCCATGGCCAGCACAAAGGTGCTGTTGGCCTGCTGCGGCTCAAAAGCGTTGGGCACGATGGCCGCCTGCAATTGGCGCAGGGCCTCGCGCACACTGGGCCACAGGGCCTGCGCCCGGGGCGTGGGCTCGACGCCGTGACCGTGCCGGCGCACCAGCTCATCGCCCAAGGCCTCGCGCAAGCGGCGCAAGGCATTGCTCACGGCCGGTTGGGTGAGTGACAGGTTGTGCGCGGCCCGGGTCAGGCTGCGCTCGGCCATGACTTCGTCAAACACCCGCAGCAAGTTCAGGTCGAGGGTGCGAAAAGAGGACGGGATGGGGGAGGGCATGGGTGATCTTCAACTATCACCATTATGAATGAATGCCATTATGAAGATAAAGTTGAACGACATTGGTAAAAACCCTATGATTCGACTCATGCTTTTGTTGATTTGGGTTGCCAAAGAAAACAAAATCGAATCAAGGAAACACACGATGAACACCACCGCCAAATCTGTCCTGGGCACCATGCCCGCCGTTTCTGAGGCACTCACCGCCCACAGCACTTCCAGCAAAACTCTGGCGAACCTGCTGCTCGCCGCAGGTGTGGCTGCACTGGTCGTCGGTGTCGATCAGATGATCGACAGCTGGGCCGAATCCCATGTGGTGGCCGCCTGGCTGGCGCTGTGGGCCGTGGCCGTGCTGGCCATTTGGGTGCTGCGCGGCCTGACACGCCACTTGGCACAAAACCTGATGACCGGGTTGGACGCCTGGTCGGCCCATGTGGCCCGGAGCCGCGCCGACGAGCGTTTGTGGTCCATGGCGCAGTCCGACCCGCGTCTGATGAGTGAGCTGCAAGTGGCCATGGACCGCGCCAGCGAAGCCACAGGTCCGGCCCGTGATCTGGAAAACCTGATGACGCGCCGTGCCGCCCGACTGGTGCGAGACCGCATGTATTACATCTGAAGTTTTATCTCCGGGGTCCTGCGGTGACCCACACAACCCAAGGCCTCCTTGAGCAGGCTTTTTTTTCATGCAAAAGGGGCGGGGCCCCGTTGGCCGCTTCAAGGCGAAGGGCGAGACGCCAAATAAATGCCGGGCAAGATCAGCGCCGCGCCCATCAGGTGGTGCCAACCCATGGCTTCACCCAGCACCAGCCAAGCGGCCAAGCCGCCATACAAGGGGCCCAGGTACAAACTGACGGCCACGCGGCTGGCGCCCAAGACCTTTTGGCAAAAGCCATAGGCCCAATACGCCCCAATGCCCGGCAACAAGCCCGCGGCCACCACCAACAGCGTGGCCTGCCAAGTCCAAGCGGGTGTGTCGGCTTGAACGAATTCCCAAGCGGCAAAGGGCAGCAGCACCAGCATGCCGCCCATGCAAATCGCAGCCAAACGCGCGGTGGAACCCAGCGGTGTGGGCCACTTTTTTTGCAGCAAGGCATAAGCAGCCCACGACACCATGGCCAGCACGATCCAGCCGTCACCGGCAACCCATTGCACCTGGCCCAAGGCCAGCCACTGGCCTTTGACCACGACATGGAACACGCCCGCCATGGCGATTACCACGCCCACGCTCTGGCGCACAGAAAACCGCTCGCCCAGCCACCACACCGCCGCCACGGCGATGATCACGGGGGAGGCGGCGTAAATGAGCGCAATGTTCATGGCCGAGGTGGTTTTTGCGCCTTGGTAAACCCAGGCCCCGCAAATCAACATGCCCAAGGCCCCCAAGACCAAGTAGCGGCCCGCATCGCGCAGCGTGCTGTGCCGCTCGCGCCACAGTTCACTGCGTGCAATGAATGCCAGGATCACCCCCGCCAAAGCCCACCGGCCCAAGGCCAACATGTGGGGCTCCACCACGCCGATGGCGCTGCGTGCCACGATGTAATTGACCGACCACAAGGCCGGTGTCACCCACATCAACCACGAGGCGATGCGGATGCGGGATTCAGAGGTATTCAGCAAAGACATGACACCGATTGTGCAGGCCAAAAAAAACCGCCCCGGTTTGTGGTGGCCGGGGCGGTTGGAGACTCAGACGCCGGAGGGGCGCAGAAGCTGATTTTTAAGCCAGACGCGACTGGAGCGCTGCTTTGGTGTCCAGCAAGGCCTGGGGCAGGTGGTAACTCAGCTGCGCAAAGTGTTCGTCGTGCAGTTTGAACTCGGCTTGCCAGGCGGCTTTGTCGATGCTGGTGACGGACTTGAATTGCTCAGCGCTGAACGCGATGCCGTTCCAGTTGATTTCGCTGTAGGTGGGCACGATGCCGAACATGGTCTCTTCGCCCTGGGCTTTGCCTTCCAGGCGGTCGATCATCCACTTGAGCACGCGCATGTTGTCGCCATAGCCTGGCCAGACAAACGCGCCGTCTTCGCCCTTGCGGAACCAGTTCACGCAGTACATGGCGGGCAACTTGTGGCCAGCGGCTTGCGCCTTGGCGCCGGTGTCGAGCCAGTGCTGGAAGTAGTCGCTCATGTTGTAGCCGCAAAACGGCAGCATGGCGAACGGGTCGCGGCGCACCACGCCTTGCGCGCCAAAGGCGGCGGCAGTCGTCTCCGAGCCCATGGTCGCGGCCATGTACACGCCCTCGGTCCAGCTGCGCGCTTCGGTGACCAGTGGCACGGTGGTCGAGCGGCGGCCGCCGAACATGAAGGCGTCGATCGGCACGCCTGCAGCGTCGTCCCAAGCGGGGTCGAGTGCCGGGTTGTTGGTCGCAGCCACCGTGAAGCGGGCGTTGGGGTGAGCGGCTTTGGCGCCGGTCTCTTTGGCGATCTGGGGGGTCCAGTCCTTGCCTTGCCAGTCGATCAAATGGTCGGGCAGTTGGCCGGTGTCCTTTTCCATGCCTTCCCACCACACGTCGCCGTCGTCCGTCAGGGCCACGTTGGTGAAGATCACGTCCTTGTTCAGGCTCAGCATGCAGTTGGGGTTGGTCTTCATGTTGGTGCCGGGGGCCACGCCAAAGTAACCGGCTTCGGGGTTGATGGCGACCATCTTGCCGTTGGTGTGGGGCTTGATCCAGGCGATGTCGTCGCCGATGGTGGTGACTTTCCAGCCTTCAAAGACAGTTGGCGGCACCAGCATCGAGAAGTTGGTTTTGCCGCAGGCGCTGGGGAAAGCAGCCGCCACGTGGTATTTTTTGCCCTGGGGGTTGGTCACGCCCAAAATCAGCATGTGCTCGGCCAACCAGCCCTGGCTACCGGAGGGGCCCCCTGCGGCTTCCCGGCCCATGTTGGAGGCGATGCGCAGCGCAAAGCACTTCTTGCCCAAGAGCGCGTTGCCGCCGTAGCCCGAACCATAAGACCAGATTTCGCGGGTCTCGGGGTAGTGCACGATGTATTTGGTGGAGGGGTTGCAAGGCCAGGATGTGGTGTCCTTTTCACCTGCGGCCAACGGCGCGCCCACGGTGTGCATGCACGGCACAAAGTCGCCGTCGGTGCCCAGCACGTCGAACACCGCCTTGCCCATGCGGGTCATGATCTTCTGGTTCACCACCACGTAGGCGCTGTCGCTCAGCTCGATGCCGATGTGGCTGATGTGCGAGCCCAAGGGGCCCATCGAGAAAGGCACCACATACATCGTGCGGCCTGCCATGCAGCCGTCAAACAGCGGGTTCAGGGTAGCGCGCATTTGCGCAGGTTCCATCCAGTTGTTGGTCGGGCCTGCGTCTTCTTTTTGGGCCGAGCAGATGAAAGTGCGGTCTTCCACTCGGGCCACGTCCGAAGGGTCGGAACAAGCCAAGAAAGAGTTGGCGCGCTTGGCGGGGTTGAGCTTTTTGAAGGTGCCTGCGGCCACCAACTCTGCGCACAGGCGGTCGTACTCTTCTTGCGAGCCGTCGCACCAATGAATGTTGGCCGGCTTGCACAGGGCGGCCATTTCGGCGACCCAGGCGATCAGTTTGGCGTTCTTGACGTATTTGGGCGTATTCAGGTTCAGGCCCTGCATCACGGGTGAGTTCATGGGAAGTGCTCCAAGTTTAAAAATCGTTTTTTCAAAACCTCTGCGCAGGGGCTTTGAAAAAACGGCTGTGGGGCTGAGATACTGAAGGCTTTGGCCGCTTGAAAAAGCGGATGTCACGGCGTTGTCACCAACGGGCCTCGATTTTAGGGAGGCTGCCTGTTTCGTGCCTGTCAGCTGGGCTGAAAACCTCTTTAAAACTATGCAAAATAAGCATGACATTATGCGGGTTACTGTGGGTTCTGGTTTCAAGCCTCTGCGGCGCTTTGGATTGTTGGCGGTTTTAGCGGCATCGTGGTTCGCTCCGTGGGCGGCACAGGCGCAAAGCCCGACCCGCATCAAAATCGCTGCCGCCAGCAACCTGAAGTTTGTGATGGCTGACTTGGCAACCCACTACAGACAACAAACAGGCGTTCAGGTCGATGTGAATCTGGGTGCTTCGGGCAACCTGGCGCGGCAAATTTTGCAGGGCTTGCCGGTTGAGCAATTCATCTCGGCCGACGAGGTTTGGGTGGCCGAACTGGCCAAAGCCGGGCATACCGTGGACGGAGGGCAGCGTTACGCCACGGGCCGCCTGGCGTTGATCGTGCCCAAAAACTCAGCGCTGCCGCTGGCCCAAGGCTTGGTGGCGGTGGTGCGTTCGATGAAGCCGGGCGACAAATTCGCCATCGCCAACCCGGCGCTGGCCCCCTATGGCGTGGCCGCCGTCCAGGCTTTGCAGCGTGCCGGAGTCGGGCCGCTGCCTGCGCACCAGAAAGTGCTGGGCGACCACATCGGTCAGTCCACCCAGTTTGTCGCCACGGGCGCAGCGCAGGCGGGCATCTCCGCTCTGGCCCTGGCCCAGGCCCCCGAGATCGCCCACAGCTTGCAGGTCTTGCCGTTGTCCGCTGATTTGCACGCCCCCCTGCACCAGCGCATGGTGCTGCTCAAGGGCGCGGGTGCGGCGGCGGCAGACTGGCACCGGTTTTTGCTTAGCCCGTCCGCGCAGGCGGTGTTTGTGCGGCACGGTTACGCCTTGCCGCAATAATCCAGCCCCACACCCCACATTTCAGCTCAGCCTTCAAAACCCACACCATGGATTGGTCTGCCCTTCACGTATCCCTGAGCCTGGCCGCTCTGACCACCTTGGCTTTGCTGCCAGTGGGTTTGGCGCTGGCCCGCTGGCTGGCCGTGACCGCCTGGGCCGGGCGGCCGGTGGTCGAAGCGTTGCTGCTGCTGCCCTTGCTGTTGCCCCCCACCGTGATCGGGTTTTACTTTTTGGTGGCCTTTGGCCAGGGCAGTGCCTTGGGCGCTTGGCTGGCGGCCTCGGGCATTCGGCTGGTGTTCACCCTCGAAGGTTTGCTGTTGGTGAGCGTGCTGGTCAATTTGCCTTTCATGGTGCAACCCATTCAACGCGCCTTTGCCGCGGTGCCGCACAGCTTGCGGGAGGCGGCTTGGGTGTCGGGCTTGTCCGCTTGGCAGACGTTTTGGCGCATCGAATTGCCGCTGGCCTGGCCTGGTTTGCTGGCGGGCATGGCGCTCACCGTGGCCCACACCCTGGGCGAATTTGGCGTGGTGCTCATGGTGGGCGGCAACATCGAAGGCGAGACGCGCACCCTGTCGGTCTCGCTCTATGACAAGGTGCAGGGCATGGATTTGCAGTCGGCCCATGTCATGGCGCTGGCGCTGGTGGGCGTGTCTTTGCTGGCGCTCACGCTGGTGTTGGCCTTTGACCGGGTGGGCCAACGTGGCCGCGCCTTGCAGGAGCGCTGATGCAAGGCTTGCAGGTGCAACTGCGCTCGGCCAGCCCGATTCGGCTGGAAGCCGAATTTGACTGCGGCGCGGGCGAGTTGGTGGCCCTGGTTGGGCCGTCTGGCAGTGGCAAAACCAGCATGCTGCGCGCCATTGCCGGGCTGTTGACGCCGGCCGATGTGCAAGGCCAGATTCGGGTGGCGGGCCAGGCATGGCTGGACACGGCAGTGGGCGTGCAGCTCAGCCCGCAAGAGCGTCGGGCGGGTCTGGTGTTCCAGCATTACGCGCTTTTTCCGCACATGACGGCGCAAGCCAATGTGGCGCTGGCCGCTGGGTCTGGCTGGTCGAGCGCCGATGTGCAGACTTTGCTGGCCCGTTTGGGGCTGGCCACGCTGAGTCAGCGCAGGCCCTCGCAACTGTCTGGTGGTCAGCAGCAGCGCGTGGCGTTGGCGCGGGCGCTGGTGCGTGTCATGCCGACGCCCTCTTGGGCTTCAACCCCGACCCCGACCTGTTTGCCCGGTGTGTTGTTGCTGGACGAGCCCTTTTCGGCGGTGGACGCGCCCACACGCCAGACGCTGTACCGCGAGCTGGCCGCGCTGCGCCAAAAGGTGTCGGTGCCCATGCTGCTCGTGACACACGACCTGGCAGAGGCCCGCCGCCTGGCCGACCGGGTGGTGATCGTGGACGCGGGCCAGACCCTGCAAACCGGCGAGCCCGCCCGTGTGTTTGCCAGCCCGCGCAACGCCCGGGTGGCCGAACTGGTGGGCATTCAAAACCACTTTGAGGGCCGCTTTTTAAAGGACCAAGCCGGCTGGGGGCGCTTGCGCTGGACCGATGCGGCACCCTCAGACGCTGGACTGGACTTGGCGGTGTTCGACAAGAACAAGATCGACGACGGCACCCCGGTGACTTGGGTGCTGAACGGGGAACAGGTGGACGTGATGGCCGATGGCGAGGCGCCCAGCCTTGCGCCGCTGGGCCACACCCGTTTGCGTTGCCAGTTGCTGGAGGTCTTGTCGTTGGGTGAAATCAGTTTGTGCACGCTCAGGCCCGAAGCCTTGCCCTGCCAAACCATCACCTTGAACCTGACCAGCCGCCTGTTGCAGCGTTTGCAGGTCGTCTCTGGTGGCTGGGTTCAGCTTCAGATCGCGCCAGAGGCGCTGCACATCATGCCGGTGCGCACAAAATAAAACCCGCAAAGCGCGCGCTGTTGCGGGTTGGGCTTGGAGGGTGCGGCCTTGGCGGGGCACCCGACGGGGACGGGGCTTCAGGCCATGACCACGGCAATGAAGGCCAACAAGAAAATCAACACGGCACCTGCGGCCGGGATGACCACGGGAATGTGCTTGACCACGTTTTCCACGGGGTCGTCAGAATTGTGTGCGTCGTTGTGATTGGACATGGGGGACCTCAGAACAAGAATGGCGGTATTGTAGCCATGACCGGCTGGCGGGCCACTGACAACCCGGCTCACATCAGGGCATAGGTGGTGTTGGCCCGAAAAACGCTCTTGCCGTCGTCGGCCCCGGCCAAGTCAATCTCGCCAAAGGCCATGGCCTTGCCTGCGCGCAGCACCCGCGCCGTGACCAGCGCGTCCTGGCCTGACAGCGGTTTCATGAAGCTGCTGGACAGCTGCACGGTGCCGCAGGGCCGGAACTGCCCAAAGTGGCTGATCAGCGCCAGCACCATGGCCGTGTCGGCGGCCGCCATCATGGCCTGACCGCACAGCATGCCGCCCACCCGCGACAACTGGTCGCTTTGCGGCAAGCGCAGTGTCACGCTGTCGGCATCGAAACGCTCGACCTGCAGGTTCAGCGACTGCACCCAAGGGGCGAACAATTCTGCCAAGGCTTGTTGCAAGGTGTCGCGGCTCACTGGGGGCTGGGAAGGTGTCATGGCTGGCTTGGGGCGAGGTGCGGGTCGGGGCAGGCCCAGCGGGTTGAGGATTCCCTGGGATTATCCCGTGCGATGGCGATGGCGATGGCGATGCGGGGCAAGCTGCATTTTCTGCCGGTGAGCCAGCTATCGCCCTGGGCACAGGCAGGGCGCACCTGCCGACTTAAACTGAAAGGTCTCATTCACCGACCAGCAGGCATGGCATGAACCGTTTTTCACCGTCCACTCCCCGCATCCCCGGCATCCGCTTTGTGCATTCGCCGGGGCCCACCCATGTGCCCGACGAGGTCATGCACGCCATGCAGCGGCCCATGACCGATTTGTCCGACCCTCGGGTGGCGGCCATGATTGCCGAATGTGAAAGCGGCATGAAGCGGCTGCTGCGCAGTCCGCGCTCTGATGTGTTCTTGTTTGCCAGCAACGGGCACGGCATGTGGGAGTCGGCGGCGGCCAACCTGGCCTCGGCGAAGCACACTTTGCTGTTGGCGGGTTCGGGCCATTTCTCGGACCAGTGGGCCCTCCAGATCGAGGGCATGGGCATCGCCTTGCAGCGTACGCCTTACCAAGAGGGTCACCCCTTTGACGTGGCTGCGATCGAGCAAGCCCTGCGCGAAGACACCAGCCACCGCATCAGCGCGGTGCTGGTGGTCCACACCGACACGGCCAGCGGCGTGACCAGCGATTTGGCGGCGGTGCGCCGCGCCATCGACGCGGCGGCGCACCCGGCGTTGTATGTGGTGGACGTGGTGGCCTCGCTGGCCGCCAGCCCGTTTGACATGGACGCCTTGTGCGTGGACGTGGCCCTGGGCAGCTCGCAAAAGGGTTTGATGATGCCGCCTGGTTTGGGCTTTGTGGCCGTGAACGCCAAAGCCATGGAATGGTCAGCCCGCCACGCCGAACCGCGTTTTTACTGGGACTGGCAACGCCGCGACAGCGACAACCAGTCGGCCAAGTTTTGCGGCACGCCGCCGCTGGCCCACATCGCCGGGCTGGAGATGGCCATTGCCTTGCTCGAAGAAGAAGGCTTGCCCAATGTCTGGGCGCGCCACCAACGTCTGGCGGGCGCGGTGCATGCAGCGGTCGAGCGCTGGGCAGTGCCGGAGGCCATGCGGTTTCATGCCCGCTTGCCCGAGACACGCTCGGCCTCGGTCACCGCCATCGAGGTGGCCCCGGGCATCGACCCCGAAGCGCTGCGCACGGTGGCGCGCGAACGCTTTCAGGTCGCCATGGCGGGGGGCTTGGGGCCTTTGGCCGGACGGGTGTTTCGCATCGGCCATCTGGGCGACATGAACGAGCCCATGATTTTGGGCGCGCTGGCCGGTATCGAGGCGGCCATGACGGTGCAAAAAATCCCCTTTGGCACCGATGGTGTCGCGGCGGCGGTGGCGTTCTTGGCGGCGCAGACCTGAGCCGGCGTGCCTCACGTTCAGGGCGCATGCGGATTTTTGGGGTTACCCATCCACGCCGTCAAAGAAGAGCGCATGGCTTCTTCCACCGACATGTCCAGCACCTGCACCCAATCGCGGGGCACAAACACGGTGTAGCCACCAATCATGTAGCCCATGGGCAGGTACACCGCCAGGTGCTGCTGGGTTTGCGCATCCAGGGGCAAATCGGCCAGGCTTTGGCGCGTGACCAAGCCGATGATGGACAAGTCGGTGTTCGGTTTTTTCAGCAACACCACCTGTTGCACGTCGCGTTCGTGGGGCGCGAAATAGTCGGCAAAACTTTTCAGCGACGAGTAGATGCTTTTGACCAAGGGCAAATTGGTGAAGGGCAATTCAACCCAGTCCAGCACCCGCGTCATGAAGGGCTGCGACACCAAAAAGCCCAGCACCAAAATGAACCCGGTGCCCAGCACAATGCCCAGGCCCGGCAGGTAAAAGTCACCGGTGATCGGGCCCAGTAAACGCATGGCCGAGGCTTCGACCCAGGCGACGAACAGGTAGAGCACGTAGACCGTGAGACCCACCGGCAAAAAGCTGATCAGACCCCGAAAAAAATAAGCGTAGAGGCGTTTCATGCCCGAGATTGTGACCGGGTGAGAAAAAACCGAAAGCACAGGGGATAGACGAGTCCCCGGGTGCTGCTGCATGATGCTCGGCTTATGAACTCTTCCATCCTTGTTTTGGGCGCGGGCATGGTGGGCACCTGCACCGCCTTGCATTTGCAGCAGCGCGGCTTTGACGTGACGCTGGTGGACCGGCGTGCGCCGGGCCAAGAAACATCCATGGGCAATGCGGGCCTGATCCAGCGCGAGGCGGTCGAGCCTTATGCCTTTCCGCGTGAGCCGGGCTTTTTGCTGGACGTGGCCTTGGGGCGCGGTGCCCAAGTGCATTGGCACGCCCAAGGGCTGTGGCAAATGGGCAGAGCGCTGCTGCGCTACCGGCACCACTCGCACCCCCAGCGTCATACGCAGGCCACCCAAGCCTACAGCCGCCTGATCGCCCACGCCACGGCTGAACATGATCCGCTGATCGCGGCGGCGGAGGCGCAAGACTTGGTCTCGCGGGAAGGTTTTCGCTTTGTGTTCCGCACGGCCGAAGCGTTCGACGCGGCGGCGCAGCGGGCCGAAGATTTGCACACGCGTTTTGGTGTGCGCTCCCAAGCAGAAAACACGGCCCAATTGGCGCTGGCCGAACCGGCCTTGCAAAAACCCTTGGCCGGCGCGGTGCACTGGCTGGACCCGTGGGCAGTGAATGACCCGGGCGCCTTGGTGCAGCGCTATGCCGACCTGTTTGTGGCGCGTGGCGGCCGTGTGTTGACGGGGGACGCGGCCAGCTTGCAGGCGCAGGGCGCGGAATGGTCGGTGCACACCACCGAAGGCCTGGTGCATGCCCAGCAGGCTGTGCTGGCGCTGGGGCCCTGGTCCGATGGTTTGATCCGCACGCTGGGTTACCACTACCCGCTGTTCATCAAACGCGGCTACCACCAGCACTACACCCCGCCCGTCCCAGTGCGGCAACCCCTGCTCGACGCCGAGCGCGGCTATGTGCTGGCGCCCATGCAACGCGGCTTGCGCCTGACCACCGGGGCCGAGTTTGCCCCCATCGATGCCCCGCCCACGCCGGTGCAACTGGCCAAGGCCGAAGCGCTGGCGCGGGAATGGATCGACCTGGGCCAGCCCCTGCCCGAGCCGCCTTGGCTCGGCGCACGCCCTTGCACGGCGGACATGTTGCCCGTGATGGGCCCGGCACCGCGACACCCTGGGCTGTGGTTCAACTTTGGCCACGCGCACCAGGGCTTCACCATGGGCCCGGTGGCCGGTCGACTGCTGGCCGAGATGGTTGGCGGTGAGCCGACTTGCGTCGATCCGATGCCTTATGGGCCCGGGCGGTTTGGGTGATCAGGGCCGGCGCATTGGAAGCCAGCGCTCGGGTTTGGCTGGGGCCAGATACCAGTTTCAGCACACCCGGTAAAAGCTCAAAAACACCCCATCGGGTGCCCGCCGCCCGCTGCCGATGAACTGGCTCTCGCTCAGCCAGGCCCATTGCGGCGCGGTGGCTTCAAGCTTGGGTTGGCAGCGAAAGTAAACCTCGTCCGGGTTGACTGGCTGGCCGCTCATGATGCGCTGCGAGTTCTCGAGCGAGGCCACGCGCAAGGCGGTGTTTTGCACAAACACCCGGCTGCCATCGTCCAGCTCGATCACATAGCGCGCGTCCAGATGCGCTTGCGTGCCGCCTTCCAAGATCAGCTGAAAGTCGGCACCCCCGGCCAACACTTTGCCGTTCACGCGGGGGCCGGTGACGTTGCCACCGGTGATGGGGATCATGCGGCGCAAACCGGCGGGTGTGTGGCCCACTTCCACCGGCGCGGCAATGGTCACGGCCAGGTCGCACAGGTGTTCGAGTTGGGGTGGGGGAAGGGTTTCGGTCATGGGCGGCCTTTGCACGGTGGGCTCATTATCGGGTCTCACTCATGCGCCCCGCCCATCAGAACGATGAAGCTTCTTTTGGGTAAACCTTGGGTCGATCCTCTTGTGACGACCTATCGGCCCGACCCGTTCGCTGGTTGGGCTTGTCATTTGGGAGGCGCGCTGGTGTCAGTCCAGACTCAAACCGATCTTGCGCGACACCGCGCCCCACTTGGCAAAGTCCTTGGCCACTTTGGCGACCGCCTGCTCGGGTGTGCTGCCCATCACGGTCTGGTCGGATGCCCTGAGGCGCTCGGTGGCTTCTGGGGTGCGCAGCGCGTCAACCACCGCTTGGCGGAATTTGGCCACGATGTCATCGGGCACTTGTTTGGGGGCCATCAAGATCAGGCTGAAGTCGGCCTCATAGCCTTTCACCCCAGCTTCGTCCATGGTGGGCACTTCGGGCAAAGAGGGCGCTCGCGCTTGGCCCGACACCGCCAGCGCCGTCAACTTGCCCGAGCGCACATGGGGCAGCACCGTGGGCCCGGCCAGCAGACCGCAAGGCACCTGGTTGGCCAGCACGTCCTGCATGGCGGGGGCCGGGCCTTTGTAGGGGATGTGCGTCATCTGCATGCCGGTCATGCTCAGCAGCAATTCTGTGGACAAGTGCCCCGGCACACCCGCGCCGCCGGAGGCATAGCTCAAGGGCATGGTTTTGGATTTGGCGATCAGCTCGGACACTGTTTTGACACCCAGCGAAGGGTTGCACACCAGGGTCTGGCTGAACGAAGACAGCACGCTGATGGGCTTCAAGTCATCGAGCTTAAAGGGCATGGATTTGTAAACATGCGGGTTGACGGTGAGCAGCGTGTCGGTCGCGAACAAAAAGGTGTAGCCATCGGGAGCGGCCCGCGCCACGGTGGCCGCACCGATGTTGCCACCGGCCCCGGGCTGGTTCTCGATCACGATGGGTTGCTTGAGGTTGGCCAGTATTCTTTCGGCCGCTGTGCGCATGACCAGATCAGTGGGCCCGCCGGGTGGAAAAGGAATGACGACTTTGATGGGGCGCTGAGGCCAGGCTTGGGCCAGGGCGCTGCTGCTGACAGCCAAAGCCAACAAAACCGATGCGGTCCAGCCCAGGTGGCGAAAACTCAGGGATGCAATCATGTGTAACTCCTGACAAATTGAAAGGCGTTAGCCTAGCAGACCCACAAACACGTTTTGCACGTCGTCGTTGTTGTCGATCGCGCCCAAGAAGGCTTCGACTTCTTCGAGTTGTTCGGCGCTCAGGTTGGCCGGGTCGACCGGGTTTTTGGGTTTGTAGCCCAGCTTGGCCGACACCACGGTGAAGCCGTGTTCGGGCAGGGCGCGGCTGACCAGGTCCAGGTCGGTCGCCTCGCTGATGAACACCGTCACACCGTCTTCGTCGGCAGGCTCAAAGTCTTGCGCGCCCGCTTCGATGGCGGCCAGCTCGGGGTCGGCGCCGGCCTGGGCGGGTTCGGCTTCGATGAAACCCACATGGTCAAAGTCCCAAGACACCGAGCCTGAAGTGCCTTGCTGGCCCTTGCGAAACAGCACGCGCATCTCTGACGCGCTGCGGTTGACGTTGTCGGTCAGCACCTCGATCATCACCGGCACTTGGTGCGGTGCAAAGCCTTCGTAGATCACGCGCTCAAAGCTGACCGCATCGCCCAGCAGGCCTGCGCCTTTCTTGATGGCGCGCTCCAGCGTTTCCTTGGGCATGGACACCTTGCGGGCTTGCTCGACCACCAAGCGCAGGCGCGAGTTGGCGGACGGGTCAGCGCCATTGCGCGCCGCGATCATGATGTCCTTGGCCAAGCGGCCAAACAATTTGCCGCGGGCATCGGCTGCCTGTGCCTTGCCTTTTGCTTTCCACTGCGCGCCCATGGGGTCTTCCTTGTTTTGGGATCAAAGCGGAGAGTTTAAGCGCTCGCCCATCTCAAGCTTTCGTCAAACGCGGGTCTCACAGGTCACAGGCGACCGGGTCTGGGAGGGCAATAATGGCCGATCAGACACAACGCTGCCCATGAACCACCCTGCCTTGCCTTTGTTTCCCGGTTTTGCCCACCACCTGCTGGAGGTCAGCCCCGGCATCTCGATCTCGGCCATGGTGGGGGGTCAGGGGCCCGGCTTGTTGCTGCTGCACGGCCACCCGCAAACCCTGGCCATCTGGCACAAAGTGGCCCCCACGCTGGCGCAGCACTTCACTGTGGTGGCGGCCGACTTGCGCGGCTATGGCGATTCGTCCAAGCCTGAAGGCGGGCCAGACCACGCGGCTTATGCCAAACGCAGCATGGCGCAAGACCAGGTGAGCCTGATGCAGCACCTGGGCTTTGCCCGCTTTGCGGTGCTGGCGCACGATCGGGGTGCCCGGGTGGCGCACCGGTTGGCCATGGACCATGGGGATGCGGTCAGCCGCATGGTCCTGCTCGACATTGCGCCCACCTTGGCCATGTACGCGCAGACCACCGAGGCCTTTGCACGCGCTTATTGGCACTGGTTCTTTTTGATCCAGCCGCAGCCCCTGCCCGAGCGCCTGATCCAGGCCGACCCAGCGGCCTATGTGACCGATGTGATGGGCAAGCGCAGCGCCGGGTTGGCGCCGTTCGATGCGCGCGCCTTGGCCGAATACCAGCGCTGCCTGGCCCTGCCGGGTGCCGCGCATGGCCTGTGCGAAGACTACCGGGCGTCTGCAGGCATTGACCTGGTGCACGACCGAGAGGACATCGCGCAAGGGCGGCGGCTGGAGATGCCGCTGCAGGTGCTGTGGGGCGCGCAAGGCGTGGTGCAGCGCTGTTTTGAGCCGCTCCAGGAATGGCAAAAAGTGGCCACACAGGTCACAGGGCAAGCCTTGCCCTGCGGCCATTACATCGCCGAAGAAGCCCCTGAGGCCCTGCTGGCCAAGGCCTTGCCGTTTTTGCAAGGGCTGAAGGCATGAGCCAGCACAACCGGCGCGGCATCGTCACCATGACCGGGGCGATGGTGTTTTTTGTGGTCAACGATGCGCTGGTCAAGTGGGTCAGCGCCGACCTGTCCACACCGCAACTGATTTTTGTGCGCGGCGTGATGACCACCGCGCTGTTGTTGGCCCTGGCTGGGTGGATGGGCCAGCTGCAGCACTGGCGCACCACGTTGACGCGCTCGGTGCCTGCCCGCGCCGTGGTCGACAGCCTGGCGTCCTTCACCTACCTCACGGCGGTGTTTCACATCCCTTTGGGCAACGCCACGGCGATCAATTTGGCGGGTCCGCTGTTCCTGACTTTGATGGCGGTGTTCTTTTTGCACGAGCGGGTCACACCGGGCCGCTGGGCGCTCACCTTGTTGGGCTTTGCTGGCGTACTGTTGGTGGTGCAGCCGCGCATGGGGGACTTCAATGGCTATGCCTTGCTGTGCTTGTTTGCGGCGGTGCTGCACGCGGGCCGAGATTTCATGACGCGCCTGGTGCCCGCTCAGGTGCCTTCACTGCTGATCACTTTGTCCACCTCCACCATGGTGATGTTGCTGGCGGGCGTGTGGAGTGTGTTCGAGCCCTGGAAGCCCATGACCACTCAGCACCTGTGGCTGCTGTTCGGCGCGTCGCTGTGTCTGGCGGCGGGTTACCACTTGCTCACGCTCAGCATGCGGCTGGGCGACATGAGCGTGATTGGGCCATTTCGCTACAGCGGCTTGTTGGTGGCGCTGGTGCTGGGTTACCTGATGTGGGGCGATGTGCCGAATCTTTTGGCTTGGTGCGGCATTGCGCTGGTGGTGGCCGCGGGGCTGGGGCTGTTGCAGGCGGAGCGCAGGCGCAAGCAGGCCTTGCTGGTGCGTTGATCACCGATCCCCCGTCGGGCCTTTGCGGTCCGACATCCCCGTAGGTCGGGCCTTTACGGTCCGACAGCTCTTCTTTCGCGAAGCGACTTTTAAAACGGCGACGGTGTGCCACCCGCGATGTCGGACCTGAAAGCGCCGACCGGCAAAAAGACACCGGTGTTGTCATGGCCTGGTTTTATCCAAGGCTTGGTCGATGTCCCACAGGATGTCGTCCAGGTTTTCCAAGCCCACCGAGATGCGCACCATGTCGGGCGGCACACCTGCGGCCAGTTGCTGGGCTTCGTCCAGCTGCCGGTGTGTGGTGCTGGCGGGGTGGCTGATCAGGGTGCGGGTGTCGCCGATGTTGACCAGGTGGCTCATGAACTGGGCAGATTCGATGAAGGTCACGCCCTGCGCCAAACCGCCTTTCACCCCAAACGCCAACAGGCCCGAGGCCCCGCGCATCTGGCGCTGCATCAGGGCGTGCTGCGGGTGGTCGGGCAGGCCAGGGTAATTGACCCAGGCCACACGCGGGTCGGCCTGCAAAAACATTGCCACGCCCAATGCGTTGTCGCAGTGCTTTTGCATGCGCAGGGGCAAGGTCTCGACCCCTTGCAGGATCTGCCAGGCGCTCATGGGGCTGAGCGCCGCACCAAACACGCGCAGACTCTCCATGCGGCAGCGCATGGAAAAGCCAAAGTCGCCAAAGGTCTCGTAAAACTTCACGCCGTGGTAGCCCTTGGACGGCTCGGTCATGCCCGGAAACTTGCCGTTGTCCCAAGGGAATTTGCCACTCTCGACCACCACGCCACCCAAGGTGGTGCCGTGGCCCGCCAGGTATTTGGTGGCCGAATGCACCACGATGTCGGCTCCCAATGCGAGCGGATTGCACAGCAGCGGGCTGGGCACGGTGTTGTCGATGATGAGCGGCACGCCGTGCGCGTGGGCCACCTCGGCCACGGCCGCGATGTCCAGCACCACCATGCTCGGGTTGCCCAGGCTTTCGGCGTACACCGCCCGGGTGTTGGGGCGCATGGCGGCGGCAAAAGCTTCGGGCTGGGTCGCGTCCACAAAGGTGGTCTCAATGCCGAACTTGGCCAGGCTCACGGCCAGCATCGTCACCGAGCCGCCATACAAAGCGCCAGCGGCCACCACATGGTCGCCTGATTGCAAGAGGGTCATCAGTGCCATGGTTTCGGCCGCCATGCCCGAGGCACTGGCCACCCCGGCGCGCCCGCCTTCGAGTGCTGCCACGCGTTCTTCGAGCACCGCCACCGTGGGGTTGCTCAGGCGTGAATACACATTGCCAAAGGTCTGCAGGTTGAACAGCGATGCCGCGTGCTCGGCGCTGTCAAACACAAAGCTGCTGGTTTGGTAAATCGGCAAGGCGCGTGCGCCGGTGGCCGCATCGGGAATTTGCCCAGCATGGATGGCCAGGGTTTCGGGGTGAAATTGGCGGTCGGTCATGGTGTTCTTATACCAGCCGCCGCGCCGAGATGATCCCGGTGTTCACGCCCACCCAGTTCAGGCCACCAAACAGCCGGGCGTGCTCGATCTTCACGCAGCGGTTGCTCACCGAATCCAGCCCGGCTTGCCTTGCCAGCGCATCGGCCTCGGGGTTGGCCACGCCCAACTGTTGCCACAAACAAAGAGCGCCGATGGCAACGGCTTGCTCGGTAATGGGGAGCACGTCTTCGGCGCGGCGAAACACATCGACCATGTCCACTTTGAAAGGGATGTCGCCCAGGCTGGCGTAACAGGTTTCGCCCAAGATCTCTTGGCCTGCATAGCGCGGGTTGATCGGCACGATTTTGAAGCCATGCGACTGCATGTACTTGGCCGCGAAATAGCTCGGCCGGTGCCACTCGGCCGACAAGCCCACCACGGCGATGGTGGGGCACGTTTTGAGGATGCGCCGCAGCGCGTGCAAATCATTGTGCATGGGGTTTCTTTCTCTGCTCAATACCGCGACTGCCCGCTGCGCTTCATCTGCCGCGAGGCCCAGGTGGCGCACAGCGACAGCACGCCGCACACGGCCATCACGCCCAGGTAGTGGCCGCTGTGGTCAAACACCGCACCGGCCAGCACCGGCCCGAGTAAATTGCCCACAGCCGCGCCACTGTACAAAGTGCCCACCACGCTGGCGACCGATTTGCCGCCAAAGTAATCCATGCAAATGGCCGGTAAAAGCGACACGATGGCGCCATAGCTGAGCCCAAACCACAGCGCGAACACCACCAGCAGTCCCTGCCCACCTGCCGTGCCCCACAGCGCATACGACGCGCCCATGGACAGCTGCATCAGCACCAGCGTTTGCGCCCTCCCCAGCCGGTCAGCCACCAGGCCGATGGCAAAGCGACCGACCAGGCTGCCCACGCCAATTAAGCCTACCAGGCCCACCGCAAACGCTTCGTCCAAACCCAAATCACGGGCCGAGGCCGAGACATGGGCAAAGGGGGTGAACATCACCGGCGAAGCCAGCACGATGGCCAGGTAAAGCCAACGGAACGTGGGGGTGCGCAGGGTTTCGCGCAAAGTCAGGCCCGTGGCCGAGCCGCCTGCTCCCGTGGCATGGGCCGCCGGTGCGCGCCGCAACAAAGCCGCTGCCAGCAAACCCAACACCAACACGCCCAGCGCCAACACCTGCATCGCCTCGCGCCAAGGCATGGAGCCAATGGCCATGGCCACCCCCACCGGCACCAGCAAGGTGCCCGCGCCCACGCCCGAGCTGGCGATGCCCCCGGCCAAGCCCCGACGGGTGGTGAACCAGGGTTGCACGCTGGCAATCGACGGTGTGTAGACGAGGGCAATGCCCAGGCCCACCAAAAAGCCGTAACTCACGTACACCGCCAGCAAGGACGTGGCCCAGCTGGTGGCCAGCAAGCCCCCCGCAATCATGGCCATGCCCGCCGAACACACGATGCGCGGCCCGTACCGGTCGGCCAGCATGCCGCCGCCCGCGCCCAGCACAAAGTAGACAAAGCCCGAGAGGCCAAAGATCCAGGACACATCGGCCCGCTGCGCCGAAAACTCGACGGCAAACGACTCAAAAAACGCCGCGAACGAATACGACACCCCGAAGATCAGCGCCAGGCAAGTAAAGGTGGCCCAGACCACCACCCAGGCATAGGGGGGTTCTTTCATGGTGTCTCCGGTGTTTGCATGTCTGCAGGCATTGTGCCTTGCACCGAAAGGAGCACGCTCCAGGGTAGCAGACCCTGTGTCACACTGGCGATCATGAACCCTTCACTCGAACAAGCCCGCCAAGCCTTTGTGGCGGGCATCGAACAGTTTGAACGTCACGACTTCGAGGCGGCTGCAGCGCTGTTTGAACAGGCTTTGCAGCTGGCACCGGGCAGACCCTCGGTGCTGATGAACCTGGGTGTGAGCTGCGTGCACCTGGGCCGCTTTGCGCAGGCCGATGTGTGCCTGCGTCAAGCCCTTGCCGCCGACGCCACCTTGACCGATGCTTGGATGGCCCGGGGTGTTGCGCAAATGGCCCTGGGCGACTGGCCGCAGGCCTTGCATTGCCATGAACAAGCGCGTGCCTTGGGGGCCGACGGGGCTGAATTTTGTTTGCGCTGGGGCGAGTGTTTGGCGCACCAAGCGCGCTTGCCGCAAGCCTTGCAAGCCTTTGAGCAGGCCTTGGCGCACGACCCCGAGTTGGCCGAAGCCTGGAGCCAGCTGGCCCATGTGCAGCGCGACATGGGCCAGACCGCGCAAGCGATCGTTGGCTACCAGCGGGCGATGCAGCTGGGGGCCGACCCTGAGCTGCACCGCTATTACCTGGCCGCCCTGAGCCCGCAGCAGCCTGTGGTGAATGCGCCTGCGGCTTATGTGCAAACATTGTTCGACCAGTACGCCAACGACTTTGAGGCGCACTTGGTGGGCCAACTGGGCTACCAGGGCCACCGCGTGTTGCTGGAACAACTGCCCGTCCCACCGGGCACGCGGTTTGAGCGGGTTTGGGATTTGGGTTGTGGCACCGGTTTGTGTGGCCAATTGATCCGTCCGCATGCCGTGCATTTGAGCGGGGTGGATCTGTCTTCGGCCATGCTGGACAAAGCCCGTGCGCTGGGGGTTTATGACAACCTGCACGCACAGGAACTGGTCGATTTTTTGAAGCAAGGCGCTGAGCTGGTCGACCTGGTGCTGGCCGCTGACGTGTTCATTTATGTGGGCCATCTGGAGGCGGTGTTTGAGGCCCTGGGCTCCCGCGTGCGGCCAGGTGGCTGGCTGGCTTTCACCGTGGAAGAGGCGGACCCTGGCCAGGCTGTGCAGTTGCACAGCACGCTGCGGTTTGCGCACGCCCTGACATATCTGCAAGGGCTCGCCGCCCAGCACGGCTGGCAATGGGCCCGCATTCACCGCGCCCCTTTGCGGCTGGACCAGGCCAACCCCCTCATGGGCGCCTATGTGTACCTGCAAAAGACCTGATTGGGCAGGCGGCCATCGTCCGAGTGTCTCAGGCGTGACCCCATAAGGTCCCGCACCGGACCTTCTGCCATCCACGAAGGCTACTTGGGTATTTGTAGATGGCTGTCGGACCATAAAGGCCCGACCTGCGATGGAAGGTCTAGGCTGCTCAGCGGCTGTAGGCCAGGCCCAGCGCCACACCCCCAAACAAATCGCCCTCGACCAAGGGCACCCCGACAAACTCGGCTTGCAAGGCGTTTTGGAAGGTGCGCAAGGCTGACGAGCCGCCCGTGAGGTAGATGGCATCCAAAGACGCCTCGCTCAGGCCCGCCCGCTGCACGCATTCACGCGCACAGGCCACCGTGCGCGTCAGTAGCTCGTGCAAGTGCAACTGCATGTCTTGCAGGCCCAAAGGCACGTGCAGGTTTTCTTCGATCACGGCCAAGTTCATCGCTGTGTCCGCCAAGTGCACCGAGCAGCGGATCTTGGCCTGTTCCACTTCGTGCGCCAACAGGTGGCCGTGGCGTTCGCTCAGGACCTGCATCAGGCGCTCGTGCAAGCGCGGGTTGCGGTAGTTGCTGCGCAGGGTCTTGGCGTGGGCGATGGCTCTGGGTTGGTATTGCCAGTGGATCAGGTGCCAGGTGGCCAGATCAAAAAACACGCGGTTGGGCACCTCGCGCTGCTCGGGCCCCAAGTGCCTGTAGCCCAGCAGTGGCATGACCTGCGCCAGGTTCAGTTGGCGGTCATAGTCGGTGCCGCCAATGTGCACCCCCGAGGTGGCCAAAATATCGGCACTGCGGTTGGCCTTGTGCATGCGCTCAGGCCCCAGGCGCACCACCGTAAAGTCCGAGGTGCCACCGCCCAAGTCCACCACCAGCACGGTGCTTTCTTTCGTCAGGCGTTGTTCGTAGTCCAGCGCGGCCGCAATCGGCTCCAGCTGAAACGACACCTCGTCAAAACCCACCGACTGCACGGCTTGGCGCAGCGAGGCTTCGGCCTGCGCATCGCGCTCAGGGTCATCGTCCACAAAATGAACCGGTCTGCCCATCACCACGCGGCGCGGTGCGCTGCCCAAGTGCTGTGCAGCGCGCTCGCGCAAAGTGGCCAAAAAGGTGGCGATGATGTCCTGAAAGCTGATCTGCTGATGCCCGATTTGCGTGGTTTCCAACAACAGCGGACTGCCCAGCAGGCTTTTCAGCGAGCGCATCAACCGGCCTTCGGTGCCTTCCAGATAGTGCTTGAGGGCGTCGTGCCCGAAGTGGGCGTGGCTGTCCTCGGCGTTGTAAAAAACGGCCGTGGGCATGGCCAGGGCTTCGCCTTCGAGTGGGAGCAGGCGGGCGTTGCCCTCAGGGCCAAGCCAGGCCATGGCCGAATTGGACGTGCCGAAATCGATGCCGAGTGTGCCAGCGGGGGAAGACATCATGAACGGGGGCTGTCAATCAGAAGGGCGCAAGCCCGGGCGTGGGACACATGCCCTGCGCGGACATGTCTTAAGGTCCGGGCATTTTGCCACCAAGTGCGTGAATGTCCCCTCACTCAGCAAGATGAAAGTGTGCTGATGCGCCACCGCTTTGGCCGAAGGTCAATAATCAGTAGAAATGTTAAATGTGCCTGTCCAATTATTGTGTGGAAAAGGTCTCCAACAGCTTTGCGGCCAAGCGTTGGGCGCAGTGACAGCGCCACACCCGTTGGGCATCAAGGAATATCCAAGTGAACACAACAAAAGGCGCGCTGGTCTTTTCTGCCATGGCCGCGTCTTGTTTGCAGGCTGCCGCCATCGACATCCAACTGGGTGAGGGCACAGAGGCAAAGTTCCACGGTGCGGTCACTTGGGGTATACAAATCCGCACTGAATCGCCCAGCCCGGACGCTTATGCTGAGTGGCCTTCCCGGGTTGTGCCCGGCACGCCCAAGGGCAACTTGCAGGGCCAGACCGGCGGTTCGAATTTGAACTTTGTCAAAGGCCAGGCCATCTCCAACGTGCTCAAGCTCGTTTGGGACCTGGACCTGAAAAAAGACAACAGGGGCCTCTTTGTTCGTGGCAGGGCCTGGCAAGATTTTGCCTTGGGCGAGAAAAACGCAGCCTATGGCAATTATCCCAACGGCTTTCAGCCCAACCAGCCGCTGAGCGACAGGGGGTTTGAGCCCAGCGCCCGGTTCAGTAACCTGGACTTGCACGAAGTCTTCGTGTACGGGCAGGTCGACGCGGGCACTGACGCACCACTCAAACTGCGTTTGGGCCGCCAAGTGCTCGCGTGGGGTGGGCCGATGTTGGACATGGGCGGCGTGAATGCGGTCATCAACCCCGCCGATGTGGCCGCCATGATGCGGCCGGGGGCTTTGCCTTCGGAGGGTCGCTTGCCCGTGGGCATGGTGAGTGCCCAATGGGCGCCGGGCAGCCTGTGGCGTTTGGAGGGCTTTGCGGCCTACGAGTCGCGCAGCACGGTCATGCCCGGTTGCGGCACCTTTTTCGACGTGCAGTCGTTTGCGCCACAGGGCTGCGAATTCGCGGCCTTGGCCGGCGCGTCCGAGCAAAGCCAGCTGGCCAGTGGCGCCTATTTGAACCGCAATGCCGATGTGAAGGCAGCCAGTACAGGCGCCTATGGCTTTTTGGTGGGCTACAAGGCCGAGCCCTGGGATGCCGATGTCAAATTCTTTGCCATGAACACGCACAGCGCCAACCCCAGCCTGCGCATGACCATCAACGCCCTGACGCCGGGTGTGCCCTCGGTCAGCTACGCCATGGTCTATCCTGAAGATGTGTCTTTGCTGGGCTTGAGTTTCAGCAAAAAACTGGCGCCAACCACGCGCCTGTTGGGCGAGGTGGCTTACCGGCCGCATCAGCCCGTCACCTTGAACGCTTTTGACGTGCTGTCCAGCTTTGCCTCGCGCAGCCCGGCCTCGGTGCTGGCGCTGAACAAAGGCATCACCGCCTTGCCCGTGGGCGCCGGCTTTGACGCGTATGACCGCTTTGCCGTGACCACGGGCAGCTTGGGCGTGGACACGGTGTTTCCAAAAACCCTGGGCGCAGAGCGCATCCGCTTGCTGGCCGAAGTCGGCGTCAGCCAGGTGCGAGGCCTGCCCGATCCTGCGGTGTTGCGGTACGGCCGGCTCGTGGGCTACAACGGTGCAGCCTATAACGGGGGCCCCGCCTGCGTGGACACTGTGCCCGGCAAGACCTGCACCCACGATGGCTACACCTCATCGAGCGCTTGGGGTCTGAGGATGCTGGCTTCTGCCCGATATGCCCCGGCCGGTTCGGGCATCAGCTGGACGCCTTCTTTGTTGTGGGCCAAGGATGTCAGAGGCTACTCTCACGACGGTCTTTACTCAGAAGGTCGAACCCTGCTGCGCCCTGCCTTGCGCGCCGAATTCGGGCCGCGTTATTTTGGCGAGATGCAGTACCACCGCTACAGCGGTGGCCGCTACAACCTGCGGATCGATCGCGACCATGTCAGTCTGGTCGCTGGTGCCCGATTTTGAAGGGCTGCTTGGGGGTGGGCATCGGCGTCATGCTGAACGATGTCCATGCTTGGGTCAGCGGCGGTTGAAATACTGACGCATTTCAGCCAGCGTTTTGGCTTCTTTCAGTGGCATGTTCACTGATTTGGAGGATGACGGACTTGGAAAAAGATCTTCCTTGCTCAGGTTGTACTTGTCCATCAGCGCCATGATTTGCTTTGCGCCTGTTTCGACTTGTTCGTGGCGTATTAGGGCTTGCTCCAACTCTTCTGACATTTTTTTGGCTGCATCCAATGACTGGGCAATTTTCAAATCCAGTTCGGCTTTTTGTTGTTGCAATTGTTGAAAAGTAGCCATGGTGTGAGTCCTGAAAAAATAAGCACAAGGTGGACTGCAATCTAACTGTTTGCACTGTGGGTTTTCACACCAAAATTCATAGAAGCGCACAGATCCTCACAAAGAACCGGCCCGTTGTTGTATCGACGCCGTGAAAGCTCACAATTGCTCTCACTTCAGGTGACAAATCCACCGCCTTTTCAACAGGTTGCGGTTTTATCCAGCCCAAGCTCCTATGATTTGGCCAAACCATGAAGTACCTGTTCTCTCTGTTCTTATTGTTGTTTTGCCAAGTGTCTGTGCATGCGGCCGATGCACGCTTTCGGATCGACACCGCGTTCCACCATGATGAGGCGCCAACCCGGACCCTGGAAGCGGCGCAGTTGCTGGACTTCAAACCTTATCAAGGTGAGCTTCGACTGGGGTTTGTGAAAGGCGAAACCTGGATCCGGCTGCAAATACAAGCGGATGCATCGGCGATGGATGCGGCACAGACCACTCCCGGGGAGCGTTTGGTCCTCAGGGTGGGGCCGTATTCCCTGGATCAGCTGACGTTTTATGTTGAGGAAAACGGGCAATGGGTGGCACAACAAGGCGGCGACCGTTTTGTCAAGTCATGGAAAAACTGCCCGGATGACCTGTACTGTTTTTCGTTCGACGCGCCAGAAGGCAGCCCGGTCACCGCGTATTTAAAAATACAGACCGACACGGTCAGGGTGGTCCATACCGCCCTTGTTTCCTCTGAACAGGTGATGCCCAATGCCATAGGCCGCATCCAGCAGATGACGGTGTCTTTGACCTTGGGGGTCGCCGTGCTGGTGCTGTCCCTCGCTTTCCTGTTTCTGGAACGCTCGGTCTTGCTGCACGTGTTTTGCTGGCTTCAGGCGTCGGCGGTGTTCATGATCGCCGCCAACACCGGTCTGTTGGCCCAGTGGTTGCCGATGCTGGCGGCCGAAACCGTCAATCACATGAGCAACTTGGGGCAAGTCATCCGTGTGCCTTTCGTCATCCTGCTGGGCTGGGCGGCCCTGCGGGCATGCCGTCCTGCGCCCTTCTATCCCAAAGCGGTGATGGCCCTGTTGATGGCCTGTGGCATGAACCTTTTGTGGTTGGTGACAGGACATACCGATTCGGCATTGAAGATCAATTTTGTGGTGATGTGGATCAATTCAATGGTGCAGTTGTGGGGCGTGTTGTCATCTCAAAACTTCCCGCCCAAATTGCGAACGATCTTGTTGACAGGCTGGTCTGTTTTTTTGGTTCTCGCCACGCTGGGGGTCTTGGCCACGTACGGATTTTCGGACGATCTGGCGCAAATCACCATGTTTCAATCCATTGGAGACTGGCGGCTCAATGGGGTGCCCATTGGCATGGCCGTTTTTTGGATTGTCGCGACTGAAAAATCCAACCGCAAGATCGAGAAACTGAAAGAGCTGCAGGGCTTTCAGATGGAAGCGGCGCAGTCCAAAGCCCACCAAGAAAAACTCAAGGAACGCAGAGATCTGATTGACATGCTGACCCATGAGTTGAAGACGCCGTTGAGCACCATCAAATTTGCCTTGGCCTCACTGAAGATGGGCGCCAAAGGACAAGGAGATTCGATGGAGCGTGTCCAGCGCATCGATGCTTCGGTGAACCGAATGGATGCGATGATCGAGCATGTGGCCTTGTCCAACAAAATCGAGCGCCACGATGTGCGTGATTCTGCGGAAAAGATTTCGGCGCAGGAATTGATGAACGTGGTCATGCAAGAGTATCAAAATGCAGACCGGTTTGAATTGCGCATTCAAGAGGGTGCGTTTTTTCGTGCCGACCCGCATTTTTTGGCCCTCATTGTGGAAAACCTGGTCAGCAATGCGGTCAAATATTCAACCGATGGAAAAATCAAAATCACCATTGGCCATGAAACACCCGACATGACCTGCTTCAGCATCAGCAACTGTGTGGCTAAGGAGAGCCTGCCTGACGAAAACCGGTTGTTTGAGCGTTACTACCGGCACCCCAATTTCCAGAACCATCCTGGCATGGGCATTGGCTTGAGTCTGGTCCATTCGGCGGCCGAAAAGATGGGTGCCACCGTCAGCTATCTGCACACAGACCAGGAAGTGGTTTTTGAAGTCAGGATCCCGCATTGAACCCCCCTATTTCGTTAGAGTCCGCAGATTCGATCTCGCCCTTGGTGGTGGCACTGGTGGAGGACGACCGCTTGCTGCGCGAGGAGATTGAAGTGCACTTGACGGCGCACGGTTTTCAGGTGCATGCCGCCAACAGCGCGATGGGTTTGGATGACCTGACTGCCCGCGTTGCATTTAACCTTTACCTGATTGACTTGAACTTGCCTGGAGAAAATGGCTTGAGCCTTTGTCGCAGGGTGCGGGCATCGCGACCGGATGCTGGCATCGTGATCATGACCGCCCGGGTCGCGTTGAACGATCGGATCGCGGGTTACAAACAAGGCGGGGCCGATTTTTACCTGACCAAACCTGTTTCGCCGGACGAACTGGTGTTGGTGTTGCTCAATCTGGGACGCCGTTTGAATCAGGCCCAGACAACCAAGGCGTGGTCACTCAGTTTGCGTGATCGCACTTTGCTGGAACCTAACCAGTCGCAAAAACTGCGTTTGACCAGCAAGGAAAAAACCATTTTGCTGGCGCTGATCCAGGCCAAGGACAACACCCTGGAATCGGGTGTTTTGTGCGATTTGTTCACCGAGGAGAATGACGACAGCTCGATGAGCAAGCACGCCCTCGAAGAAATGATTGCCAGGCTGCGCAAAAAATTCAAAAGTGTCCAGGCCGAAGGCGACGAGCCAGCCATCAAATCGGTTTGGGGTGTGGGCTACCAGCTGTGTGTACGGATCCATTTTGTGCATTGAGGGCCACCCATGCAGCGCCGGTCGTTCGACAAAATCCGTCAAACGGCTCAGTTTTGGTATAGATTCGGTAGGTCTTAAAAGTTCAAGCCCATGACCGATACCCCCCTTGCCGCCGAACCCCGCCCCGAATTGCCTGACCGCCTGTCCATCGACGCCCGCAGCCCGCACCATGTGCGCGCCGTGTTCGAGCACGACATTGGCATCCGCTTCAATGGCAAGGACCGCAACGATGTCGAGGAATACTGCATCAGCGAAGGCTGGGTGCGCGTGCCCGCCGGCAAGACGTTGGACCGCAAAGGCCAGCCCCTGTTGATCAAAATCAAAGGCCAGGTCGAAGCGTTTTACCGCTGAGTCTTGTGGCAGCGTTCACGGCGGGGTACGCCGCTGCAACGCTTCAAACGAGATCAATTCTCCCGCCAAAGCGCTCGCCATCACTGTGGGCGGGCTGGCCAGCCAGACCTGTCCCGGGCCTGAGCGACCCGGAAAATTGCGGTTGATGGCGCTCACGGTGACTTGCGCCGCATCGGTCGATGAACCCGGTCCGCAGTTGGCGCAGGCCCCGCACGAGGGCTGCAAAATCCGCACGCCCAAAGCGGCGAAAGTCTTGTCGTAGCCTTGGGCCAAGCAGTAATCACGCACGGCGGTGGTGCCGTACTGCAAAAACACTTGCACGCCTTCGGGCACCTTCAGGCCGTTTTTCAGGCCCCAAGAAAGTACCCTGTGGTAGTGGTCAAAGTCTTCGCGTTTGCCCGCCGTGCACGAGCCGCCGTAGGCGATGTCGATGCGCACGCGCTCTGGCAAGTCCACCAGCGCTAAGCCTTGACCGGGGTCGCCGGGCCGCGCCACCATAGGGCTGAGCGTGGACAGGTTCACCGCCATGTGGTGGGCGTACTGCGCCCCATCGTCGCTGTGCATCCAGTCTTCAATCACCGCGTCCACACCGCGCCGTTCGCGCAGAAAGCGCAGGGTTTCGGCATCGGGCGCCACGATGCCGGTCAGCCCGCCCAGCTCGGCGCACATGTTGGTGAGGGTGGCGCGTTCGTCGGTGCTCAAGTGGGCAATGCCCCCGCCCGCAAACTCGAACACCTTGCCCACCCCGCTGCCGCTGCGGATGTAGGGCGTGGCCAGCAGGTGCAGCATCAGGTCTTTGGCGGTCAAGCCCGCAGGCAGCTGGCCTTGCAGCGCCACACGCACACACTCGGGCAGGGTCACGCGCACCGCCCCGGTCACAAAGGCATTGGCCATGTCGGTGGTGCCCACACCAAAGGCGACACAACCCAAAGCACCGCTGTGCGGTGTGTGGGAGTCGGTGCCCACCACCACTTGGCCGGGCAGGGCATAGTGCTCGGCCACCATGGCGTGCGAGATGCCGGCCACGTTGCGGCCGTCGTCCAACAGCACTTCGGCTTCGGTCAGGGTGCGGTGCATGCGCAGGCCGTGGCGCGCGGCAAAATTGCGCTGCGCCTGGCGCATGGCGTGCATGTTGGCGATCAGGCCACCACGCACATGGGCCGGGCTTTCATCGACATACGAGGTGTGGTCTTCAAATACCACGATCTGCTCTGGGCGCTGCAGCGTGAAGTGCTCGCCCAGTGCGTTTTGCATCAAGGTGTCGGCCATGCCGGTGTAGTACTCGTGGATGAAGCGCCAGTCCGCCTGCACGAACAGACCATCACCCGGTTGCGGCTTTGCGGGGGTGTGCGGCGCTGCCAGGCGGTGGCACAGCAGGATTTTTTCAAACAGCGTTTGAGGGCCGTTTGCTTGGCTGGCGACCGATCGCGTGCGGTCTTCCTTGTAGGAGTCCACCCCTGTGGGCGAATGTGCCCTCGCCAAAAACCGCTGCCCCCAGCGCAGCAAACCACCCGCTTCTAAAACCGACGCAGCCAGTGCTTCTCGCCCCCGTACCAGGTCGGCCAGCGTGATGTTCTCACCCCGTTCGATGCGCGCCAGCAGACTGAAATCGGTCGAGGTGAACAGGCCAATGTTGTCGGCGTTCTGGCGGTAGATGCGCTCGAAACTCTCGGCAATGACCAGCTGCACACCCGCCAGTTTTTCGGCGGTGGGGCTGTGCTCGCGCGACGAGCCCTTGCCGTAGCGCCTTCCAGCCACCAGCACCGCAAAGCCCGCTTGCCTGAGAGCCCGGCGTTCGATGGGGTTGTCATGGCCGCAGCGCAGCCCGGTGTGGGCAAAGTCGCCCAAGCTGTCGTCGTAATGGCTCATGATGTGCACGGGCGTGATCTCGTCGGTCGAGACATCGTCGCGCAGCGGCCCGGCCTGTTCGCGGGTCAGGGTCTCGCCCGCCAGTTGGCGGCGGATCAGGCCAGGGTCTTGGCTGAGGTAAAGAATCTTCCAGTGAAAGGTGTTCATGGGCGGGTGGTCGTGTGCGTGAGGCATGCTTCACCCCGTAGTCAAAGAGAAAATTGAATTCTATGAGCGATGCCAGCCATTAAACTCTTCGCTCTCCCCCTCAAAGGACATTGGACATGACGGTATTTCATTGGCCCCAGCGCGTGACGGTGCGCGAAGTGGGCCTGCGCGACGGCTTGCAAAGCATGGCCCGCACCTTGCCCACTGCACAAAAACTGCAGTGGATTCAAGGCGCTTACGACGCGGGCATCCGCGAGATCGAAGTCGGCTCCTTTGTACCGCCCAAACTGCTGCCCCAGTTGGCCGACACCGCCGAACTGGTGTCCTTTGCCAAAACCCTGCCGGGCCTGGTCGTGTCGGTGCTGGTGCCCAACCTGAAGGGGGCCGAGCGCGCCATGGACAGCGGCGCCGACTGGATGCTGCTGCCCTTATCAGCCAGCCACGCGCACAGTCTGGCCAACTTGCGCAAAGCGCCGGATGACGTGGTGGCCGAGATCGGGGCCATCGTGGAGGCTCGACGGGCACGGGGTTCCAACATCCGCATCGAAGTCGGCATGAGCACCGCGTTCGGCTGCACGCTTCAGGGGCAGGTGGCTGTCGATGAGGTGCTGCGTTTGCTCCAGGCGGTCGTCGCTTTGGGCGTGGACCGCGTCGGCTTGGCCGACACCGTGGGCTATGCCGACCCGCGTCAGGTGGGCGAGCTGTTTGCCAAAGCCCGCGAGGTGGCGGGCGACACGCTGGGTTGCGGTCATTTTCATGACACGCGGGGCTTGGGACTGGCCAACGTGATGGCCGCGCTGCAAGCAGGTGAAGTCCGTTTTGACGCGTGCTTGGCCGGCATTGGCGGCTGCCCGCATGCGCCCGGGGCCAGTGGCAATGTGGCCACCGAAGATTTGGTGTATTTGATGGCCAGCATGGGCATAGCCACCGGCATTGATTTCGGTCAGATCATCGCTTTGCGCGCCCAGGTGGCGCAGTGGCTTGCAGGCGAGTGCCTGCACGGTTCGATCGCGCAGGCGGGTTTGCCCAAGACCTTGCGCCCTGAAAAAATGACGGCATGAACAATTCCGACAAGAAACTCCCGCTCGAAGGCCTGCGCGTCGTCGAGTTCACCCACATGGTCATGGGGCCGACTTGCGGCATGGTGCTGGCCGACATGGGGGCCGAGGTCATCAAGGTCGAGCCCATCGAGGGCGACCGCACCCGGCATTTGTTGGGCTCGGGCGCGGGGTTCTTCCCGATGTTCAACCGCAACAAGAAGAGCATCCAAATCAACCTGCAAAGTGCCGAAGGGGCCGAGATGGCGCGCCGCCTGTGCGCCACGGCCGACGTGGTGGCCGAGAACTTCAAGCCCGGCTCCATGGCCAAGTACGGCCTGGACTACGCCAGCCTGTCGGCCACCAACCCCAAGATCATTTATGCCAGCCTCAAAGGCTTTTTGCCCGGGCCGTATGACCACCGCACCGCGCTTGACGAGGTGGTGCAGATGATGGGGGGCCTGGCCTACATGACAGGCCGCCCCGGCGACCCGCTGCGCGCAGGCACCAGCGTGAACGACATCATGGGCGGCATGTTTGGTGCGATTGGTGTGCTGGGTGCGCTGATCCAGCGCGGCATCACCGGGCGCGGGCAAGAGATCCAGTCGGCGCTGTTTGAAAACAACGTGTTCTTGGTCGGTCAGCACATGCTGCAGTACGCCATCACCGGCAAGGCGGCCGAACCCATGCCCAACCGCATCTCGGCCTGGGCGGTGTACGACGTGTTCACCGTGAAAAACGGTGAGCAGATCTTTTTGGCGGCAGTGAGCGACGCGCAGTGGGCTGTCTTTTGTGATGTGCTGGGCTTTGCCGACCTCAAAGCCGACGCCCGATACAGCGACAACAACGCACGCGTGTCCATGCGTGCCGAGTTGTTGCCCGATCTGCGCCGCCGCCTGGAAGCCTTCACCGCTGCCGAGTTGACCGTGATTTTTGAAAAAGCGGGCCTGCCCTTTGCGCCTATTGTCAAACCCGAAGAGCTGTTTGACGACCCGCACCTTCAGGCTACCGGAGGCCTGGCCGATGTGCGCCTGACCGACGGCCCCAAAGCGGGTCAGATGGCCCGTGCGGCGCTCTTTCCCTTCACCATGGACGGGCAACGTTTGGGTGTGCGCCACCAGCCGCCCCATCAAGGTGAAAATACCGATGAACTGTTGCAAGGCTTGGGCCTGAGTGATGCAGAGATCGAGCGCTTGCGCGCGCTCAAGGCCGTGGCCTGAGTCAACGCAGCCGCATGTTGTAAATTACCCCACCTCCCCCTAAAAAAGAAAGAGACACACCATGAAGCAAAACATCACACGCCGTGCCGCATTGGCCGCTTTGTCATCGGCCGCCGCGGTGGCATTTCCGGGCCTGTCGTGGGCGCAAGCCGACCGCCCCCTCAAATTCATCTTGCCCAACGCCACGGGCTCGGGCGTTGACGCCATCACGCGCGCCGCCGCACCTGCCATTGGCAAGGCTTTGGGCGTCAATGTGGTGGTGGAAAACCAAGCCGGTGCCAGTGGCGTCATCGGTTTGCAGGCCATGGCCAAAAACCCGCCCGATGGCTTGACCTTGTCGGTGGTGTCCAACAATGTGGTGATCTTCCCCAGCGTCATCAAAAACCTGCCCTTTGAAATGCCCGCCGATTTCACACCGATTGCGGTGCTGGGCGCCACGCCCCTGGTGTTGGTGGCGAACCCGCAAAAAATACCCACCAGCAGCAGCCGTGAATTCATTGCCGCCCTGCGTGCCAAGCCGGATGGTTACAACTTCGGCTCTGGCGGTACGGGCACGATCTTGCATTTGGCCGCCGAGATGTTCGTGGACGAAGCCCGTGTCAAGGCGCGCCATATCCCTTACAAAGGCGTGGGCCCCATGGTCACTGACTTGTTGGGCGGGCAAATTGACTTTGCCGTGTTGGCCTTGCCCAGCGTGCAACAGCACATCAAGAGTGGCGCGCTCAAGGCGGTGGGCATGTGCGGCGACAAGCGCAGCGCCGCTGCGCCAGACGTTCCCACTTTTGTGGAGCAGGGCTTGCCCACTTACGTGATCGATGCCTGGTTTGGTGTGCTCGGCCCCAAGGGCATGAGCGCTGCCACGGTGAAAAAGGTCAACGATGCCCTGGTGCAGGCCTTCAATGACCCAGCCGTCAAGGAAGTCATGGCCAAGCAGGGCAACACGATCGCCATCAGCACGCCCGAGCACGCTCAGCGCATCTTCCGCAGTGAAATGGAGCGCTTTGCCGCGCTGGTCAAGAAAGTCGGCATCGAGCCGCAATAAGGCCAACGGGTTCGTCGCTTGACATTTGACTCTCAGGCGACGACCATCACTCCCCATGGCCATACAGGTATTGATTTTCGGCATCCACCTCGCCCGCAGCACGCGGGGCAAGCCCTGCGCACCGCCGCAGGCTTGAAGCTTTTCTTGTAGGTTGGGCCTTCAGGCCCGACGTGTTTTCGCTCCACCACCGTCATGTCGGGGCTGAAGCCACCGACCTGCAACTCCCCCCTTGTTTTGTTTGACCGATATCAATTCGGGTCATGCTCTTCCTGCAGCGTGGCCCTGTTCACTGCTGGAGATTTTCATGACCGATTTGTTTGACAACCCCATGGGCCTGTGCGGCTTCGAGTTCGTCGAGTTCGCATCCCCCACCCCCCACACCCTGGAGCCGCTGTTCGAGCAGATGGGCTTCTCGCTGGTGGCCAAGCACCGCTCCAAAGACGTGGTGCTCTACCGCCAAGGCGACATCAACTTCATCGTCAACCGTCAGCCCAAAAGCCTGGCCGGGTACTTTGCCGCCGAGCACGGCCCTTGTGCCTGCGCGCTGGCGTTTCGCGTCAAAGACTCGCATCTGGCGTATGCGCGAGCCCTCGAACTGGGCGCCCAACCGGTGGATGTGCCCACCGGCCCCATGGAGTTGCGCCTGCCCGCCATCAAAGGCATTGGCGGCGCGCCTTTGTATTTGATCGACCGCTTCGAAGACGGCAAAAGCATCTACGACATCGACTTTGAATTCATCGACGGCGTGGACCGCCACCCGCCGGGCCACGGCCTCAAGCTCATCGACCATATGACGCACAACGTCTACAAAGGACGCATGGCGTACTGGAGCGGCTTTTATGAAAAGCTTTTCAATTTCAAGGAAATCCGTTACTTCGACATCAAGGGCGAATACACGGGCCTGACCAGCCAGGCCATGATGGCGCCGGACGGCATGATCCGCATCCCGCTGAACGAAGAATCGGGCAAGACCGGTGGCCAGATCGAAGAGTTTTTGATGCAGTTCAACGGCGAAGGCATCCAGCACATTGCGCTGCTCACCGATGACCTCTTGAAAAGCGTGGACGCGCTGCAGATGGCCGGCATCCCGCTCATGACCGCGCCCAACGACATCTATTACGACATGCTCGAAGAACGCCTGCCGGGCCACGGCGAGCCCGTGGCCGAGTTGCAGGCGCGCGGCATTTTGATGGACGGCTCCATTGCCAACGGCGAGAAGCGCCTGCTGCTGCAAATCTTCAGCCAAACCCTGCTGGGCCCGGTGTTCTTTGAATTCATCCAGCGCAAAGCCGACGAAGGCTTTGGCGAAGGCAACTTCAAGGCGCTGTTTGAAAGCCTGGAGCGCGACCAGATTCGGCGGGGGGCGATTGTGGTGGAGTGAGTGGGCAACTGAACAGGATGGTAGAGCGTTTACTGCTTTTTCAGAACGACGTGCCTTCCGTCTTTGAAGGTGCCCGTGAGCGTCAGTTCGTCTGTGCGTTCAAGCGTCAGGACGAATGAAGGGCAGCCAGTAACAACACTCGGACCATCCACGTTGAAAATCATCATTGCGTTTGGCATTGGCTTGATCGACAGTGGGAAATCGCGATTGAGACAAGTGGCTTTGTGTTGTGCTGCGCTAACGTATCGCCAAGTTCCGCCCAAGTCCGAAATCTTCACTTGGATCTGGAGTTCATGAGCAGTACTCGGTGATTTCGTTGTTCCAATCCATCCGCCGTGTAAGTTGTCGGCGGTCTGAGCTTGCGCGAGAGAACTTACAAGTAAGAGCATAGACGCGGTTTTTGTGAGAAGGTTCAAGATGTCTCCCTAGATGGTGAAATGAGATATTTTTTTATACTTTATTCTAATATATTTATTTTTTTCACTTAATAGGATTGACAACTTTTGACTATGAGCTCCTGCGAATCGTCAACGCTCAATCACTGGCTGTGTAAAATCCACCTTGGTAGTCACTTCTGACTACCATTGAATGGAGCTTGTCATGCCCGCTGTTCCTGCCAGCATTCCCACCAGCCTTAAGCTGCCCAGCGCGCTCAAACTTCAGCTCGAAGAAGATGCCAAGCAAATGGGCATGAGCCTGCACGCTTTCATGGTGAGCACGCTGGCCGATGCCGCACAGCGCAAGCGCTTGCGGCAAACATTTGCACAAGACTCGGCCGATGCACTGGCCGTCATGAAGGCCACCGGCAAAGGCCATGCACTGGACGATGTTCGTCTCTATTTTTCTCAACTCAAAGAACATCGTCAGGGGCAGAGCGGACCGCCTGCGCCTTTGCAACCGAAAAAAATGGGTTGAGGTGTGAGCACCGTATTTCTAAGCTCAGCGGCATTCCAAGATTTGCTGCGCCTGGAAGCGTTTTTGCACGAGTCCGAAGACCCATTGGCTGGGGAACTGCTCGATTTCATCCTGGATGCATTGCAAGTGTTGACGCATCAACCCGGCATTGGCCGCCCTGTGGAAGGTGGTTTGCGTGAACTGATCATCGCCCGCCGACGCAGCGGCTATCTGGCGCGCTATGCGTGGGACGATGCCTTGGACCGGGTCATGGTCGCCCGCATTCGCCACCAGCGCGAAGCTGGCTACCAAGACGGAGAGGTTTGAAGCGGCGCTAATGGCTTTCAGACGGGCTTGAAGCAAAAGTCTCGGATGTGACTTGTTAACACCTTTTTAGCAAACTTTGAGTTGTTTCATGGTTGCACAAAAGGGGTCTTCTCGCCACAGTGCATAGCTGTTGCTGAGCACACAAGGAGTCCCCCGTCATGAAACTGAACGTCAACGGCAAATCCCACACGCTGGATGTCGAACCCGAAATGCCCTTGTTATGGGCCTTGCGCGACGAGCTCGACATCAAAGGCCCCAAGTTCGGCTGCGGTATTGCCCAATGTGGGTCGTGCACGGTGCTGCTCAATGGCGAGCCGGTGCGCTCTTGCACTTACCCGGTCTCGGGCGCTTCGGGGCAAAAGGTCATCACCATCGAAGGCTTGGCCGACAAGGGCAAGTTGCATGCCGTGCAGCAAGCCTGGATTGACCACCAAGTGCCGCAGTGTGGTTATTGCCAGGGCGGGCAAATGCTCGCTGCCGTGGCCTTGCTCAAGAAAAAGCCCAAACCCACCGACGAAGACATCGACGCCGCGATGACCAACATCTGCCGTTGTGGCACCTATGCCCGCATGCGCACCGCGATCCACGCCGCCGCCAAGAAAGGGACCCGCGCATGAGCACCCCAGACCTGACCAACGGCATGGACCGCCGCCATTTCTTGAAGATCTCCAGCACCGCTACGGCGGGCTTATCGATGGGATTTTTCGTTCCACAAAGCGCGCAGGCGGCCGCAACGCCCCAGCTGAATGTGTGGCTCGAAATCGAGCCCAACGACACGATTGTCATCCGCTACGCCCGTGCAGAAATGGGCCAAGGCAGCATAACTTCTGCGCCCATGATGATTGCCGAAGAGCTGGAGGCCGATTGGAAAAAAGTGCGTGTCGAGTACGCCACGGCGCATGAAAACCTGCGCACCAAACGCGCCTATGGCGACATGGCTTCGGTCGGCAGCCGCACCATCCGAAATTCGCAGGAATACCTGCGCAAAGCCGGTGCCACCGGGCGCGAGATGCTGATTGCCGCGGCTGCCCAGCAGTGGGGCGTGCCCGCCAGCGAGTGCAAGGCCGCGCTGAGCAAAGTCACCCATGTGCCCAGCAAGCGGACGCTCAGCTACGGCAAACTGGCTGCAGCGGCTGCCAAGTTGGAAGCCCCCAAAGACGTCAAGCTCAAAGACCCCAAAGACTGGACATTGATCGGCAAGTCCATTCCCCGTGTGGATATTCCCGACATCGTGACCGGCCGTGTGAAGTACGGCATCGACGCGCAAGTTCCGGGCATGCTGCACGCGGCCATTGCGGCTTCACCGGTGTTCAACGGCACCATCAAAAGCCTGGACGCCTCCAAGGTGGAAAACCGCAGGGGCATCGTCAAGGTGTTGAATTTGGGCACCTTTGTGGCGGTGGTGGCCGACAACTGGTGGCGCGCCAAAGAAGCGCTGCGCGATGTGGCGGTGGACTGGGATGTGGGCGAGCACGGCACCTTGAGCAGCGCCGCCATCATGGCCCACTTCAAAGCCGGTATGGATCAACCTGAACTGGCGGTGGCCCGCAACGACGGCAACACCCTTGACGCCATGAGCAAAGCCGCCAAGGTCATCGAGGCCGAGTACTTCACACCCTATTTGGCGCACGCCACCATGGAGCCCATGGTGTGTACCGCTTGGTTGCAGGGCGACCAACTCGATGTGTGGTGCTCGACGCAAAACCCGGAATCCACTTTGGCCGTGGCGGCGGCAACAGCCGGTGTGCCCCAGGCCAATGTGAGAGTGCACCCCATGCAATTGGGTGGCGGTCTCGGCCGCAAGAGCCCGCAAGACTTCACGCGCCAAGCCGTCACGATTGCCAAGGCCATGCCTGGCAAGCCCATCAAAATGCTGTGGTCTCGCGAAGAGGAAATTCAGCACGGCTTGTACCGTCCAGCCAGCCTGATGCGTTTCAAGGCGGGCTTGAGCGCCACGGGCAAAGCCGAGGCGCTGCACATCCGTGTCAGCGCCCCGTCCATCTTGGCCACCTTGCTGAAACTGCCCTTGCCCAAAGGTGTGGACGGTCAGGCCGTGGCCAGCTTCAACGACCACCCCTATGACATTCCCAACACCTTGGTGGACTATGCCCAGCGCAACACCAATGTGC
Source organism: Limnohabitans sp. Rim8 (assembly GCF_945901735.1). GTDB lineage: Bacteria > Pseudomonadota > Gammaproteobacteria > Burkholderiales > Burkholderiaceae_C > Limnohabitans_A. Next base: position 236,906 of record NZ_CAMDLM010000001.1, read on the forward strand.
CCGTGGGTTTTTGGCGCACCGTGGGGCATTCACAAAACCCGTTTGGGCGCGAGTGCTTCATTGACGAGATGGCCCAGGCGGCCTCCAAAGACCCGGTGGAATACCGCTTGGCCATGCTGCCCAACAATGAAAAAGCCAACCGCGACCGTGCCATCTTGCTGGCCGTGACCCAAGCAGCCGGGTGGGACAAAAAACCGGCACCGGGTGTGTTCCGGGGCGTGGCCGCCACCGACGGTTATGGCAGCTGGACGGCTTGCGTGTGCGATGTCTCGATCAACGCCAAGAACGAGGTCAAGATCCACCGCATCGTGATCGGCATTGACCCCGGTTATGCCGTCAACCCCGACAACATCGTGGCCCAGTTCCAGGGCAGCGTGGTGCACGGTTTGACCGCCATCTTCTGGGGTGAAAACACCATCAAGGATGGGCGTGTGGAGCAATCCAATTTCCACGATTACCGCATGATGCGTTTGAACGAAATGCCCAAGGTCGAGGTGGTGATTGCACCCACGGGTGGCTTCTGGGGTGGTGTGGGTGAGCCCGCCCAGGCGCCTTTGGCACCTGCTGTGGCCAATGCCATTTCAGCCGCTTTGGGCAAACGCATCCGCAGCTTGCCTCTGAAAAACCATGGCTTGACTTTGGCGCGCGCATGACAGTGCTGGGCTTGGCGCGGGTGTGGGCTTTGGTGTGCAGCGCGGGCTGTGTCGCAGCGCAAACGCCAGAGGCCGTCAGTTTGGCCTCGCCAGAGCGGGGCAAAGCCTTGCTTTTGCAAAGACAAGACAGCGGCTGTGTGCTGTGCCACCAAGTGCAGGGTTTGCCTGCGGGTGGCGCACTCGGTCCGTCTTTGGTCGGTTTGGCCGAGCGCAGCACCCAAGATCAAGCCCGCGAGCGCATCGCCGATGCCCGGCGCTTTAACCCGCACACCATCATGCCCGCCTATTTGAGTACCGAGGGTTTGAACAAGGTGGCGAACCCCTACAAGGGGCAAACCATTTTGACGGCGCAGGGGCTTGAAGACATCCTGAGTTACCTGTTCTTGCCCAGCAAGGCCACGCCATGAAGATGCCCACATTGACCCGTCGCGAGGGCTTGCGGCAAGCGCTGCGGGCCGGACTTTATGGGGCGGCCGCACAGTTTTGGCCCAGCATGGCTCAAGACATGGCGTCGGGGCAGTTGTTGAGCGTGGCACAAATGATGGCGCCCCTGACACAAGGCGCACGGGTGTTACAGCAAGACGTGAAGATCGTGGCACCCGTGTTGGCCGACAACGGCACTTTGGTGCCTGTCACGGTGCAAGTGCAAAGCCCCATGACGCCGCAAGACCATGTGACGCACCTGTACCTGTTGTCTCAGCGCAATCCGGTGACCCAAATGGCAGTTTTTCGTTTGGGTCCGTGGAACGGACGCGCCGAAATCAGCACCAGGCTGCGCTTGGCAGGCACCCAGCAGGTGGTCGCTTTGGCGCGTTTGTCCAATGGCGAGTTTCGTTATGGTCAGATGGAAATCATCGTCACCGAGTCGGCTTGCGTCGACGCCTCCTGACCATGGCATTCGCACGCATCCAATGGCCTGAACGCGTCCTCGCGGGCGATGTGGTCAAAGTCCGCCTGTTGGTGCAGCACCCCATGGACACGGGTTATCTGCAAGACCTGTTGGGTAAATTGGTGCCCCGCAATGTGATCCGTTCATTGACATGCACTTGGGGCCAGCAAGAGGTGTTCCGCGTAGAGCCTTCTTCGGGAATTTCGGCCAATCCTTTGTTTGAATTTTTTGTGCGGGCAGAACAAACGGCCGAGATGCTTGTGGAGTGGACCGATGACCGGGGTGTCAAAGGCAGCTTGCGGCAAACCTTGCCGGTCTTGCCCAAGCCCAGTGCCTGAGCGCATGGGCATTCGAGCGTTCGCATCGATGCCCGCAGCAGGGTGTGTGCGCACCGTGATCCAGGTGTGCTGGCGGGTCTTCATGCTGATCGCGTTGTGGGGTGTGAGTGGGTACGCGGCTGCGCAAACGGCAATGCCACCCGCACGCAGCTTGCCTTTGTCGCAGCTCAAATCGGGCCTGCATTATTCGGGCAAAGATGTGCAAGCCTTGCAAGCCGACGAGTTTGCCAACCCTGCCCAACTGTGGCTGAGCCAAGGGGCGCAAGCTTGGGGCCAGCCCAGTGCCGCGAACGGCAAATCCTGCGCCAGTTGCCACGGCGCAGTGGCCACCAGCATGAAAGGTGTGGCCACGCGTTACCCCGCCATCGATGCCGCCAGTGGGCGACTTTTCAACATGGAAGACCGCATCAACCAATGCACCACGCGGCACAAACAAGCGGCGGCCATGCCCCCCGAATCTGATGCCCTGCTGGGCATGAGTTTGCTGGTGACGCAGGCCTCGAAAGGCATGCCCTTGCGGGTGGACATTGGCGGTGCGGCGCGCGGCCACTGGCAAGCGGGGGCGACCCTGTTTTCACAGCGCCAAGGCCAAATGAATTTGTCGTGCGCCCAATGCCATGACCAGAATTTTGGACAACGCCTGTACACCGACCCGCTGAGTCAAGGGCAGCCCAATGGCTACCCGGTGTACCGTTTGGAATGGCAAAAACCGGGCTCGCTCGAGCGGCGCTTGCGCAGTTGTTATGCCGGTATTCGTGCCGAAACCCCGCCTTGGGGTGCTGTGGAAATGCGCCAACTGGCGCTGTACCTGATGTGGCGCGGTGAGGGCTTGCCCATTGAGGTGCCGGCCGTGCGCAAGTGATCAAGCCGCGCCGTTGCAAACCCGCAGCACTTGCGCGCCATACGCTTCGAGCTTTTTCACCCCCAGCCCGCTGATGCCTTGCAGGTCACCCAGACTTTGCGGGGCGCTTTCGGCAATGGCGGCCAGCGTGGCGTCGTGGAAGATGACATACGCGGGCAGGTTGTGTTCTTTGGCCACTTCGGCGCGCCAGGCCTTGAGGTTGATGTAGCGCACCATCGCGTCTTGGCCCAAATTGGCCGCTGCAGGTGAAGGTGCGCTGCGGGAACGGCTTTTCTTATCGCTGCGCTGGCTGGTGCTTTCGCGCAGTTGTACCGGGACGTCGCCCTTCAGCACGGCGCGCGAGCCTTCGGTCAGGTGCAAGGTGCTGAAGCCCTCTTCGGTGTGCACATGCAGTGCGCCAATGGCGATCAGCTGGCGCATCACGGCGCGCAGTTGCTGCTCGCTGTATTCGGCCCCTAACCCAAAAGTGCTGATGCTTTCGTGGCCGCGTTGCACCACTTTTTCGGTTTTTTTGCCGCGCACGATGTCCATGGTGTGGGCCGCGCCAAAGTGGTGGCCACTGCTTTGGTGGGTGCGGAACACTGTGGACAGCAGCTTGCGCGCTGCATCGGTGCCATCCCACACTTCGGGTGGGTGAAGGCAGTTGTCGCAGTTGCCGCAGTAGGGCATGTACACGCCCTGGCTGCTCTCGGTTTGGCCTTGGTAGGTTTCGTCAAAGTAGCTGAGCAAGCGCACACGGCGGCAGTCGGTGGCTTCGGCCAAACCCAGCAGCGCATCGAGCTTGCTGCGCATGACCTGTTTGAACTCTTCTCCCGCCGGGCTTTCGTCGATCATGCGGCGCTGGTTCACCACGTCTTGCAGGCCATAGGCCATCCACGCGTCTGAGGACAGCCCATCGCGCCCGGCGCGTCCCGTCTCTTGGTAATAGCCTTCGATGTTTTTGGGCATGTCCAGGTGCGCCACAAAGCGCACATCGGGTTTGTCGATGCCCATGCCGAAGGCGATGGTGGCCACCATCACCACGCCTTCTTCGCGCAAGAATTCGTTTTGGTGGCGCTGGCGCATGTCGGCGGGCAGCCCCGCGTGGTAAGGCAGCGCATGGACACCCGCCTCGCACAGCATGGCCGCAATCTCTTCCACCCGTTTACGCGACTGGCAATACACCACACCCGCTTCTTCGGGATGTTCACGCTCAATGAAGCGCAGCAGCTGGGTGCTGGCCTCTTTTTTCTCGACGATGGTGTAGCGGATGTTGGGCCGGTCAAAACTGCTGATGAACAGCTCGGCGCTTTCCAGCTGCAGCCGCTCGACGATGTCGGCACGCGTGAGCGCATCGGCTGTGGCGGTGAGCGCCACACGCGGCACGCCGGGGTAGCGTTCGTGCAGGACCGTCAGGCCCCGGTATTCGGGCCGGAAGTCGTGGCCCCACTGGCTCACGCAATGTGCTTCGTCGATGGCGAAAAGGCTCAGCAGCCCGCGCTCAATCAGCGAGTCCATCTGGGCCAAAAAGCGGCCATTGGTCACGCGCTCGGGCGCGGCATACAGCAGGGTGATTTCACCGCGCAGCAAGCGCCGTTCGATGTCGCTGGCTTCTTCGCTGGTGAGGGTGGAGTTGAGGAAGGCGGCGCTCACACCGGCTTCGTGCAAGGCACCGACCTGGTCGTGCATCAGCGCGATCAGGGGCGAGACGACGACGGTGATGCCCTGGCCTGCGCGCTGGCGCGCAATGGCCGGAATTTGGTAGCACAGCGATTTGCCCCCGCCCGTGGGCATGAGCACCAGCGCATCGCCCCCGGCCGCCACATGGTCAATGATGGCTTGCTGCGGGCCGCGAAAGGCGTCGTAGCCAAAAACTTCGCGCAGGATGGGGAGGTGGGGGGACACGTTCGGTGTGACAGCTTTGGGTGAGGGGTGATTGTCCGCTATTGGGCGGCTTGATTTTGGCGGGTGTGGTGTGGTTGGGTGTCGCTCAGGATTGGCAGGTGTGGTGTGGGTGGGTGAGGGCGGACACAGGGTTCCTCATACGGCGGGGGTACGCCCAAATCGTCACCCTGGACCCGCCCTCACCCACCCACACAAGACCATGGACAGCGCGGCTAACGCCCTCACGGCCAGCGTTTATTGCCAACAAGGACATTTGTCACTGTCAGCAAGGAATGCGTTCACCACCAGCAAGACTGACAACCACCACCAGCGTTTGGAAGGGGGCGGCGGCGGGCGACGATTTCTGTGTACCCGCAGTATG
>NZ_CAMDLM010000002.1 GCF_945901735.1 Limnohabitans sp. Rim8
GGCTTTGAAACGCAAAACTTTGTCGACCGCACCGGCAGCCTGAACGGCAAATGGACCCGCGCCATGGACAACGGACACCAGATCGTGAGCGGCCTGGAGTTCGAAGGTGTGCGCCGCGTGGAACAGGCCAATGCCGCCGTGGACGAGGACGGTGGCGACATCCGCGCCCGCACCCTGCGCTGGGCCGCATATGCACAAGACGAGTTCAAGATCAACGCCAATTGGTCGGCCTACACCGGCTTGCGGTATGAATCCATCCTGACCGAAGGCACGAGCGAGCAAGGGCTCAAGTCCAACACCAGCTCGGTTTGGACGCCTTTGCTGCATGCGCTGTGGAAGCCCGACCCGGCCAAGCGCGACCAGGTGCGCATGAGCCTGACCCGCAGCTACAAAACCCCCACGCTCTACAACCTGGTGGCCCGGCCCGTGCCCTCGCGCGAGGCCAACAGCCCCACCCGCCCCGACCGCGTGGGCAACCCTGATCTGCGGCCCGAGATGGCCACCGGCATCGATGTGGCCTTTGAGCGCTACCTGTCCGGGGGCGGCGTGCTCAGTGCCAACGTGTTTCATCGGCAAATCACCGACTTGATCCGCTACACCGTGGCCCAGCAAAGCAGCCCCTCTTGGGCGCCTGGCCAAGACCGCTGGGTGTCATCGCCCATCAACCTGGGCGATGCCACCACGCAGGGCATCGAGCTCGAAGCCAAATTCCGTCTGGACCAGGTGCGGGCAGGCGCCTTGCCGGTGGACATCCGCAGCAACCTGAGCCTGTTCAGCTCCCGGGTCAAACAGGTGCCTGGCCCCGACAACCGGCTGGACCAGCAGCCCGGCATGACGGCCAACCTGGGGGCCGACTACCGTGTGCGCAGCATCCCGTTCACTTTGGGTGGCAACCTCAACTGGAACCCCGACTACGACACCCGCCGCAGCGAGCAGCAGTGGGCTTACCAAGGCACCAAGCGCGTGCTCGATGTGTATGGTCAATGGCGCTTTTCCCCCGCCACCGCCTTGCGCCTGACGGTGAGCAACCTCACCCCCCGCGATTACCTGACCTCGTCCACCTACAGCGGCAATGGCGTGAGCGAAACCTCTCGCAACACTTCGCCGAACTGGTGCAATGTCCAGTTGCGCCTGGAGATGAAAATCTGACGCTTCTTGTGCCAAGATGGTGGACCAAGACCCCCCCCAACTGGAGACAAAAATGCCCACCAAAGACGCCGGCTGGCACGACCGCATGTACAACAACCGGGCCTTGGTGCCCGACTTTGCGGACCACTTTGCCCATTGGCAAAGCGCCTCGGTGCAAGCCCGCGAGCGCCTGAAAGGCCATCTGGATTTGCCCTATGGCGACGGCCCGGGCGAGACCCTGGACATTTTTCCGGCCGCCCAGCCGAACGCCCCCGTGGTGATCTTCATCCACGGCGGCTACTGGCGCAGTCTGGACAAATCAGACCACTCCTTTGTGGCCCCGGCCTTGCACGACATGGGTGCCTGCGTGGTGGTGGTCAATTACGCACTGTGCCCAGGCACGCCCGAGAAAACTGTCACCATTCCCGACATTGCTGTGCAGATGGCGAAAGCCACGGCCTGGGCCTGGCGGCACATTGCCGAGCACGGCGGCGACGCGGGCAACATCAGCGCCATCGGCCATTCGGCCGGTGGTCATCTGGCCACCATGCTGCTGGGCTGTGACTGGGGAAAAGTGGGGCGCGATTTGCCAGCGGGTCTGGTGCGCCAGGCGCTTTCCATCTCGGGCCTGTTTGATCTGGAGCCCATGCGCAAGACGCCATTTCTTCAGGGTGATTTGCGCCTCACGCCCGCGCAGGTGCGCATGTGCAGCCCGGCCAAGTGGCGGCGCCCGCGCCAAGGTGTGCTCTACACCGTGGCCGGGGGCGATGAAAGCCCCGAATTCTTGCGCCACAACCGATTGATCCACCAGGCCTGGGGCCCCCAAACCGTGCCTGTGTGCGAAGACTTGGTTGGCCTCAACCACTTCAGCATCGTGACCGACCTGACCCGGCCAGGCACGCGTTTGCATGCGCTGGCCCAGCAGTTGATCGCTGGTTCTTGATCCTGCATGCTGCAGTATGAATTTTGTTCACCGGTATCCCGCAGGTCGGTGGCTTTAGCCCCGACATTGCTGGCCTGGTGAGGGCTGCTTGTCGGGGCTAAAGCCACCGACCTACAAAATTTTCAGCCCCGCCCATGCGGGGCTTTTTTCAATCCAGCTTGATGTTCGCGGTCTTGATGGCCTGCGTCCAGTCGGCGATTTCGCGGTCCAGCAGTTTGGTCATGTCGGCCGGGGCAAGAAAGCGCACCTCAATACCGGCTTGGTCAGCCCGCTGCTTGCTCTCGGGCAAGTCCAAGCTGCGCTTGACGGCATCGGCCAGTTGGTTGATGGTGGCTGTGGGCGTGCCCGCTGGGGCATAAAGGGCCACCCAAGCTTCCAGGTCAATGTTGGGGTAACCCGCTTCGGCCATGGTGGGCACTTGGGGCATGCCGGGGTGGCGTTTTTTGCCCGTCACCGCCAGCGCCTTGAGTTTGCCCGCCTGGATGTGTTGCATCACCGAGGGTGGTGTGGTCATGAACACCTGCACTTGGCCGCCCAGCACGTCGGCAATGGCCTGGCCAGAACCCTTGTAAGGCACATGCACCAAATCCACGGCGGTTTGCTGCTTGAAGATTTCGGTGCCGATGTGCGAGACCGAGCCGTTGCCCTGAGACGCGTAGTTCAGCTTGCCCGGGTTTTGCTTCAAAAACGCGATGAAATCCCGCATGTTGTTGGCCGGCACCGAGGGATGCACCGCCACCACGTTGGTGGCCACGGTGATCAAGCCCACGGGTGTCAAATCTTTCAACTCCCATGGCAGTTTGCTCATGAGGATGGGGTTGGCAATGTGGTAACCGGAGTAGGACACCAGCAGCGTGTGGCCGTCTTTGGGCGCACGCGCCACTTGTTGGTAGGCCAGGTTGCCGCTGGCGCCGCCCTTGTTGTCGATCACGACCGATTGGCCAATCAAACGGCCCAAAGGCTCAGAGATCAATCGGGCCGAGGTGTCCACCAGCCCGCCCGGTGGCACCGGTACCACCAAGGTGATCGGCTTGCTGGGGAAGGACTGGGCCATCAAGGCCAGCGGGGCGCACAGGGTGGCCAAGGCGAGCAGTTTGGAAACTTTGCGACGTGTGTTCATGTTTGTCTCTCTTGCTGTGGTTTTATGAAATCAGCGCATGCCAATTTTGGCGTCCTTGAAAATGTTTTTGGCTTCGCGGGGCAAGCTGCGCCAGTACTGGTGTTGTGAGTCGACGGTGCCGTCCAGGGCCACAGCCGCTTCCCAGCCCCAGCGAGGCTTGTACATGAAAGTACGGGCCAGCGCCACCAGATCGGCGTCGCCGCGTTGCAGCACGGCTTCTGCCTGGGCGGGCTCGGTGATCAGGCCCACGGCGATGGTGGTCAGGTCTGAGGCGGCTTTCACGGCTTTGGCCAAGTGCACTTGGTACTCTGGCCCCAAGGTGATTTTTTGCAGAGGCGAAACGCCACCCGACGAGATGTGCACGAACTGCGCCCCGGCTTGCTTGATCTGGATGGCCAGTTCGGCGGTTTCCTCGACCGTCCAGCCACCGTCGACCCAGTCGGTGCCCGAGATGCGCATGCCCAGCGTGCCGCCAAAGGCTTCGCGCACGGCCTGGAACACTTCCATCGGAAAGCGGATGCGGTTTTCAAATGAGCCGCCGTATGGGTCGGTGCGCTGGTTGGACAAGGGTGATAAAAACTGGTGCAGCAAATAGCCGTGCGCGGCGTGCAACTCCACGGCCTCAATGCCCAGTGCTTGGCTGCGACGTGCGGTGTTCACAAAGTCGGCCTTGATTTGCGCGATGTCGGCCAGGCTCAACTCGGTGGGGGGCGCCTCTTGGGGCAAGTGGGGCAGGGCGCTGGGCGCCACAGGCTGCCAGCCGCCGTCTGCTGGGGTGATCAACATGCCGCCGTCCCAAGGACATGCGCTCGAGGCCTTGCGGCCCGCGTGGCCGATCTGGATGCACACGGGCATCGCGGGCGCCAAGCGACGCGCACGTTCCAGTTTGTCACCCAGCGCCGCCTGCGTCGCGTCGTCCCACAAGCCCAAGCACCCGGGGCTGATGCGGCCCACAGCCGATACAGCCGTGGCTTCAATCATGAACAGGCCCGCACCGCTGTTGAGCAGGTTGGTCCAATGCGTCAGGTGCCAGTCGGTGGCCTGGCCGTTGTCGGCCGAGTACTGGCACATGGGGGCCACCACGATGCGGTTGGGCAAAGTGAGGGGGCCGGAGGGCGCGTTGAAGGTGAAGGGGGTGAACAGCAAACTCATGGTGTGTTGGTCTTGTCAGGTGTCACAGATGGGGCTGGGTCAGCCAGCTGGGCGGCATTTGGGGGCCAAGCCAAATGAAAGTTGTGCGATCTTAGGCAGATCAAAGGCTGGGTCTTATCCGCTGCGTGACATCAAGCCCTGACTGCGGTGGGGCATTTTGGAAATGTTTTCCAAAGTCCCCATTCAGCAGGCAACGGTGCTTCGATGACCAGTGGCTGAGCGCTCACGGGGTGTGCCAGTTGCAAGCGTGTGGCGTGCAACCACAACCGCTGCAGCCCAATCAACTCGGCCACGTCGCGGTTGAGAGGCCCCTTGCCGTGCGTGGCGTCGCCAATGATCGGGTGGGCGATGTGCTTCATGTGGCGGCGCAGCTGGTGGCGGCGGCCTGTCAGTGGCTCCAGGGCCACCTCAGCGCAGCGGGTGCTGGCAAAGCCTTGCTGAGGCAGCGGCAGTTCAAAGTGGCGCAAGGTGGCAAAGCGGCTTTGGGCGGGCTGCACTTCCAGGCGCTCGGTGCGCATGTCGTCGGGCATGCGTTTCAAAGGGTGGTCGATCAGGCCTGCATCGGCAGGCCAGCCGCGCACCACCGCGCGGTAGGTTTTTTGCAGGCCCTGGCCGCTTTCAAAGGCCTGGCCCAGCAGGCGCGCCGTGTCGGCATCCAGCGCAAACAGCAGCACTCCGCTGGTGCCCTTGTCCAAGCGGTGCACGGGCCAGACGTGTTGCCCAATTTGGTCGCGCAGGGTTTGCAGCACAAAACGGGTTTCGCCCTTGTCCAAGGGGGTGCGATGCACCAACCAGCCGGCGGGCTTGTGCACGATGGCGAGATAATCGTCCAAGTAAAGGATGTCGAGCATGTTGTTCTTATTGTCACCCGCCAAATCTCTGGACTACGAAACCCCCGCCGCAGGTGTGCCGCACACGCTGCCGCAGTTTGTGCCGCAATCGCAGGCCCTGATCGAGGTGCTGCGCCAAAAGTCGCCCCAGCAAATCGCCGAGCTGATGGACTTGTCGGACGCGCTGTCGGCCCTGAACGTGGCCCGCTACGAAGCCTGGAGCCCCAAATTCACCGCCAAAAATGCCAAACAAGCCGTGTTGGCTTTCAATGGCGATGTGTACGAAGGCCTGGACGCCAAGACCTTGTCAGCGCAAGACCTGGAGTGGGCGCAAACCCATGTGGGCATTTTGAGTGGCCTGTATGGCGTGCTGCGCCCGCTGGACTGGATGCAACCCTACCGCCTGGAAATGGGCACCACGCTGCAAACCGACAAGGGCAGCAACCTGTACAAGTTTTGGGGGCCGCAAATTGCCGAGCACCTGAACGCCCAGCTGGCCAAAGACAAAACCCCGGTCATTGTGAACTTGGCTTCTCAAGAATATTTCAAGTCGGTGGACCGCAAAATCCTCAAGGCGCGGGTGATCGAATGCGTGTTTGAAGACTTCAAGGGCGGCAAATACAAGATCATCAGCTTCAGCGCCAAGCGGGCGCGTGGCCTGATGGCGCGCTACGCGGTGCAACAGCGCATCACCCACCCTGAAGGGCTGTTAGGTTTCGGTCTGGAGGGCTTCGCGCATGACGCGGCTGTTTCAGAACCCGACCGTTTGGTGTTTCGCAGAAAAGTGCAAGCATGAACTCGCCAGAGCAATCGCAACTGGGCAAATCCAGCGCCTATGTGGACCAGTACGACGCGGGTTTGCTGTTCCCCATTCCCCGTGCCACCAAGCGCGCTGAGATCGGCGTCACCGGCCAGCCCGTGTTTTTTGGGGCCGACTTGTGGACGGCGTTCGAGTTGTCTTGGCTCAACCCCAAGGGCAAGCCGCAGGTGTCACTGGCGCACATCACCGTTCCAGCCGAGAGCACACACATTGTGGAGAGCAAATCCTTTAAGCTGTACCTGAACAGCTTCAACAACACCCGACTGGACAGTGCCGACGCGGTGCGCGACATGATCCGCCGCGACATCAGCGCCGCCATCTGGCATGGCGGTGCGGTGCAAGCCAGCGTGGGCGTGAAGCTGTTGCTGCAAGAGCAATTTGACACCGAACCCGTGCATGAACTGGACGGCCTGAATCTGGACCGCATGGACATCGAGTGCACACGTTACGAGCCTGCGCCGGACCTGCTGAGCGCCAGTACCGACGAGCTGCCCGTGAGCGAAACCCTGGTCAGCCACTTGCTCAAAAGCAATTGTTTGGTGACGGGCCAGCCCGACTGGGGCAGCGTGCAAATCACCTACAGCGGTCCGCAGATCGAGCAAGCGGGTTTGCTGCAATACATTGTGAGTTTTCGCAACCACAACGAGTTTCATGAGCAATGCGTGGAGCGCATCTTCATGGACATCTGGACGCGCTGCAAGCCCACCAAGTTGACCGTGTACGCCCGCTACACCCGGCGCGGCGGGCTGGACATCAACCCCTGGCGCACCAGCGCGCCGGGCAAGTTGCCACCCAACGTGCGCACGGCGAGGCAGTGAACGCATTCACTTCGTTCCCAATAATGTCTCCCACCACCCGCCGCGTTCTCCAGGCCCTTTTGTACGAGGCCATCGCCATCGCCGTGGTCGGGCCCGTGTTGAGTCTGGCCTTCGACAAGTCGCCCGCTTCCACATTGGGCTTGGCGGTTGTGTTGTCATGCATTGCGCTGACGTGGAATTACGCCTTCAACTGGCTCTTTGAGCGCTGGGAGTCGCGCCAGTCCGTGCGCGGCCGTTCCTTTGTCAGGCGGCTGGTCCACGGGGCCGGTTTTGAAGGCGGTTTGGTGATCCTTCTTTTGCCCGTCATGTCGCTGTGGCTGGACATCTCGCCCACTGCTGCCTTGGTGGCCAACCTGGGCCTGCTGGCGTTCTTTTTCTTTTATGCCATCGCGTTCACCTGGTGCTTCGACCGGGTCTTCGGATTGCCCGCTTCTGCCCAGGCGGGCGATGGCGATCGGGGCTGAGGGCGCGGCAGTCAAGGTCTTGGCGGACACAGCGCCTGGAAAATATAGATCACTAGTCCCAATTTGGGACTAAAATATCGCCATGCGAGTCATTGCCGTATCCACCCTCAAGACATTCTGGGAAAAGCCCGGGCGCGGGGACTCAGAAGAACCTTTGAAAACTTGGCACGGTGAAGCCTGTCGCGCCGAATGGAAATCCCCAGGCGATGTCAAAGCTCAATACGGAAACGCCAGCATCGTTGGCAACAACCGGGTCGTCCTCAACATTGCAGGGAACAAGTACCGGCTCATCGTCGCCTTTGCGTACCGGATGCAAATCGCTTACATCAAGTTTGTGGGCACGCATGCCGAATACGACAAGGTCGATGCGGCCTCAGTCGATCAGTCGTGAACGCCCTGGAGAACATCATGGAAATCACCCCCATCCGCACAGAAAAAGATTACCGCACTGCACTGCGCGTGGTGTCAGAGCTTGTGGATCAAGATCCATCGCCTGACTCTCCCGAAGGCGAACGCCTGGATGTGCTCTCAACCTTGGTTGAGGCCTATGAGCGCAAGCACCATCCGATTGATTTGCCTGACCCCGTAGAGGCCATCAAGTTCCGCATGGACCAAGCGGGGCTTTCAATCAAAGACCTGGAGCCGATGATCGGTCAACCCAACCGTGTCTATGAAGTGCTGAGCCACAAACGCCCCCTCACGCTGCGCATGATCCGAAATCTGAACAAAGGTTTGGGCATCTCCGCTCAGGTGCTCATCACAGACAACGCCAGACCAATCGGGTGAGCGACCAACACCCCACCCCCTCCGCCCCTTGCGCACTCGAACGTGATATCCAACATGAGTTGCGCCATGTGCGAGCGCTCATGCAACTGGAGCAAAAGGAAGACCAGGCGCAGTTCAAGCTCAAAAACGCCAGTGCCAGCATCAAAGAGCGGCGTCGGCGCGGCTTGACCTGGTACCCCGTCACCATCACCCAAGAAGACATTGGGTTTGGTGGCAAGGTGGTGCTGGAGCTGGAACGCCCGGCGCATCGGCAAGACCTGCACTTGTTTCAGGTGGGCAAAAACGCTTGTGTGTTCAGCAGTGCGCCCGGCTACTCGGGGCCTGACCGCCCGGTGCTGAGCGGCGTGGTGACCAGCGTGCGGCGCAACAAGCTGGTGCTGGCCACCACCAAAGAAGAGCTGCCCGACTGGGTGCTGAACGCCAGCACCCAAAACGGCAGCACTCTTGGCATTGACCTGACGTTTGACGAGGTCAGCTACCGCGAAATGCACCAGGGCATGAACGACGTCATTGGCGCACACGGCAACCACTTGGCCGAACTGCGCGACGTGCTGCTGGGCGCCAGGCAAGCCCGCTATCGCGAGCCCCAAGCCGACGACCTGTTTTACCCCAGTGCGCTCAATGACTCGCAGATTGCGGCGGTGCAGCATGTGATCGCGGCGCAAGACGTGGCCATCATCCACGGCCCGCCCGGCACGGGCAAAACCACCACGCTGGTGCAAGCCATTTTGGAAACCATACGGCGTGAACGGCGCGTGCTGGTGTGCGCCCCCTCCAACACCGCCGTGGACCTGCTGACCGAAAAGTTGGCCGAGCGCGGTGTGAATGTGATTCGCATGGGCAACCCCAGCCGTGTGTCGGAGCTGCTGCTCAAGCACACGCTCGACGCCGGAGTGATGGTCCACCCCAGCTACGCCAAGATGCATGCGATGCGCCAAACCGCTGAGCAGCACCGCGACACAGCCAATGAACGTGTCAGCCATTTTGGTTTTGAGGAACGTCAGCACCGCCAATGGCTGCGTGAAGAAGCGCGCACGCTGCGCCAAGCCGCCGACGACTTGGAGCGCTTCATGACCGAGGACGTGCTCGAATCGGTGCAGGTCATCACCTGCACGCTGGTGGGCGCCAGCCACCGCCACATGCGCCACCTGAGCTTTGAGACCGTCTTCATTGACGAAGCCGCCCAGGCCCTGGAGCCGGGTTGCTGGATTCCCATCGCCAAGGGCCAGCGCCTTGTGCTGGCGGGCGACCACCACCAGCTGCCGCCCACCGTGAAAAGCGAACAAGCCGCCCGCGAAGGCCTGCGCGAAACCCTGTTTGAAAAGTGCATACAGCGGCAACCGCAAACGGCCCGCATGCTCACCACGCAATACCGCATGCACGAGCAGATCATGGGCTTCAGCTCCGAAAAGTTTTATGGCGGCCAACTGGTGCCGCACGCCAGCGTGCGCCACGCGGGCCTAGAGGCTTATGACCTGCGTTTTGCACCCGACCTGCCAGTGGAATTCATCGACACGGCGGGCTGCGGATATCAAGAAGTGGCCATTCCCGAAAGCCGCTCAACCGCCAACCCCGAAGAAGCTCACTTGCTGCTGGAGCGCCTGGCGCAACTGCTGGCGCCCTACGACGCCGCTGAACACGACGAACAGCAACACACCCCGCTCAGCATTGGCGTGATTGCACCGTACCGCGCCCAAATCAACTACTTCAAAGACGCCATCGAAGACAGCGAAGTGCTGAATGGTTTGCTGCTGCAACGCAGGCTCAGCGTGGGCACCGTCGATTCGTTTCAGGGCCAAGAGCGCGACATCATTGCCATCACGCTGACGCGCAGCAACCCCCAAGGCGAGATCGGCTTCCTGTCTGACATCCGCCGCATGAACGTGGGCATGACCCGCGCACGGCGAAAGTTGCTGCTGGTGGGCGATTCGTCCACGCTTTGCAGGCATCCGTTTTTTGGGGAGTTGTTGGCGTATGTGAAGGGGGTGGGGGGCTACCGCACGGCCCTAACAGTCGTTCGATAGAAGGCCCGTTCGGCTGCTTCAGTTCATCCAGTCTTCAAGTTTCAAGCCCGCCACCCGCTTGAAGTGCCGCGTGTTGTAGGTCACCAAGGGCAGGCCCAGTGCCAATGCATGCGCGGCGATTTGGGTGTCCATTTCGCCAATGGGCTGCCCAGTTTGCTGCAGGTGGGCAGCAATGTCTCCATAGCGGTCCGCTGCCTCCACCGTCCATGGCAACACGGGAATCTCATTGAGCAGCAAATCGATGGTTCGGCGGCGTTTGTCATCTGCTTGCAGCAGTGCAAGCCCAAACCGTATTTCGGCGCGGGTGATGGCAGAGATAGCCACTTCTTGCTTTTTGAGCGCCGTCAACATGCGCTTTTGCAGCGCGGCAGAGCTGTTGCGCGCAAAGTAGCCCAGGATGTTGGTATCGACCAGGTACTTGATCACTTGCGGACCTTGGTTTTGGCGGTGGGCTTTGCTGAGGCTATAGCGCGTGCTTTAGCGGGAGCTTTGGTGGCCGTTGGCGTATCCCAGTCCGCAAACGGATTTTTGGGCGGATGGTTTTGCCGGCTGGCATCCGACAAAAAGTCGTCGGGCAATGGGTTGTCGGCAATGGCGGCCATCAGCGCATCTAGTCGACGCTGACGCAATGTTTCCGTGTCCTTGGGCTTGAGCGTGATCTCGCCCGTTACCTCGTTGCGGGCGATCCACATTTCATCGACATCCACGCGAAATGCCTTGGGCAAGCGAATCGCCTGGCTGTGGCCGTTGGTAAAAACTTTGGCGGTAGCGAGCATGGCGTACTCCTTGGAATGTATCTATGAAAACGTACCTACTTTATCATCAAACAAATCATTCCGTAAAAGTTGAAGTTTCTGCGCAAAACGCCTTGGGTGCGTGACAAGGTGGAGAGTCTGTACCTGTTTGTGCTGAGGGAGCAAGCGCGCAGGGGGGCGATTCGTTAGACCTAGATCGGTGCGCGCTTGCGCTCTGTACCTTTTGCCTTGCTGGCAGCAGCGCCCTGCGCTTCAACGTATGAATCCAGCAAGCGGCGGATCATGCGCTGGTACTGGGTGTGGTGCTTGGATGCCTCAGACTTGAAAAACTCCACGCTGCTCTTGCTGAGGGCCAGCGTGACTTTCACACCATCTTCCCGGAACGCCAGCTCCGCAGGTGACGGCAAAAAATCCGCGACCACCTCAACATCACCCATGGGCTCATCTGTGTAAACGATCTTCTTTTTCATAAATTGCCTTTCCCTTACGCCAATAGCCTGCCCCAATGATTCGAATGACTTTGCGCCTGTAGGTGAAGCGCACCGTCAAGATACCGCCACCCGCTTTATCGATGCAGTAAAAACGCTCTTCGGTTTCACTGTGTGCCAAGTCTTTGGCGGTCTTCAGTAATCCAATTTCTGACGTCGCATTGGAATACGTGAGTAAGCCTATTCTGGGTTTTCATTGTGGAGCCGATGCTGTGACGCAGCGGTATTTGCTGGACACCAAAGTGGTGTCTGAGTTGCGCAAACCACGCCCGCATGGCGGCGTGGTGGCTTGGCTGGAATCGCTGGATGACGCCCAGCTTTACGTGTCTGCGGTCACGTTGGGTGAAATCCAAGCGGGCGTCGAGCTGACCCGGGAACAAGACCCCGAAAAGGCGCAACAGATTGAAGACTGGTTGGCCTTGGTGGCGAGCGCTTGCAACGTCTTGCCCATGGACGCGGCAGCCTTCACGGCTTGGGCAAAGTTGATGCACCGAAAGTCAGACACGCTTTATGAAGACGCCATGATTGCCGCCACCGCGAAAGTTCATGGACTCACGGTTGCCACCCGGAATATGGCCGACTTCCGGGCGTTGGGGTTTGAGGTGTTCAATCCGTTTGGGCCTGTTTAGTTGGTCCTATTGACCTTTGGCTGGTTCGTGTGTCAACGGATGCGATCAAGGCACCGCAGTGAGTTACCTGAAGTCAAGCGGCCGCATGACTTTGGAGGTCCATGGTCATGAAGACGCTATGGGGGTCAAGTTGGTAGTCGCCAAAGGGGCCGCAGGGCCGAAATCCTGCACTCTCATACAGTTTGTGCGCTGGCGCAAACGTGCTGGCAGGCCCGGTTTCCAGGCTCAGTCGTTTGTAGCCACGCAGGATGGCTTCGCTGATGATGTGATTCAGGATGGCACGACCTGCACCCTGACGTCGCTGGCACGTTGGGGTTCGCATGGATTTGATTTCGCCATGGTCAAGGGACAGTTCCTTGAGGGCACCGCATCCCAAAAGCTGATCGCCATCGCGAGCGGACCAGAGGGTGATTTCGGGGCGTTTGAGTTGGCCCACATCGAGCGCATGCACGCTTTCAGGCGGTGACAGTTCATGCATGTGGCGCAGGTGCTCTTCGAGCAGCGCATACACATCTGGCCGAGCGGGATCGTCGGGTGCAATGGTCATTGACATGGCGGCTGGTGTTCTCGTCTTGTGGCTCAACTCGCCTCAACCAAATTCCCGAAATCCCTTGAGCGCTGGCAGTGGCGCGAAGTTGGCCTCGCGTTTTTGCTGGAACGCGCTGATGGCTTCGCGCACGTTGGCGTTGCTCCAGATCGCGCCTTGCAGCCAGCCCATGTGGCGCAGGCTGTCTTCGGTGCTGTGGTCGCGGGCGTAGTGCAGCACCTGCTTGGTGCCCCAGATGGCCACGGGTGGTTTGCTGGCGATTTCTTTGGCCGCTTGCAGGGCGGCGGCCACGGTGGCTTCGTGGGTGGGCAGCACTTCGTTCACCAGGCCGTGGACCAGGGCTTTGTCGGCACTGAGGCGACGTCCTGTGTAGGCCAGTTCTTTGACGAGCGCCATGGGCAGCAACTTGGGCAGGCGTTGCAGCGTGCCCACGTCGGCGACCAAGCCGATGTTGATTTCTTGGATGCAAAAGAAAGCATCGGCCGAGGCATAGCGCATGCAGCAGGCGGTCACCATGTCCAAACCACTGCCAATGCAGCCTCCGTGGATGGCCGCGATCACCGGGATGCGCAGTTCTTCGAGCAGGGTGAAGGTGTGCTGCATGTCGGTCAGCATGTCGTACACGGCCGAGCGACTTTCGGCGCTGGTGTCGTCCATTTGGATGGCGCTGTCAAAGGTCTGCAGGTCCATGCCTGCGCTGAAGTGTTTGCCTGTGCTGGAAATCACCAGTGCCCGCGCCGTGCCCGCTCTGTGGATGTCGGTCAGCACCTCGTGCAGTTCGCGCCAGAAGGTGGGGCTCATGGTGTTCATCGCTTCGGGGCGGTTGAGCACCAGGTGGGCGATGTGATGGTCAGTCGAGAGGGAAAAGCAGCTGAGTTTGTCCATGGTCATTCACTTGAGGAGGGTCTTGGTCGGGTGTTTCACTGTAAGCGGCGATGGGTGTCTGCGCTGTCCCGGCTTTGACCAGCGAACCCACCCGCACGCCCAGCAGCCGCAGGCGGCGTGACAGGTCTACCCGTTTGAGGCACTGGCCTGCGATCAGCCGGATGTGTTTGCCGTCGGAGGTGTATTCGGTCAGGGTTTGGTCCCGCGTCACGGCCTGAAAGTTGTCATAGCGCAGCTTGATGCCAATGGTTTTGCCTTCGTAGCCTTTGCGCTGCAAATCGGCGGCCACTTGCTCGCACAGTCGGGTGAAGACCGCGCCCAGCTCGGCGCGGTCGCGCACGGCGTGCAGGTCGCGCTCAAAGGTGGTTTCGCGGCTCATGCTGACGGGCTCGCTCTCGGTTTCCAGCGGGCGGTCGTCGCGGCCCCAGGCGGCATCAAACAGCCAAGCGCCGTAGCTTTTGCCAAAGTTTTCAATCAGCCAGTGCGGCTCGCGTGCGGCAAGCTCGCCGATGGTGTGGATGCCAAAGCCCTTGAGCTTTTCATCGGCCTTGGGGCCCACACCGTTGATCTTGCGGCAAGCCAGCGGCCAGATCAGGGTTTGCAGGTCGGCCTCGTGCACGATGGAGATGCCCTTGGGCTTGTTGAACTCGCTGGCCATCTTGGCGATGAGTTTGTTGGGCGCCACACCGATCGAGCAGGTCAGGCCCGTGGCGTCAAAAATGCTTTTTTGGATCAAGCGGGCCAGCACCCGTCCGCCTTCGCGCTGGCCGCCGGGCACGTCGGTGAAGTCGATGTAGACCTCGTCCACGCCCCGGTCTTGCATGACGGGCGCGATGTCCAGAATGATGCTTTTGAAGGTGCGCGAAAAGTGCCGGTAGCGCTCAAAGTCCACCGGCAACAAGAGGGCCTGAGGGCAGAGCTTGGCGGCTTTCATCAGGCCCATGGCTGATCCAATGCCGAACTGACGCGCCGCATAGGTGGCTGTCGTGATCACGCCGCGCCCGGTGTAGCCCTCAATGCGTGGGAAAAAGTCCACCGGGATGCGGTCCAGCCGCTCGGCAAAGCTCTCTTCGGTCCATTCGCCATCCGGGTAGGCCGCTTGCAGCTTGCCCAGCAGGTCGTCTTCTTTGCGGCGGCCGCCGCCAATGACGACCGGCAAGCCCTTGAGCTGCGGGTAGCGCAGCAACTCGCAGGACGCGTAAAACGCGTCCATGTCGAGGTGGGCAATGCGGCGGATGGGCGGGGCCATGGCGCTTGAAACGGGAGAAACAGTCACCCGCCAAGCATAGCGCGCCCCCAAGGGGTTTGGCGCTTGCCCAAGCCCTGGCCAGGCCGATTTAGTGGCCTGTAGGAAAGGTGCCTGGCAGCAAGATGCTCTTGTCCACCGTGTCCATTTGCGTGCGGCCGCAAAAGGCCATGGTCAGGTCCAGTTCTTTGTGGATGATTTCCAGCGCTTTGGTCACGCCCGCTTCGCCCATGGCACCCAAGCCATACAGCATGGAGCGGCCAATGTAGACGCCCTTGGCGCCCAGGGCGCGGGCTTTCACCACGTCTTGGCCGCTGCGGATGCCGCCGTCCATGTGCACTTCGATGTTCTGGCCCACGGCATCCACGATGGCGGGCAGAGCTTCGATGCTGGACTGCGCGCCGTCGAGCTGGCGGCCGCCATGGTTGCTGACGATCAGGGCGTCGGCACCCGATTGCACCGCCATGTGGGCGTCATCCACGTCTTGAATGCCCTTCAAGATGAGTTTGCCGCCCCAGCGCTTTTTGATCCACTCCACATCGCCCCAGTTCAGGCCGGGGTCGAACTGCGAGGCGGTCCACGAAGACAGGCTGCTCATGTCGGCCACGCCCGTGACGTGGCCCACGATGTTGCCAAACTGGCGACGTGGTGTGCCCAGCATGCCCAAGGCCCAGCGGGGCTTGCTGGCGATGTTGATCATGTTCTTGAGGGTCAGCTTGGGCGGTGCAGACAGGCCGTTTTTCAGGTCCTTGTGGCGTTGACCCAGAATTTGCAAGTCCAGCGTGAGCACCAGCGCGCCGCAGTGGGCGGCTTTGGCGCGGTCAATCAGGCGCTCGATGAAGCCCCTGTCTTTCATCACGTACAGCTGAAACCAAAAGCCTTCACCGGCGTGCTGGGCCACGTCTTCGATGGAGCAGATGCTCATGGTGGACAAGGTGAAAGGCACGCCAAATTTCTTGGCTGCTCGGGCTGCCAGGATTTCGCCATCGGCGTGCTGCATGCCTGTGAGGCCTGTGGGCGCAATGGCCACCGGCATGGCGACTTTCTCGCCCACCATGGTGCTGGCGGTGCTGCGGTTTTCCATGTTCACCGCCACGCGCTGGCGAAGCTTGATCTTTTGAAAATCGCTTTCGTTGGCCCGGTAGGTGCTCTCGGTCCAGGAGCCGCTGTCTGCATAGTCATAAAACATGCGCGGCACGCGCTTTTCGGCCAAAACGCGCAGGTCTTCGATGGTGGTGATCACGGACATAGGGGGTCTCCTGGGTTTTGATCAAGCAGAGCTGAACCTCATCGTAGCCGCTGGGGCAGTGCCAGCTTGTGAAACTTGGGACAGTGCGATTGAAATTTCTTGTGGCCTGCTTCAGCCGTGGGGCGTGGCTTTCACAAAGGCGCCGCCCTGGTAGATGGCGGCTGGGTCTTGTGTGTCGATGCTTTGTTGGCGTGCTTCCACGGCAGGGCGGAACACGTCGGACGAATCCAGAGGGCGGTAGCCAAGGTGTTTGGCGTGGGTGTTGTCCCACCAGGTGGTCTGGTTGTCTGACATGCCGTAAATGATGCTGTGGCCCACGATGGGCGCGGTCAGGGCAGACACGACCAGGCGCTCCAGGTCGTCAAAGCTCAGCCAAGTCGCCAGCATGCGACGGTCTTTGGGTTCGGCATAAGAAGAGCCAATGCGCAGGCTCACGGTCTCGATGCCCCAGCGGTCCCAATACAGCTGGGCCAGGTCTTCGCCAAAGGCTTTGGACAGGCCATAAAACCCATCGGGCTTGGGCGGCATGCGGGTGTTGACCACCTCGTCTTGGCGGTAAAAGCCCGTCACATGGTTGGAGCTGGCAAACACGATGCGCTTGACCCCTTGCAAACGGGCGGCTTCGTACAGGTTGACCATGCCCACAATGTTGCCCGCCAAAATCGGCGCCCAGGGCTGTTCGGTGGACACGCCGCCCATGTGCACCACCGCGTTCACGCCTTGGAGCAAGGCCATCATCTGGTCTTTGTCTTCAAGCGATGCAAGTTGCACCTCTTCGCCCGCAACCGCTGGGTCCAGTTCACGCCGGTGGCTCACGCGCAGCACGTCGCAATAGGCTTTCAGGCGGGGGCGAAGCTCTTTGCCCAGGTTGCCACCCGCACCCGTGAGGAGCAGGCGCGGAAATCGAATGGGGGAGGCGGGTGTTTTGAGCATGTGGTTTTTGAAATTCAGGATTTGAAACGACCCGCCAAGGCGGTGGCGCTGTCGCGCAACACGTTTTGGTCAGCGCCCACGGCCACAAACAAGCAGCCTTGCTCGACATAGTGTTTGGCCAGGGCTTCGTCGCCCGTGAGGATGCCGGCTGCTTTGCCACAGGCCCGGATGCGCGCAATGGACTCGTCGATGACTTTCAGCACATCGGGGTGCTTGGGGTTGCCCAAGTGGCCTAAAGCGGCCGACAAGTCACCGGGGCCGATGAACACACCGTCCACGCCGTCCACGTTGGCAATGGCTTCGATGTTTTGCAGGCCCAGCACGGTTTCGACTTGCAGCAACAGGCAAATTTCTTCGCTGCTGTGTTGGGCATAGCCCTTCACGCGGCCATAGTGGCTGGCGCGGGGCGCACCTGCATAACCGCGCACGCCGTGCGGCGGGTAGCGGGTGTAAGACACCGCTTGTTGCGCCTCTTCTTCGGTTTGGATGTAGGGCACCAACAGGGATTGCACGCCCACATCCAGCAAGCGCTTGAAGGTCACCATGTCGTTCCACGGTGGGCGCACGATGGCATTGGTTGGGCTGCCCTTCATGGCTTGTAACTGCGCCAATATTTCGGGTAAGTCGTTGGGCGAATGCTCCATGTCCAGCAGCAGCCAGTCAAAGCCGCAGTGCGCCAGGATTTCGGTGCTGATGTTGCTGCACAGGTGCGACCACAGGCCAATTTGCTTTTGACCGGATTGGATGGCGTGTTTGAAATGGTTGACGGGCATTTCCATGGTGTGATTCCTCAAAGGTGGTGGTGTGTGGTGGCTGAGATTTCAGCGCACCATGCAAGGCATCTTGTTGTTGAACTTCCAGCCGGGGATCAGGTACTGCATGGCAATGGCGTCATCGCGTGCGCCCAAGCCGTGCTGCTGGTAAAGCTGGTTGGCCTTCATCACCGCGTCCATGTCCACTTCGATGCCCAGGCCGGGTTGGGCGGGCACATCGACATAACCGTTCTTGATTTGCAGCGGGTCTTTGGTGAGGAACTGGCCGTCTTGCCAGATCCAGTGCGTGTCGATGGCGGTGACCTTGCCGGGCGCGGCAGCGGCACACTGGGTGAACATGGCCAGCGAAATGTCGAAGTGGTTGTTCGAGTGCGAGCCCCAGGTCAAGTCGTACATTTGGCACAGCTGCGCCACACGCACCGAGCCTTGCAGCGTCCAGAAATGTGGGTCGGCCAACGGAATGTCGACCGACTGCAGCTGGATGCTGTGCGCCATCTCGCGCCAGTCGGTGGCGACCATGTTGGTGGCGGTCAGCAAGCCGGTGGCGCGGCGGAACTCGGCCATGACTTCGCGGCCTGAGAACACGCCTTCTGCGCCGCACGGGTCTTCGGCATAGGCCATGGAGCTGCGGTGGTCGCGCAGCAGGCGGATCGCGTCTTTGAGCAGCCAGCCGCCATTGGGGTCGAGCGTGATGCGCGCTTGGGGAAAGCGCTCGTGCAGGGCCACCACGGCTTCGACTTCTTCTTCGCCGCGCAGCACGCCGCCTTTGAGCTTGAAGTCCAGAAAGCCGTAGCGTGCTTGCGCCGCTTCGGCCAGGCGCACCACGGCGTCGGCGGTCATGGCTTTTTCGTGGCGCAAGCGCAGCCAGTTGTCGGCCTGATCTGGTTCGCTGCGGTAGCGCAGGTCGGTTTGCTGTCGGTCGCCCACATAAAACAGATAGCCCAACATTTGCACGCGCTGGCGTTGTTGGCCCTCACCCAGCAGGGCGCACACCGGCACGTTCAGGTGCTGGCCCAGCAAATCGAGCAGGGCGCTTTCAACGGCCGTGACGGCGTGGATGGTGGTGCGCTGATCAAAGGTCTGTTGGCCTCGGCCCCCGCTGTCGCGGTCGGCAAACTGATGGCGCATGGCTTGCAGCACCGCGTTGTACTGGCCAATCGGCTGGCCTTCGACCAGTGGGCGGGCGTCTTCCAGGGTCTGGCGGATTTTTTCGCCGCCGGGCACTTCGCCCACGCCCGTCTGGCCTGCCGAATCGTTCAGTATGACGATGTTGCGGGTGAAAAACGGGCCGTGCGCGCCGCTGAGGTTCATCAGCATGCCGTCGTGGCCTGCCACGGGGATCACCTGCATGCGGGTGACGACAGGGGTGGAGGAAGACTGAGGCATGGGTGAAATGTCTGTTGATTCGAAAGACATCGTACAACTTAAACCCGTATCGGATGATGCGTGTTAACCCTTGGCGCGAGCTTCAGTGGTGGCTGGAAGCGCCTTTTTTGTGCCGGTCGCGGCTGTTGGACAGATGGGTGCGCATGGCGGCGCGGGCCGACTCGGCGTCTTGTGCGGCAATGGCGTTCAGGATGTTTTCGTGCTCCTGGTGCACGCGTCGCAAATAGGCCAGTCGGGTTGCGTCGATGATGGGCGTGGTCTCCAGTCGAGCCCGCGGAATTGACTGCGAACCCAGCGAATTCATCATGTCGGCGAAGTGGTTGTTTTGGGTGGCGCGGGCAATTTCATGGTGAAACTGAAAGTCCGCCGCGATGGCGTCACGGCCTTCTTCGATGGCGCTCGAAAATGCACCCATGGCCTCTTGCATGACGCGCAGATTGGCTTCATTTCGCCGCACAGCGGCCAGGGCGGCGGCTTCGGTCTCGATGCTGATGCGCAATTCGAGCAGGGCGATCACATCGTGCAAGGTGCTCAGTTGGCTGGGGTTGATGCGAAATGATGGGGACTCCGATTGCTCCAGCACAAAGGTGCCAATGCCGTGGCGCGTCTCCACCAGCGCTGCGGCTTGCAGTTTGGATATCGCCTCGCGCACCACGGTGCGGCTCACGCCAAAGCGTTCCATGATGGCCGCTTCGGTGGGCAGTTTTTGGCCACTGCTCAAAGTGCCATTCTGGATTTCGGTGCTCAGCTGATCGACCAGTTCAAAGGTCAGGCTGCGCGATTTGCGTTTTTCTGGGGCGGCTTGCGGGGTGTTCATCGGGTAAGTACGCATTCCAGTTTTTATGGTGACTCTGATAATTTACTTGTACGACAACTGATCACATGAATCTCTAGATCCCAATGTAGCAGAACAGCGCAGACCCGAGCCCCTTTTTTGATGAACCAGGAACTGTAACTTCGTGACGCCTCTTGCCATCCGCCACGTGCGCATCACGCCCATTGCGTTCCGTGATCCGCCGCTGCTCAACGCGGCGGGAATTCACGAGCCATGGGCGCTGCGCTCCATCATTGAGATTGAAACCGCCTGTGGGCGCGTTGGCATCAACGAGACCTATGGCGATTTGCCCATGCTGGAGGCGCTGGCCAAGGCAGCGCCGGCCTTGCAAGGTTTGTCGCCCTGGGACTTGATCACCATGGAAATCCGGGTGGCCGCTTTGGTGTCCCCTGGTCAAACCGGATCTGAGTTTTTGGGTGAGCAAATCTCGCTCGCTCCCGGCACCCATGTGTCCAAAAATGTGGCCAAGGTCATCAGCGCTTTTGAAGTGGCCATGCTCGATTTGCAAGGTCAGCTGGCCGGTGCCCCGATCGTGGATTTGCTGGGTGGTGCGGCACGCGATGCGGTGCCTTTCAGCGCCTACCTGTTCTTCAAGTACGCCGAGCACATCGGCCAGCCTTATGCGGCAGACCCTTGGGGTGAGGGCCTCACGCCCGAGCAGATAGTGGCGCAAGCGCGCCAAATGATCGCGACCTACGGTTTCAAAAGCATCAAGCTCAAGGCCGGAGCCTTGCCGCCTGAGCAAGAGGTGCAAGCCCTGCTGGCGCTGGCCAAAGCGTTTCCGGGTGCGCCACTGCGCATCGACCCCAATGCCAACTGGACCGTGGCCACCAGCCTGAAGGTGGTTGAGCAACTGCGTGGCGTACTGGAGTACTACGAAGACCCTGCCCCGGGCCTGGAGGGCATGGCCGAGGTCGCCCGGCAGTGCGAGGTGCCGCTGGCCACCAACATGGTGGTCACCGACCTGAAGGAATTCCGCCGCAACGTAGAGATGGGCTGCCCAGTCAAGATCGTGCTGTCCGATCACCACTACTGGGGCGGTATGCGCGCCACCCAACGCCTGGCCACGATGTGCCAGACCTTCGGCCTGGGCCTGTCGATGCACTCCAACTCGCACCTGGGCATTAGTCTGATGGCGATGACCCACCTGGCCGCTTCGGTGCCGCAGCTGTCCTATGCCTGCGACACCCACTTCCCCTGGCAGGACGACGAGGTGGTGCAGGGCGGCCGCATGAGTTTCGAAGACGGCAGCCTGCGGGTGACCCACACCCCCGGCCTGGGCGTGACGCTGGACCGTGAAGCCCTGGCGCGCCTGCACGACAACTACCTGAACACATCCATACGCCAACGCGACGACCTGGCCCAGATGCGCAAGTACGCGCCCGCCTTCACTGGCGAGCAGCCGCGTTTTTAAAAATGCTTTCTCGCCCACCACGCCAATTTCCCATCCACCCAGCCCAAGGAGACACTCCATGCAACGCCGCACCCTGATTCGCAAAACATTTGCCACCGGCACCGCCTTGCTCGCAACAGCATTTGCCATCCAGCCCGCCTCGGCCCAGAGCGGCTGGCCAACGGCCAAGCCCATCACTTACGTGGTGCCATTTGCGCCTGGTGGTAATACCGACACGTTGGCCCGCGTGATTGCCCCAGCGCTGGCCACTGCGCTGGGCACCCAAGTGGTGATTGACAACAAAGCCGGTGCCGGTGGTAGCGTTGGCTCGGCCACTGTCTCCCGTGCGCCTGCAGATGGTTTCACCATCCTGGGCGGCACCATCAGCTCACACGCCATCAACATCAGCCTTTACACCAACCCCATTGGGTACGATCCGGTGAAATCCTTCGCGCCCATTGCCATGCTGGGATCGGGTCCGCTGGTGTTGGCCGTCCCGGCGTCCAGTCCTCACAAAACACTGAATGAGGTTCTGGCCGCCAGCAAGGCCAAAAACGGCGGTATGACTTCGGCTTCGGCAGGCATCGGCACCTCCCCGCACATGGCCATGGAATTGCTGGCTCATCAGACGGGCGTGAAGTTCACCCACGTTCCCTTCCGGGGCTCTGGTCCTGCCGTTCAGGCATTGCTCGGTAACCAAGTCGACATGATGTTCGACACGTCACTGGTGGTGGGCCCACACATCCAGGCGGGACGGTTGCGCCCCATCGTCGTGACCAGTTCCAAGCGGCTGGAGTCTCTGCCCGAGGTGCCTACCATCGCCGAGGCCGGCCAGCGCGGGTTCGACATGGGTTCTTGGCAAGCCGTGTTCGCACCCGCCGGGACACCGCAGCCCATTGTCGACCGACTGCACGCCGAGATCATGAAGATCGTTGCCACACCCGAGTTGCAAGCGCGACTGAAAGGGTTTGGCATGGTGCCGTCCACCATGACACCTGCCGAACTGGGCGAGTACCAGAAAGCCGAAGTCGCGAAATGGGCCGATGTGATCAAAGCCGCTGGCATCAAGGCTGAATAACTCAGCACCCGACCAACGCAACCCACTCAGCATGAACGACTCTCCACAAGTCCTCAAGCGCGATCCGCAACCCTATGAACACAGACCCTATCCAACACGTTGAAGTCTCGCTGTGTCGAGTACCGTTGCCACAAGCTGTGAGCGATGCAAAGGTATCGACCGGACGTCAAAAACCCCTGACCCATGTTGATCTTCTGCTCGCAGAAATTGAGACCCGCCACGGGGAGAAGGGTTTCGGCTTCAGCTACTCCCTGCGGGCGGGGGGGCATGCCATGCTGGCACATGCCAAGGACATT
The DNA here is from genome assembly GCF_945901735.1 of Limnohabitans sp. Rim8. Taxonomy (GTDB): domain Bacteria; phylum Pseudomonadota; class Gammaproteobacteria; order Burkholderiales; family Burkholderiaceae_C; genus Limnohabitans_A. Next base: position 22,579 of record NZ_CAMDLM010000002.1, read on the forward strand.
GCGGGGGAGCTGATCGGTGAGGATCCGGACGACATTGGACGTCTTTGGGAGAAGATGGCATGGCTTGGCGCATCGGTAGCGCGTACCGGTGTCACCGTGCAAGCCATTGCCGCCTTCGATGTGGCCCTGTGGGACCTGAAAGCCAAGCGTGCCGGAAAATCCATCGGCAAGTTGCTCGGTGCTCACCGCAACGATGTGCCCTGCTACAACACGTCAGGCGGTTATCTGTCGTCTTCACTGGACGAGGTGTTGCGCAATGTTGACCGGTCGCTTGCTCATGGCCTCGGTGGCATCAAGCTGAAAGTTGGGCAGCCTGATTTGAAGCTTGACATAGCACGCGTGCGGGCGGTCAGAGAACACGTGGGCGAAGACGTGCCGATGATGGCAGATGCCAACCAACAGTGGGACTTCACCACTGCGTTGCGGGCCGGACGCCAACTCGATGAATTGGGTTTGGTTTGGTTGGAAGAGCCCCTGAGTGCTTACGATTACGCCGGCCATGCCATGCTCTCAGAGCGGCTGGACACGCCCATCGCGAGCGGTGAGATGCTCAGCAGTCTTGCCGAGTGCGCGGAACTGGTCCGTCACCGCTCGGTGACCTTCATGCAAGCCGACGCGCCCCGCATTGGGGGTATCACTCCGTTCCTGAAAATCGCCACCATCTCCGATTTGGCCAGGCTCAAGCTTGCCCCGCATTTCGTGATGGAAATCCATATCCACCTGGGTTGTGCATATCCACACGAGGCATGGGTGGAGCACATCGAATGGTTGGAGCCAGCCTTCAATGAGCGGCTCCAAATCCGAAACGGTCGGATGATGCTACCGGATAGGCCAGGCTTGGGCTTCACACTTTCCGACGAGGCGTTGACCTGGCGGGAAGGCCTCCACCGCATCTCCAGCTGAAAGGTGTCCTCCATGCACCAATCTCTTCAACTTGAACCGAGGTGTCACGACACCGGCAACCATCGACCCCTATTTCACGGGCAAGCATCCTCGTTTTGAGTTGACCATGACCACCCACGCCCGACCCTTGGCTATCCGCATGCACCCAGATGACAACGTGGCCATCATCGCCAATGACGGTGGCTTGCCTGCAGGCACGCTCATGCCTGAAGGCGTGGCTCATGGGCTGGTTTTGCGCGACAAGGTGCCTCAGGGTCACAAGTTGGCCTTGGTGGATTTGGCACAAGGACAAGCCGTGATGCGCTACAACGTGCCGGTGGGTTATGCGCGGCAAGACATCCCAGCAGGCAGCTGGGTGCATGAGCGGTTGCTCGACATTCCACATGCGCGTGAACTGCAAGGCCTGCCCATGGCCACCGTTCAGCCCGCACCGCAAGCCCCGCTGGAAGGCTTCACCTTTGAGGGCTTTGTCAACGCAGATGGCTCGGTCGGCACGCGCAATCTTCTGGCGATCACCACCACCGTGCAATGCGTGGCCGGTGTCGTCAAGATCGCGGTCGAGCGCATCGAGCGCGAATTGTTGCCGCTCTTTCCGAATGTCGATGGCGTGGTGGGTCTGGAGCACAGTTATGGCTGCGGTGTCGCGATTGACGCGCCAGGGGCGGAAATCCCGATCCGAACCCTGCGCCACATCAGCTTGAACCCCAACTTCGGTGGCGAGGTGATGGTGGTGAGTTTGGGTTGCGAAAAACTGCAGCCCGATCGCTTGTTGCCTTCGGGCAGTTTCCCGATCCACGATGTTCGCGAGAAAGACCAAGGCCCAGACTTGGTGTGTCTGCAAGACGATGCGCATGTCGGATTCATGTCCATGATCGAGCACATCGTGCAAAGCGCCCGCCCGCACCTGGAGCGGTTGAACGCACGCCGCCGCGAGACGGTGCCCGCCAGCGCTTTTGTGGTGGGCGTGCAGTGCGGCGGCAGCGACGCATTCTCCGGCGTCACCGCCAACCCTGCCGTTGGCTACATGGCCGATTTGATTGTGCGCGCTGGTGGCACGGTGATGTTTTCGGAAAACACCGAAGTGCGCGACGCCGTGGAGCAACTGACCAGCCGCGCGGCCACACCGCAGGTGGCCGAGGACATTGTGCGTGAACTCGGCTGGTACGACCAGTATCTGGACCGGGGCCGTGTGGACCGTACCGCCAACACCACGCCGGGCAACAAGGCGGGCGGCTTGTCCAACATCGCTGAAAAAGCCATGGGCTCCATCATCAAAAGCGGCAGCTCGGCCATTGCCAGCGTGTTGGCACCTGGCGACAAGCTCAAGCCTGATCAAAAAGGTTTGGTGTTTGCTGCCACGCCCGCGAGCGATTTCATTTGCGGCACCTTGCAGCTGGCCGCAGGCATGAATGTGCATGTGTTCACCACCGGACGCGGCACGCCTTATGGATTGCAGGCCTGCCCCGTGGTCAAGGTCGCCACCCGGACCGATTTGGCGCGCCGCTGGCATGACCTGATGGACATGAACGCCGGGCGCATAGCTGACGGCGAAATCAGCATCGAAGACGCAGGTTGGGAGCTGTTTCACCATTTGCTGGCTGTGGCCAGTGGCCGCAAAACCTGGGCCGAGCATTGGAAGCTGCACAACGCCTTGGTGCTGTTTAACCCTGCACCCATCACTTAAACCCCGTTGACCCGTTTGAATTTTTGACACAAAACACCTGGAGACCACCATGATGAAAAAACGCCAACTCTTGCTTGCGATCGGCCTTTCTGGCCTAGGCTTGCTCAGCCAGGGCCAAGTCCAAGCGCAAACCGCTTACCCCAACAAGCCCATCAAAATTGTGGTTCCTTTCCCTGCGGGTGGCACCTCTGACGTGCTGGCCCGCATACTCGGCCAGAAAATGACCGAGAGCTGGGGCCAGCCTGTCGTCATTGAGAACAAGCCCGGCTCCAGCGGTAACCTGGGTGCCGATCTGGTGGCCAAGGCCGCGCCTGATGGCTACACCTTCGTCTTGATGGATGTGGGCAATCTGGTGATCAGCCCCGCTTTGTTCAAATTGCCCTTCAATGTGGCCACTGACTTTGCCCCGGTGGCCATGGTGGCTTACTCGCCGCACCTGTTGGCCGTGAGCACCAAAGTGCCCGCCAACACGCAGGCTGAGCTGGTGGCCTATGCCAAAGCCCAAAAAGGCAAGCTCAATTACGCGGTGGCTGCAGGGATGGGCAGCGCCTCGCATTTGGCGGGCGTCATGTACGCGCAGCGCAACGGCATCGAGTGGGGCTATGTGCCTTACAAAGGCGGCGCACAAGCCATCACCGATTTGATTGGTGGCCAGGTGGACGTGATGTTCAACGGCATGGTGGCTACCTACCCGCATGTGAAGGCGGGCAAGATCAAATTGATCGCCATTTCAGGGGTGAAGCGCAATGCGCAAATGCCCGATACGCCCACGGTGGCCGAAAGCCTGCCTGGCTTTTTGACCGGCAGTTTTCAGGGTCTACTGGCCCCTGCGGGCACACCCAAAGCCGTCATCGACAAAATGCACGCCGAGGTGCAACGCATTGCGGCCATGCCTGAAGTGCGCGAGCGCTTGATCACGCTGGGCGCGGAGCCATCGGCCATGAGCCCGACCGAGTTCGGCAACTGGCTGAAGGCAGAAATTCCTGCCATGGCCAAAATCGTGAAGGACGAGAAGATCACGGTGGAGTGATCATCATCGCCACCGGGGTGAGTAGCCCCGGGAGTTGGCCAAGCCCTGTGTCAGGTGGTCACGCCGGTTGCGGGGTTCATGTGTTTTGGCGATGCTCCAGCTGACGCTGCCGCAGCCCGACATGGTCACTTTTTGGATGGCCGAGGGGTCGTCCAGGGTTTCGGTCACGCTGTCAAAGCCCACCGATTTCAGGTGCGCGGCCAAGCCCGCGTCCATGCTGTTGGCGTGCCCTGGAAACCACTCGGCCAGCGCTTCGGCCATGCGGGTGATGCAGGCGGGAGATGGTGGGGGTGTGATGGGGTGTCATGGCATAGAGGGTCTAGTCAATAGACATCGTACAACTGAATGGCGTATTGGCCATTGGGGAAAACGCGGGTGATGGGCGGCGTTGATTCAACCCGGGCTGTCAGGGTCACTCTTGCGCAGGCGGTCTCGACTGTTGGCATAGTGGGTGCGCATGGCGGCTCTTGCGGCCTCGACGTCCTGCTCGGCAATGGCGTTGTAGATGCTCTCGTGTTCCTGGTTGACGCGGCGCAGGTAGTTTTGCCGCTCTGGGACGGTGGTCAGGATGCCGCTGATACGAGCGCGAGGGATGACGTCCGCACCTAAGGAATGCATCAGGTCAACAAAGTGGTGGTTTTGGGTGGCTCGGGCAATGCCCTGGTGAAACTGGTGGTCTGCCATCACGGCGTCGCAGCCTTCTTCCAAAGCGCTGTTGAAGGATTGAAGTGACAACTTCAATTCAGACAAATCCTCCGGCGTGCGGCGCACGGCAGCCAAAGCAGCCGCTTCTGTTTCCACGCTGATGCGAAATTCAAGCAGGGCAATGACCTCTCTCAGGGTGCCCATTTGCTCGGGGCTGATGCGAAAAGACGGGTGCTCGCTTTTGGGCAGGATAAAGGTGCCAATGCCGTGACGCGTGTCGACCCAGCCTGAGGCCTGCAGCCGCGAGATCGCTTCGCGCACCACGGTGCGGCTCACGCCAAAATCTTTCATGATGGCCGCTTCGGTCGGCAATTTGTCGCCAGCTTTGAGGCGACCGCTGCGGATTTTTTCGGTCGTCGCATGCACCAGTTGTACCGCCAGGCCGCCTGGCTTTTTCAATGAGAGGGTCGTGGCATCCATGGGTAATCCCTAGCTGTCTGAATGTCGAAACTCAACGATAATCATGCCTGATTGTACGACAACTGATAACTTGGTGTTGATTTTCAATGTTTCAGTTGATGCCAATTGCCCCCAACTTTTCACAGGAGACCCCCATGAACTTTCGCAGAAACCTGCTTACCTCGGCGGCCGCCGCAGTACTGGCCATGACCATGACCCCAATGGCTTCGGCACAAACCGTGCTGAAGGCTTCAGACGTGCACCCCGCGGGCTACCCCAACGTAGTGGCGGTAGAAAACCTGGGTAAAAAGCTTGAAGCTGCCACCAATGGTCGGTACAAGCTGCAAATGTTCCCAGGCGGTGTCTTGGGCTCAGAAAAAGAAGTCGTGGAGCAAACCCAGATCGGTGCGATTCAGATCGCCCGCATTTCATTGGGCATTCTGGGGCCGGTGGTGCCCGATGTGAATGTGTTCAACATGCCCTTTGTGTTCCGCGACGAAGCGCACATGCGCGCAGTGATCGACGGGCCTGTGGGCAAGGAGATTTTGGAAAAAATCACCAAAAGCCCGGCCCGCCTGGTGGCCTTGGGCTTCATGGACAGCGGCTCGCGCAGTCTCTACACCAAAAAGGAAATCAAAACCCCGGCTGACCTCAAGGGCCTAAAGATCCGCGTGATGGGCAACCCGTTGTTTGTCGACACCATGAACGCCATGGGCGGCAACGGCATCAGCATGGGCCACAACGATGTCTACAGTGCGCTGCAAACCGGTGTGGTGGACGGGGCTGAAAACAACCCACCGACTTTGTTTACCTCTAACCAGTACTCCACGGGCGTGAAGTTTTACACGCAGACCACGCACTTGATCATTCCTGAAATTTTCGTCATGTCCAAGGTCACTTGGGACAAATTGACCCCGGCCGACCAAGCCAGTGTGATGAAGTTTTCTGGCGAGGCGCAATTGGAGCAGCGTGCCTTGTGGGACAAGAGCGTGGCCGAGTACTCGACCAAACTCCAGGCCGCTGGCATTCAGTTCAAGGCAGTGGACAAAAAGCCGTTTTATGACGCCACCGCCCCTGTGCGAGCCAAATACGGCGCGCAATATGCTGACCTGATGAAGCGCATCGAAGCGGTCAGGTGACCTGCACGCAGCGGCCTTGAACGCCGCTGCGCGAGATGGGACGAGGTGCGCCCCGTCCCTTTGGTTTTATGAACTCGCCCGCGAGGATTCTGGAATATGTTGCGTTTCTTTGACCGCCTTTACCTGTTCTGCATTTGGATTTCTGGCCTGTCGATTTTGGCGATGAGCCTGATCATTCCCTGGGGCGTTTTCGCCCGCTATGTTTTGGGTACGGGCTCGAGCTGGCCAGAGCCGGTGGCGGTCTTGCTGATGGTGACCTTCACGTTCATGGGAGCGGCCGCGGGTTACCGCGCCGGTGCCCACATTGCCGTGGGCATGCTGGTGGACCATTTGCCTGCTGGCGTGCAAAAAATCGGCGCCTATCTGGTGCACCTTTTGATGTTGGTCATTTGTGGTTTTGTGGTCGTGTGGGGCAGCAAGCTGGTCATGGGCACCATGGGGCAAACCTTGGCTGACTTGCCGTGGTTGGCCGTGGGCTGGACTTACATGCCCGTGCCCTTGGGCGCACTCTTGACCTTGGTGTTTGTGCTGGAGGTGTTGTTTTGGGGGCCGGCACATGACCGTGCCGTGGTGGTTTTTGACCACGAAGGCCCCACATCGGCGGAGGCAATCTGATCATGGATGCATTGGTTCTCATTGGCAGTTTTGTGGTGTTGATGTTGTTGGGCATGCCTGTGGCCTACGCTTTGGGCATGGCGGCCTTGTTGGGGGCCTTGTGGATCGATTTGCCGCTGGATGCGGTGATGATTCAAATGGCCAGCGGCGTCAATAAATTTTCGCTTTTGGCCATCCCGTGTTTTGTGCTGGCGGGCGCGATCATGGCCGAGGGCGGCATGTCGCGGCGCTTGGTGGCTTTTGCCGGTGTGCTGATCGGTTTTGTGCGCGGGGGCTTGTCGCTGGTCAACATTTTGGCCTCCACGTTTTTTGGGGCCATTTCCGGCTCGTCGGTGGCCGACACGGCATCGATTGGCTCGGTCCTGATTCCAGAGATGGAAAAGAACGGTTACCCCCGGCCTTTTGCCACAGCCGTGACGGTGAGTGGTTCCGTGCAGGCCATCTTGATCCCGCCCAGCCACAACGCGGTCATTTACTCGATGGCCGCAGGAGGCACGGTGTCGGTGGCCGCTTTGTTCATGGCCGGGGTGTTTCCCGGTTTGCTGCTAGGCTTGTGCTTGGCGTTGTATTGCCTGTATGTGGCTCGCCGCGAGAACTATCCCAAAGGCCGCGTCATTCCCCTGAAAGAAGCGCTCAAAATTTGTGTTGAAGCCCTGTGGGGGTTGGCCACCATGGGCATCATCTTGGGTGGCATCTTGAGTGGCGTGTTCACGGCCACCGAATCGGCCTCGATCGCGGTGTTGTGGGCCTTTTTTGTGACCATGTTCATTTACCGTGATTACAAGTGGAAAGACCTGCCCAAACTGATGCACCGCACGGTGAAAACCGTCACGATCGTGATGATCCTGATCGGCTTTGCTGCAAGCTTCGGTTACATCATGACTCTGATGCAAATTCCACTGAAGATCACCGCGGTCTTCACGGCCTTGAGCAGCGAACCCTGGGTGATTTTGTTGTGCGTCAACATCATGCTGCTGGCGCTGGGCACCTTGATGGACATGGCGCCCCTGATCCTGATCCTCACCCCCATCTTGTTGCCGGTCATGAAAACCATCGGGGTGGACCCGGTTCACTTCGGCATGATCATGATGGTCAACCTGGGCATTGGCCTGATCACGCCGCCGGTGGGGGCGGTGCTGTTTGTCGGCAGTGCCGTGGCCAAGCTCAAGATCGAGCAAGTGGTCAAGGCCATGAAGCCGTTCTTTGTGATTCTGTTGTTCGTGCTGGTGCTGGTCACCTATGTGCCGCAAATTTCACTGTGGCTGCCCCGCAGCATGGGCCTGTAAAAAGCAGCCATGGCCTTGCCCACGGTGCTGGTCACCCACCCTCGCCCGCGCCTGCACACCTATTTTGGTGAGCAGGCGTTGGCCAATTTGAAGCAGGTGGCCCGCGTCAAACTCAACCCCGATGCGCACGACTGGTCAACCGCCGAGTTGATGGAAGCCGCCCAAGGCTGTGAGGTGTTGATCGCCTACCGGCAGACCGTGCTCGATGCCGACTTTTTTGCAGCGGTGCCGGGCTTGCTGGCGGCTGTGCGTTGCGCCGTCGACATCCGCACCATTGATGTGGCAGCGGCCAGCCGTGAAGGGGTGCTGGTCACGCGCGCCAGTCCCGGGTTCGGTCCGTCGGTGGCGGAATGGGTGATGGGCGTCATGATCGATTTGAGTCGCCACATCACTGCGGCCACGGTGGCTTACCGACAAGGCCAGATTGTGGAGCCCCGCATGGGGCTTGAGCTGCGGGGCGCCTGTGTGGGCATCATCGGGTATGGCGAAATCGGTCGCCATGTGGCCAGACTGGCACAAGCATTTGGCATGCGTGTGTGTGTTTATGACCCCCATGTGGCTCCGCAAGACCCTGCTGTTCAGTCGCTTGACTGGCGGGAGCTGCTGGCCCGTGCAGACCATGTGGTGTGCCTGGCCCCGGCGTCACCCGACACTGAAAACCTGATCAATGCCCAAGCCTTGTCGCTCATGAAACCCACAGCGTTCTTCATCAATGCATCGCGCGGTCAACTGGTCGACGAGCCTGCGCTGTTGCATGCGTTGGACCGCGGCCTGTTGGCGGGTGCCGCGCTGGATGTGGGCCGTGCAGCCGATCAGATGCCTTCACCTGAACTGGCGCGGCACCCCCGGGTGATCGCCACGCCCCATGTGGGCGGTTTGACACCCCAGGCCATTGCCCATCAGGCGCTGGAAACCGTGGTGCAAACGACGGACATTTTGCATGGGCGAATGCCTCACGGCGCGGTCAATCCGGCACAGGCGCAACGTTGGTTGGATCGGGTGAGGCCATGACCGCCGTTTCTTTTTCTGTGCCCCCGGGGGCGTGCGACTGCCACATTCATGCCTATGACGAGGCCTACTCCTTGGCGCCCACGGCCACTTTCAAGCCGCCGCACGCCCCCATGGTTTACTATGCGCAAGTCCAGGCTGCGCTGGGTTTGACTCGTGTGGTGGTGGTGCAGCCCACGGGCTATGGTTTTTACAACCGCTGCACCTTGGCCGCCGTGGCCAGCTTGGGCGGTCGGGCACGCGCTGTGGCGATGGTGCCGGTGCAGGTGCCCGATTCGGAATTAGAGGCTTTGCACAGATCGGGCGTGCGGGGTGTTCGCATGATGATGTTCCCAGGCGGGATTCTGGGCTGGGACGCGCTGGCCCCCATGGCCGACAAGCTGCGGCCTTGGGGTTGGCATTTGAATGTGCAGTTCAATGGCTGCGACTTTGTGCAGCGCCTGCCGCTTTTGCAAAGCCTGAACGTACCGCTCGTGATCGATCACACCGGAAAATTTTTGGTCCCCCCTGCGGGCACAGAAGACCCGGCATTTCAGGCCCTGTGCCGTTTGCTGGATTCGGGCCGCGTCTGGGTCAAACTGTCTGCACCTTATGAGACTTCGCGCCAGGGTGCGCCGCATTACAGTGATGTGGGTTTGCTGGCGCGTTACCTGGCCACCCATTACCCCGAGCGCTGCTTGTGGGCGAGCAATTGGCCCCACCCCAACCAAGACCCCGTGCCGTCCAATGCCGCCATGCTGAACCTCTTGCCCAATTGGGTTGCGCGTCACGCAGACCTGCAACGCATCTTGGTGGACAACCCTGCGCAGCTTTACGGTTTTGACGCTTGACCGCGCAGTTTTTGAACCATTTCCAGAAAATGTGACCCCATGGCCCATGTTTATGTTTCCAACGCCGACAGCGGCGACATCTCGGTGCTGCACATGGCGGCCGATGGCGCGCTGCAGCTGCAAAACACCGTGCCCGTGGGCGGCAATCTGATGCCCATGGCCATCAGCCCCTCGCAGCACATGCTGTATGCGGCCCGCCGCAGCGATCCGATGGCGGTGGTGAGTCTGGCCATTGACCCGCAAAGCCGTGATCTGCAGCGGCTGGGCGAGTCGCCTTTGCCTGCCAGCATGGCCTATATCGCCACGGACACCACTGGGCGATTTTTGCTGGCCGCCTCCTACCCCGGGCACCAGCTCACCATCAGCCCGGTGCAGCCCGATGGCACGGTGGGCGCTGTGCAGCAAGTGGTGCCCACGGGCCCCAATGCCCACGCCATCATGGCTTCGCCTTGCAACCGTTATGTCTTGGCCACCAGCTTGGGCAGTGGCGAACTCATGGTGTACACGTTCCATGCCGAGACGGGCCGCCTGACGCCTGCCTCCACTTGGCATGCTCGGGCTGGTGCCGGGCCTCGGCACTTCCGGTTTGACCCTGCGGGCCGATTTGTTTATCTGCTCAACGAGCTGGATGGCACGGTGGACGTGCTGGCCTGGGACGCCCAGCAGGGTCGCTTGACCCGCGTGCAAAGCAGCGTGGACATTTTGCCGCCGGGTTTCACGGGCCATCCTTGGGCGGCCGACTTGCACCTCACACCCGATGGGCGCCATCTGTACACCAGTGAGCGAACTTCCAGCACCCTGGCGCACTTTGTTGTGGACGCGGTCACAGGTCATGTCACTCTCAGAGGACATACGGTGGTTGAAGCCCAGCCCCGGGGTTTTGCCATCGATGCGACAGGCCAGCACTTGCTGGTGGTGGGCCAGCTGTCACACTACCTCAGCCGTCATGCGATCGACCGCGAGACGGGCCAGTTGACGCTGCGTCAACGCTTGCCGGTGAGGCAGGGGCCGAACTGGGTGGAGATACTGGCATGAGCGAAACGACATCCGCCGCGCAGCCGCGTTTGGTGCGCATGCACCCGGCCGACAACGTGGCCATTGTCGTCAACGAGGGCGGTTTGCCCGCGGGCACCCTGCTTGAAGGGGGGCTGGTCTTGCTGGACAAAGTGCCACAGGGCCACAAGGTGACGCTGGTGGCCTTGGCGCAAGGCGAGGCGGTGCGGCGCTACAACGTGCCCATTGGTTACGTTTTGCAAGACATTGCGGCGGGGCGCTGGGTGCATGAGCGCTTGTTGCAAATGCCCGCTGCCCGCGAGTTGCATGGCCTGCCCATGGCCACCGTGGCAGCGCCTGTGCAAGCGCCACTGACCGGCTACACCTTTGAGGGCTACCGCAATGCCGATGGCTCGGTGGGCACGCGCAATATTTTGGCCATCACCACCACCGTGCAGTGCGTGGCGGGTGTGGTGGCACAAGCTGTGCGTCGCATCAAGGACGAGTTGTTGCCCTTGTACCCGCAAGTGGACGACGTGGTTTTCGGTTTGGGCTTTAGCTGCAGCTGACGCGGCCGCAACCTGACATGGTCACTTTTTGGATGGCCGAAGGGTCGGCCAGGGTTTCGGTCACGCTGTCAAAACCCACCGATTTCAGGTGGGCCGCCAGGCCCGCGTCCATGCTGTTGGCATGACCCGGGAACCACTCGGCCAGCGCTTCGGCCATGCGGGTGATGATGGTGGAGTCGCTGTCCAGGTAATGGGCTTCCACCACGCGCATGGTCTCCAAAATGGTGGCGTGGTGTTCGGCGTGGCAGTTGTCGGCCGAAAAACCGGTGGCCAGCATCCAGCGCTCTTCTTGCGCAAAGTGCTCGACCGTGTGGGCGAGAAATTTTTTGTAGACCGGCAGCTGCGCGTCTTCGGGGGTGGCCAATATCTGGTTGATCATGTCCACGAATTCCTGGTGCGTCTCGTCCATGCGGGCGTCGCCCGTGACAAGAGAATCGGTCCAGGCCATGACTGAAGGCATGTGGGTGTGGGCAACAGAGGAGGGGGCGGTGGTGGACATGGACAAGGCTCGGTCAAGGTACAAGGCACAAACACTCTTCATTATCCCGCCAAGCCAAGGGGGGCAGTGCATTGGGGACATCGTTGCTCCGGGCCTGACCCGTTCGACCCGATGGGCCACAGGCCTTGTCAAAGCCGCTATCGTGTTGGCCTGCGTCAAATTTCCCAAGAAAAGCCATGGATTCCGTCACACAAGTTCTTTTGGGCGCCTCGATCGGCGTGGCCGTCATGGGGCGGCGCACGGCGCTTTGGAAATCGGCGGTTTGGGGTGGTGTGGCAGGTTTGCTGCCCGACCTGGACGTGTTGCTGGACCACGGTGACCCGATCCTGAACATGATTCGGCACCGCGCCGAGACGCATGCTTTGTTGTTGCTGACGCTGTTTGCTTTTCCCATGGCCTGGCTGGTCAGCCGCATCCACCACCAGGCCCGCTTGTATGGCCGCTGGTGGTGGGCGCTCATGCTGGCGCTGGTCACCCATCCCTTGCTGGACCTGATGACCATTTACGGCACCCAAGTTTTCCAGCCTTTCACCGACGAGGCCTATGGCCTGGGCAGCATGTTCATCATCGACCCGGCGTATTCATTGCCCTTGCTGGTCGGGGTGGTGGCCGCTTTCCGCGTCAAACCCATGGGCAGGGCTTTGCGCATTAATGGCTGGGCCTTGGGCTTGAGCACCGCTTATTTGGCCTGGAGCGCGCTGGGCCAAGCCTGGGTCACGCAACAGGCCCGCCAGTCGCTGCAGGCGCAGGGCTTGCCCACCCAGCAGTTGATGGTGACCCCCGCGCCCCTGAGCACCCTGGTGTGGCGCGTGGTGGCGCTCGATGGTGAGCGCTTTCATGAAGGGTTTTATGCACTGATGGACGGCGACAGGCCGATGCGCTTTGTGGCCCACGACCGCGGTGCCCGCTGGGCTGCGCAAAACGCCGATCACCCCCAACTGCAGCGCCTGGCCCGATTCACCGACGGTTTTTTCAAGGTCAGTGACCAAAATGGAAAGTTGGTGCTCACCGACTTGCGCATGGGGCAAGAGCCCGCCTATGTGTTTTCTTTTGACATTGGCCCGCCACTGCAACCTGGCCAAGCTCACCCGGTGGCGCAACAGCAAAGCCGGCGCATGGACGTGGGGGTGGGTTTGAAATGGCTGGGCCAGCGCATCTTGGGGCGCGATGTGCCGCCACCGGGCTGATGCCACCGGCTGGGCGTGGGGCGTTGCAAGACTTGCAAACAGAGGGAGGGGGTGACGAGCCTTGACCCCGGCATAAACACTCACAAATCCCACTGCTCGACTAGTCCTGACAGAGGGAAAACGGCCAATTTGTTATGCGGGTTGAAACGTCAAATTTTCTTTGATGTGACACACTCAGCTGATACAACTCTCACTCTATCACGGTGAATTGATGCCGTCTCATTTGCAGTCTGTTTACCCTGATATTTGGAAATCCTGATGCTGTAGCATCTGTGCAAGACAGATGCATCAAGCCTTAGTGACAACCTGCATCAATCCGTTGCTTCCGGTCATGGTCCAACTTTTGTATGTTTGGCTGTCTTCTACTATTTGACCCCTTACTCAAAATTTAGGATGCCGTTATCTGAAGGATTGCTCAGTTTGTTGCTCAAGTTTAATGTTAAGACTTACAGTGTTAACTCGCCTTGTACCGCTGACGAGACAATTTCAGGAGATCTCCTTTGAAGAAATTTCTTCTATTCTGAATCGCCCCGGGTTTCGTGGAGGCCAGTTGGTTTGAGGTCCGTGCTTGTTGATTATTTCACTATCCCGGTTGCCAAAGGATTAGCGTCCGTATGGATAAGAAGGTCGGATTTGCGAGTTAATGTGATTGGGACAGTAAGTCCCACCGCCGTCCTGGATGCAGGCTGAAGGGTTGATCATAGGAGCAACAAATACTGGTGCAGAAAGTTGAGGTTGAACCAAAATTATGTTGTGCTCACGAGGCCTTGGGGCTGGCGCTAATCTATGAGGTGGTGGACTTTGAATTGTTTGTGTAGGTTCACTCGTATTTGAATTTGTAAGTCGAGGATTTGTATAACTTATGCCCATTGCATTTAAAAATTCTATCGCTACTGATTCATTCTCTGCTGCAGCTAGGCGAAAGTAACCTATCGCCTCAGTGGAGTTGCGACGGCAATCATTGCTAATAATCCCAAGCGCCGTCAACATTACTGGTCGTTGAATATAGCTTCTTGCGTAGGCCTCAGCATCAGAGCATTTACCCTGAAGTATGAAGTTATTGATTTTTTCAATTGCAGGAGAATATTGCGAGTGACTGATGGTTGGCAAAATGACCGCCAACATTAAAAATATTTTTGGGAAATGGATTTTCATTTTATTGAACTGGAGCGCCACTCATGCAGGATTTAAATGCCGCTTCAGCATAATCGTTGGCTGCTGAAACATTGCCAATAGCGCATAATACTGCTAAACCCCTATTGGGCCCGCCACAGCTATTTTCTTTGCTTTTAATATATTGTTCGTAAGCATTGCGCTTGTCTAATTCACATCGAGATTGCCATTGCTGTCTAACAGCTGCTATTCTTGATTGTTCAGCCTGGCGACGCTGTTCTTCTCGTCGTTGGTCAGCCATTCTTTGTTGTTCCTGCCGTTGTTGAGCATCGCGAATTGCTGCGGCTCGAGAACGAGACAAATCCTGTTGCCTTTCTTGTTCTGCCTTTAAACGATCTTGCTCTGCCTTTAAGTGATCTGCAAGAGCTTCTAAACCAGTTCTTGTTTGATTAACAATTTGTTTAATAGATTGATTATATCTGCTGTAAGTTAATATGCGATTGTAAAGATCAAGCTTAAGTTCGAGAATTTTAGAGTCTTCCTGAGCTAGTATTCTTATGGCCTCTTGATTATAGTTTGCTCGACGAAAGGCGTTGCTTTCACTAACACATTTTGTGAAAGCATCAGCTAGATTACCAATTATTTGGCGCTCTTTTGCGGTTGGCTGAGAATTGTCCGCAAGCATCTGAAAATTAATATCTGTAAGGGAAGTTAATGAAATTTTTGCCGCAAGCGGTTGATACTGCGGGTCAAAGTCCCAACTATTTTGACATTGAATACGAGGATCTTGGTTGGAAATTAGTGGTCTAACCAGCGCTGACTCTATTGCTTGCCGCCTAAGCCGCTCTGACTCAGCTCTCGCTGTTATGACACGCTGACGTTCGGCCTCGATTTCCTCGCGTTTTCGGCGTTCAGCTTCTTCTCTCGCCTCTTGCTGTCTAGCTCGCTCCTCAGCTACCTCTTGTCGTTTAGCAGCGATTACACGCTCTTTTTCTTCGGCTAAATTCTTTCGTGCTTCATCGGCAGCTTCCTTTTCTGCTCTAGCTTTTTGCTGACGTTCTCGCTGTGTTTGTTCTCGTTCTTCAACGAGCTTTTGACGCCGTTCCGCTTCAGTTAAGCGAACTGGTGCAGTTTCAGCTCGTATTTCTGTCTCTTGATTTGCTGGTGGCCTTACACGTCGAAGTTCAGCCTCTCTAATTTCTAATTCACGCTGTTTGAGTTCAAGTTCTCTTTGAGCTAGATCAGCTAAGCGCTTTTCTAAAAATAATTTTTCTGCTTGAGCTTTTGTTTTTTCTTCTTCCGCTTTCTTTATCAACTGTTGACGCTCAATTTCAGCATTTCTGATCTTCGCCTCAGCAACTGAATCAATGACGACGATTTGCGTTTGAATTGTGTCACCCCCGCATGGAAGAGCTGATTTCAAGCCACGCACAATTAACTGTCCTTTGACGCTTATAGAGTAAGTCCCAGGATTCGAGTAAGTCCTCGAGACCATGATGGGTGAAGTCGTTTTGTCATCTTCACCAATCCTCAATGATTGAGGTTTATCACCAGAACCCCAGTCGATAATCAATCCACACCAAGTAATGCTTTCTGATTTATAATTAATTATTAAGGTAGCAGCAGATCCGACCTCAACTCGATCAACTCGCAGTTTCGCATCGGTCACAACTTGGGCATAAAGAGAAGGGATCCAAGCAAGTAAAGAAGCAGCGAGAATTTTTTCCTTGATTTTCAATTTAACTGCCCTTTAAAGACATAAGTCATATATCAAAACATAGTATCGCTAAGTCGACTAAGTTTCAAGGCTGATTTTTGACACACAACGGTACCAAACACGGTCGTCCTGCAGATCACGCAAAGCAATGACCTGCCTGGCCTTGGACAAAACCGTTATCTACCGCCTTGTTCAACTCTCAAAATGGGAGAGATTGACCCTCGGCAATTGCGACGACATCTTGGGCTTACACAATCCCTTGAACTTTGCATCAATAAGGGGCGGGTGTGACGTTGAGCTTGATCGTCGGGCCAGGATCGCGTGGCAACTGCACGTTGTATTGCTTGCCGTTGAATTCATATGTGACGTTGTAGCCCATCACGCGATTTTCAATCACGTTTTGAGTCGTGCAGTTCTGCACTGTTTGTGTCTGAGCTGCTGGTGCACCTTCAATGTTGTTTCCCAAAATGGCACCACCGAAGATGCCCAGTGCAGTAGCTGCTGCTTTGCCACTGCCACCACCTATTTGATTGCCCAGCACGCCGCCAGCAATAGCGCCCATTGCAGCACCAGCACCGCTTTTGTTATGCTGCACAGCCACTTGTTCTTGTGTGCAAACTTGGCGTGGCACTGAAACTTGCTGAATGACCTGAACTGAGGAAATCACTCGACCAACTTCTTGCGCCGAAGCCAGTGTGCCGATGCTGATGAGTGCCAGCGCTGCTATGGATTTTTTCATTTTTGTGATCTTATCGAGAAAGGTCGATGATACAACTGGTCTGTGTGTCGGTTGAAGGGCCATGACAGTTGTCGTTTAAAACGACTCCCTCACGGCTTCAAACCCACCCCTGACGCCACACGCTGTCGTCCTGCAGCTCCCGCCATGCGATGACCTGCACATCCTTGGAAAATAATGCCTCAATTTCCACCAATTCAATCGGGTGCGTGGGCTCATCGGGCTGAATCACCCGACTGACCAAAAAGTGCTTTTGCTTGGCCACGGGTTTCACTACGGTCCACTTGCTCAGCAGCAGTTTTTTGGGGTTCAGCGGGTTCATGGTTTGCTTTGCATTTCACGCGCCACCGCCTCAGCCAGCTCAATCACCGCCATGGCGTAGTAGCTTCATTGGCTAAGTTTCAAGTTACCTTGATGAATTTAGCTTCCAGAGCCAACTTTCGCAATGACAGGTAAATTGAGGGTTTCTAGCGTCTCGATAGCTTGTGTCAGCTGTTCGATTTGTGGGTGGGTGTAGACCCGTGCACCGATGCTGCCCTGTGATTCATGGCCTAGCAGTCTGTCGATGATCGGTTCAGGAACGTTGGATCTGGTTAGTGAGGATCGAACGGTATGTCTAAAGCTGTGAAAAACCAATGTATCCGGTACGTCCAGTGATCGTCTGAAGCTCCCAAACCACTGGCTAAAGAAGCTCCCAGGTTTTCCATCTCTAAGTGGTAGGTCCGGCCATAGACTATTGCTCTTCAGAGAACTTGCATACTCAAGAAATCCCAAACGTATCAGCTCAGAATGAATCGGAATCGTTCGAACACTGGCAGTTGTTTTTACATGTTGGCCTTCCCCTTGATCGGTGATCTTGAGCAAAGGTACATGTCCAGTAGTGTCGATATCTTGCACAAGTAATTGGCAGAGTTCTGAACACCGTGCTCCTGTGTACAGCGCCAGCAGTGGTATCCAATAAGCGGCTAATCCACCAGCTTTCTTATCTTTAGGTAACTGTCCGTCTTGCCAGATCGCATGGCTCAACAATTTTTGAAGCCAATCGGTTGACCAGACCTGTCTAGAAGCCGTTGTTTTGCTTTTTATGTCCAACCCTACCCACGGACTTTTGGGTATCAGCTCCAAGTCCTGAGCAGCGTATTTCAACAAGCTTTTGATCCAGTTCAAGCGATCTCTAGCTGTCTTCGGTGTGGTGGGCAATGTCTGAAGGAACGAGCGAAATTCATTCCCCAAGCTTCGAGTCACTTGGTTCAATGGTGGATTGTGTGTTTGCTGCTCAAAGAGCTTCACTGCACGATTGCAGGCAGCAATTGAATCAGCAGTTCTACGGCTAGCTTGAACCCAGAGGTCGTACACATCTCGAAGCAGCACAGGTTTTGCAGTATCGGGCGTTGCACCCTGACAGCGATTGATGTCTGTAGATATGTATATTCTTTTCGGATGGAATGATTCGCCCCAAAGAATCTCAGCTCGTTTGATCGTCCCCAAGCGTATGGCTTCACGGTGGCTACAACGGCCAAGCGAACTGACGACCTTGCCGCTTTTGTAACGGTCTAAAAGGGGATGATGAAGAGGAAGAACGACACGGAGGTAATAAGCGCCTCCACGTTCGAAAAGACCTGTTAACTTTGCCATGAAACCTATCCTGTTGGACCAAAGGTGACACAGCTGGGTGATACAAATGAACAGAATTTGGGTCCGAATTAACGGTAACCTATTGATCTAATTCACTTTTAAAGAAAAAGGTGACGAGCCTTGACCCCGGCACTGGATTCACAGTTAGGGCTGCTTGGTTCCCCACCTGACCCGGTTGGCCGCTTCACCATGCGGGAAGGCCCGTCGAAATGGATTGTAGGCGAGCTTGCGCAGGCTTTGTCCCTTGGGCCGGAATTTTGTCGGATCCACCTTGGCAGAACCAACGCCCCGGCCCGATAGAATCCCAGTCCATGTCTTACCTTGTCCTAGCGCGCAAATACCGCCCCCGCAATTTCACCGAAATGGTGGGGCAAGAGCACGTGGTGCAAGCCCTGACCAATGCCCTCGTGCAGCAACGTCTGCACCACGCGTATTTGTTCACCGGCACCCGGGGGGTGGGCAAGACCACGGTCTCGCGCATATTGGCCAAGTCGCTCAACTGCCAGGGCGTTGACGGGCAGGGCGGCATCACCGCCGAGCCCTGTGGCGTGTGCCAGGCTTGCCGCGACATCGATGCCGGGCGTTTTGTGGACTACACCGAGCTGGACGCGGCCTCTAACCGGGGCGTGGACGAGGTGCAAAGCCTGCTGGAGCAGGCGGTGTACAAACCGGTGCAGGGGCGTTTCAAGGTTTTCATGATCGACGAGGTGCACATGTTGACCAACACCGCGTTCAATGCGATGTTGAAGACCCTCGAAGAACCCCCCGAGTATTTGAAGTTCGTGCTGGCCACGACCGACCCGCAAAAGGTGCCCGTGACGGTGCTTTCGCGTTGCTTGCAGTTCAACCTGCGGCCCATGGCCCCTGAGACTGTTTTTGAGCACCTGACACAGGTGCTGGCCGCCGAACAACTGAGTGCCGAGCCGCTGGCGCTGCGCCTGTTGGCCCGCGCCGCGCGCGGCTCCATGCGCGATGCGCTGAGCCTGACCGACCAAGCCATTGCCTTTGGCAACGGCCAGCTGCAAGAAGCCGGTGTGCGCCAAATGCTGGGCAGTGTGGACCGCAGCCACGTTTTGCTCATGATCCGTGCCCTGACCGAAGGCGATGGCGCAGCGGTGTTGAACCAGGTCAACGCCCTGCGCCTGCAAGGCGTGTCGGCCGCGGCCACCTTGGAAGACATGGCCATGCTGCTGCAGCGCATGGCCGTGATGCAGATGGTGCCCAGCATGGCGCAAGACGGTGATGACCCTGACACGCAGGGCTTGGCCGAACTGGCCGCCGCCATGCCCGCCGAAGAAACCCAATTGCTCTACAGCCTGTGCCTGCACGGGCGAAGCGAGCTGGGCCTGGCCCCTGACGAGTACTCGGCCATGACCATGGTGCTGCTGCGCCTGCTGGCTTTTAAGCCCCAGGCGGGCTTGGCGGAAAAAAAAAGTCCGCTGACCAGCCCTCGGGCCACCCCTGAGCCCACCCGAGCTGCCGCGCCAGTCGCTGCCGACCCGCAGCCCAAGCCAGCCCCGCAAGCCACCCCGCCCAGCGAGGTCACGCCATCCATGGTTGCACCCGTGACTACACCGATTGCTGCTCCCATGGCTTCACCCATCGATGCTCCCATAACCCAGCCTGTGCCGTCAGCGCCGCCTGCCGATCTTGTGATCGGCCATGCGCAAGCCGAGCCGACCCTGTCCGAGCCACCCCCCTGGGAGGACTGGCCCGACACTACCGACTACGCCGATGTCCAGGCTGCCCATTCGAACGTGGCACCCCCCCCTGTGCCGGAGGTTCGTCCAGCAGCGCCCGCTTTGCGCGTTTTGCCGGTGCGCGAAGCCCCGTCTGGGCGCGCCGATGTGCCCACGCTGGCCGCACCGCCGGCTGTGCAGGCCACGCCCGAAGGCGATGTCTGGCTGGAGGTGGTGCAAGGCCTGATGGCGCAAGAGGCCATCACGGCCTTGGTGCGCGAGCTGGCCCTGCAGTCGCAGCTTTTGGCCCGCGATGCTGACCACTGGCAACTTCGTGTGGAGCGCGAGACACTCAACCACCCGGCCAGCCGCGAGCGTTTGCAAGCGGCTTTGCTGGCCGCCGGCCATGGCGATGTCCAACTGGGCATCGAAATTGGGCCCGTGACCGACAGCCCTGCAAGGCGTCTGGCCGTGAAGGCCGCCGAAAAGATGGTGGCCGCACAAGAGCTCATCCACAACGACCCGCTGGTGCAAGCCATGGTGCGCGACTTCGGGGCCAAAATCGTGCCCGGCAGCATCCAGATCATCTGATTTTTTTATTCCCCCCACACCATCTCTCACTCAAGGAAACCCCATGTTCAACAAAGGACAACTCGCTGGCTTGATGAAACAAGCCCAGGCCATGCAAGACAACCTGAAAAAAGCCCAAGACGAATTGGCATTCGTTGAGGTCGAAGGCCAAGCCGGCTCCGGCATGGTCAAGGTGCTGATGACCTGCAAACACAGCGTGCGTCGCGTCACCATCGACCCCAGCTTGCTGGCTGACGACAAGGACATGCTGGAAGACTTGGTGGCGGCCGCCTTCAACGACGCCGTTCGCATGGCCGAAGAAGTCTCGCAGCAAAAAATGGGCAAGCTCACCGCCGGTTTGCCACCGGGCATGAAGCTGCCTTTCTGAGCGCCTGAACATGGCCGACACCCACGCCCTTGCCACATTGGTGCAGGCCCTCAAGGGCTTGCCGGGGGTGGGCATCAAGTCGGCCCAGCGCATGGCTTTTCAGCTACTGCAAAACGACCGGGCCACGGCCCGGCAATTGGCGGCAGCCTTGGACAACGCAGTGCAAAAAATCCGCCACTGTGCGTGTTGCCACACTTTCACCGAAGCCGAGTTGTGCGACACCTGTCTGGACAATGCCCGAGACCGCACGCTGCTGTGCGTGATTGAAACCCCGGCCGACCAGTCGGCCATCGAGCGCACAGGCACCTACCGGGGTTTGTACTTTGTGCTCATGGGCAAACTCAGTCCGCTGGACGGCATCGGCCCGCACGACATCGGCCTGGCCAAGCTGAAAGAACGCGTGGGAGATGGGGTGTTGGCCGAGGTGATCTTGGCGACGAATTTCACCGCCGAGGGCGAGGCCACCGCCCATGTGATTTCTGAAATGATTCGCCAGCAAGGTCTGAAGGTCACGCGACTGGCCCGCGGTGTGCCTGCAGGCAGCGAGCTGGAATACGTGGACTTGGGCACCATCGCCCACGCCTTGGTCGACCGGCGCTGACCATTGGCGGGCCCTTTGGGTTGCGGCGCTGAACCGCCCCTGGGCTGCATGTCGGTGGATGGTTGGCTTGTCAATGACCTGCAATCCATTACGTAAAAACCCGATCGGGATCAATCCCAATGCGCGATGCGCTGCGCCTGATTAAGCTGGGCTTGAGTCCATTTTTCTCCAGGAGTGATGCGGGTGAATTCAGCCCACGCCCTTCGCCGTTCGCTGTTGCTGGCTGCCGTTGGCTCGCTGGCCTCAGCGCAAGCGCCCACTGCCCTGTCCTCTGAGGCCAGTCGTGCTTTGCCGCGCGTCCGCTTGGCCCTGGCCGCCAGCCACAGCCTCTACCACTTGCCTCTGACCCTGGCCGAGCGGCTGGGGTTTTTTCGGCAGGCGGGTGTCCAACTGGAGTGGCTGCCACAGGAGTCGGGCGCCAAGGCTTTGAGCATGGCCCTGTCGGGCCAGGCCGATGTGGTGGCCGGGGCTTACGAGCACCTGTTTGCCCTGCACCTCAAGGGGCTCAATTACCAAAGTTTTGTGCAAATGAGCCGCACGCCACAAGTCAGCTTGGGGGGCAGTACGCGTGCTGGCATGGCCTGGCGCTCAGGGGCAGACATCCGTGGCGTGCGTTTGGGCATTTCGGCGTTGGACTCAACCACTTACTGGACGGCTTGCCAATGGCTGTCGCGTCAAGGCTTGACGGCCGAGGATGTGGAGTTTGTTCCGGTGGGCTCGTCGCAGGGGGTCATGGAGGTGCTGCGCAGCGGCAGCATCGATGCCCTGTGCAATCCGGACCCGGTCATGTACTGGCTGGAGCAAAAAAACGACATCCGAATCCTGGGCGATGCCCGAACCCTGCAAGGCACTCGCCACTTGATGGGAGGCCTGGTGCCGGGGGCCAGCCTGTTCGCGCATGCTGCTTTTTTGCAACTGCATCCCGATCGGGCGCAGGCCCTGAGCGATGGTGTGGTGCAGGCCCTGAAGTGGCTGCATACCGCCGGCTTGACGGACATCTTGCGAGCCGTTCCTGCGGGTCATTGGATGGGCGACCGGGCGATCTACCTTGGCGCATTTGAGAAACTGCGTGAGTCTTACGCCGTGGACGGGATCGTGCGCAGCGAAGATGTGGCGCATTCCTGGCGTGTGCATGCCAGGTTGATGGGTACTTACGGGCCCAAACCTCTGGTGCCCGAGAGCACATTCACCAACGTTTTTGCGCAAAAGTCCAAAAGCCGTCGGTTGACTTGATCTGAGGCGTCATGGGCGCAGCGCCCAATGGCCCCTAAGAGTGGGCAAAAGAGGTTTTGTTCAGCGTTTGGGTGCAGCTTGGGCTGCAGGCCTGTCGGAACGCTTGTCAGAGCGCGCAGCGGTTTTGGCGCGTGCCTGACTGCGCTGAGGTGCTGACTTTCGGGAGGCCTTGGCCGGCACATAAATGCTCAAAATTTGTCCATTGGACAGCGTGGCATTCGGTTTGAGACGGTTCCAGTCTGCCACGCTGGTGGCGCTCACGCCGTGCCGTGATGCCAAACGCATGAGCGTATCGCCTGGGCGGGCCTTGACCGTGATCTTGCGCAACACCAACTCGGGGGCCAGCAGCAGTTGGCCGTTGTCGGCCAGGTGCTCGGTCACATCGCTGTCCAGCTTGCCTTGGCGCGGCACCAGCAAAGTGGAGCCGGCCTTGACCAGCATGCGAGCTGGAATGCCGTTGACACTGCGCAGCTGCTCCGCGGACATCCCCACTTGCTTGGCCACTTCTTCTGCCGGCATGGTGCGAGGTGCTTGCCAGGCCGTCCAGCTGGACAGGCGGCGTTCTGAGTGCGCTTGCAGGTTGGTTTGAAACACCGTGGCGTTGTCCCAAGGCAGCAGGATGAGCGGCGTGCCTGCCGCCAAAATCACGGGGCGGTTCATGGCAGGGTTCAGGGCCTTGAAGTCTTCCAGGCTCACGTTGGCCAGTTTGGCGGCTATGGCCACGTCGATGTCCCGCTCGATGGCCACGCTCTTGAAGAAGGGGTGGTTTTGGATCAGGGGCAACTCGGTCTTGAAGGCTTCGGGTTGGGCCACGATGTTTTTGACCGCTTGCAGTTTGGGCACGTAGTAGCGCGTTTCGTCGGGCATGCGCAGGTCGCTGTAGGTCAGTGGCAAGCCTTGCGCCTTGTTGCGCGCCAACGCCCTGCCCACGCTGCCTTCGCCCCAGTTGTAGGCGGCCAAGGCCAGGTGCCAGTCGCCAAACAGGGTGTAAAGTTTTTGCAGGTAATCGAGAGCCGCACGGGTGGACTCCAGCACATCGCGGCGCTCGTCCCTGAAGAGGTTTTGTTTCAGGTCGAAATATTTGCCTGTGGCCGGCATGAACTGCCACATGCCCGCGGCCTTGGCGCTGGACACGGCTTGGGGGTTGAAGGCCGATTCGATGAAGGGCAGCAAGGCCAGCTCGGTGGGCATCTTGCGCCGTTCAAGTTCCTCAACGATGTGAAACAGGTAAGGCCGCGAGCGCTCGGTCATGCGCAGCATGTAGTCGGGCCGACTGGCATACCACTGCTCGCGGTTACGGACCAGGGGGTTGTTCAAGTCGGGCATGGCAAAGCCCCGGCGGATGCGCTCCCAGATGTCGATTGGCTCTTGCAGACCGAGAATGGCATGAGGCTTGAGGGCCACCGGCCGCTCCTCGTTCATTTCGGTCACCGCAGGCGCCAAAGGCACCGCAGGGCCTGACACGGTGGCAGGCACCGGCGGCGCGGGTTTCACGGGTGGCACCGTCATAGCGGCGGGTGTGGGCGTTGTGGGCGCTGCCTCGGCCGCAGGCAGGCGCTCTATGGGAGGCTGCGGGCTAGGCACCGAGGTGGCGCATCCAGATAAGAAAGCCGCCAGAAGCAAGACCCAGCTGGGGCGGATGAGGCGGGCTGGGGCCAGGGCAGTCAGGTTCATCGGAAGTTGTTTTTCCATTGGCGAAGCGCTGCAAAGGTGGTCACATCATCCACGACCAGGCGGTCACGCTGGCGCACGGCGGCAGCGACACAGGCCATGCGGCTTCGCAAGAAAGGGTTGATGGCGCGTTCGGTTTGAAGCGCCACAGGCAAAGTGGGCAGCGTTTGGCTGCGCAGACGCGTGCAACGCGCCAAGTGGTCTTGCAGCGCCAAGTTGCCGGGTTCGACAGCCAGCGCAAACTTCAGGTTGGACAAGGGGTAATCGTGGGCGCAGCAAACCCGCGTGGCACCTGGCAAGGCGGCCAAGCGGTCAAGCGAGTCCAGCATTTGGGCCGGCGTGCCTTCAAACAAACGCCCGCACCAGCCCGAAAACAGCATATCGCCACAAAAAAGCAGTGGGTCTTGGCCCGTGGGTTGCGCCCAAAAGGCGATGTGACCCAGGGTATGGCCTGGCACCTGGTGAACCTGAAGTTGCAGGCCATGCCAGTCAAAGCAGTCACCTTGTTGCAGGCCTTGGGTGGGCACGGGCATTTGCTCGAGGGCGGGGCCCAGCACGCGTGCCCCGGTTTGTGCCACCAGTTCGGCCAGGCCGCCGGTGTGATCGGCGTGGTGGTGCGTGACTAGAATCGTGTCCAGCTGAAGACTTGGGTGCGCTTGCATCCAGGCCAGCACGGGCGCACTGTCGCCGGGGTCCACCACGAGGGCGTGGCGGTCGGTGTGCAACAACCAAATATAGTTGTCTGCGAAAGCGGGCAGGGCAATGAGTTTCATGGATCGTTCGATTATAGAAAGCCAACCCCCCCCGCCCGCTTGGCTGGCGCATCTCGGGCAGCCGGTGGCTTCGCGCTTGCTGGCCTGGGAGCAGGCTCAGACCGATGCGTTGCTGGCCGATGTCTTTGGCTACCACGCGGTGCAACTGGGTTGGCCAGAGCTCAAGGCCTTGCGCCACAACCGAATGCCCCATCGCTGGCAAGCGGGCGCCGAGTTCGAATGGCCTCAATCGAACAAGGCCTTGTGCGCGCCAGAGCTGCAGAACTTGCAGCCGCCGCAGTCCCCGCCCCCTGCCATACCGCTGGAGGATGACCCCGATGTGTGGCTAGACAGCCGCGCTTGGCCTTGGCAAGCCGACAGCCTGGACCTGGTGGTGTTGCCGCACACTTTGGAGCGCTCGGCCGATCCGCACGCCTGTTTGCGCGAGGTCGAACGGGTGCTGATTCCCGAGGGGCAGGTGCTGATCACGGGCCTCAATCCCATGAGTTTGTGGGGCCGGCGGCCACTGCGCGGCAGCATGCGCTTAGTAGGGGGCGCGCCGGTGCACAGCCTGATCGCGTATCGGCGCCTGCGCGATTGGCTGCGGCTGCTGGGTTTTGAGGTGCAGGTCAGCCGTTTCGGTGGCTGGAGCCCAGCCCTGGGCAGTGAGCGCTGGATGCAGCGCCTGGGTTGGATGGAGCGCGCGGGTGAGCGTTGGTGGCCGATTTTGGGGGGCGTTTATCTGTTGTTGGCCACCAAACGTGTGCCTGGGGGGCGCTTGTTGCCGGCGCGCCCATGGCGCACGGTACGATCGCCCGCTGCAGCGACCGCGCCCGTCGCCCGCTCCGATACCTTCATGGCCTACCCCCCTGCCGAGAAAGACGCTTTTGACCCACGTTGAAATTCACACCGATGGTGCCTGCAAAGGCAACCCCGGCCCCGGCGGCTGGGGCGTTCGTCTGCAGTCCGGCCAGCATCTGCAAGAGCTGTTTGGCGGTGAGTTGAACACCACCAACAATCGCATGGAGATGACCGCCGTCATCGAAGGCCTGTTGGCCCTCAAGCGCCCTTGCCAGGTCACGCTGTACCTCGACAGCGAATATGTGCGCAAGGGCATCACCGAGTGGATCCATGGGTGGAAAGCCCGGGGCTGGAAAACTGCCGCCAAGCAGCCTGTCAAAAATGCCGACTTATGGCAAAAACTCGACGCCGTGGTGTCCTCTTCGGGACATCAGATCGATTGGCGCTGGGTCAAAGGCCACAACGGCGATCCGGGCAACGAGCGGGCCGATGCACTGGCCAACCTCGGCGTGGACAAAGCCTTGGGCCGATGAAATGGCTGGCCCAAGCCGGCACAGGCCAGCGCCCATGCCGCACGGATGCCAAAGGCTTGGCCTGTCTCAAGGCCCTGCCAAGCAGAGGGAAATAGCTTGCACGCTGTTACATTGCTGGAGTCTTGGCGTACGAAACCTGAGAGAAACCTGAATGGCTTACAAGAAGAAATATGCAGTGCTGGCCCTGCTGGGCATTTCCGTGGCCTCTGGGGCCGCATGGTGGTGGCAAAACAAGGCCCTGGTTGACGGTGCGGCACCCACTGCGGCGGCTTCTGCACCAGGTGGTGCTACCGGTGCCTCCGCTGGTGCGCAAGGGGCCGGACCGGCTGGCGGAGCAGGCCGGGCGCCTGCAGTGGAGGTGGCTAAGGTGGAGAGCATGACCTTGGTGGACGAGACCCAGGCCGTGGGCAGTTTGCGCTCGCGCCAGGGCGTGATGCTGCGCCCCGAAGTCGCTGGGCGCGTCAAACAGATTTTCTTCAACGACGGCCAACGCGTGCGCAAGGGTCAGTTGATGGTGCAGTTGGAGGACCAACTGCAGCAGGCCCAAGTCGCTCAGGCGCGTGCAGAACTGTCCATTGCCGAGGCCAATCACAAGCGCAACCAGGAACTGGTGGCGCAAAATTTCATCAGCCAGCGCTCGCTGGACGAGAGCGCAGCAGCCCTGGAAGTCTCGCGCGCCAAGTTGTCTCTGGCGCAGGCCACGCTGCAGCGCCTGCAGGTGTTGGCCCCGTTTGATGGGATCACCGGTCTCAAGCAAATCAACGTGGGCGATTACCTCAAAGACGGCGCGGACATGGTCAATGTGGAGGACATCGATGCGGTGCTGCTCGACTTCCGTTTGCCGGAGCGTTTTCAGGCCAAGGTCCGAGCGGGTCAAAAAACGCAGCTGACGGTGGACGCCTTGCCGGGGCGGCCTTTCTCAGCCATCGTGCAAGCGGTGGACCCTTTGATCGAAGCCAATGGTCGCTCTGTCGGCGTGCGTGGCTGCATCGACAACCGCCAGCAGCAATTGCGCCCTGGCATGTTTGCCCGCGTGAATGCGGTCTTTGGCTCGCGCGACAACGCCTTGGTCATTCCCGAGGAAGCCATCATCCCGCAGGGCGGGCGCACCTTTGTCGTCAAGGTGGTGCAGGGTGACAAGCCCGATGTGCGCGTGTCCGAGCGTGTGGTAGTCAAGGTCGGCTTACGTCAGCCGGGCAAGGTGGAAATTCTGGAAGGTTTGTCTGCCGGTGACACGGTGGTCACAGCGGGTCATCAGCGCTTGCAAAAGGACGGCACGGCCCTGCGCGTGGTGGACTTGCCCCAATCTTCAGGTGGCAAGCCTGGTGGTCCCCCTGGGCCGCCCGGTCCTGCAGGGCCGGGCGCTCCCGTTGCAGGCGCTTCGCCTGCAGGGGCTGCAGCACAAGGTGCAGGTCCGCAAGGTGCTCGTGCTTCTGGCGCTGGACGACCTCCTGGTCAAGGCGCGGGCCGTCCTGTGGCCTTGACGGGTCCCAACCCTTGCCTGAGGGAAGCCGATGCAGCTCGCTGAAGTCTCCATCCGACGGCCTGTATTGGCCGTCGTCATGTCCTTGTTGATCGTGTTGATTGGTGCCGTCAGCTTCAAGAGCCTGTCTTTGCGCGAATACCCCAAGATCGACGAGCCCACTGTCACCGTGACCACCCGCTATGTCGGGGCCTCGGCCGAAGTGGTCGAGTCGCAGGTCACCAAACCGCTGGAAGACTCGATTGCCGGCATTGACGCGGTCGATGTCATCACCTCCATCAGTCGCGCCGAGCAGTCGCAGATTACGGTGAAATTTCGTCTTGAAAAAGACGCCGACACGGCAGCAGCCGAAGTGCGTGACCGCACATCGCGGGTGCGCAACCGTTTGCCACAAGCCATCGAAGAACCGGTGATCGCCAAGGTCGAAGCCGATGCTTTTCCGGTGATTTGGCTGGCTTTTTCCAGTGACACGCTCAATGCCTTGCAAATCAACGACCTGGTCAACCGTGTGGTCAAGCCGCGACTGCAGACCGTCACGGGAGTGGCCGACGTCCGTATTTTTGGCGAGCGCAAATACGCCATGCTGGTCTCGCTGGACCATGCCCGACTGTCGTCCTACAAACTCACCCCACAAGATGTGGAAGACGCCATCCGGCGCAGCAACCTCGAGTTGCCAGCGGGCCGGATTGAATCGACCAACCGCGAATTCAGTGTGTCCTCGCAGACCGACCTGACCCGCCCGGGCCAGTTTGGCGAGATCGTGATCCGCAGTGTCAACGGTTTTCCAGTCAAGCTGCGCGACGTCGCCCAGATCAAGGAAGACGCCGCGAATGACCGCAGCGCGGTGCGGCTCAACGGGCGGCCTGCTATTTCTGCGGGTGTGATTCGGCAGGCCACGGCCAACCCGCTGGAACTGTCGGCAGGCGTGCGCGAGATGATTCCTCGGTTGAAGGCCGATTTGCCTGGTGACATTGCGATCGAGGTGGCCAACGACAACTCGGTCTTCATCGACCGATCCATCAAGAATGTGTTCACGACCATTGTTGAGGCCGTGGTGCTGGTGGCCTTGGTGATTTTCGTGTTCTTGCGCACCATCCGCGCTTCCATCATCCCCATCATTACCATCCCGGTCAGTTTGATCGGCGCGTTTGCCATGATGGCCTTGGCGGGCTTCACCATCAACACCCTGACCCTGTTGGCGTTGGTGCTGGCCATTGGTCTTGTGGTGGACGATGCCATTGTGGTGCTGGAAAACATTTACCGGCACATTGAAGAAGGGCTGGACCCGTTTTCCGCCGCCATCAAGGGTGTTCGCGAGATCAGTTTTGCCGTCATCGCCATGACCATGACGCTGGCTGCCGTGTTTGCGCCCCTGGCTTTCACGCCCGGGCGCACCGGCAAGTTGTTTGGCGAGTTTGCGCTGGCGCTGGCTGGCGCGGTGATCGTGTCCGGTTTTGTGGCCTTGACCTTGGCACCCATGCTCAGCAGCAAATTGCTGCGCCACAACCCCAACCCCAGCTGGTTCGACCGTTTCATGGAGCGCAGGCTCACGGGATTGTCCAATGGCTATGAAAGGCTGTTGACCTTGATCCTGAACCGCGCCCGTTGGGTGGTGGTGCTGGTCATGATCGGTTCGGGTGCCGGCATTGCCATGATTTACCCCACCATGAAGCAAGAACTCGCGCCGCTGGAAGACCGGGGTGTGATTTTGGCCACCGTCAACGCGCCCGATGGCGCCACGCTGGAATACACCGACCGCTATGCCCGTTCGCTGGAGAAGTTCGGTCAGGCCTATCCCGAGTTCGACCGGATTTTTTCCAACATGGGCAACCCCACAGTCGGCCAAGGCTCGGTGGTTTACCGTGCGGTGGACTGGGACGAGCGCAAGCGCACCACCCTGGAGATCGCGCGTGAATTGGGTGGCAAGTTCAACAGCCTGCCGGGTGTCAATGCATTCCCGATCACGCCGCCCTCCTTGGGGCAGGGCTTTCGCGAGCGACCGCTTAACTTTGTGATTCAAACCTCCGACAGCTACCAAAATTTGAATCAGTTGACCCGCCAGTTGATGGACGAGGTGGCCAAGAACCCGGGCATCTTGTCGCCTGATGTGGACTTGCGTCTGAACAAACCCGAGTTGCGCATCGAGGTGGACCGCGTGAAGGCCGCCGAGCTGGGCGTGAGCATCGAAGTGGTGGCCCGCACCATCGAGACCATGTTGGGCGGCCGGGTGGTCACGCGTTACAAGCGCGATGCTGAGCAGTACGACGTGATTGTGCAAACCTTGGCCGCCAGCCGCAACACGCCCGACGACATTGACGTGATCCAGGTGCGCGGTCGCAACGACACCATGGTCCCGCTTTCTAGCCTGGTCAAGGTGCGCGAGAGTGTGTCGCCGCGCGAGCTGAACCACTTTGGTCAGCGCCGTTCGGTGTCCATCACCGCCAACCTGGCCCCAGATTACTCGCTGGGCGAAGCGATCAAGTTCATGGATGAAGCGGCGGCCAAAGTGCTCAAGCCGGGCTACACCACCGAGCTCAACGGCACATCACGCGAATTCAAGAACTCGCAGGGCGCTTTGGTGGTCGTCTTCGTTCTGGCGCTGTTGTTCATCTTCTTGGTCTTGTCTGCCCAGTTTGAGAGTTTCATCGACCCCTTTGTCATCATGCTGTCGGTGCCCTTGTCCACGATCGGGGCGCTGCTGGCGCTCAAATGGACGGGCGGGTCGCTCAACGTGTATTCGCAAATCGGCCTGATCACCCTGGTGGGCTTGATCACCAAGCACGGCATTTTGATCGTGGAATTCACCAACCAACTGCGCGAACAAGGCATGAACATGCAAGAGGCCTTGATCAAGGCGTCGGCCCAGCGGTTGCGCCCGATCTTGATGACCACCGGGGCCATGGTGCTGGGCGCGGTGCCGCTGGCCTTGGCCACCGGCGCAGGTGCTGAAAGCCGCACGCAAATCGGCTGGGTGATTGTGGGCGGCATGAGCTTGGGCACTTTGTTGGCCGTGTTTGTGGTGCCGACCATGTACTCGTTGCTGGCCCGCAAATCGGTGCCGGGGCCGAACAAGGCGTTGGCGCATGAGACACCGCAAGCTGGGCACTGAGTGCTGCAGTTTTGGTTTGATGGATGTCGCTTCGCGAGGAGATGTCTGTCGGACCATAAAGGCCCGATCTACGGGGGATGCACCCGCATCCCCGGTAATCGTGTTTCGGTATTCGCAGGTCGGGGCCTTCAGGTCCGACATGGCGGTCATGCACCGCCAATGTGTGGCTCAAAGGTGACCGTCAAACATCATCACATCCACCGCGTCGCCCACGGCCACGTTTCCTTGGGCATGGCCCAGCACGATCAGGCCATTGGCCTGCACCATGGAGCTGAGCACGCCCGAGCCTTGGTTGCCGGTGATGTTGACTTGCAACTCACCCGCCGCGTTGGTGCTGACAATGCCGCGCTGGTATTCGGTGCGGCCGGGTTTTTTGCGCAGCGCCTCGGTGCTTTTAGCCTTGAGCAGGGGCAGCGCGGGCGCTTGCCAGCCCATGAGCCGCTGCAGAGCGGGGCGCACAAAGGCCGCAAAGGTCACCATCACCGCCACCGGGTTGCCGGGCAGGCCAAACAGCACGGCCGAGCGATCACCCTGCGTGATGCGGCCCACCGCCATGGGGCGACCAGGACGCATGGCGATGCGCCAAAACGCCACGTCGCCCAGCTTTTTCATCATGGCCTTGGTGTGGTCGGCCTCGCCCACGCTCACACCGCCGCTGGTGATGATGGCTTCGGCTTGCGCGGCGGCATCCACAAAGGCTTGCTCCAAGGCTGCCGGATCGTCGCGCACCACGCCCATGTCGATCAGTTCGCAGCCCAGTGCCTGTACCAGGCCCGCCACGGTGTAGCGGTTGCTGTCGTACACCGCGCCTTCGCGGGGCGCTTGGCCCAGGCTCAAAATCTCGTCGCCGGTTGAAAAATAGGCCACCTTGGGTCTGCGCCAGACGGTCGCGGTGGGCAGCCCCAGGCTGGCCAGCAGGCCGCAGGCGGCGGGGCTCAAGCGTGTGCCTGCGCGCAAGGCAGGCTGCCCAGCCATCAGGTCTTCGCCCAACAGACGGCGGTTGTCACCCGGCAGCAGCATGCCTGGCGGCACCCGCACTGTTTCGCCCTCGGTTTGCACCAGCTCTTGTGGCGCCACGGTGTCCAATCCGACGGGCATGATGGCCCCGGTCATGATGCGCACGCATTCACCGGCACCCACGGTGCCCTGCCAAGCGGCGCCAGCGAAGGCGGTACCCACCACGGTCAAAGGGCAAGGGCGGTCGCTCAGCAAATCAGCGCCGCGCAGGGCGTAGCCGTCCATGGCCGAGTTGTCGTGCGGCGGCACGCTGATGGGCGAGACCACGTCATGCGCCAGGATGCGGCCGTGGGCCTGCATCAGCGGCACAGTCTCTTGTTCGCGTACCGGCTGCACCAGTTGGGCCAAAAACGCATTGACCTGGCTGGCCGACAAGGCCTGTGGGTCGTAGCCTTGCAGGCGTTCGGCGATCTGATCAAGGGACAGGGCAGGGGTGGTCATGGCAATGGGGCACGGCTGTGCCGTGCGGCGCGGTTCAAAGGGATTCGAGTTGTTGCAGTTCGGCCAGCGTGTTGGCATTGGCAAAGGCTTGCGGGCTGTCACCGATTTGGTCAAAGGGCACGATGGCGCAGCGGTGCAGAGCCGTCCAGGCGTCGATCTTGCGGCCACCACTTTGGGTGAACTTCACCAGGCTTTCCAGCAACTCAGTTTTGAGCAGGCAAAACACCGGCTGCGGACGCACCGTGCCATCGGCGTCAGGGGCGGCGGCCATGGCCATGTCGGCGTCTTGGTCATGGAGGGCTTGCACCAAACGCGCCACCAGGTCCAGCGGAAACAGCGGCGAGTCGCAAGGCACGGTGAGCAAGAGCGGCGTTTCGCAGCGCTCCAGGCCCGTGAGGAAGCCCGCCAAAGGTCCGGCAAAACCGTCGATGCTGTCGGGCCAAACCGGCACGCCCAGCGATTCGTAAGCGGCCAGGTTGCGGTTGGCGTTGATCAAAATTTCTTGGGGCGGCAAGCTTTGTAACTGCAGGCGCATCAGGGTTTGCAGGGCCAACGGCATGCCGCGAAAATTTTGCAGGCCTTTGTCGACGCCACCCATGCGTGAGCCGCGACCTCCAGCGAGGATGAGGCCGGTGATGCCCGGTGCGCCCGGTGCGCTCTCGGTATGGGGGTTCATGGCCTTCAGCCTCCTATGTAGCTCATTTCCACCCTACGGCCGGGGCCGCTGGCGGTGTCCGGCCCGCGCAGGCTGCGCAGCACCGAATATTGGTCAGTCCGTCCGCGCCAGATGGCGTCCACCGTCTGGGCCAGCGTGTGGTCGCTTTGCAGCGGGTCGCGCAGCAGCTGGCGCAGGTCGTAGCCCTGGCTGGCAAACAAGCACAAATACAAGCGGCCTTCGGTGGACAAGCGGGCGCGGTTGCAGTCGCCGCAAAACGCTTGCGTCACGCTGCTGATCACACCCACCTCGCCCAGCAATGGGTCATGCTCGCCTTGGGCGTTGGCATAACCCCAGCGCTCGGCGGTCTCACCGGGAGCGGCTGGGTCGAGTTGCACCAGCGGCAGCTCGGCATTCAGACGGCGGATCACCTCGGCGCTGGGCAACACTTCGTCCATGCACCAGCCATTCGTCGCGCCCACGTCCATGTATTCAATGAATCGCAGCACGATGCCTGTGCCCTGGAAGTGCCGCGCCATGGGCAAAATTTCGTGCTCGTTGGTGCCGTGCTTGACCACCATGTTGACCTTGATCGGCCCCAGGCCCGCCGCCTGCGCGGCTTCGATCCCGGCCAGCACATCGGCCACCGGAAAGTCCACATCGTTCATCTGGCGAAAGACCTTGTCATCCAGCCCGTCCAGGCTCACGGTGACACGTTGCAGGCCCGCGTCTTTCAGGCTTTGGGCCTTGCGCGCCAAGAGCGAGCCGTTGGTGGTCAGGGTCAAATCGAGCGGCTGGCCGTCGGGGGTGCGCAACGCCGCCAATTGTTCGATCAGGATTTCAATGTTCTTGCGCAGCAGGGGCTCACCCCCGGTCAGGCGAATCTTGCGTACGCCTCGGCCCACGAACACGTTGGCGATGCGGGTGATTTCTTCAAAGCTCAGCAAATGGCTCTGAGGCAGGTAGGCGTAGTCCTTGTCAAAGACTTCCTTGGGCATGCAATAACTGCACCTGAAGTTGCACCGGTCGGTCACGCTGATACGGAAATCGGTCAGCGGGCGGCGCAGGCCGTCCAAGGGCAGGGCGCTCAAGTCTTGGCCCGCCAGCAACGTGGGCAAAGGCAAGCTGGGATGGCGCTGGTCAACCAGCGGAATGACGCGTTCAGACATGGGGGTTGATTGTGCCCGAGCTGCCGGGCCCTTCATGCGGTATGGTCAAGAATGAACAATGGTCTTTCAAGCACACATTTCGGGACTTATTGGCCGCGACCTGCGGGGGCGGTATTTGCAGGTCGGTGCCTTCAGGTCCGACAAGGCGCTTGCGGACCGTGGCTTGTTGGAAATGGCGCAGTGCGAAGGTCCAAATGTCGGACCCTAAAGGCCGCGACCTACGGGGACGGTCGGCGCATAAAGGTCGCTTGCTCGCCTTAACCGTGCTGGATGGCCACCGTCTTGAGGGTGGTGAAGCCCAGCAGGGCTTCAAAGCCTTTTTCGCGGCCATAGCCCGAGGACTTGACGCCGCCAAAGGGCAGCTCCACGCCACCGCCCGCGCCGTAGTTGTTGATGAACACCTGGCCGCTGCGCACGCGCTTGGCCATGCGGAACTGGCGGCCACCATCGCGCGTCCAGATACCGGCGACCAAGCCGAAATCGGTGGCATTGGCCAATTCGACCGCGTGGTCTTCGTCGTTAAAGGACATGGCCGACAGGACCGGGCCAAACACTTCTTCTTGCGCCAGCCGGTGCATCACCGGCACGTCGCGCAGCAAAGTGGGAGCTTGGTAAAAGCCGCCCGCAGGCACACCCGCCGCAATGTGCCCTTGGGCCACCGTGTCGATCCCGTCTGCCTTGGCCTGGTCCAAAAAGCCGGTGACCCGTTCCAACTGGCTGGCCCGAATTAAAGGCCCCAAGTCCAGGTTCATGGCGGCAGAGCCCACCTGCAGGCGGCCAAAGGCCTCGCCCAGGCGTTTCAACAACGGCTCGTAAATGCCTTGTTGAATCAAGACGCGAGAGCCCGCGCTGCAGGTCTGGCCAGAGTTTTGCACGATGGCGTTGACCACCACCGGAATGGCCGTGTCCAGGTCGGCGTCTTCAAAAATGATTTGTGGGCTTTTACCGCCCAGCTCCAGCGTCACCGGGCAATGCCGCTCGGCGGCCACTTGCTGAATGAGTGTGCCCACCTGGGGGCTGCCGGTGAAGCTGATGTGGTCAATGCCCGGGTGGCGGGCCAATGCATCGCCCACCTCGTGGCCATAACCGGTGACGATGTTGATGGCCCCGGCAGGAAAGCCCACCTCGGCGGCCAGCTGCGCCACCCGGATCAGGCTCAGGCAAGCGTCCTCGGCCGGTTTGACCACGCAGGCATTGCCAGCGGCCAAAGCCCCGCCCACGCTGCGCCCAAAAATTTGCATCGGGTAGTTCCATGGAATCACATGGCCCGTCACGCCGTGTGGCTCGCGCCAGGTCAGCACGCTGTAGCCGTTTTGGTAGGGCAGGGTCTCGCCGTGCAGCTTGTCGCAGGACCCGGCATAAAACTCAAAGTAACGTGCCAATGCCAGTGAATCGGCGGCGGCCTGTTTGGTGGGCTTGCCGCAATCGCGCTGCTCCAATGCGGCCAGCTCGGCGGCATGCTCGCTCACTTTTTGCGACAGCTTCATGAGCAAGCGACCACGCTCCATGGCGCTGAGCTTGCCCCAGGGGCCGTTGAAGGCGGCCCTGGCGGCTTTTACGGCGGCGTCAATGTCGGCGGCTTGGCTGCGTGGGATCTGATCGAACACCTGTCCGTCAGACGGGTCGAGCACGTCGATGGTTTGGCCGGCCAGGGCAGGGGTGGATTGGTTGGCGATGAAGTTCATTTGCATGGGGCTATTGTGAACCCGGGCAGGATTTTGAAAATCACCCACGGGACATCGACCTTTGCGACTGAGCCGGGCACAAAAAAAGGCCCGCCGAAGCGGGCCTGTCAGACCTTGCAAAGGAGATCAGGTGCCGTGAACCTGCATGACCAGAGGCACGATCAGCAGCGCCACGATGTTGATGATCTTGATCAGTGGGTTGATCGCCGGGCCAGCGGTGTCCTTGTAAGGGTCACCCACCGTATCTCCGGTCACGGCCGCTTTGTGGGCGTCTGAGCCTTTGCCGCCATGGTGGCCGTCTTCGATGTATTTCTTGGCGTTGTCCCAAGCGCCACCGCCGGTGCACATCGAAATGGCCACAAACAGGCCGGTGATGATGGTGCCCATCAGTAAACCGCCCAGCGCCTTGGGGCCCAAGATCAAACCGACCAGCACCGGCACCACCACGGGCAACAGGCTGGGGATGACCATTTCCTTGATGGCGGCCGTGGTCAGCATGTCCACAGCCTTGCCGTATTCGGGCTTGGCCGTGCCTTCCATGATGCCGGGGATCTCCTTGAACTGGCGACGCACTTCAACCACCACACTGCCTGCAGCCCGGCCCACCGCTTCCATGGCCATGGCCCCGAACAAGTAGGGGATCAGCCCGCCAATGAACAGTCCAATGATGACCAGAGGGTCGGACAAGTCAAAACTGATGGCTTTGCCATAGGCTTCCAGTTTGTGCGTGTAGTCGGCAAAAAGCACCAGTGAGGCCAGGCCTGCCGAGCCAATGGCGTAACCCTTGGTCACCGCCTTGGTGGTGTTGCCCACGGCATCCAGCGGGTCGGTGATGTCTCGCACACTGCTGGGCATTTCGGCCATTTCTGCAATGCCGCCCGCGTTGTCGGTGATGGGGCCATAAGCGTCCAGCGCCACCACGATGCCTGCCATGCTCAGCATGGATGTCGCTGCCACAGCGATGCCGTAAAGGCCACCCAGAGCGTACGCGGTCCAGATGGCCAGGCAGACAAACATCACAGGCCAAGCCGTCGAGCGCATGGACACGCCCAGGCCAGCGATGATGTTGGTGCCGTGGCCGGTGGTCGAGGCCTGAGCGATGTGCTGCACCGGGGCGTATTGCGTGCCGGTGTAGAACTCGGTGATCCAGACCAAGGCGGCCGTGAGCACCAGACCCACAGCACAGGCGCCAAACAGTTTCATTTGGCTGCCCGCAGCGCCCAGGGCGTTGTCAGGCATCAGCCAGATGGTGACAAAGTAAAAGGCGATCAAGGACAGCACGCCCGAGATGGCCAAGCCTTTGTAGAGCGCAGGCATCACGTTGGTCATGCCCGGAGAAGCCTTGACGAAGAAGCAACCAATGATGGAGGCGATGATGGACACCGCGCCCAAGGCCAGCGGGTACAGCACGGCCTGACCGGGTGCCGCCGAAATCAGCAAGGCCCCCAGCACCATGGTCGCGATCAAGGTCACGGCATACGTCTCGAACAGGTCGGCGGCCATGCCGGCGCAGTCGCCCACGTTGTCGCCCACGTTGTCGGCAATCACAGCAGGGTTGCGCGGATCGTCCTCGGGGATGCCGGCTTCCACTTTGCCCACCAGGTCGGCCCCCACGTCAGCGCCCTTGGTGAAAATGCCGCCGCCTAATCTGGCAAAAATTGAGATGAGCGAAGAGCCAAAGGCAAAACCAATCAAGGGGTTGAGCAAATTGGCCAGGTTCTTGTCAGGCGTCAGATTGCCATTGCCCACCAAAAACCAGTAAAAACCGGTGACCCCCAACAGACCCAAGCCCACAACCAGCATGCCGGTGATGGCACCACCCCGAAACGCCACGTCCAGCGCCGGGCCAATGCCTTTGGTGGCGGCCTGGGCCGTGCGCACGTTGGCTTTGACCGACACATTCATGCCGATAAAGCCGCAAGCGCCAGAAAGCACTGCGCCGATCACGAAACCGATGGCGGTGATGCCATCCAGAAAGATGCCCATCAGGATGGCCAGCACCACGCCGACGATGGCGATGGTTTTGTATTGCCGGGCCAGATAGGCCGCCGCACCAGCCTGAATGGCCGCTGCAATTTCCTGCATCCGGGCATTGCCGGCATCTTGAGAAAGGATCCACCCTCGGGCCCAAATGCCGTAAGCCACGGCAATCAGACCACATACGAGCGCCAAAATGAGCGCTGAATTTCCTGTCATCGTTGAACTCCTCGATGGTTGTCGCAGAACAGAGGGGCAACGCACTGGAGACCCCTCCATGGCGTTGCTTCCTCGATCACCGAAACCGGAGAACGATTGGCCAACGGCACATTAAAAAGGCTGGGTCACGCTTTACGCAAGCCTTGTGAAAGTAAAATCGGGGTTAATCCCTAGAGATCCTCGTTTTTCTTTAACTTTTCACTCCGAGACCTGCAAGATGTCCCTCGACAACGTGACCCCCGGCAAACAAGCGCCCGAAACTTTCAACGTGATCATCGAAATCCCGATGAACGCCGATCCGATCAAGTACGAAGTGGACAAGGAAACCGGCGCCTTGTTCGTGGACCGTTTCATGACCACGGCCATGCATTACCCCACCAATTACGGCTACGTGCCCCAAACCCTGTCTGGTGACGGAGACCCGGTGGACGTGTTGGTGATCACCCCTTATGCCTTGCACCCCGGTGTGGTGGTGCCCTGCCGTGCCCTGGGTATTTTGATGATGGAAGACGAGGCCGGTGTGGATGGCAAGGTGGTTGCTGTGCCGACCAGCAAAATTTTGCCGATGTACGACCACTGGCAAGACATCTCGGATGTGAACGCGATGCGCCGCAATGCGATCGCTCACTTCTTTGAGCACTACAAAGACCTGGAAAAAGGCAAATGGGTCAAAGTGCTGGGCTGGGAAGGCAAGGAATCTGCCCACAAGGAAATTTTGGACGGCATCGCGGCTTACAACAAAACCAAATCTTGATGCGGCTGGGTCAGCGCTCACCTCGGTGGGCGCTGGCTGTGGCACCCAACGCCCGCACGGTCTGCACTGTGCGGGCGTTTTTTCATGGCGGCTGATTTATGGCGGCTTTTTCAGCGGCGAATGCCGATTGAGCGCTTCCAAGTAGTTCTCCACCCCCGCTTTTTCCCGCTCCAAAAACCGCGCCACCGCCTCAGAAAACGCTGGATGCGCCAGCCAGTGGGCGCTGTGGGTGGGGGTGGGCAGCAGGGCGCGGGCCATTTTGTGTTCGCCCTGTGCGCCGCCTTCAAAGCGCTGGAGGCCGTGCAGGATGCACCATTCAATAGGCTGGTAATAGCAGGCTTCAAAGTGCAGGCAGTCCACCCGGGCAAGTGCCCCCCAATAGCGGCCATAGGCCACTTCGGGCTGGCCTTGGGCGTCCAGGTGCAGACCGATCAGGCTGATGCCCATCGGCTGCGCATCGTGTTCGGCCACAAACAGCAGCCAATTGGGGGCCATGTCGGTGCGCATTGACTCAAAAAACGCCGGGGTCAAATACGGTGCGTTGCCGTGTTCCCAATAGGTTTGCTGGTAACAGCGCAGCAGCAGGGCCCAGTCGCCTTCCGTCATGTCGGGGCCGCGCACGGCGCGAAACGTCACGCCCGCCTCCTGCACTTTGCGGCGTTCTTGCCGGATTTTTTTGCGCTTTTCTTGCGTCAGGCTGGCCAAAAAGTCATCGAAGTCGCGCCAATTTTGATTTTGCCAGTGAAATTGCACCTGATCGCGCAGCAGCAGGCCGGCTTGTTCGCAGGCCTGCAGGTCTTGCGGGCTGCCAAACAGGAGGTGCAGGGACGGGATGTGGTTGGTTTGGCAAAGCTCGAGCAAAGCGGCCAGCAGCGCCTGCCGGGCGGCGTCAGATTCGGCCAGCAAGCGGCTGCCGGGCACCGGCGTAAAGGGCGATGCCACCAGGGCTTTGGGGTAATAGTCCAGTCCGTGGCGCTGGTAGGCGTCGGCCCAGGCGTGGTCGAACACGTATTCGCCGCGTGAATGGGTCTTGATGTACAGCGGGCAGGCGGCGGCCAACACAGCGCCTTGCGGGGTGTCCCGCCACAGGCTGATGACTTGCAGCGTCCAGCCGGTTTCGTGCGAGGCCGATTGGCTGGTTTGCATGGCCGACAAATAGGCATGCTGCATGAAGGGGGATGGGGCGTCTTGCCGGGCGAGCAGGCCGTCCCAGGCTTCAGGCGCGATGACACCCAGGTCATCCTGCACCCGGGTGACATAATTCAAGCTCACATTTTCCAGCACCTGTATGACTCTCCAAATTCGTGTGGCCCAGCTCAACTTTGTCGTCGGTGACATGCCGGGCAATGCCCGCAAGATCATCGATTTCGCCACCCGGGCGCATGCCGAGGGCGCGCGCCTGGTGCTGACGCCCGAGTTGTCGATTTGCGGCTATGCAGCCGAAGACCTTTTCTTGCGCCCATCGTTCATCGACGCCTGCGATGATGCCCTGAAAACGGTGGCCCGCGAACTGGCTGGGTTAAATGGCTTGCATGTGGTGGTGGGTCACCCCGAAGGCGGCGGCCTGCGCACCCGCAGCGTGGCGGTGACGCGCCGTCACAACCGCGCCAGCGTGCTGTGCGAGGGGCAGGTGGTCTGCGCTTACGACAAGCGCGAGTTGCCCAACTACCAGGTGTTTGACGAGCGTCGGTACTTCACCCCCGGCAACGGGGTCGGGGTGTTCGAGGTCGAAGGCGTGCGTGTCGGCGTGCTCATTTGCGAAGACGCCTGGTTTGACGAGCCAGCCCGCCTGGCGCGTGATGCGGGTGCCCAGGTATTGGCGGTGCTGAACGCCTCGCCTTTCCATGCGGGCAAAGGCCCGGAGCGCGAGCAGCGCATGCGCGAACGGGTGACCGATTGCGGCTTGCCCCTGATTTACGCGCATTTGGTGGGCGGCCAGGACGAGGTGATTTTTGAAGGGCGCTCGTTTGCGCTCAATGCCCAAGGTGAAACCGTGGCGCGGGCCGAGGGCTTTCGCGAAGCGGCCATGACGGTGCAGGTGCAGTCTGCGACATCGGGTGTGGACTTGAGCGCTGCGCCCGAGGCCTTGGTGCCCATGGCCAGCGCAGACGCCGAGCTGTGGGACGCCCTGGTGCTGGGCGTGCGGGACTACCTGGGCAAAAACGGTTTCAAGAGTGCGATCTTGGGCCTGTCGGGCGGCATCGATTCGGCGCTGGTGCTGGCGATTGCGGTGGACGCGATCGGGGCCGACAAGATCCACGCGGTGATGATGCCGTCGCCCTACACGGCCGACATCAGCTGGATCGATTCGCGTGACATGGTCAAGCGCTTGAATGTGCGGTATGACGAGATCTCGATCGCGCCGCTGTTTGATGGCTTCAAGCAGGCGCTCTCGGCCCAGTTTGAGGGCCTGAAAGAAGACACCACGGAAGAAAACATCCAGGCCCGCATTCGCGGCACGCTGCTCATGGCGTTGTCCAACAAGACCGGAGCCATTGTGCTGACCACTGGCAACAAGAGCGAGATGGCCACGGGTTACTGCACGCTGTATGGTGACATGGCGGGCGGGTTTGCGGTCATCAAGGATGTGGTCAAGACCCGCGTGTTTGACTTGGCGCGCTGGCGCAACCTGAACGACCCGTATGGCACGGGCAGTCAGCCGATTCCTGAGCGCATCATCACCCGACCGCCCAGTGCCGAGTTGCGCCCCGATCAGAAAGACCAGGACAGCCTGCCGGCGTATGAGGTGCTGGACGCGATCATTCAGCGTTACATGGAAAACGACGAGGGTGTGGAGGCGCTGATTGCCGACGGCTTTGAGCGCGCCGATGTGGAGAAAGTGACCCGCCTGATCAAGCTCAACGAGTACAAACGCCGCCAATCGCCTGTGGGCATTCGCTTGACGCACCGCAGTTTTGGCAAGGATTGGCGTTATCCTATGACCAACAAATTTCGGGCCTGAAACCAGGCGCTCTCTATCTTTCGAGGACATTTCACATGAAGCAGATCACCGCCGTCATCAAACCTTTCAAACTGGAAGAGGTGCGTGAAGCCTTGGCCGAATGCGGCGTGACGGGCCTGACCGTGACCGAAGTCAAAGGTTTTGGCCGTCAAAAAGGCCACACCGAGCTGTACCGGGGTGCCGAGTACGTGGTCGACTTTTTGCCCAAAGTCAAGGTGGAAGTGGTGGTCAAGGACGAAGATGTGGACAGCTGCGTGGACGCCATCATCAAGGCGGCGCGCACCGGCAAGATCGGTGATGGCAAAATTTTTGTGACTTCGGTCGAGCGCGTGGTGCGCATCCGCACCGGCGAAGAAGACGAAACTGCGATCTGATGGGCTGGGCTGCAGGCGGGGCACCCCCCCCCACGCCTTCAAGCCCGATCAGAGCAATTCAACTTTGGCCCGGGGTGAAAACCCTGCCTTTTGCACCAGGCTTTGCAGCAGCGCTTCGGGCTCGGTGCCTAAAGTCACCAGTTCGGTTTGCCAATTCCCCATGAAGCCTTGCGCAACCACCTGCCCAATGAAGGTCATCAGGCCATCGTAATAACCCAGGCTGTTCAAGATGCCCACAGGTTTGTCGTGGAAGCCCAGTTGACGCCAAGTCCAGACTTCAAACAATTCTTCAAATGTGCCGATGCCGCCGGGCAGGGCCAAAAAAGCGTCGGCCTTGTCGGCCATGAGGCGCTTGCGCTCGTGCATGGTGTCCACCACATGGAGCTCGGTGCATCCGTGGTGTGCCCATTCCTTTTCGACGAGTGCGGTGGGAATGATGCCAACCACCGTGCCGCCTGCGGCCAGCGTGGCTTCGGCCACCAAGCCCATCAGGCCGTTGCGCCCGCCGCCATAGACCAGTTGACCGCCGTGCGCGCCGATCCAGGTGCCCACTTGAACCGCGATTTGCGCAAATTCAGGCTGGTTGCCGGGCTTGGAGCCGCAGTAAACGCAAACGGAGAAGGCAGGTTGTGCGGCTGGGAGAGGGTGGGGTATGTTCATGGTTGGTTCATTTGGCAGAAACCAGCCGGGTGCCGGCCCAGACGTCGTGCCAGAACTGGCGCTGGGGGTGAAAGCGGCTGAGCAAGGCCCAGATCAGTACCCAGACCAAACTGAGCAGACCAATCGAGCCGGATGGCAGACC
This sequence comes from Limnohabitans sp. Rim8, assembly GCF_945901735.1. GTDB lineage: Bacteria > Pseudomonadota > Gammaproteobacteria > Burkholderiales > Burkholderiaceae_C > Limnohabitans_A. The sequence continues at coordinate 65,502 of NZ_CAMDLM010000002.1, forward strand.
TAAGGGAATGGTCAGCAGCAGCGGCGGCAAAAACCACATCCAGCTCAGCAAGTAGCGCAGCAGGGCGCGGCTTTGGCTCAGGGGCAGGCCTTGCGCGCTGACGACTTTGACATGCCAGGTTTTCATGGCCAGAGTTTGGCCCCGGTGCCAAAACCAAGTGAAGTAAATCCCCACTATCAAAAACACAAAGGCCTGCAAGCCCGGACGGTTGTCCAGGGCGTGGCGGGTCTGGCTCAGGGTGCCAAACAAGTAGCCTGCGATGAACACGACACCGAAGAGCAGCATGCCTTCGTAAAGCCAGCAGGCCATGCGGCGTTTGAGCGATGGGGCGGCCAGCGGGTCGGCGGCAGGCGGTACGGGGTGTGTCGGTGAGGCGGGCACGTGCTGGGTCATGGCAGCAATGGATGATTGAAGATCGGACGGCGAAGGGGCTCAGCGCTGCCAGCAGGCGCAGGCCGGATGGATTGTGCGTCACAGCGTGAGGGACTTAGCGCTCAGGTGTAGCACCCGATTGTGGCTCAAATGCGCGGATGAACCGCACTGCATGAATTCAAGATGGCTGTGGCAACAAGGTTTTGGGGTGGATCGGTTTTGAAGGCGCCACACGCTGAATCGCCCGTGTGGCGTTGATGGGCAGCAGTGGGGGACTGACCAAGCGGGTGCTGGGTGCCGCGAAACTGCGCGCGGCACTTTTTACAGGCGGTTTGGGGCCGGAAGACAGCTTGTATTTTTCCTGATCGGACAGCGCCAGGTAGGCCTCCCACTGGGCCCGCTTGTCTTGGGCAGACAGGGATTGGGTGGTGTTGAAGTGAAAGCGCGCCTGGCTGCGTTGGCGAGGACTGAGCGCCGCCCATTCCCGCATGCGGCTGTGCAGGGTCATCTGTTCCTCGTCACTGAGCTGCAGAAAATTTCTGGACAGAGTCAGCCATTTTTGTCGCTGCTGTGCCGTCAGTTCATGCCATTCCTCGCTCAATGGGCCCAGAGCTTGTTTTTGACGTTTGCTCAAGGACTTCCAAGAACTGGAGTCGGAGGGGTGTGAGCTTTTGGAGGCGCTGGATGTCAAGGGAACTTGCACACTGTGTCCCAATGCCGGTGTGGCCGGCAAAGACGGGTCGGTGACCGCATTCATGCTGGCTGGCACGTTCGAGTTGGGCATAGACGCTTGTTGTTCAGCCGGGGCTGGTGCATTTCCCATTGGGATCTGTGTTTGTGCCCAGACTTGCATGCCCAAGCTCAGTGCCAAGGTGCCCAGGCAGCTGATGCCCCATCCTGGCCTGAGCCAGCTCAGACCAAGTTGACACACAGGCTGCTCGGCCGTGTGCTGAAGGCCAAACTTGAAACCCGTTTCAGTCATGCCGTGCGTTTTGCTGAAGCTTGAGGAACTGGGCAAAGCCTGGGTCGGTGTAGGCGTCCGGTGGTAATTCGTCGAGCAGCAGGGCCGAGTCAAGGGAGGCGATGTCGGACTCGGCCAAATCTTGTTGCAGGGCCTGAATGAACATCAGGCCTGACACCAGGGCCAACAAAGGGAGGGCCGAGGCCAGGATGCGCCAAAGGTTCAGGCCCTCATCGGGTTGCCCGCTGAGCGTGCCATTGGCTTGCAAGGCCAGGCTGTGACGCAGCAGGCGTTGCGGCATGGGGCGGGTCTTCAGGGCCATTTGGCGGGCCACGCGCAGCCGCTCGCCGATGTCATGCCCCAAATCCTGCGAGGCCACGTCCAATTGCGCGGCCAAAGTCCTGCCCCAAAGGTCCATGTCGGCGGTGGTGGATGTCTGGGAATTTTTCATGGTTTCATGCCTTGGAGGGCCAAGGTTTTACTCAAGGACTGGATAGCGCGGGAGCAATGGGTCTTAACGCTGCCTTCAGAGCAGCCCATCACGGCGGCGGTTTCAGCCACGTCCAGCTCCTCCCAATAACGCAGGAGGAAGGCTTCTCGTTGACGTGCCGGCAGGCTCATGATGGCTTTTTCAATATGTTCCAGGGTTTGCACCCGCCCCAACCATTGCTCAGCGCTTTGACTGGCGGGGGCGTCGGCCGCACCTGTGGTGACTTCGAGCAGGTCAAAGTCGCCCAGGTCGTCTCGGTGGTCAAAATCGTCCAGGTTGGAAAACAAGGCATTGCGCGTCTTGCGACGGCGAAACCAATCGAGCACGGTATTTGACAATATCCGTTGGAACAGCAAAGGCAGCTCTGGTGCCGGTTTGTCTGAGTAGTGGCTGCACAACTTGATCATGCTGTCTTGCACGATGTCCAAGGCCCCTTCTTCATCGCCCACGTGGTAATAGGCCCGTTTGAAGGCTTTTTTCTCCACGCTTTTGAGAAAGTCAGAAATGTCGGTATCCGAGGCCAAGTTGCTTGCAGCGGCGGGCTGTGTCCTGTGTAGGCGAGATTTGAGTGCGGGTGGCGAGACTTGCGATGGTGCGATGCAATTATGTCACTCACCCAGATGTGGGTGGTCTGTTTTAAAGGCCCGCTGTCAACGGTGCGATAATAGCGGGTTGCAATTGAAAAAAAGCAAACGGATCACCGTCCGGCACTTTTACAGTTTGGTGCCCATGTCTGTGGTCTCAAGTCCCAAAGCCACTTCACAAGAGTCGAGCCAAGGGGCACCCAAGGTTTTTCGTTAGAGAAATTCACAAAGGTTCAAAAGGTTGAATATGGAAATCAATAAAGCCGAAATGGCATCCGCTGCGTCCGTCGCTTCTTCAGGTCAAGAGTTGCGTGGGGCCGAAATTCTGGTCAAAGCGTTGCAGGCCGAAAACGTTCAATTCGTTTGGGGCTATCCCGGTGGGGCTGTGCTTCACATCTACGACGCTTTTTACAAACAAGAAACCATCCAGCACGTGCTGGTCCGCCACGAGCAAGCGGCGGTGCACGCTGCCGATGGCTACGCTCGCGCAACTGGCGAAGTGGGTGTGGCGCTTGTCACGTCGGGCCCCGGTCTGACCAACGCTGTGACCGGCATCGCCACCGCTTACATGGACAGCATTCCCATGGTCATCATCAGTGGGCAAGTGCCCACTGCGGCCATTGGCCTAGATGCCTTCCAGGAATGCGACACCGTGGGCATCACCCGCCCCATCGTCAAGCACAACTTCCTGGTCAAAGACGCCAAGGACATGGCCGAGGTCATGAAAAAAGCCTTCCACATTGCGCGCACCGGTCGCCCTGGCCCGGTGGTGGTCGATGTACCCAAGGACGTGTCTTTCAACAAAACACTGTTCACAGGCTACCCCGACAAGGTCGAGATGCGCTCGTATAACCCGGTGCGCAAGGGCCATGGTGGCCAGATCCGCAAGGCCATGCAGCTGTTGATGTCGGCCAAGCGCCCTTACATCTACACCGGCGGCGGCGTGTTGCTGAGCAACGCCAGCACCGAGTTGCGCGCGCTGGTGGACATGCTGAACTTCCCGGTCACCAACACCTTGATGGGTTTGGGCGCTTTCCCGGCCAATGACCGCCGATTCTTGGGCATGTTGGGCATGCACGGCACGCTGGAGGCCAACAACGCCATGCAAAACTGCGACGTCTTGCTGGCCGTGGGCGCCCGCTTTGACGACCGCGTCATTGGCAACCCCAAGCATTTCGCGCAAAACGAACGCAAAATCATCCACATCGACATCGATCCTTCGAGCATCTCCAAGCGCGTCAAGGTGGATGTGCCGATCGTGGGCGACGTCAAAGACGTGCTGGTCGAATTGATGGGCATGATCCGCGAATCTGGTCTCAAGCCCGACAGCCAATCGCTGGCGCAGTGGTGGCAGACGGTCGAAGGTTGGCGCAGCCGCGATTGCATGAAGTACGACAGCACCAACAGCATGGTCATCAAGCCGCAAAAGGTCATCGAGACCTTGTGGGACATGACCAAGGACGCCGACGCCTACATCACCTCGGACGTGGGCCAGCACCAGATGTGGGCTGCCCAGTACTATAAGTTCAACGAGCCGCGTCGCTGGATCAACTCCGGTGGCTTGGGCACCATGGGCGTGGGCATTCCTTACGCCATGGGCATCAAACTGGCCAAGCCCGACAGCGAGGTGTATTGCGTGACGGGTGAAGGCTCGGTGCAAATGTGCATCCAAGAGCTTTCGACCTGCCTGCAATACAACACGCCCATCAAAGTCGTGGCCCTGAACAACGGTTACTTGGGCATGGTGCGCCAGTGGCAGGAGATTGATTACTCCGGTCGTTACAGCCACAGCTACATGGATGCTTTGCCCAACTTCGTGAAGTTGGCTGAGGCCTATGGCCACGTCGGCATCTTGGTGGAAAAGCCTGAGGATGTGGAGCCTGCTTTGCGCGAAGCACGCAGGCTCAAGGACCGCACGGTTTTCCTGGACATCCGTACGGACCCCACTGAAAACGTGTTCCCCATGGTCAAGGCTGGCAAAGGCATCACCGAGATGCTGATGGGCGCTGAAGATCTTTAATTAATTCCACTGGACGAATCTATTGCCCGCCAAGCCTGCGCATTACCGTGCGCAGGGGAGGGCGGCGAGAAGAGGAATCACACATGAAACACATCATCGCTGTATTGATTGAAAACGAAGCGGGCGCATTGTCCCGCGTGGTGGGTTTATTTTCGGCCCGCGGCTACAACATCGAGTCACTCACGGTAGCGCCAACCGAAGACCCCAGCCTCTCGCGCATGACCATTCAGACTGCTGGCTCTGACGATGTGATCGAGCAGATCACCAAGCACCTGAACCGCCTGATCGAGGTGGTCAAGGTGGTCGACCTGACAGAGGGCGCCTACACCGAGCGCGAGTTGATGCTCGTCAAAGTGCGTGCCGTGGGCAAGGAACGCGAAGAAATGAAACGCATGGCCGACATTTTCCGTGGCCGTGTGATTGATGTCACCGACAAGAGCTACACGATTGAGCTCACCGGTGACCAATCGAAGAACGACGCCTTTTTGGAGGCGATCGACCGCAGCGCCATTTTGGAGACCGTGCGCACCGGTGCATGCGGTATCGGGCGCGGCGAGCGCATCCTGCGCGTCTAAATCCAATCACCAACCTGTTTATTCCTAAGGAGAACCCTGTGAAAGTTTTTTACGACAAAGATTGTGATCTGAGCGTCATCAAGGGCAAGACTGTGGCCATTCTTGGTTACGGCTCGCAAGGCCACGCCCATGCCCAAAACCTGAACGACAGTGGTGTCAAGGTGGTGGTCGGTCTGCGCAAAGGTGGTGCATCTTGGGACAAAGTCGGCAAAGCCGGTCTCACGGTGATGGAAGTCAACGACGCTGTGAAGGCCGCTGATGTGGTCATGATCTTGTTGCCCGACGAAATGATCGCCGAGGTCTACAACAACAACGTAGCCCCTCACATCAAGCATGGCGCTTCGCTGGCTTTTGCCCATGGCTTCAACGTGCACTACAACCAAGTTGTGCCGCGCGAAGACTTGGACGTGTGGATGGTCGCACCCAAGGCCCCAGGTCACACCGTGCGCAACACCTACACCCAAGGTGGCGGTGTGCCCCACCTGGTCGCGATTCACCAGGACAAGAGCGGCAAGGCTCGTGCGATGGCCCTGAGCTACGCCATGGCCAACGGTGGCGGCAAGGCCGGCATCATCGAGACCAACTTCAAAGAAGAGACCGAAACCGACTTGTTCGGCGAGCAGGCTGTTCTGTGTGGTGGCGCCGTTGAGCTGATCAAGATGGGTTACGAGACTTTGGTGGAAGCCGGTTACGCCCCAGAAATGGCTTACTTCGAGTGCTTGCACGAACTCAAGCTGATCGTGGACCTGATCTACGAAGGCGGCATCGGCAACATGAACTACTCGATCTCTAACAACGCCGAATACGGCGAGTACGTGACCGGTCCTGAAATCATCAACGAGCAGTCACGCGTGGCCATGCGCAACGCCTTGAAGCGTATCCAGACGGGTGAATACGCCAAAATGTTCATCTTGGAAGGCCGCACCAACTACCCCAGCATGACAGCCCGCCGGCGCTTGACGTCCGAGCATTCCATCGAAGTGGTGGGTGCCCAGTTGCGCGCCATGATGCCTTGGATCGCCAAGAACAAGTTGGTCGACAAGACCCGTAACTGATCCAGGCCCTTGGGCAAGAATGGAAAAGGCCACTGTGGTGGCCTTTTTCTTGGGCGCTGGGTCTGCCTTAAACTCGGCTCCTACGTTATGAATCCGAAAAACCGCAACAGGAATGGACGATGAACAAAACCACCGACACCGCTGAAGACAAAGAAGGCCCTGTGCCGGTGCGTAAACCCTCCAAGGGCATTTACATGCTGCCCAACATGATCACTTTGGCGGCTCTGTTTGCTGGTTTTTATGCCATCGTCATGGCCATCAATGGCCGGTTTGACCTGGCCACCGTGGGCATTTTCAGCGCTATGGTGCTCGACAGCCTGGACGGTCGCGTGGCCCGCATGACCAACACCCAAAGTGCCTTTGGCGAGCAAATGGATTCGCTGTCGGACATGGTGTCCTTTGGCGCGGCACCCGCTTTGATCGCTTATGTCTGGACGCTCAAGGAGTTGGGCCGTTGGGGCTGGATTGCGGCCTTTGTTTACTGTGCTTGCGCGGCGTTGCGCTTGGCGCGCTTCAACGTCAACACGGGCGTGGTCGACAAGCGTTATTTTCAGGGCCTGCCCTCGCCTGCGGCTGCGGCCTTGGTCATGGGTTTTGTCTGGATCATGTTTGAAAACGCCGTGCCCGCCAAGGCCGTGTCCTGGGGCATGTTTGCCGTGTGCCTGTTTGCTGGCTTGACCATGGTGACCAATGTACCGTTTTACAGTTTCAAGGACATGCACATGAAAAAGAGCGTGCCTTTTGCCACGCTGGTGCTGGTGGCTTTGGGGATTGCGGCCGTGAACATCGATCCGCCAACTGTCTTGTTTGGGTCGTTTGTGGCTTACGGCTTGAGTGGCTATGTGATTTATATCTGGCGCAAGGCCAAAGGACAGCCCACCAGCATGATCAGCACCTCCACCGACGAACCCGACGAACGCGGTTTGCACCAATGATGTCAACTGCACGACAGTTCGGGTTTTGAACTGTGCTACAGTATTGATATGAATTTTTCTTTGTTTGCACTACTGCTAGCGCCTCACGGGCGGGATGTGTAGCGCACGCAAACATTTTCCCAAAAGGCCCGTATGCCATCCGCAACGGGCCTTTTGCATTTTTGCTTGGACTTGCGGGTTTTTGACCAGGAGTGAACATGGCTGACAAACTGATTATTTTCGACACCACCTTGCGCGACGGCGAGCAATCGCCCGGTGCCTCCATGACCCGCGATGAGAAGCTGCGCATTGCCCGCCAACTGGAGCGTCTGCGTGTGGACGTGATCGAAGCCGGTTTTGCGGCCAGTTCCAACGGCGACTTTGAGGCGGTGAAAGCCATTGCCGATGTGATCAAGGATTCCACCATTTGCTCTTTGTCACGTGCCAACGACCGCGACATCTCGCGCGCCGCCGAAGCCCTCAAAGGGGCCAACAGCGGACGCATTCACACCTTCATTGCCACGTCGCCCTTGCACATGGAAAAGAAGCTGCGCATGACACCTGACCAGGTGTTTGAGCAGGCCAAGCAGTCGGTGCGCTTTGCCCGTAACCTGGTGAGCGATGTGGAATTCAGCCCGGAAGACGGCTACCGCAGTGACATGGATTTCCTGTGCCGGATCCTAGAGGCCGTGATTGCCGAGGGGGCCAGTACCATCAACGTGCCCGACACGGTGGGTTACGCGGTGCCCGAACTTTATGGTGAGTTCATCCGCACTTTGCGCGAGCGCATTCCCAACTCGGACAAAGCGATTTGGTCCGTGCATTGCCACAACGACTTGGGCATGGCGGTGGCCAACTCCCTGGCCGGTGTGAAGATCGGCGGCGCACGCCAGGTGGAGTGCACCATCAACGGGCTGGGCGAGCGCGCAGGCAACTGTTCGCTGGAAGAAGTGGTCATGGCCGTGAAGACGCGGCGTGACTATTTTGGTCTGGATGTGGGCATCGATGCGAGCCACATCTTGGCCGCCAGCCGCATGGTCAGTCAAACCACCGGTTTTGTGGTCCAGCCCAACAAGGCGGTGGTGGGTGCGAACGCTTTTGCCCACGCCTCGGGCATTCACCAAGATGGCGTACTCAAGGCCCGCGATACCTACGAAATCATGCGTGCGGAAGATGTGGGTTGGTCCAACAACAAAATCGTGTTGGGCAAACTGAGCGGCCGCAACGCGTTCAAACAACGTTTGCAAGACTTGGGCGTGACCCTGGACAGTGAAACCGAAATCAACAACGCTTTTGCCAAGTTCAAGGAGTTGGCCGATCGCAAAAGTGAGATCTTTGACGAGGACATCCTGGCCTTGGTCAGTGACGAAAGCGTCAGCACCGAAAAAGAGCAGTACGGCTTTGTCTCGATGTCCCAGCACAGCGAAACCGGCGAACGCCCGCATGCGGCCGTGGTCTTCACCGTGCAGGGCAAGGAAGTGAGCACCGAGTCGGATGGCAATGGCCCGGTGGATGCCTCCCTCAAGGCGATCGAGTCGCATGTCAAAAGTGGCGCAGAAATGGTGCTGTATTCGGTCAACGCCATTAGTGGCTCCACCGAAAGTCAGGGGGAGGTGACTGTGCGGTTGCAAAACAGTGGGCGGGTGGTCAACGGTGTCGGGTCCGATCCGGACATCGTGGTGGCTTCGGCCAAGGCTTACCTGAGTGCATTGAATAAATTACAGAGCAAAGCCGATCGCGTCGCTGCGCAGGGTTAAAATGCATTCAAAATAAGTAATTATTTGCTTTATAAAAGTCACGTAAGTCATTGTTCTTGCCTGACTTTTTTTATTTCGGTACACTGTCTTTCGTATTTGAAAAAACACACCATCAGGACATGCCATTGAAACCAGTTTCTATTTTTCCTTTGCCCAGATCCTGGTTTCGCATCGCTGTATTGGCCATGGTGGTGGGTCTGCTCACCCTCGTGTCGGGCCAGTTGAGTCTGGCATATGCGCAAAATAGCCAGCAGACACCCGCGAAGGCGCAAAAGAACAAAAAAAGTGCCGAAAAGTCGGTCGGACCCCGGAAAGCTCAACCAAGTCAAATCGCCTCGGCAAAAAAAACCTCATCAGCCAAGTCTTCTGGTCATAAAAGGCAAACGTCCAAAGCGACCCTGAACGCTAAAAACGTGAAAGCCAGCCAAAACGCGCGCCCCATTCGCGCTTCTTTTGGTCAAATCGCGGGTTTGCATGCCACTTCCGACGCACTTGGCTTGCATTCCAGCGTGGCCTTGGTGGTGGACCAAGAGACGCAGGAAGTCCTCTACAGCAAGAATGACCATGTGGTTTTGCCTATCGCATCCCTGACCAAACTGATGACGGGTTTGGTCATCGCTGAGGCCAATTTACCCATGGACGAACGCATCCGCATTACCCAGGCCGATGTGGACACCGAAAAAGGGAGTTCTTCCCGCCTGGCCGTAGGCACAGTGCTCAGCCGTGGTGACTTGATGCACTTGTCCTTGATGTCCAGTGAAAACCGCGCAGCACATGCATTGGGACGCACTTTCCCGGGTGGCATGGATCTGTTCATCAGTCGAATGAATCAGCGTGCCCGTTCATTGGGCATGACAGACACACGCTATGTCGAGCCAACGGGGCTGTCCAGCCAAAACCAGTCAAGTGCCAATGATTTGGCGGTTTTAGCCGCCAAGGCCTACAACGAGCCCATGCTGAGAGAATTGTCCACCTCGCAAGGTCGTGAGGTCGCGGTGGGCAGTAGAACACTGCAGTACAACAACACCAACGGATTGATCAAAAATCCACAATGGGACATTGGTCTGCAAAAAACCGGTTACATCTCGGAGGCCGGTCGTTGCTTGGTCATGCAAGCCCAGGTGGCAGGTCGAAAGTTGATCATGGTTTTTCTCGATTCGACGGGAAAGTTCAGCCGAATGGGTGACGCCGAGCGGGTGCGAAAGTGGCTTGAGCAAAAGTCGTCCATGGACCAGCGCTCTTTGGCGTCAGCAGTTCGGACGCCTGGTTGAAAGCGGCCAAGTCAATTCACAGGACCGGCCTTCAGTGTGATTCGTGGTGCCCCAAAGTCTCGGATATCGATTTGGCGGTTTCTTGTAACTTGGGCAGCCAGCTTTCGTCCAGCCGATCGGCCGGGGCAGAGATAGACAAGCCTGCCAGCAGCTTACCCTGGTCATCGTAGATGCCTGCTGCGATGCAGCGCACACCCAACTCCAGCTCTTCATTGTCACGCGCAAAGCCGGACTGGTTGACTCGGGAGAGCTCTCTTTCCAGCACTTGCAGTTGCGTGATGCTATTGCGTGTCTGGCCCGCCAAGCCGGTGCGCGTGGCATAAGCGCGCACTCGCAAAGGGTCGTCTGCGGCCAGGAAAAGCTTGCCCACCGACGTCAGGTGCAAAGGCGCGCGACCACCAATGGCGCGGACCACCTGCATGCCAGAGCGTTCGCTGTAGGCGCGTTCGATGTAGACAATTTCGTCGCCTTGGCGCATGCTCAAGTTGACGGGTTGTTGAATGAGTTTGTGCAGGTCACGCATGGGGGCAAGGGCCGCATCGCGCACATTGAGCCTGCCCTTGACCAAGTTGCCCAATTCCAGCAAACGCATGCCCAGGCGATAGTGGCCAGCCTCTGGGCGGTCCACAAAGCGCCCGGTGGCCAGGTCGTTCAGGATTCGGTGGGCCGTAGAGGGGTGCAGCCCGGTTTTTTGGCTGATCTCCTTGAGCGAGATGGCTTCTTCGCGGGAGGCCAGCACGTCGATCAGGCTGAACATGCGTTCAATCACCTGGATGGTGGGCACGGTCGTGAGGGCGGGGTCTTTTTTCATTGTGTCATGCCAAGAGATTTCATTTTACACAGTGAAATGAAGGGGTTTGTTGGGTTGCGGGGTCAACGAAATTTGCCTCGACAAAAGGGCCTAACCGGCGCTTCAATCAAAAGCCTGCCATTGGCCCTGCACCTTGAGTTCGCAAGGCTTGAAGCGGGATTTGTAATTCATTTTGGGGCTGCCATCGATCCAGTAACCCAGGTAGACATAGGACAGACCCAGTTGGGCCGCTTGCTGGATTTGCCAGAGTACCCCGAAGGTGCCAAAGCTGGCCGCTTCAGCGGGTTCGTAAAAGGTGTAGACCGCCGATAAACCGTGGTTGAGCACATCGACGATGCTGACCATCTTCAGTTCACCGAGTTCCTCGCCAATGCCAGGGGCTCTGAATTCCACAAGGCGCGAGTTGACGCGGCTTTGCAATAAAAACTGGGTGTACTGGTCGACGCTGTCGTGGTCCATGCCGCCGCCCGGGTGGCACGTGTTTTGGTAGCGCAAGTACAGGGCGTAATGCTCTGGGTCGTAATGCAAGTCGAGCACACGCACCCTCAATTCTCGGTGCGCTTGCCAAGCGCGACGCTGGCTGCGGTCAGGTTTGAAAGCGTCCACCCGCACCCGCAAAGGCTGACAGGCTTGGCAGCCGTCGCAGTAAGGGCGGTAGGTGAACAGGCCGCTGCGCCGAAAGCCTTGCTCCACCAGTTCGGCATAGACCTCGTTGTGGATCAGGTGGCTGGGGGTGGCGACTTGGGAGCGGGCGGAGCGCTCGGGCAGGTAGCTGCACGAGTAAGGGGCTGTGGCGTAGAACTGCAAGGCCTGCAGCGGTAGTTCTTTGAGTTGGGTCATTTGGTGGGGGACGCCAATGAATCCAGAGCCGGCCAATTCAGGGACTGACGCGCCCAGTCAATGGGGCCTTGTTCGCACCCTTCATGCACGCCGCGCACAAAGTCGCTGCGCGGTATTTCACGGGCCCCCAGCGAGCCCAGGTGCCGGGTGTTTTGCTGGCAATCAATCGATTTGACCCCGTGTTGCAAGCAGACACTGACCAAGCAGGCCAGTGCCATCTTGGAGCCATCGCTGACGGTGGTGAACATGGACTCGCCAAACACAGCACGGCCCAAGGCCACGAAGTACAGGCCAGCCACGAGTTCGCCATCGATGCGCAATTCACAACTGTGGGCCAGGCCCATGCGGTGCAGTTCTTCGTAAGCAGCCACCATCTGAGGCACGATCCAGGTGCCTTTTTGACCCGTGCGTGGCGATGAGGCGCAGCGGCGAATCACCTGGTCAAAGTCCCGATCAAAGCACAGCTCAAAGTCAGGGTTCAGGCTCCAACGTTTGAAGCTTTGCTGCAGCGATCTGTGCAAGCGGAAATCACATGTTTTCAGCACCATGCGGGGGTCGGGGCTCCACCAAAGGACAGGTTGGCCCACGTTGAACCAGGGAAAAACGCCTTCGGCATAAGCACCCACCAAACGCTGGGCCGACACATCGTTGCTGGCGGCCAGCAGTCCTGGCGCGGGCGATGAGGCCCCCCAAGCCCGGCTGACCGGGGGGAGGGCCTGGCCCTCCACAACCCAGGGCAGTTCAGGGGCATGGGCGTTTGCTTCGGCTTCGCTGGTCATGGCGTCATTACACAATAAAAGCCGCAGTGCGGCGTGGCGCTATGATTTTGCCGATGCAAAACCTGCCCGCTCACTGGATACAACCCGATTGGCCGATCGACGCACGCGTGCATGCGCTCATGACCAGCCGCCAGGGCGGGGTTTCGGCCGCCCCTTGGGACAGCATGAACTTGGGTGATCATGTGGGTGACCGGTCGGCCGATGTGCAGACCAACCGCGAGCGCCTGGCGGCGCAGATCGGGCAGAGGCCGGTGTTTTTGCAACAAGTTCACGGGGTGGCCAGCCTGCAACTGGGCGCGGCCACGCCCCAGGGGCTGGTGGCCGATGCCTGCTGGAGCCGCGATCCGGGTGTGGTCTGCACCATCATGGTGGCCGATTGTTTGCCGGTTTTGCTTGGCGACGCAGCAGGGCGCTGGGTGGCTGCAGCCCATGCGGGTTGGCGTGGGCTGGCCGGGCCGGGTGTGGCCACCCCGTCAAAAGGGCTTGGTGTTCTGGAAAGCTTGTGGGCCGACTTGCAGCGTGCCGGGGTCGATGTGTCAGACGTGATGGCTTGGCTGGGGCCATGCATTGGACCGCAAGCCTTTGAAGTGGGGCCCGAAGTGCGGGCCGCTTTCGACGATGGCTCGCCCGAGGTACGGGCCATGTTCACGCCGACAGCCCAAGGAAAGTACATGGCCAATTTGGCCGGTTTGGCCCGCGGACGGTTGCAAGGTTTGGGTATTTCGCGCATAAATGGCAATGACAGTACCCCGCCTTGGTGCACAGTCACAGGGTCAGAGTTCTTTTTTTCCCACCGCAGGGACAGCCGCAGCCTCGGGCAAAGCGGGCGCATGGCCGCCTGTATCTGGCTGGACCTCTGAGTCGGGCTGGATGACCGCCGCCGCTTGCCTGGCCTGCTGTTCCTGTTGGTGAATGGCCTTGCGGCGCAGGGGCGTGCCCATCAGGTAAACCACCAAGGCCATGGGCAGCAAACCATAGAACACAAAAGTGATGATGGCCCCCAGCACACTGCCTTGTGAGCTAAAGGCTTCAGCCAAGGCCATGAGCAGGGTCACGTAAAGCCAGCCGATCACGATCAAATACATAAATATTTAGCCCTTGTAATTTAGGTGACAACAAACTGAAAGATACTCGGATGTTGAGATTTCAGAAAAACGACCGATTCAGGAGACAAATGATGAGCACTTCCACGCCGGATTTTTGGTCCCAAATGAGCGCAGGCCTCCAGCAAGAGCTGAGCAAAAGCTGGGGTCAGGCGATGCAGCATTTTCAGACCATGGATCTCGGTGGCTTGAAGTCTTCAGCGGATTCAACTGTGCCTCAACTCAAATTCTCGCCTGAAAAGCTGCAGACCCTGCAAGGCCAGTACTTCAAAGACGCCTCTGAAATGTGGAATCAGAGCTTGCACAACAGTTTGCAGGTCAAAGACCGACGTTTTTCGGGCGAAGCCTGGGCCGCTAACCCCATGGCCGCCTTCAATGCCGCTTCTTATTTGCTCAATGCCCGAACCCTGATGGGGCTGGCCGACGCGGTGCAAGCCGACGAGAAAACACGCACCCGCATCCGGTTTGCCATCGAGCAGTGGGTGGCCGCCGCTGCGCCCAGCAATTTTTTGGCCTTCAATGCCGAGGCGCAAAAGAAAGCCATCGACACACAAGGCGAGAGCATCGCCAAGGGTGTGCAAAACCTGGTGCATGACCTGCAGCAAGGGCACGTTTCGATGACCGACGAAAGCCTGTTTGAAGTGGGCAAGAACGTGGCCACCACCGAGGGTGCTGTGGTTTTTGAAAACGATTTTTTCCAGCTCATCGAATACAAGCCGCTCACCGCCAAGGTCTACGAGAAGCCGTTTTTGCTGGTGCCCCCTTGCATCAACAAGTTCTACATCCTCGATTTGCAGCCCGAAAACTCGTTGATTCGCTATGCGGTCAGCCAAGGCCACCGCACTTTTGTGGTCAGCTGGCGCAACCCTGACGAGTCGATGGCTCAAAAGACCTGGGACGACTACATTGAGCACGCGGCCATTGAGGCCATCCACACCGTGCAGGCCATCACCGGCGCACCCAAGATCAACGCTTTGGGTTTTTGTGTGGGCGGCACCATCTTGTCCACCGCGCTGGCTGTGCTGGCAGCGCGGGGTGACAAACCCGTGGCCAGCGCCACCTTCCTCACCACCCTGATCAACTTCACCGACACCGGCATTCTGGACGTGTTCATTGACGAGAACTTCGTCAAATTCCGTGAGCAGCAGTTGGGCAAGGGCGGATTGCTCAAGGGACAGGACCTCGCGTCCACCTTCAGTTTTTTGCGTCCCAACGACCTGGTTTGGAACTATGTCGTTGGCAACTACCTCAAGGGCGAGACACCTCCCCCGTTTGACTTGCTTTATTGGAACAGCGACTCGACCAACTTGCCGGGCCCTTTCTACGCTTGGTACTTGCGCAACACCTACCTGGAAAATAACATCGTCAAACCCCGCAAAGTCAAGGTGTGCGGCGAAGCGATTGACCTGGGCAAGGTTGACATGCCCGTGTACATCTACGGTTCACGCGAAGACCACATCGTGCCCATCGGGGGGGCGTATGCCAGCACCCAGGTGTTGCCAGGTAAAAAGCGCTTTGTCATGGGGGCTTCTGGCCACATCGCCGGCGTCATCAATCCGCCCGCGGCCAAAAAGCGCAGCCACTGGTTGAGCGATGGCAGCACATTCCCCGCCGATGTGAACGACTGGATCGCCAGCGCCAAAGAGGTGCCTGGCAGCTGGTGGACCGATTGGTCGAATTGGCTCAAGGGCCATGCGGGCAAGCAAATGACCGCACCCAAAACCTATGGCAAAGCGGCCAAATACAAAGCCATCGAAGCGGCCCCTGGTCGTTACGTCAAAGCCAAAGCCTGATTGATTTTTACTGGAGAAAGAAAATGGAAGACATCGTCATCGTTGCAGCTGCACGCACCCCCGTGGGCAAGTTTGGTGGTTCGCTGGCCAAGACGCCCGCCACCGAGCTGGGCAGCATCGTCATCAAGGGTTTGCTGGAGCGCAGCGGTTTGCCGGTGGATGCCATTGGTGAAGTCATCATGGGCCAAGTGCTGGCCGCTGGCGTGGGCCAAAATCCTGCCCGCCAGGCCATGATGAAAGCCGGTGTGGCCAAGGAAACCCCGGCCCTGACCATCAACGCCGTGTGCGGCTCGGGCCTGAAGGCCGTGATGCTGGCCGCGCAAGCCGTGGCTTGGGGCGACAGCGAAATCGTCATCGCCGGTGGCCAAGAAAACATGAGCGCCAGCCCGCATGTGCTGAACGGCAGCCGCGATGGCCAGCGCATGGGCGACTGGAAAATGACCGACACCATGATCGTCGACGGCCTGTGGGACGTGTACAACCAATACCACATGGGCATCACTGCCGAGAACGTGGCCAAAGCCCACGGCATCACCCGCGACATGCAAGACGCCTTGGCGGCAGGCAGCCAGCGCAAGGCCGCGGCCGCGCAAGAAGCGGGCAAGTTCAAAGACGAAATCGTGGACGTGCTGATCCCTCAGCGCAAGGGAGATGCACTGGTGTTCAACACCGACGAGTTCATCAACAAGAAAACCACCGTGGAAGTATTGGCAGGGTTGCGCCCGGCGTTTGACAAGGCGGGCAGCGTGACGGCGGGCAACGCCTCTGGCATCAACGATGGCGCTGCCGCTGTGATGGTCATGTCCGCCAAGAAGGCCGCAGCTTTGGGCCTCAAGCCTCTGGCCCGCATTGTCGCCTTTGGCACCAGTGGCCTGGACCCGGCCACCATGGGCATGGGCCCCGTGCCGGCGTCTCAAAAGGCGCTGGCCCGCGCCGGCTGGAAAGCTCAAGACGTGGACCTGTTCGAACTGAACGAAGCCTTTGCCGCGCAAGCTTGCGCCGTCAACCAGGCGCTGGACATCGATCCGGCCAAGGTCAACGTCAACGGCGGTGCCATCGCCATCGGTCACCCCATCGGCGCATCCGGTTGCCGCATTTTGGTGACCTTGCTGCACGAAATGCAGCGAACACAGGCCCAAAAAGGTCTGGCCGCTTTGTGCATTGGTGGCGGCATGGGCGTGTCCCTGGCCATCGAGCGCGTTTAAAAACCAGGCACGCTACCGCCTTGGATTGGCACACTGCCCAGCTGTATAAGGGCAGCCCTTCCGAAGGATGTGAGTGCCCATACTTCATTTCAGTTCACTCATAACAAGGAGACAATCATGAGTCAAAAAGTAGCGTACGTCACGGGCGGCATGGGCGGTATCGGGACCGCCATCTGCCAACGACTGCACCAAGATGGTTTCAAGGTCATTGCCGGTTGCGGCCCGACCCGGGACTTCACCAAATGGATCGACGAGCAAAAAGCGCTGGGATTCACGTTTTACACCTCGGTGGGCAACGTGGGCGATTGGGACTCCACCGTGGCTGCCTTCACCAAAGCCAAAGAAGCGCATGGCGTCATTGATGTGCTGGTGAACAACGCCGGCATCACCCGGGACCGCGTGTTTTTGAAGATGACGCGTGACGACTGGGATGCAGTGATCGATACCAACCTGAACTCCATGTTCAACGTGACCAAGCAGGTCGTGCCAGACATGGTGGAAAAAGGCTGGGGCCGCATCATTCAAATCTCGTCGGTCAACGGCAATAAGGGTCAGGCTGGCCAGACCAATTACTCCGCCGCCAAAGCGGGCATGCACGGTTTCTCGATGGCCTTGGCTCAAGAGATGGCCACCAAAGGGGTGACCGTGAACACCGTCAGCCCCGGCTACATTGGCACCGACATGGTCAACGCCATCCGCCCTGATGTGTTGGAGAAAATTGTGGCCACCGTGCCCGTCAAGCGTTTGGGTAAGCCCAGCGAAATCGCCTCCATCGTGGCTTGGTTGGCCAGCGAAGAGGGCGGTTACGCCACCGGTGCGGACTTCTCGGTCAACGGAGGTCTGCACATGGGCTGAAGCCCTGTCCATGGGGTGTTCGCCACAAAAAAACCCGCCTTGGCGGGTTTTTTTGCGTCCGCGTGTGCCGTGCGTTCAATTGCCCACTTGTTTCCCTGTGCCCACCATTTGCATGGCCGAGGCGATCAACCCAGACACTTCCGTCATGTTGCCCGGCACGATGAGGGTGGTCTTGGCGTCTTGCGCCACCTTGCTGTAGGCCTGCACGGCTTGCTCGGCCACTTTCAACTGCACCGCCATTTCACCGCCGGGTTGGCGAATGGCGCTGGCAATGCGCTCAATGGCTTGCGCGGTGGCATTGGCCATTTCGGTGATGGCGGCGGCATCGCCTTGGGCCTTGTTGATGGCGGCTTGCTTTTCGCCTTCAGAGCGCGCAATGAAGGCCTCGCGTTCGCCGGTCGCGATGTTGATCTGCTCCTGGCGCCGCCCTTCGGATGCCGCGATCAGCGCGCGCTTTTCGCGCTCGGCGGTGATCTGGGACTGCATGGCCAGCAAAATTTCTTTGGGCGGTGTCAGGTCTTTGATTTCGTAGCGCAAGACCTTCACGCCCCAGTTCAAAGCGGCTTCGTCGATGGCTTGGACCACCTGTGCGTTGATGATGCTGCGCTCTTCAAAGGTTTTGTCCAGCTCCAGTTTGCCGATCACGCTGCGCAAGCTGGTTTGCGCCAGCTGGGTCACCGCCATGATGTAGTCCGACGCGCCATAGCTGGCCAGTTTGGGGTCGGTCACTTGGAAATACAAAATGCCATCCACCTGCAGTTGCGTGTTGTCACGCGTGATGCAGATCTGGCTGGGCACGTCCAGGGGGACTTCTTTGAGGCTGTGTTTTTGAATCACCTTGTCGACAAAGGGCACGACAAAGTTCAGCCCCGGGGTCAGGCTGGCGTGGAACTTGCCCAAACGCTCGACCACCCAAGCCTGCTGCTGGGGCACGACCTTGACGGTTTTGACGATGAACAGGATCGCGATGATCACGAGAATGGCAGCGATTTCCATGGAGGGATTCCCTTTGCAGTGGTTAGAGCGACGTGCTCATGTTTTCTCAAGCACCAAGCGGTTACCCGCCATGGCCTGAATTCGGTAAACGCCTGGGGTCGCGGTCTGGCCTGGTGCCAGCACCGCTGTCCAAGCCGCACCACGGTGCTTGACTTGCGCCGTGCCCATGGCATCCCATGCCTCGACTTCTACGGTGGCACCCAGGTCCAGATGTTGGTCATGGGCTTGCGTGCCGGTGGTCACCTGGCGTTGACGCCATTGGCCCAGCAGCAACGCGCCTGCGCCACCGACGAGGGCGGCCGCCGCCAGCTGCGTGCTGATGTTGTAACCCGCCATGGCGGCCAGTGCTCCCGCCACAGCACCCAAGCCCAGCATCAGTAGGTAAAACGTACCGGTCGCCAGCTCCAATGCCACCAAGGCGCCCGCCAGAACCCACCACATCGTTGTGTCGTTCATGCCTGTCCTTTCTGTTTTGATGCACGCATTGTCGTGGCTTTGTGCATGGGTCTTTATAGACCAGCCTGTGGGCAGGTCCGCCCTGGGCGGCCCAAGCCCTGCACATGGTAAGGACAATCACGGCCCCTGCATTTGCCTGAACCTCGACGTGGGGGCCTGTCGCTCGCGGCCATGCTCCATTTGGGCCGGGCTGCAACGAGGGATCGATGGGCACAGTTTGGTCATAATGGTTTGAATTTTTTTGAGCTGGCGTGTTGGCCCGACCAAGCGCAACGGCAAGATTCAAAGACAATCACTTTTTGACCCTGTTGGGAGTTCACGGCGTGACCATAGATGTAACTTCGGGCCCTGAATGGCGTTCCAACACCCATGCGCCATGGCCCGTTCACGACCCTTTGATGGTTGAGGAAGTCCATTCCCCGAAGCGCGTGCTTTTGTTGGGGGCGACGGGCACGATCGGCATGGCCACCGCGCGGGCACTGGTTCAACGGGGTCACCCAGTGGTGTGCCTTCTCAGGCCGCGCCGAAGTGATCAACATCTGAAAGCCAACGCAGCGCCGCCAGAAAGCTTGGCCGGGGTCACGGTTGTGTGGGGGGATGCGTCTGATCCAGAAGTTTGGAGCCAGCCGTCTTTTAAGGAGGCCCCTTTTGATGTGGTGGTCTCTTGCATGGCCTCGCGCACGGGTTCTCCTCAAGACGCGTGGCGGGTTGATCACCAAGCCCATGTGAGGGCGCTGAAAGCGGCACAAACGATAGGTGTGAGGCATTTTGTGCAACTGTCGGCCATCTGTGTGCAAAAGCCCTTGCTGGCGTTTCAGCATGCCAAATTGGCTTTTGAAAAAACCTTGATCGAATCAGGCATGACCTATTCCATCGTGCGCCCGACTGCTTTTTTCAAATCGCTTTCGGGACAGCTCGATCGTGTCAAAAAAGGCAAGCCGTTTTTGATTTTTGGCGACGGACAGTTGACCGCCTGCAAGCCCATCAGCGACGACGATTTGGCGGATTTTTTGGTGGGCTGCATAGACGATGTGTCGCGGCACAACCAAATATTGCCCATCGGTGGGCCGGGGCCGGCCATCACGCCGCTGGCGCAGGGCGAGCATTTGTTTGCTGTGTTGGGAATGCCGCCGCGTTTCAAGCGTGTTCCGGTGGGTCTGATGGACGCCATCGTGGGCGTGTTGAGCGTGTTGGGGAAGCTCATTCCCGCTGCTGCGGACAAGGCCGAGTTGGCCCGCATTGGGCGGTATTACGCCACCGAGTCCATGCTGGTGTGGGACGCTCAGGCTCAGCGCTACGATGCGCAGGCCACACCCTCACACGGTTCGCAAACGCTGTTGGATGCTTATGCCCGTTGGGTCAAAGGGGAGGGCGCGCCCGACCGCGGGGAACACGCCGTTTTTTAAGCGGCGTTCTTCGGCAAATCATGCAATGGCGAGTCAAGTCACGACGATGCGCCATTGAAGCTCTCAAGAGGGCTGAGGGGCTTTTTCACTGGCTTTGTGGTGAAGGTGCAAGGCCGATGTTTATCGCCAGTCGATCACCATTTTCAAGCACGCAGGGTCGCCAAAGGCCACCTCATAAGCGCGTTGAGCATGCTCAGCGGTTTCGGTGTGGGTCAGCAAGCCGTCCAGGGGCAAGGAGCCATTGTGGAACATGGCGACCACCGCGTCGAGGTCGTGTTTTTTCCATTGCGCGGCGACACGCACCGTGGCTTCGCGCATGAAGGCGGGGGCGTAGGCAAAAGACAAATCTTGTGTGTAAAAACCGGCCAACACCACTTCGCCGCCCGGGGCCATTTTGGCAATCACCTTGTTCAAAATATTGGCGTCACCGCTGACATCACAAATGCAGCGGTAGTCCTTGCGCACATCCTGGTCGGGGTGGATGACGTCGTAGCCCAGCGCGCCTTTTTGCCTGACTGTTTGGGTTTCCCAGACCACCGGCGCAGGCCGGCCTGCGGCCACCACCATGCGCGCCAAAAGTCGGCCCATGATGCCGTGGCCAATGATGAGGTCGGGATAGGCCAAAGGCATGGCTTCGCGGCCCACGCTGAACACATGATGCGCTGTGGCGGCCAAGGCCAGCAGCACGCCCTTGGCACCCAATGCCGGGTCCAACTTGACGGCCCGTTGATGCGGCACCACCAAACGCTCACCCGATCCGCCAAAGATGTTTTGCACCCCTTGGAATGCGTAAGAGCCGGGTAAAAAGACCACGTCACCGACGGCCAAGCCCGTGACCCCATCGCCTATTTTTTCGATGGTGCCCACGGTTTCGTAGCCCGGCACCAAGGGGTAGGACAAGCCCGGGAAGGGTGGCATGGTGCCCTCCCACAGCAACCGTTCGGTGCCGGTGCTGATGCCGCTGAACGACACTGCCACCTCCAGGTCTTGGGGCCCCATGGGGGCGAGTTCCAATTCACGAACACTCAAGGATTGGGGCGCTTCAAAAACAATGGCTTTGGCTTTCATGGGGGATATTTTGACGTACTTGAAAATTTGTCCCGTGCAAGAGCATCCTTGCCTGCATGTATGACACAAGGGCGCGAAGTTCACCTCACATTGGCATCGTTGCGCTGGCTACGGTCCCGTGTGCGCCCCATGGTTTAGCTCACATAATGGGGCGTGAAAAGCAGATGGACAGGTTGACAGCATGACGATGAAGTGGGTGTCTATGGGTGTTTTTATTTTGGCCGCCGTGGTGTTCGCATTTTGGACACCAGACATGTCCGCATCCGATCTTGACAAACGGTACGCCAAGCCCTCGCTGGCGGTGCTCGAAGTCGATGGTTTGAACATCCATTACAAAGACACAGGCCCCAAGAGTGCACCGGTCCTGTTGTTGTTGCATGGCTTTGGCTCCAGTTTGCAAACTTGGGACGATTGGGCCGCCCAGCTGGACAAGCATTACCGTGTGATCAGGCTCGATCTGCCCGGCTTCGGCTTGACGGGCCCCAGCCCAGTGAACGATTACTCAGAAGAAAAAGATTTGGCCACCTTGACCCATTTCGTGGACAAGCTGGGGGTCGCCGAGCTGTCGGTCATTGGGCACTCCATGGGCGGCAAAATGGCCTGGACTTTCGCGGCCGCCCAAGGGCCACGCGTCAAAGCCTTGGTCTTGATGGCGCCTGACGGGTACCCCCAAGCGCAAGACATTGGCTCCAAACCCTACGCCATGCCAGGGGTCATGGGTTTGATGAAGTTTTTCCTGCCCAAGTACTTGGTTCGAAAATCTTTGGAGCCTGCCTTTTTTGATGCCTCGGCCTTGGATGAGCGCTTGGTCGAACGCTACCACGACATGCTCAGAGCGCCGGGTGTTCGAGGGGCCATTTTGGAGCGCGGCCAACAGACGGTTTACACCGACCCCGTGCCCCGTTTGAAAAAAATCACCGCCCCGACATTGCTCCTTTGGGGGCAAGCGGATCTCATGATTCCCAGCAGCAACGCCCAAAACTATGCGGGTGTTTTG
This sequence comes from Limnohabitans sp. Rim8, assembly GCF_945901735.1. Taxonomy (GTDB): domain Bacteria; phylum Pseudomonadota; class Gammaproteobacteria; order Burkholderiales; family Burkholderiaceae_C; genus Limnohabitans_A. The sequence continues at coordinate 87,810 of NZ_CAMDLM010000002.1, forward strand.
GCGGACGCCCAAACCGTGTTACTGCCCAATTTGGGGCATTTGCTGCAAGAAGAGCAGTCGCACCTTGGATTGGCCCAAGTCACCCAATTTCTCAACAAAAACCTGCAAGCGGTGAAATAAACGGCTTTTTAGCCCGATGCTTCAGCCCCGTCACAAGGCTTGAGAAACCCTGATTTCGCGCCATGCCCCAGCCTAGAGGGGGCGGTAGCGCAAGGCCAGCAACTGGCCCGCGTTGATCCAAGATGGGGTCACTCAGTCCCGTTTTTTTGCAGACGTCGCTGACGTGGTGTGTGGCGCAACGCATCAGTTGGGATGCGTTTTTACCGCCCACCCGCCTGAAAAAACATCCCGTAGCCCTGCGCACCGTGCGCGTGCGGGTCCAAGCGGCTTGTGCAGTTGGGCCGTTTCCACAGTCCAGGCCAGTCAAGTTCGGCGCAAAGCCGAATGTCAACATGTATTGACAACCCGTTCAGTCTTGCTATATTGACACCTGGGTATGTCATGTTTCATTGACAGACGCCTGAAACAAGGGGGATGTATGGGTCTGATGACGCGAGCAGAAGAGGCGCTGAAGTTTCACTTCAACGCTGCGGCCGGGGTGGGGGCGCCGCCCAGGTTACAGGCCGCCATGGCACATGCCGTTTTTTCCGGCGGTGCACGGATTCGGCCGCAACTGTGTTTGGCCGTGGCCACCGCTTGTGGGGATGATGCCCCGGAATTGACCAATGCCGCCGCCGTGGCCTTGGAATTCATGCACTGCGCTTCGCTGGTGCACGACGACATGCCGATCTTTGACAATGCCGATTTTCGGCGCGGCCTACCCACGGTGCACAAGGCCTTCAACGAACCGTTGGCCTTGTTGGCTGGCGACGGCTTGATCGTGATGGCTTACCAAGTCTTGTTGCGGGCGGGGCGCCAGCACCCTGAGCGCTTGTTGGACTTGATGGACAACCTCTCGCGCGGCGTGGGTTTGCCTCAAGGTATTGTGGCGGGACAGGCTTGGGAGTGCGAAACCACCGCTGATTTAGCCCAATACCAACGTGCAAAAACAGGGTCTCTGTTTGTCTCTGCAACCTGTGCTGGCGCGATTGCCAGTGGACAGTCGCCCGAGCCTTGGGCCCCTTTGGGGGCCTTCTTGGGGGAGGCCTATCAGGTGGCCGATGACATTCGCGATGTGTTGGGTGATGTGGCCAGTTTGGGCAAACCCGTAGGGCAAGACACGCTCAACGAGCGCCCCAGTTCTGCCCAGGCCTTGGGTTTGGACGGCGCCATCCTGCACTTTGATGGGCTGATCACGCAAGCTGCCCAAGCCATTCCAGATTGCTCTTGCCGCGACATGCTCCGTCAATTGGTGATGCTGGAGTCTGAGCGCTTGGTGCCCAAGTCCATGTGCGAGAGCTATCGGAAAAAAGCTTTGAACTTGCAGCGTCCCAAAGCCAAAAAATCATCCTCTGCCTTGACTCGTTAACCCTCACTCAAGACTGCCATGACTCTGCCTGCGGACATCACCCATAAGCCTTACTCCTTGCCTGACGTGACGACTTGGCATGACCGATTTCTCCAATGGCTTGAACGCTTGTATACCAGCCCCAAGCTTTACCAATGGTCGATGAGCAACCCCTTGACGCGTTGGATCCCGCGGCGTCGCACACAAAAGTTGTTTGATTTGATGTCGGGCTTTGTTTATTCGCAGGTTTTGTTGGGCTGTGTGCGCTTGGATTTGTTCAAAATGCTCCAGCAAGCACCCGCTGATTTGAAGCAAATCTCGCATCGCGTTGGCGTTCCCGAAGCCGTGTTGCAGCGCCTGTTGCTGTCGGCAGTGTCTTTGGGTTTGTTGGAGTTCAGAAGCCAAGCCCGTTACGGACTGGGCCCGCTGGGCGTGCCTTTGGCGATCCACCCTGGTATTGGCGCCATGATTGAACACAACCACCTGCTCTATGGCGACATGCAAGACCCCTTGGGTTTCTTGAAGAACGCTTGGCGGGGCGGCATGGCCGAGTATTGGCCTTATGCGCACGACGACCAGGCCGCTGACCGCGCCGCGCAAGACAAGTTCAGTCGGTATTCCGACTTGATGGCCGCATCGCAAGGTTTTGTGGTGCAAGAAATTTTGTCGTCTTATGCTTTTGACGAACACCGGTGTGTGCTGGATGTGGGTGCAGGCAAGGGGCGGTTTGCCAGTGAGTTGGCCAACCACGCGCCTCACTTGTCTCTTCAGTTGTTTGATTTGCCCCCTGTCTTGGCCTTGGCCAAAGACCATGTCAGCGCACAGGGCTTGCTCGAGCGGATGCGCTTGTGTCCAGGCAGTTTTCTGCACGACCCCTTGCCCCAAGGCGCTGACCTGGTGACCTTGGTTCGGGTGGCCCATGACCATCCCGATGTGGTGGTCAAACTCTTGCTCAAAAAAATCCACACCGCACTGCCTGTGGGAGGTGTCTTGCTCTTGGCAGAGCCCATGGCCCAAGCGCAGTCAGGCGCACAGGACGGCTACACGCAGTCGGATGCCTATTTCCACTTTTACCTGTTGGCCATGGGGGCGGGTCGCCTGCGCACCCCAGAAGAGCTGATGCGCTTGATGCAAGAGGCTGGATTCGCACAAATCGAGCGCGTGCCCAACACCATGCCCATCCATGCTCAGATTTTGGTGGGGCGCAAGCATCAGTGTTTACCCTAAAATATGCCCATTTATGTAAATCTAATTTGACACAACTTAGTGTAAGTTTAACAATACAACCATGAAATCAACCGCAGTCGTTTTTGACCAACCCAGACAGTTGTCCTTGCAGGCCTTGGCCCTGCCACAGCTGCAAGCGGGTGAAGTGGAAGTCGCCGTTCTGTACAGCGGCATCAGCACCGGGACTGAACGGATGTTGTGGGACGGCAGCATGCCCGCATTCATGGGCAGCACCTATCCGCTGGTGCCCGGCTATGAGACCGTGGGTCAAGTGGTCAAGGCGCCACTCGGCGCGAAACTCAAAGAAGGTCAAACGGTTTTCGTTCCTGGTGCCAATTGCTTCACGGGCGTGAAAAGCCTGTTTGGAGGAGCGGCCTCTCGTTTGGTCGTGTCGGATCAGAAGATTTTCCCCATCGCTGACCAACGGGGGCCAGATGCTGTTTTGTTGGCACTGGCTGCAACGGCTTACCACGCCGTCTCGGGGGGGGGTGGGCAAGAGCCTTTTAACCCGCCCGATTTGATTGTGGGGCATGGTGTGATGGGTCGTTTGCTGGCACGCCTGACTGTGGCTGCTGGTTTTGCCCCCCCCACGGTTTGGGAAACGCAGCCTGAGCGCGCGCACGGTGCTGAAGGCTACAACGTCGTTCGGCCAGAAGACGATGACCACAGGGCTTACCAAGCCATTTATGACGTGAGTGGGGACACCCTTCTCTTGGACACGCTGATCCAAAGAATTCGCCCGGGTGGTGAGTTGGTGTTGGCAGGTTTGTTCAATCAAAACTTGCACTTCTCGTCAGCTCAAGCCGTTTTGCGTGAAGCCCGAATTCGCTTGTCCGGTGAATGGAAACGTCCTGATTTGTTGGCGGTTAACCAGTTGGTCGACACAGGCCAGCTGTCTCTCAAAGGTTTGATCACGCATGTTCAAACTGCTGAATCTGCCACCGCTGCTTACGAAACAGCTTTCGGTGATGTTGCTTGTCTAAAAATGGTCCTGGACTGGAGTGCCCACGCATGAATACACACACCAAGCCCGCCGAGCAAACGATCCAATTTGTCGATCGGCTTCGCCATGAGGCTGCTCAGAACCCAGAGCCCGTCAGCACCCAGGCGCCCACCAAAGAAACGCAAATTATTGCTATCTATGGCAAGGGCGGTATCGGCAAAAGCTTTACGTTGGCCAACCTCAGTTACATGATGGCGCAGCAAGGCAAAAAGGTTTTGCTGATCGGTTGCGACCCAAAAAGCGACACCACCAGTTTGTTGTTTGGTGGCCGCGCATGCCCCACCATCATTGAGACATCTTCCAAGAAAAAATTGGCGGGTGAAGCCGTGGCCATTGGCGATGTCTGCTTCAAGCGCGATGGCGTGTACGCCATGGAATTGGGCGGGCCCGAGGTGGGTCGTGGCTGCGGTGGTCGCGGCATCATCCACGGCTTTGAGTTGTTAGAAAAGCTGGGCTTTCACGAGTGGGGCTTTGACTATGTGCTGCTTGACTTCTTGGGCGACGTGGTCTGCGGCGGATTTGGTTTGCCCATTGCTCGCGACATGTGCCAAAAAGTGATTGTGGTGGCCAGCAACGATTTGCAGTCCCTGTATGTCGCCAACAACGTGTGCTCTGCGGTTGAATATTTCCGCAAGCTCGGTGGCAATGTGGGCGTGGCTGGCATGGTGATCAACCGCGACGACGGCACGGGCGAAGCCGCCAACTTTGCCACCAAGGTCGGAATTCCGGTGTTGTCCACCATCCCGGCCAATGAAGACATTCGCAGAAAGAGCGCCAGCTACGAAATCATTGGCCGACCCGAATCCGTGTGGGGTCCGATGTTTGCCGAACTGGCTGCCAACGTGGCCACGTCGGTGCCGATCCGTCCGAACCCCATGACCCAAGACCAGCTGTTAGGCTTGTTTGCGGCATCAGCCGTCGGTCGCGATGTGATCCTCGAGCCAGCTACCCAATTTGACATGTGCGGCAAGACCGACACCAGCAAGCCCACGCTCGAAGTTGTGTACGACGAAGTCTGACACCATGAGTAAAACGATTCCCATCATCCCAGCCTCTCAAGCCCCCGCGGGCATGAGCACCACCATCGAGGGTGATGGCATGGGTTGCCACTCTGGCGGTGAAAAAATGCTGGCAGCAGCCAAAGCCTCTGGAAAATCTGAAGTGCTGGCGCAATATGCCAAGGACTATCCGGTGGACCCCAAAGCGGGTCCGCACGATCAGCCGCAAAGCATGTGTCCTGCCTTTGGGTCTTTGCGGGTAGGCCTTCGCATGCGCCGGACCGCCACCATTTTGTCGGGTTCTGCTTGCTGCGTGTATGGCCTGACATTCACTTCGCATTTCTACGGCGCACGGCGCAGTGTCGGCTACGTTCCCTTCAACTCAGAGTCCTTGGTGACGGGCAAGTTGTTTGAGGACATTCGTGAGTCGGTGTACGACCAGGCCGATCCCGAGAAATACGACGCCATCGTGATCATCAATTTGTGTGTGCCCACAGCCAGTGGCGTGCCACTGCAGTTGCTGCCCAAAGAGATCAATGGCGTTCGCATCATTGGCATCGATGTGCCAGGCTTTGGGGTGCCCACGCACGCAGAAGCCAAAGATGTGTTGGCTGGCGCCATGTTGAAATATGCGCGCGAAGAAATCTTGGCAGGTCCCGTTCAAGCGCCGCGCACTGGCCGATCCGACAAGCCCACCATCACCATGGTTGGTGAAATGTTTCCAGCCGATCCCATGATCATTGGGCGCATGCTGGAACCCATGGGCCTTGCTGCTGGCCCCGTGGTGCCCACACGCGAATGGCGCGAACTGTATGCGGCACTCGATTGCGCAGCGGTTGCAGCCATCCACCCTTTCTACACCGCCAGCATCCGCGAATTTGAAGCGGCAGGACGCCCCATTGTGGGCTCAGCCCCGGTGGGACATGACGGCACAGAGGCTTGGTTGCAAGCCATTGGCAATGCGGCCAATGTGCCTCAAGCCCAAATTGACATGGTGAAAAACACCATGTTGGGTGCCATCAAAGGCGCCCTGGCCAAGTCTCCCATCAAGGGTCGCATCACGCTCAGCGGCTATGAAGGCTCCGAGTTGTTGGTGGCGCGTTTGCTGGTGGAGAGCGGTGCCGATCTGCGCTATGTCGGTACAGCCTGTCCAAAAACGCCTTGGAGCGCAGCGGATTGCGACTGGCTGCAAGCGCGCGGTGTGCATGTGCAATACCGTGCATCGCTTGAACAAGACTTGGCCGCTATACACGAGTGGAAGCCCGATTTGGCGATTGGCACCACACCGGTGGTGCAGGCGGCCAAAGAACTCAGCATTCCAAGCCTGTATTTCACCAACCTCATTTCTGCTCGCCCCTTGATGGGTCCAGCGGGTGCGGGTTCTTTAGCGCAAGTGATCAATGGCGCCATTGCCAACAAGTCGCGCTTTGATGAGATGAAGGCTTTCTTTGGCGACACCGGTACTGGCCATGCAGCTGGCGTTTGGGAGGCCTCTCATGGTGTGCCGCAAAACCGCCCTGAGTTTGAAGCCGAAACGCGCAGACAGCTTGAAAAGCTGGCTAAAAAACGCAAAGCGGAGGCCATGATCTGATGCTAGTTCTTGACCACGATCGCGCAGGCGGCTATTGGGGAGCGGTGTATGTGTTCACCGCCATCAAAGGCTTGCAAGTTGTCATTGACGGCCCCGTGGGCTGCGAGAACTTGCCTGTCACATCGGTACTGCATTACACCGATGCCCTGCCACCCCATGAGCTGCCGATTGTGGTGACGGGTTTGGCAGAAGAACAATTGGGTCGGGAAGGCACCGAAGGCGCCATGCGCCGTGCGCACGCCACATTGAACCCCGATCTGCCCTCCGTGGTGGTCACGGGCTCGATTGCAGAAATGATCGGTGGCGGTGTCACGCCCGAGGGCACCAATCTGCAACGCTTCTTGCCGCGCACCATCGACGAAGACCAATGGCAATGCGCCAACCGCGCCATGTACTGGCTGTGGCAGCAGTACGGCATCAAGCATGTGCCCAAGCGTGAGCGCAAAGAGGGCGAACGCCCTCGGGTCAACATCATTGGGCCCAGCTACGGCACCTTCAACTGCCCCAGCGATTTGGCTGAAATTCGCCGGTTGGTGCAAGGCATTGGCGCAGACGTCAACATGGTTTTTCCATTGGGTTCGCACCTTGCAGATGTTTCGCGTTTGGTCGAAGCTGATGTGAACATTTGCATGTACCGAGAATTCGGCCGCATGCTGTGCGAAGCCTTAGAGCGCCCTTATTTGCAAGCGCCAATTGGCTTGCACAGCACCACCAAATTTTTACGGTCCCTGGGTGAATTGCTTGGCCTGGATCCAGAGCCTTTCATCGAAAGAGAAAAGCACAGCACCATCAAACCCATTTGGGATTTGTGGCGGTCTGTGACTCAAGACTTTTTTGGCACTGCCAACTTTGGCGTGGTGGCCAACGAAACCTACACACGCGGCATTCGTCACTTCTTGGAAGACGAGATGGGTCTTCCTTGCAACTTTGCCATCTCACGCATTGCGGGCGCCAAAACTGACAACGCCGAAGTGCGCAAACTGGTCGCCGAAAAAACACCACTTATCTTGTATGGCAGCTACAACGAGCGCATTTATTTGGCCGAGTGTGGCGGCGGCGGGATGATGAAAACCAGTTTCATACCAGCCAGTTTTCCTTTGCCCATCATTCGTCGCCATACCGGGACACCGTTCATGGGTTATGCCGGCGCGACTTACATCATCCAAGAGTTTTGCAACGGCCTCTTTGATGCGTTGTTTCACATCCTGCCTTTGGGCACAGAGATGGACAAGATCGAAGGCACCTTGGGTCGCTCTGCGCCCAACACCACCGTGCCTTGGGAGCCAGAGGCGCAAGACAGGTTAGATGCTTTGCTGGAACAGCAACCGGTGTTGGTTCGGATTTCAGCAGCCAAACGCATGCGCGATCAAGCGGAGCGAGATGCGCGGGAAACCGGCCGCTCTCATGTCGAAGCAGAAAGATTCACAGAATTGTTCGGAAAAGCAAATGAAGGGGCACATGCATGAAAGATGCGCACCTGAATTCGCCAATCCGACCAATCCTTCGGCCTGGCCGAGGGTCCACCTGTTGCGGTGTCAAAGCCACAACAGTTCATCCTGAATTCGCAAGGGTTCAGGCAGTTGCCGCAAGGCATTTTGAAAGAGGCACAAACTATGACTGATGCAGCTAACCCAACAGGGCTGACAGACCAAGAAGCCCAAGAGTTCCACACGTACTTCACACAGGGTTACCTGTTGTGGGCCGCTGGAGCGTTCTTCGCCCACAGCTTGGTGTGGATCTGGCGTCCCTGGTTCTAAAAGAACCATAACAAGGAGGTATGTATGACGAACCCCAACGCTGTCAAAACAAACAATGACCCAATAGACCATTACGAAGGTTATTGGATGATTTTTGTTTTGCTTTTCACGATGTTCACTGTGATCGCTTTAGTCGGCCAAATGTTCTTTATTAATTGGCGCATTTGGCTTCCTGGCGCGGAAAAATCCATGACCATGTATGAAGGCGTGAGTGCTTCCGTGCATACCGTCATTTCTCAAATAATCTGAAAAAAGGAAATTATTATGTGGCGCATTTGGCGAATGATAGATCCCCGAGTCGCGGTTGTCTGTGTAGGACTCCTGATCGCTTTTGTATCAACAACGATTCATCTGATTCAAATCAGTGGCGATCGTTACAGCATCAACAGCTGGCATCCCGATACGGCCAAGATGGCGGCGAAAGCTCAGCCTCAGAACGCGGCTTTGCCGCAAAAGTAAGGACCCTTGGTCTTTATTCAGACAGACGTACATCGCTCACATTGAACGGTACGTCTGTCCTTTTGTTAAAAAATTGAAGCCTACAAGACCTCACAAACAGTCACCCGGTCGGAGGATGCAACCATGTCCATGTTAAGTTTTGAACGCAAATACCGTGTGCGCGGCGGTACCCTTTTTGGGGGCGACCTGTTTGATTTCTGGGTCGGTCCTTTTTATGTTGGATTCTTTGGAATCACAACCTTGTTTTTTGTCCTTTCGGGCACCGCGTTGATTTTGTTTGGCGCGGCCATGGGGCCCACCTGGAACGTTTGGCAAATCAACATCGCACCACCAGACCTTTCCTATGGGTTGCGATTCGCACCCATGATGGAAGGGGGCTTGTGGCAACTCATCACGGTGTGTGCCCTGGGCTCATTTGTCTCTTGGGCGTTGCGCGAAGTTGAGATTTGCCGCAAATTGGGCATGGGCTTGCATGTGCCTGTGGCCTTTTCCATGGCCATCTTGGCGTATTTCAGTTTGCAAGTGGTGCGTCCCGTGTTGATGGGGGCCTGGGGACATGCTTTCCCTTACGGCATTTACAGCCACTTGGATTGGGTCAGCAACACCGCGTACCAATACCTGCATTTTCACTACAACCCATGGCACATGATTGCCGTGACTTTTTTCTTTGCAACGGTGCTTGCGCTGTCCATGCACGGTGGCTTGGTGCTCTCAGCCACCAACCCTGGAAAAGGCCAGACCGTGAAGTCGCCAGAACATGAAGACACGTTCTTTCGAGACCTGATCGGCTACTCGGTGGGCACCCTCGGCATTCACCGTTTGGGCTTGTTTTTGGCGCTCGCAGGTGTTTGGTTTGGCATCGTCTGCATTGTGGTCAGCGGCCCATTTTGGACCGGAGCTTGGCCTGAGTGGTGGAGCTGGTGGCTGAACATGCCCATCTGGCGCACTTGATTAAAAAGAGAGGAAATTGAAATGGCTCAGTATCAGAATCTTTTCACCTCAGTGCAGCCGGTAGGGCCCTTGCACGATGGCGTTGAATTGCCCCGCGGAGACGCCAAGCGATTGGGCAAACCGTTTTTGGTGCACCTGTTAGGTCGCATTGGCAATGCTCAGATCGGCCCTGTCTATTTGGGAACGCTTGGACTGGCGTCCTTGATTTTCGGCATCGCCGCTTTCAACATCATTGGTTTCAACATGTTGGCCTCTGTGGACTGGAACCCTATTCAGTTCATCCGACAATTATTTTGGCTTGCATTAGAACCACCAGCGCCTGCTTACGGTCTGAGTTTTCCGCCCCTGCAACAAGGGGGTTGGTGGCTCATTACGGGCTTCATGTTGACCATTTCCATCCTGCTGTGGTGGGCGCGCACGTACCGTCGTGCCCGTCAACTGGGTCTGGGAACACATGTGGCTTGGGCTTATGCGGCAGCCATTTGGTTGTTTTTGGTGTGTGGTTTCTTCCGCCCTGTGATGATGGGCAGTTGGTCCGAGGCGGTGCCATTTGGCATCTTCCCTCACCTGGACTGGGTGTCTGCCTTGTCGCTGCGTCATGGCAATTTGTTTTATAACCCATTCCACGCGCTGTCGATCGTTTTCTTGTATGGATCGACGCTGCTGTTTGCCATGCACGGCGCCACCATTTTGGCGGTGACGCGTTATGGTGGAGAACGCGAGATCGAACAAATTGTGGACCGCGGAACTGCTTCTGAGCGTGCCGGCTTGTTCTGGCGCTGGACCATGGGCTTCAATGCCACGATGGAGTCCATCCACCGCTGGGCCTGGTGGTTTGCCGTGCTGTGTCCTTTGGTCGGCGGCGTGGGTATCTTGTTGACTGGCCCCGTGGTGGACAACTGGTACCTGTGGTCCGTCAAACACCATGTTGTGCCCGCGTATCCCTTGGTCAGCCCAGTCGTCCTCGATCCTGCATTGATGGGAGTGAAGCCATGAAATTTTTGTCTAAATTAGCGCTTTGCTTAAGTGCCGCTGTGCTGCTGTCGGGCTGTGAACGGCCGCCGATTGAAACGGTCCAAACAGGCTACCGTGGAACGGGCATGGAGCAAATCTACAACCCCAGAACCTTGGCCAAGGAAGCCGCTTTGAACCAAGCGCCTGTTGCGGCTGAGGCCGCTTCGGCGGAGGGTCCCAAAGCCAGTGAGGTCTATCAGAACGTCAAGGTTCTGGGAGATTTGAGTGTGGGTCAATTCAACCGTCAAATGGCGGCCATCACGCAATGGGTCGCACCCGATCAGGGTTGCGCCTACTGTCATAACGTTCAAAACTTTGCAGATGACAGCATGTACACCAAGGTGGTGGCCAGGCGAATGATTGAAATGACCCAAAAAGTCAATCAGGACTGGAAGACCCACGTGGCCGATACGGGTGTGACGTGTTACACCTGCCACCGTGGCAACAACGTACCCACCCAAGTTTGGAATGCGCCCAAAGACCGCAAGTATGCGAACAGCTTGTTGGGCGATTTGGCAGGCCAAAACATTGCGACCAAAGCAGCTGGGCTGTCGTCACTGCCGTTTGATCCCTTCACGCCTTACCTCAAAGACGCTGCGCCTATCCGGGTCAATGGCAATGAAGCCATGGCAGGTGTGGGCTCCAACGCCAACCGCGCATCGACCAAGCAAGCGGAGTACACCTACTCCTTGATGGTGCACATGTCCGAGTCCTTGGGTGTGAACTGCACTTACTGCCACAACACACGCAACTTCCAATCTTGGGAGGAATCCAGGCCGCAACGGGTGACTTCTTGGTACGGCATTCGGATGGCGCGTGAATTGAACAATGAGTACATCACGCCCCTCACAGATGTCTTCCCAGCGCACCGCTTAGGCCCCAAGGGCGATATTGCCAAAGTCAACTGCACCACTTGCCACCAAGGCGCTTTCAAGCCGCTTTACGGTGCCCAGATGGCCAAAGACTACCCTGAGCTCCAAGTTTTAGCCAAGCCTTAAACTCTGGATTTCACAAGGCCTGCACCTGTTGTGGTGCAGGCCTTTTTTACGGAAATTGGGCACATGCATTTGGGACTAACAGAACCTGTCAATGGCCAAGTGGTCGTTGTCTTGCTGGCTGACATCGTTCAGTCTTCAAGGTGGTGGGGTTGGTTGCGCATAGTCCAGGGTTCCGCCGCTTTGCGCAGCGTCCCAGGCTTGCTGTTTGCCAAACTGCTGGGCAGTGGCCACGAAGGCGGCTTTGGTTTGAAGCCCAGTGCTTCGCGACAAGGCTTGTTTGCCTTGTTTGAATCCGCACAAACAGCCGATGATTTCGTGGCGCATGCCCAATGGGTTCAAAATTACCAGCAAAGATCAGCCGATTTTTGCTGCGCCAAACTCCAAACATGGTCGTGTCGCGGCACTTGGGATGGCTTTTCGCTGGGTGAAGTTGCATCGGAACCGATCCATGGGCCGGTGGCGGCCCTCACACGTGCTTCGATCAAGCTTGGCAAAGCTCCAGCTTTTTGGCGACATGCGCCCCCTTCTGAGCGTGCCTTGGAGGGGGTCCAAGGCTGTCAATTGGCCGTCGGCCTTGGCGAGGCGCCTTTGCTCCGGCAAGCGACTTTCACCATCTGGGACAGCGTGGCCGACATGAACGCCTATGCGCGCTCAGGCGCCCATTTGCAAGCCATTCAGGCGGCCGCACAACATGGTTATTTTGCCGAATCCATGTTTGCCCGGTTTATGCCTTTGCAGGTGAAGGGCCAGTGGCAAGGCAAGTCTTATGCTTAAAACCGTTCAAACCCCGCGTGTGGTGGTGGTGGGCGCCGGTATTGGGGGGCTGGTGAGTGCACTGGTTTTAGCCCACCACGGGCTGGATGTCACTTTGCTGGAAAGTGCCAGCACCCCCGGCGGGAAAATTCGTCAAGTGCAGGTCGACGGTGTCGGCGTTGATTCCGGCCCCACGGTGTTCACCATGCGTTGGGTGTTAGACCAAATGCTGCAAGAGTTGGGCACTTCACTGGAAGATATTTTGCAACTCGAGCCCATTGGTGTTTTGGCGCGCCATGCTTGGGATGGCAGCTCGCCCACACTCGATCTGTATGCCGACACGTCCCGCACGGCCGATGCCATCGCCCGGTTCAGCAGCCCCCAAGAGGCGAAACGCTTTTTGGGCTTTTGCGAACAAGCTCGAAATTTGTACAACACCCTGGAAAAACCCTACATCCGAAGTGAACGCCCCGATCTGCTCAGCATGGTGGGCGATTTGGGTTTGAAGGGCATGGCCACACTGACGGGCTTGGGCCCATTTGCCAGTTTGTGGCGCAGCTTGGGGCGGCACTTTCACGACCCGCGTTTGCAGCAGCTGTTTGGCCGCTACGCCACTTATTGTGGTTCTTCACCCTGGTCCGCACCCGCTACTTTGATGCTGGTGGCGCAAGTGGAGCTCGACGGCGTTTGGTCGGTCTCAGGCGGCATGCACCGGGTAGCGCAGGCGCTGGCTCAATTGGCTGAAAACCGGGGTGTGAAGCTGCGCTACAACAGCCACTGCGAGCGCATTGAGACGGACAGCGGCCGAGTGACTGGCGTGCAGCTGGCATCGGGTGAGCGGTTACCCGCCGATCAGGTGGTTTTCAATGGCGATGTTGCGGCGCTGTCCCAGGGTCTATTGGGTCAAGACTTGCGTGAGCGCTTTGCACCTGTGTCGCCAGCGCAGCGTTCTTTGTCGGCTTTCACCTTGTCCATGCATGCACAGACCCAAGGTTTCGACCTGGTGCGGCACAACGTGTTTTTCAATCAAGACTACCGCCGTGAATTTGACGATATTTTCAACAAACGCCATTTGCCCACGCAGGGAACAGTCTATGTCTGTGCACAAGACCGCAGTGACCAAGGTCTGGCCCAACCAGGCTTGGAAAGGCTGTTGTGCTTGGTCAATGCGCCAGCGGATGGTGATGCGCGCACATTCAATTCTTCGGAGGTTCAAGCATGCGAATCGAACAGTTTGGCGCTGATGCGCCGCTGTGGCTTGGAAATAACAGCCTCGCCCCAGCAGGTGGTGCGCACCTTGCCACAGGACTTTGCCCGCCTGTTTCCAGGCAGTGGGGGCGCGCTTTATGGCCAAGCGACACACGGTTGGATGTCGGCCTTCTCGCGCCCCAGTGCGCGCAGCAAAATACCGGGCTTGTATACAGCGGGGGGCAGCGTGCACCCGGGGCCGGGCGTACCCATGGCGGCCATGTCGGGGCGTTTGGCGGCCGCGACGCTGATGGCGGACCTCGGTTTGACCAAACCGTCGCGCCGGGTGGTTATCTCTGGTGGTACGTCGATGCGCTGAGCGATGATGGCCAACACGGCCTGACCATCATCGCTTTTGTGGGCAGTGTGTTTTCGCCTTACTACGCCTGGGCGCGCCGCCAAGGCGGAGGTGTGGCCGATCCCGAAAATTTCTGCGCCTTGAACGTTGCGCTGTACGGCAAAGGTGGCAAGCGCTGGACCATGACCGAGCGGGGGCGTCAACACGCATCGCGCAGTGCGCAGCAATTCAACATTGGGCCCAGCATCTTGCATTGGGATGGCCAAGCCCTGACGATAGACATTGACGAAATCAATGTCCCATGGCCCATGCGTGTGCGCGGTCGCGTGACGGTGCGCCCTGAGGGGCTTTGTCGTTTTGTCACGCCTTTGGACAACGCGGGTCGCCACCGTTGGGGCCCGATTGCCCCCTGTTCGCGCATCGAGGTGGACATGAGCAGCCCGGGCCTGAGTTGGCGAGGTCACGCCTACATGGACTCGAATGAAGGCGAAGAGCCGGTAGAAAATGGTTTCAAAGACTGGGATTGGGCGCGTGCAGAGATGGCCAATGGCGATACCAATGTCGTCTACGACGTCAGGCCTTTGACGGGGCCTGGGCGGGTGGTGGCTCAACGATTTTCACCGGATGGCAGCCACGTGGCCTTCGACGCGCCGCCGCGGCATGCTTTACCGTCCTCGGGCTGGCGCATTGCCCGCCACATGTCCGGCGAAGCGGGCCATCCACCAGAAATCATCAGCACCTTGGAAGACACGCCTTTTTATGTGCGCTCATTGCTGCGCACCCAATGGCAGTCTGAGCCAGTGACTGCAGTGCACGAGTCTTTGGACATTCCCCGGCTGGTTTCATGGCCGGTGCGGTTCATGTTGCCTTGGCGCATGCCCAGAAGGGCCTGAACGCCTCAGCTTTTTTGCAGGGCCCGCTGCAAAGTCCGCTCTCGCTCTCGTGGGCCAAAGCTGGAGGCCAAAGCCCCTTCAGCGGCCAGACCTTGCAAGTAAAGAGCCTCAATTTCAGGGGCTGCACGCAGCAATTGGCGCTCTGCAAAAGGCATGTGCAAGAGGGCCCGCAAGGCAAACAAAATGCGCATCCACCCGGGCAGCCACACCCTTCGCTCTCGCTTGGTCATGGCACGCACAATGACACGCGCTGCATCGGGTGCTGATGATTCGCTGTTCAACGGGCCTGGCATGGTGGCGCGCAAGCGAACAAAACCCGGGTGCAAGGCACCTTCTTTGACCAAGGGGGTGCTCACCCACCCGGCGTGCAAGACGCCCACACCGACGCGGTGCGCAGCCAGCTCAATGCGCCATGAATTGCCCATGGCTTCCACGGCCGATTTGCTGGCCGCATAGGCCGACATCACCGGTGGGTGGGCAAACGAAGACACGGAGGCATTGATCAACACATAGCCTTGCTGTTGCATCAGGGCCGGCAAGGCCGCTCGCACGGTGTTGAAAACACCAAAAACATTCACTTCAATACAGCGACGCCAAGCACTCGGGTCGACATGGGCCAAGGGCCCAAAAGCGGCCACGCCCGCGTTGGCAAAGACCACGTCGATTTGGCCATGCACCGACAGTGTTTGGGCCACCACCTCGTGCATGGCGTCAAGCCGTGTCACATCGGCCACGCAATACAAGGTGTTGGGACCACAGCGCAGCGCCATGTCGGCCAAGGGCTCTGCATCGCAATCCACCAAAACCGGTGTACCCCCTTGTGCCACCACCTCCAAGGCCGTGGCCGCACCAATGCCAGAGGCGGCGCCTGTGATCAACACCACGTGTTTGCTTTTGGCCCAAAAGGGCTGGAATGTGGGTTCCGTCGCGGTCATGCCAGGGACTGTTTCAAGCAGCTTTGGTGACCATCAGGTAAACAATGGGCAGCGGCAACAGGGTGGCAATGGCGCCCGAAATTTGCCAGATGCGTGACAGACGCCAATAGTCTTCGCCCAAGGTGGTGCTTTTGCGCAGCAAGGCGCGTTGTTTGAGTTGAATGGGCACCAAGACGCCGATCCAAATCAAGCCTGAAAAACTGAGCAAAGCATAGGACCATTGAATCCAAAGTTGATCGGCCTCACCGCCAAAAGAGTGGGCCATCAGATGACCTGTCCACACCACGCCCACGGCACCTGTGAAGGTGAACAAAGCGTCGGTGATGAGCACCAATCGGTTGCTGAAGCTGATGATGGTGTGGTTGCGCGTGCGTTCGGCCAACAAGGCCCAGATACCGCTGATGATCACATTGCCTAAAAACAAGCAGGCACACACCAGATGTAAAATTTTCAGATTAACCCCCATCTCTCCCTTTCTCATTGCCCGGAGGTTCCGAGCCCGGTTGAGCGGACTTGTTTGTAGCGGGGGAGGGCTCTGCACGAGCCTTTTTTTCGTTTTCCAGGCGTGTGATTTCCTTGGCTTTTTTCAAATCGCGCCATTGCCAGACGAAAAACAAAACGCCAGCGATCAGCAGCACCAGGACTTCAATGGCTTTCAGTGACACGGCCGTTCAGCGCTCCGCTTTTTCACGTTGCTCCAAGCGGGCGAACAAATCGACCACCCAAGCCACGCGCTCATCAAAGCTTCGAGACGGCACAGTCCAAGGTTTTTGGATGTCCAGTGAGTGTCGCTCGGCGCTTACGATGTCCACCAAATAATGAATGGCGGGAACGGGACTCAAAGGGACATCGGGCAACGCGGGTGCCTTGACCGCCACGGCGGTCGCTTTGGCGATCAGGGCCAATTTGCGTGCTGTTGAAACCACCGTGCGGTGGTTCACAGAATTGAGGCCTTCACGGTCCAATTGTTTGCCGATTTCGGCATAGACCAATCGCGCGGCCTGTATGGCTGGGCGGCAATCCCAGGGCAATTCAGCCAAACCAAATTCACCGCGGCGGTACAGGGCGTCTGCACGCAACAACAAGCGCTGGGTGAAACCTGCAATGCGTGAATCAAAAACTGGGTTGGCCAACCAAGCGTCTGCGTCCATGCCGATTTCGCGGAACCATGCTCGCGGAATGTACAAGCGCCCCATGCGCGCGTCGTCGCCGATGTCTCTGGCAATGTTGGTCAGTTGCATGGCCACGCCCAATTCACTGGCGCGTGCAATGGCGGTGTCTGTGCTCGCCCCCATGATGATGGACATCATGGCACCCACGGTGCCCGCGACTCTGGCGCCATAGGCTTCCACATCGGCCAGAGTTTCGTAACGGCGGCCTTGTGAGTCCCACAAGAAACCATCCAACAAGGCCTCCAGCAAGCCACAAGGAATACCGTAGCGATGAACGACCACCGTCAAAGCGCGGTCGGCGTCTACGGTGCCAGGACGTCCTGAATAGATGGCTGCCAAGCGCGACTTCAAATCGGCCATGGCCAAAACCGGGTCATCGCCATCGTCAATCGCGTCGTCGGCCAAGCGGCAAAAAGCATAGAGCGCAATCGCGGGTGGCCGCAAACGGGCTGGCAGCAACCTGGAGGCTGCAAAGAAAGATTTAGAACCCCCGCGCATCAGTTCTGTACAAGCCTCTAAGTCATAAGGCAAAGACACAGGCGTTGATTTCAAGCTGGGGTCAAACGAAAGATTTGACATCGGGAACCACCTGTTCAAGCATTTTTGCGGACATCAAGACACTGGGCACGCCTGCGCCGGGCTGGCTGCTGGCACCCACCATGAACAAACCTTCAACATCTTGGCATCTGTTGTGGGGCCGAAACCAGGCACTTTGAACCAAGATGGGCTCGAGACCAAAACCTGCCCCTTTGTAGGACCACAAACGGTCTTGGAAATCTTGCGGCGTGGTGACCTTGGACGACACCACGTGCTGCTTCAGATCGGGCAACACACTTTCTTGCAGTACGGTGGCAATGGCATCGCGGTACTGCTCAGTGATGGCAGGCCAATCGGTCTTACTGCTCAAGTTGGGGACCACCGACAGCACATAAAAACTGTCGCAGCCCTCAGGCGCCAAAGAGGGGTCGGTGGCCGTTGGACGGTACAAATACAAACTGAAATCTTTGGACAGCTTGTGGTTTTTGAAAATATCTTGCAGCAAGCCTTTGTAGCGAGGGCCTAACACCATCATGTGGTGGGGCACATCTTCGTACTTTCGATCCGTGCCGAAATACCAAACGAACAAGCCCGACGAATACTTGCCTTTGGCAATCCGTTTGTCGGTCCAATGTTTGCGGTGCTTTGGTTCGATGAGGTGACGGTAAGTCCAAGAGGCATCGCCATTGCTCACCACAATGTCGGCAGGCAAATACTCACCATTGGCCAACTCAACGCCTTGGGCTCGGCCGTCCTCTACTCGGATGCGTGAGACGGGCGCGTTGTAGCGAATGGGCACTTGGCGTTCATCGAGCAGCTTCACCAGTTCACGCACGATGGCGCCGGTGCCGCCCATGGCGGAGTGAACGCCCCAGCGGCGCTCCAAGGAATGGATGAGGGAATAGACGCAAGTGACGGAGTAAGGATTGCCGCCAATGAGCAAGGGGTGAAAGCTCATGACGATGCGCAATTTGGGGTGCTTGATGTGCTGGGCCACCAAGCTGTAAATCGAGCGCCAGGCTTGCATGCGGACCAAATTGGGCATGGCCTTGATCACATCGCCAATGGTTTCAAAGGGCACCATGCCCAGCTCGACAAAACCGAGCTGAAAACACTTCTCGGAAGCCACCATCAGGTTTTTAAACCCTTGAACATCTTCGGGGCTGAACTTGGCAATTTGCTCGAGCATCTCCTCGTCGTTGTTGCTGTAGTCAAAGTGCGTGCCATCGTCAAACCGGATGCGGTAGAACGGCGACATCAAGCGCAGATCGACGTGGTCTTTCAGCTCTCGTCCACAGAGTGTGAACAGCTCGGCAATCAGGTGCGGTAAGGTGATGATGGTGGGGCCCGCGTCAAAGGTAAAACCGTCTTGTTTGTGCACATAGGCGCGGCCACCCGGTGCATCGAGTTTTTCCAGCATTTGAACGCGGTAACCTTTGACGCTCAAACGGATGGCGGCAGCCAAGCCACCGAAACCGGTGCCGATCACGATGGCTGTCGGTGCACGATCTCCCAAATCTGACGCTGAGCCCGTGGGATGGTTTTGAAGACCACCACCGTCACCTGAGCCTGCGTTGAAATGGATGGATTTGTAGAGATTTGTCATTAAATTCCAAGTGGGCAGGCTAGACCGGTGGCACATGCGCCGCATAAGGCGCTGGAGTTTCAGTGCTCTGCTTGCGAATGGCCCAACGCCACAATGCCGTGGTGTCCATTGGCAGCACCAGCATCAGGTGTTCGAGAATGGCCAATGCCAACATGGTGCCCACCAAGACCGAGCCCACCACTTGCGCAGGTGTGGTCATGGGTTGATTTGCAAAGTCAACCAACCACCACAAGCAGGCGCTGGCTGAGACCACAGCGAAGGGAAAAAATGCGTTCATACGGCGGCGTTTAAAGAAACTTTCCAGATACGCCAAATGCGCAGGCAAGAATTCTTCACTCAGGTTACGCACACCGAAAAACAAATTCAGCTTGGCACTGGTGCGCATGGTCCATAAAACCAAATAAGTGCCGGTTCCCACTTGGTTAGGTGCATCCCAGGTGATCACCACAATGGCCAAACCCACCATGAGAATGGCCAATTCGTGCCAAACCACCGCATTGAAGGAGGCCGCAAACCGCGGCCAACCTGTTGTACTTTTTAAGAGGGCTGTTTTTTGTGGGCCGGTGATCCAGCCCGTGAGAAAACTTAACTCGTTCCAACCCCAAGCCAGCAAGGCGCAGGTGAAAGCGCAATAGGCACCCATGATGCCGGTTTGATGAGCGGTATGGGACAAACCCACCAAGGCGCCAATGCCAAGAGCAGAAGAGATGACCAAGCTCATGGTGACTGCAGTACGCGACATGCGATTCAAAAGGATCACAATGCCCGTGCTGAACCACCAGATAAAAATCGCAAACCCCAATGCCATCAAGGTGTCGGTCATCCTTGGCTTTCAGATTCAGTGGGCTGCAAAATCACCAGGCCGGTACCATGCGGATGTCTGCGGGCAGCGCATGGTGTTTGACTGGCAAAAAGTACAAACGAAGGAAGGTGAAACCGCCCGAAATGGCCCAACGCACGCGCTGGAGGTTGCCCACCCAACCACCTCTGGCTTTGGCCGCATCCATTTGGGTTTGCGCATGGAACAACTGGGACATGCAATCCCTGAAGACTGGGTTGTCGATGTCCAAGCTGACAGGAAATACTTGCTTGGTGATTTCATTGGTGATGCGGAACACTTCGTAATCGTAGGTGTCCGACTCCAAACCCATCTCGTGGTGAAGCATGGGGCGGGTGTGATCACGAACGTACATCGTGGCATAAACAGCCACCAAGAAAAAGCGGATCCAATACACGTTACCGCCCCGCAGCAAATGCGGGTTGGCGCGCATGATCAATGCAAACGATTCGCCATGTCGGAACTCGTCGTTGCACCAGCGCTCAAACCAACGGAAAATGGGATGAAAACGCTTGTCTGGATTTTTCTCCAATTGACGGTAAATGGTGATGTAACGGGCGTAGCCAATTTTTTCTGACAAATAAGTGGCGTAAAAAATGTATTTGGGTTTGAAGTAGGTGTAGGCCTTGGTGCGCTTCAAATTGCCCAAGTCAATTCCCAAGCCGAAGTCTTTCAAAGACTGGTTGATGAAACTGGCATGGCGAGACTCGTCTCGGGCCATGTAGCGCATCAATTGCTTGATGTCAGGGTTCTCCACATTTTTGAAGATCTCGTTGTACAAAATGCAACCCGAAAATTCGGAGGTGAGCGATGAAATCAAAAAGTCCAGAAACTCTTGGCGCATTTCTGGGCTGACTTGAGAGAATCTATCGGCCACTTCTTTGGCAAATTCTTCATCGCGTTGAAAGTGATCGTGGTTGTTGTCACCCTCATATTCCACCATCATTTTGTCCCACTCCGCTCGAACGGGGGCCATGTCCAGTTTGTCCATGGCAGCAAAGTCTGTGGTGTAAAAGCGTGGGCTGAGCATCGTGCTCTCGACGGCTTTTTGGGATGCTTTTTCAGCGCTGTCAATGGTGGAGTTGGTTTGCATAAACGAAGATTCCAGTTTTTTAAAACACAGCTGTGGCGGCGCTATTCAGGTTGCATGGCCAAGAACCGTGCAAATTCACCCGTATTGGTCGGGCCAAAAGACTCCAAGTCCACCCGCTGGCCTGTGCTCGGATCAAACAAAGTGACGCGGCCATCCACCCGGGCTATCAAATCAAAGGGCACTTCAGAACCAATGCCCCTGGAATACCTCTCGCGCGACAAGGCACGCAGAGTGCCTCGCACAAAGCCTTGCTCACCATGCAAAACCGCCAAGGTTTTCCCGGTTAAACCGTCTTCGACACGTACACCCCCATCATGTTGATCTTGGAAAACCAATGACCTTTGGACTGTGGGGGCTGCTGCTTTTTGGTCCGGACCGTTGCCGGTGATCCGAATCAGGCCGACAGAGATGAGCGAGAACGCGATGATGCCGGCCGCGCAATACAAAACCCACTGAGGAAAGTGATCCGGTGCGGCTTTGCGCGTCAAGGTGGATGCTTGCAATCCGCTCATGTCAAACTCACTTGAAGGTCATTTGAATTGGGTTTTCCGGTGTTGACGGAAGAAGTCGTGTTGACAGGCAGACCCGTGTTGTGTGTCCATGCCTCTCTCAATTTGACAGATACCTCTTGCACAGCGGGAACGGCGCGCAGGGTGGGCTCTGGTTTGTTCATTTTCCAGGGCCTCACACTGGGCCATAAATGAATCCACGCAATGCGGTCTGAACCTTTCAACGCCAAAGTGATGTCCCCAAAGCCGTTCTGCAGTGTCCGAATATCCGCTGATGCCACTTGTTTCAAAGGGATGTTGAACGAGACGGTGAACACGATGCCCAAACGCATGACCACCCGCTTGTTGGTCAAGGTGTAAACCGTCGTGCGAGAAGTCATGTAAGCCATCAGCCACACGGAACCCAAGCAGACGAGGGCCAGTGGCGCAATCCATTTGATGGACAGCAGCACGGCCATGACACCAGCGCCTTCTTCCAAAGCCGGCCATGCGCAGGCCACAATGAGCACCGCAAAATAGACGACCAGCTTTTTGATGTGAAAGGCCGAAGAGGCCAATGCTGCGATTGCTGGCGAGCCTTGCCAAACAATGAACTCATCAGAAGGCAACCTTTCAGGCAAGCCATATTGCGGTTCAAGCTCGTATTCATGACCAAGGTTTTCGATGGGCATTGGATTCCTCTTCAGCTTTTCATTCAACACGCATGGCCGTGAAGCCTTAAATCAGTGGCTCACTGCGTTTGGCGTCGGCATAAAAAGATCCGGCACCATAGTAAGCACTGATTTTTTCTTCTTCCAATTTGGTGACCTGGTCTGGATTTTGCAGGACAGGCACATCCGCAAAATGACGAGCATATACAGCATGCACCTCAACTTGATTTCTGCGAATTAGGGAAAACGTGATGGGCAGCAAAACAGTGCGACCACCCGCGATTTCGACTTCCAAATATCGGAACATCATTTCAGCGGAATCAATCCAAATGTCTTTGACGGTGCCACCTTGTTTGCCGTCGCCAGCCATGACGGGCAAGCCGCGTGGGTCGACGTCTTGCGCTGCGACGGTGTAATCGCTGGCGATCCGCAAAGGTTGAATCAGTGGCACGCCATGGGATGTTCGCTCAGGGACATCTTCGCGCATCGTGTAAGCGCCTGGGCCGACGGATGCGATCATGGCGTTTCCGGTGGGCTCGATGGGGGCGCCTGAACTGCGACTGGTTGCTACAGCGTTGTAAGCCGGCTCTTTGCGCGTGAGGTCGGGCACTGTGACAGTTTTGCCGCCTTCGAGTAAGAAAGTTTTGGGGGCTGGAATGGGGAACCCTTTGCCCACTGCGCGTCCGCCAGTGCTGGTCTCCAAGGGGTAACCCTCGCGGTGACCTTCTGCGACAAGATACCAAATCAGGCCAGCGAAAAATATCCAAAATACATAAAGCAGTATTTGGGCCAAATCGACATAACCAGTGATGTTGCCAACGGTTTGCATAACGTTTTCTCCTTTGAACAATTAAATGCGTGACTCGGTCAAACCGAGGGTTGGGGGGACAGCGATAGAAAAAGAAGTGTTGCGTTTGACCAAGGGGCCAATCGCAACCAAGGTGAGAAACAACAGAAGCATTTCAACGTGGTAAACCATGCTGTACGCCACCGAGGGGTCCGTCAAACCGTCGCCCAGAGCGCCTTGCGAGGAAAGTGTGTTCACGATGTCGCGCAATGCACCACCAAAGAACATGGCCAGGCCAGCGGCTGCGGCTTGCACAGCCCCCCAAGCTCCCAAGGCCAAGCCGATGAAATTGGATTCAATGCGCATGGCCGTGAACAAAGTGCCCACCGCAAACAAGCCACCACCAAAGCCAATCCCCATGGCACCAAACCTGAACAGCCAGCCTGCATCCAAGGGCGCTGAAAAAATCACGGCAGAAAATGCAGGTAAGCCTGCCAATGCCCCATAAGCGGCCAGACGCATCGGGTCGATGCCTTTGGCCAATTGGCGGCCAGCCACATAAAAACCGATCAACCCACCCGCAGACAGCATGGCTGTCAGTGCACTGGTGGCGCCCACACTCAATTTCAGAATTTCACCGCCATAAGGCTCCAGAACAATGTCCTGCATGTTGAATCCCATGGTGCCCAAAGCCGTAGCCCATAAAAACCGTTTGGCGTGAGGTAAAGCGATGAATTCGGCCCAAACTTCTCTGAATGGGCGGCGAATTTCGGTTTTCATGGCCTTGACACGCTCAGGATTGCGAGGCTCTTGCTTCCAAAGCGCGAGGCCGTTGAGCAGCAACACCACCAGCGCCGTGCCTTGTACGACCTGAACCAGAATTTCGGGTGTGAAGTCGGCCAGCAAGAAGCTGTAGACCAAACTGCCAAAGACGGCTCCCACCAAGAGCATCGTGTACATCATGGCCACGACGCGTGGTCGGGTCTCTTCGCTGGCTTGGTCGGTGGCCAAGGCCAGACCGGCGGTTTGGGAGGTTTGCAAGCCTGCACCCACCATCAAGAAGGCGATGGCAGCAGCGCCTTGACCTACCCAATCCGGCACAGGAACTTGCCCACCCCCGGACAAGACCAGCAATGCAAACGGCATGACCGCAAGCCCCAAAAATTGAATCATGGTGCCGCCCCACATGTAAGGCACTCGGCGCCAGCCAAAGGCGGAGATGTGGACATCGGATTGGTAGCCTGTGACCGCTCTGAAAGGCGCCACCAGCAGGGGAAGGGCCAACATCAAGGACACCAACCAAGCGGGGACGAACAATTCCACAATCATGACCCGATTCAGCGTGCCGATCATCAAGGCCGTGGTGATGCCCATGGTGAATTTGAACAGTGACAAACGCAACAAACGCGCCATCGGCAAGCCAGGGCTGGCCACATTCGCAAACGGCAGCCAATTTACCGGCATTTGCTTGGCAAACTTGGCAAACGGTTTGGCTCTCATGAACGGATCCACTCCATCGCTTTGGATTTGTAAAAACCACTGGATACTCTGTGCGCGCGGGCACAATGCCAGTCATTCAATGACTCGTGTGTCTTCATGAGATCGGCAATGCGTGTCTCAGCCATCGGCTCCAGCCATGGTGCACGGTCTCCCCTGGGGAGCAAACGACCTACAGAGATCATCAAGGCCAACATGGGTGTGCGGGGTGCAAAGGTAAACACAATGGACTGGCTGGTGCGCTCAGCCAACTGTGCCAGTGCATGGACAGCATCTTCGGTGTCATAGTGAATGATGGAATCCATCGCCACCACATGGTCAAAGTGCCCCAATCCTTTGTCGAGCATGTCGCCGCTTTGAAACTCAACCAAATGTGCGACATCCGCTGGAATTCTTTCACGCGCCAGTTCGACCAAGGTGGGGGACAAATCAATGGCCATCACTTCAGCGCCGAGACGGGCAGCCTCTACAGCCAAAGCACCTGTGCCACAGCCTGCATCCAAGATGCGTTTGCCCTTGAGGTCTTGACCTAACCATGACACCAAAGTCGACCTCATTTGATCGCGCCCTGCACGCACTGAGGCGCGAATGCGGCCCACCGGCGCATCGGAGGTCAATTTGGCCCACGCGGCAGCGGCTGTGCGATCGAAATAGTTTTCGATTTGGCCGCGGCGTTGTTCGTATGTGATGTCGCTCATGGTTCAAAGCCTCAATCGAAGCCCAACAGGTCAAAAATATCCCGGTCTTTCATGGGCACCGCAGAATAGGCTTCTCCGCCCAACCACATGTTCGCCGCCAGTCGCATGTATTCTTTTTGCACGGCCTCGAGTTCGGGCGAGTGCTCCATCTCAAACAGGGTGGATTTTTTCAAACGGCTGCGGCGAATCACATCCAGATCGGGGAAATGGGCGGCCAGCTTCAAACCGATGCGGTCGTTGTACTTGTCAATTTGATCGGTGGCCGCACTGCGGTTGGCAATGACACCCCCCAAACGCACGTTGTAATTTTTGGCTTTGGCACCAATGGCTTGCACAATGCGGTTCATCGCGAAGATCGAATCGAAATCATTGGCGGTCACGATCATTGCGCGATCGGCGTGTTGCAACGGTGCGGCAAAACCACCGCACACCACATCGCCCAACACGTCAAAAATCACCACATCGGTGTCTTCCAGCAGGTGATGCTCTTTGAGCAATTTCACCGTCTGACCGACCACATAACCGCCGCAGCCTGTGCCTGCGGGCGGGCCGCCGGCCTCTACACACATCACGCCGTTGTAACCCTCAAACACAAAGTCTTCCACGCGCAATTCTTCTGCGTGAAAGTCTACGGACTCCAGCACGTCGATCACGGTGGGCAACATTTTCTTGGTCAAGGTGAATGTGCTGTCGTGCTTGGGATCGCAACCGATTTGCAGCACCCTTTTGCCCATTTTGGAAAAGGCGGCCGACAAGTTAGACGATGTGGTGCTTTTGCCAATACCGCCCTTGCCATAAATGGCAAAGACTTTGGCGTTGCCAATTTTCACATCCGGGTCCAGCTGAACTTGTAAGCTGCCCTCTCCATCCAATTTTGGATTGCGTTTCACTGTGGGAAACGGTAAGGTTTCAACGTTCATGCGGGAACTCCTTCATATACACCTTCTAGGCGATCTTCCAATTCGTCACTGGCTTGGCGAAGTGCTTGCAAGGTTTCGGCATCGGGCTGCCAATAGTTGCGTTCAGACGCTTCGATCAAACGGTTGACCACGCGGGCAGAGGCCGTCGGATTCAGTTTGGCCAGGCGATCACGCATGGCGGGGTCCAGCATGAATGTCTCAGACAGTTGCTTGTAAACCCAGGGTTGTACTTGGCCAGTGGTGGCTGACCAACCCATCGTGTTGGTCACATGGGCCTCTATTTGTCTAACGCCTTCGTAGCCATGCTCCAACATGCCTTCAAACCACTTGGGGTTGAGCATGCGGGTGCGAATTTCTATAGACACTTGTTCTTTAAGTGAGCGCACAGCGGCATTGCCTTTGGTTTGATCGCCGATGTAGACGGGCGGTGTTTTGCCGCCTTTGGCCATCTTCACCGCTTGGGTGATACCGCCCAAGGTGTCAAAGTAGTTGTCCACGGTGGTGACGCCCAACTCGACAGAATCGAGGTTTTGGTAGGTCAGTTGCACATCGGCCAAAGCGGTTTGCAAAAGCGCTGTTTGCTGCACGGCACGACCTGTGCGGCCGTAGGCAAAGCCTTTGCGGCGCTTGTAAGTTTCAGCCAGTTCGCCTTCATCGTCCCAGCGGCTGCTTTCCACCAGGTTGTTGACATTGGAGCCGTAAGCGCCTTCGGCATTGCCGTAAACCCGCAAAGACGCAGTTTCCAAAGTGCAGCCATGCTCTTGCTGATAGGCCAGTGCATGCTTGCGGACCCAGTTCATTTCCAGCGGCTCGTCCGCAGATGCGGCCAGATAAGCAGCCTCTGCCAGCAGCCTGATCTGCAAAGGCATGAGGTCGCGGAAGATGCCTGACAGCGTCATGATCACGTCAATGCGAGGGCGTCCCAATTCCTCTAAGGGGATGAGCGTGGCACCTGCGATGCGGCCATAAGTGTCAAAGCGGGGCATGGCGCCCATCAAGGCCAAGGCCTGTGCAATGGGCGCGCCTTCGTTTTTCAGGTTGTCGCTGCCCCACAGCACCATGGCAATGGATTCTGGCAAAGGGTTGCCATCGGCACAGTAGCGGTCAATCAACAACTGGGCGTGTACTTTGCCATCCCGAACGGCCATGGCACTTGGAATTCTGAAAGGGTCAAATCCGTGGATGTTGCGGCCCGTTGGCAACACAGCCGGTGTGCGCAAAATATCCCCGCCCGGTGCAGGCCGAATGTAGCAAGCGTCCAAAGCGCGCAGCATGGCAGAAACTTCGGTATCCACAGCCAAATGCGCTTGAGGTTCCACCAACGCACGCAAAACATCCAAGCTGGGGTGGTTGCGTGTCAATCCGGCGGCCACTAAAGCACGCTCTGGTGAGTGTCCTGCCACCAAGGCCTCGACAGCTGCCCGCTCCAGTTGTATGCCATGGTTGGCGTCGGCCATGGCCAACAACATGTCAACCTGTTGTGCTGGGCTTGGCACACGACCGGCCACATGCAAACCATGTGGAATCAGCGTGTACTCCAGCTCCAGCACTTGTTCAGCCAAGTGCATCACTGTGATGTCCAATTCAGAACCCATGACGGCGGCGTCCCACGCAGGCTCTGCAGGCACCAAATCCAGTTCTGCAGCTTGCGCTTGGATGACCACGGCCAAATCAACACGCTCGGCATCCACACTGGCGATGGAGCGCCAACGCTCAAGCGATGACTTCAGTTCGTTCAAACCTTTGTACAAACCCGCTTGGGTTATGGGTGGTGTCAGGTAGCTGATCAAGGTGGCGCCAGATCGACGTTTGGCAATGGCACCTTCTGATGGGTTGTTGGAGGCATACAAATAGATGTTGGGCAAATCGTCAATCAAACGATCGGGCCAGCATGCGCCGCTCATGCCAGATTGCTTGCCCGGCATGAATTCCAGCGCACCATGGGTGCCAAAGTGGAGCACCGCATGGGCTTTGAAGTCTTCACGCAAATAGCGATAGAAAGCAGAGAAGGCATGCGTAGGTGTCAGACCTTTTTCAAACAACAAGCGCATCGGATCGCCTTCGTAGCCAAAGGACGGTTGCACGCTGATGAGCACATTGCCAAACTGTTTACCCAACACAAATATGGAACTGCCGTTGCTCAACTGACGGCCAGGTGCGGGGCCCCACTGCGCTTCAATCTCTTTGAGCCAGCGCTCACGCTTGATGTGTTCGTCAGCAGATATCAAAGCATGCACATTGGCATCTGCGCCGTGTTGAGCAGCGTTACCGTGAAGCAAGGCATCGCGCAAATCGTCCACACTTGCAGGGACATCGACTTGATAACCCTGCACCTTCATGGCGTTCAGGGTGTGCCACAAGGACTCAAAAACAGACAGAAAAGCAGCTGTGCCGATGTTGCCTGCATTGGGCGGAAAGTTGAACAGCACAATGGCCACGTTGCGGTCTTGCCGCTGGCTGCGTTTCAAGGCCACCAACTTGCTGACACGCGCCGCCAACATGATGGCGCGCTCTGGACACGAGTGCATGTCTTGCGCGTTGGTACTTTCACCAAAAGTACAAGCATGGTGACAGCCTGTGCAGGTCACGCCTGCTGCGCCTGGGCGTCCACCAAAAACGATGGGGCTGGTGGAGCCGTCCAGTTCTGGAATGGCCACCATGATGGTGCTCTCAACCGGCAACAAGCCACGGTCAGAGCCGCCCCATTGGTCAAGCGTCTGAAATTCAACGGGGTGCGCCGCCACGTAGGGCACATCCAATTTGGCCAATACCTCTTCTGCGGCTTTGGCATCGTTGTAAGCAGGGCCACCGACCAGCGAAAAACCACTGAGCGAGACCACGGCATCCACGCAGACTTGGCCGTTTTTGATGAAAAAAGCATCGATCGCTGGGCGGGAGTCCAAGCCGGCTGCAAAAGCCGGAATCACGCGCAAACCCTTGGCCTCCAAGGCAGCAATCACGCCATCGTAATGACCCGCATTGCCCGACAGTAAATAGGAACGCAACAACAAAATACCGACGGTGCCTTTGACAGGAATGCCTTGCGGTAAGGGCAAGGCATGGGGGTCTTCACTGAACCTGCCCGTCATGCGGGGGTGGTACACACCCACCTCGGGATAGTCCACAGGGGCTTGAACCTTGACCGAGCCTCGCAGTGATTTGCGAGGGCCATCGGCACCGCGGTCAATCAGGTGGCGCACCATGTTCAAGACATTGTCGTCCGAGCCACCCAACCAATACTGAAGGGTGATGAAGTACGAACGCACGTCTTGCGCTGTGCCTGGAATGAAGCGCAACAACTGGGGCAAGCGGCGCAGCATTTTCATTTGTGCAGCGCCACCTGCTGCGGGCTTGTCTTTGCTGCCGCCACGCAGTTTCTTCAACAAGGCCATGGGGCCGCTAGCGGGTTTACTCATGTCAAACTGACCAAAGCGTGTCAGTTGCGTGACTTCTGTGGCACTGGCCATGCAGACCATGGCATCGCAGTTCATGCGACGGGCGCGCAAATCGTCCAGGATGGGCAAAAAGTGGTCTTCAAGGAACAGCATGCCGCACAACACAATGTCGGCAGAGGCAATGTCGGCCTTGCATTTGGCGATGAGCGCATCGTTGCCAGCGTATTCAGAGGCCGCATGCAAATTCCAAGTCAGGCCTGGAAAGTCACGCTTCAATTGGTCATTGGCGCGGTTGAATGAACTCGCAAAGTGCGTGTCCATGGTCACCACCACCAATTTGATGGGTGTGGTGTCTCGCAGCAGCGGTTTACGACTGTGAGAAGTGAGCTTTAGATTCATAAAGTGTCTCCGTCGTGATCACCGAGATGCCGCGTTCGGTGGCGTATCTCTCGGTATTCCGCCGGGCCTTGCCTCGGACGAAAAATGGTATTTTTTTGAGCTCTTTCTCTGCGCCTGCATCCCAAACTGATACGGTGATGCTTTCTGAAGTGGTGGATGCATTGGTTTTTTGTGCCTGATCCAAGGGCATCGCTTTCGTTGTGTCTTGAAGGCTTTGCGCGTGAACGCCACCACCCAGGTGGGAGGGCGCAGCATCTTCATGGAACTCAGAGTCGCCACGAAACATCCCAATCAAGTGCTCTTCCAAGCCCATCATCAGTGGGTGGACCCAGGTGTCGAACAGCACGCTGGCGCCCTCAAAGCCCATTTGCGGTGAGTAGCGGGCAGGGTAATCTTGCACATGCACTGGCGCTGAAATGACCGCACACGGCACACCCAAGCGCTTGGCAATGTGGCGCTCCATTTGGGTGCCCAGCACCAACTCAGGATTCAATTGCGAAATGTGTGCTTCTATTTCCAAATAGTCGTCGCTGATCAATGGCTCTACACCGTAAATCTTTGCGGCGTCACGAACTTCCCGTGCAAACTCTCGGCTGTAAGTGCCAATGCCCACCACCGTGAAGCCCATTTCTTGCGCTGCCACTTTGGCGGCGGCCACGGCATGTGTGGCATCGCCAAACACAAACACCCGTTTGCCCGTCAAGTAGTTGGAATCGACCGAGCGGCTGTACCAGGCAGCTCGCGACACGGCCTTGGACAAGGTGACTTCTGGATCGAACCCGGCAAGTTCCGCCACTTCCCGAATAAAAGCACAGGTTGCGTTGTGCCCAATGGGAATGGTTTTGGTGAAGGGCTGTTGAAAAGTACGTTGCAGCCACTGCGCGCTCAATTGGGCAATTTCAGGGTAGAGAACCACATTGAAATCGGCATCGGCCAGGCGCGCGATATCGTCAGGCGTGGCCGTCAAAGGGGCCACCACATTGATCTCCACGCCCATGTCGGTCAGCAGCTTGCGTATCTCTGCCAAGTCATCGCGGTGCCTGAATCCCAAGGCGGTGGGGCCCAAGATGTTGCACCGTGGCTTGGCAGGTTCTGCCCTTTGTTCGGCGGATTTGGGAGCAGCCAGGTGACGAACCAGTTGGTAGAAAGTTTCTGAAGCGCCCCAATTTTCTTTGCGCTGATACGACGGCAACTCCAGTGCCACCACCGGTATCGGCAATTGCAGGGCTTTGCACAAACCGCCTGGGTCGTCTTGAATCAATTCGGCCGTGCAAGAGGCACCCACCAGCATGGCTTTGGGGGCGAATCTCTCAAACGCATCGCGCGCAGCGGTCTTGAACAATTCGGCGGTGTCGCCGCCCAAATCACGCGCTTGGAATGTGGTGTAAGTGACGGGCGGGCGTTTTTGCAAGCGCTCGATCATGGTGAACAGCAAATCGGCGTAAGTGTCACCTTGCGGTGCGTGCAACACGTAGTGCACGTCCTCCATCGCCGTGGCCACCCGCATCGCGCCCACATGTGGCGGTCCTTCGTAAGTCCAGAGTGTCAATTGCATGGTGTGGACTCCTTTATGCGGCCAAGCGCAATCGGCGCACCAAAGGTCTGGTGAAGAGCTCGGCCAGATCGCCCGCTTGGTCAAAGCCCTGAATGGGGGTGAAGACCAATTCAATCGCCCACTTGGTGGTCATGCCCTCGGATTCCAAGGGGTTGGCCAAACCCAAGCCACACACCACGATGTCGGGGCGCAGATTTCGGCATCGGTCCAGTTGCTTTTCTACATCTTGGCCTTCAGAGACCAAGGTGCCTGCGGGCAACCATGCCAATTCCTTGGCCATGTGCTGGCGGTGCAAGTACGGTGTCCCCACTTCTAGCAAACGCATGCCCAGTTCGCGTGATAAAAATCTGGCCAAGGGAATTTCCAGTTGCGAGTCAGGGAAGAAGAAGATGCTTTTTCCATCCAAGTGCAGTTTGGCTTTGGCCAGCGACGCCATGGCCCTGGCTTGGGGTGCGCTCACAGCGCCTTCAAACCTTTCAGGCGAGACCTCAAATGCCGTGGCCGCTGCTTGCAGCCACGCCCTGGTGCCTTCCACGCCCAATGGGAACGGTGCGGGCAACAGCTTGGCGCCACGTTCTTGCAGAACTCGGGCGGTATCGGCCAAAAAGGGTTGCGCCAACAGCAAGCGCGTGTGGGCACCGATGCTGGGTTGGTCATCGGCACGGCGCGGCGGGAAAAAGCGCACACGTTCAATGCCCATGTGGTTCAGAATCCGCACAAATTGGTCTTCCACCACATCGGCCAAGGTGCCGACGATCAGCAATTCAGGGGCGGGATTCAATGCGGGTGTTCGAAGTTCAGGCACCATCGAGGCCAAGCAAGCATCTTCACCTTGCGTGAAAGTGGTTTCGATGCCGCTGCCCGAATAATTCAGGATGCGCACCGAGGGAGCGTATTGCGTTGACAGCCTTGAGGCTGCACGCGACAAATCCAGTTTGATCACTTCCGAAGGGCATGAGCCCACCAAGAACAGCAATTTGATTTCGGGGCGGCGCGACAGCAGTTGATTGACCACCCGATCGAGCTCGGTATGGGTGTCTGCCAAGCCAGCCAAATCGCGCTCGTCGATGATGGCGGTGCCAAAACGGGGTTCGGCAAAAATCATCACGCCAGCTGCCGACTGAATCAGGTGGGCACAGGTCCGTGAACCCACCACCAAAAAGAAAGCGTCTTGGATTTTTCGGTGCAGCCAGATGATGCCGGTCAATCCGCAGAACACTTCTCTTTGCCCGCGCTCGACCAGCGGGATGACATCGGTGCAGCCTTGGGCGGATTCGGCTCGAATGGGGATGACAGGGCTCATGAGATTGCCTGCGCATTAGAAGCCATGGTTACTGCGGGGATTTTTTGCAGTCGGGCCATGCGCAATTTGCGAATGTATTGCGCCGCATTGATGGAATAGGTGCCGTAAGCGGCGAGTGCCAGCCACAGTTGCTCAGTGGAAGACCATTGGCCTTGCCACCATACCCACAGGTAGGCGGTATGCAAGGCCAGGACCACCATGCTGACCAGGTCTTCCCAGAAAAATGCGGGTGCAAACAAGTATTTGCCGTAGACCACTTTTTCCCAGATGGAACCCGTGACCATGATGGCGTAAAGCACCAGGGTCTTGATCACCACCGACGCCAAGGCCCAATCGGTGTGCTCACCGGTTTTCAGGCTGTTCAACACCAAGTACAAACTGACCAAAAAAACCAAAAATTGAACCGGCGCCAAGACACCCTGGACCAGCGTCCACTTCGTTGCATCACGCCGAGCGCGTTGCTCTGGCGTGTACAAAGCTTGGGGTTGGGACTGCTGCATTTCTGACCTTTTTGAACATCAACTGAGCTCACTTTAAGGACTGAAGCAGTGAGTGTCAATAAAAATTGACAATAACTGTGACATTCAGGGTTTACACCTA
The DNA here is from genome assembly GCF_945901735.1 of Limnohabitans sp. Rim8. Lineage (GTDB taxonomy): Bacteria > Pseudomonadota > Gammaproteobacteria > Burkholderiales > Burkholderiaceae_C > Limnohabitans_A. The sequence goes on from NZ_CAMDLM010000002.1 coordinate 120,941, forward strand.
AATGGGTTGGCGCCAATTTACTTCACACTAGAGCGTCAATTCGAAGAAGAGGTGGTTGTAGTGGCTCAATTTAAATTTGAGAAGGCGGCTGTTTCTCAGAACAATCGGTGGACGTTTGAAAGTCAAGTTTCAAAGGCCAACTTTCGTCTGGGCGCCAGTCCACGTCTGGTTGGTGGCTCGACGTTTGACCAAAAGTCAGCGCTCGATCACCGCCAGGTGGTCTTGCTGGCTGAGGCTGCCCTCAAAAGCATGGATGAAACTCGTGAGACCTTGATGGGGTGGCACCGCCAGGGCCACGCATTGGTGGACATTTACCTGAGCGGCATTGGTCTTGCAGCCCAATTATTGGGGGAGCGTTGGTTATCCGACGAGGTCGACTTTGTCCACTGCACCATTGCCCATTCTCGGCTGCACCAAACTTTGCATGAATTCAGCGCTGAATTTCTATCGGAAGGCTGCGCAAAGCCGAATGGCTTGAACTTGCTGCTGATGACCGAACCCAGCTCACAGCATGGTTTGGGGGTTTTCATGTTGAGTGAATTTTTCCGTCATGCGGGCTGGAACGTGACCCTCAGTGCCCCACAGGACATGGCCGAATTCAAGCGCACCTTTCATTCAGATTGGTTTGATGCGGTGGCCCTGTCCCTGTCCACGGATCGGCATTTAGACGCCGTGGCCCAGGCGTTGTCAGACATCTTGCCCTTGGTGGTGAATCCGAATTTGAAAGTGTTTGTCGGTGGTCCCATGGCGCAGATTGCGCCCTTGAGCCTGAGTTTCTCTGGAACCCATCTGTTGAATTGCAATGCCGCCCAAGCCGTGGCTATTGTGACGCAGTCGGTCAAAAAGACCGATCGTCAACCAAATGTGACATCGGGACTGTCCAAAAATTCCCTTATTCCTAATGTGTGATCTCAGCACATACCACAGTGAGTATAATCACCCTTATATGTAAAGGGTTTTTCTGCCCAACATCACTCAAAGTCATCCATGAACATTGATCAGCTCGAGCCACACACTTTTTCCAAGTTATTGGGAGTGGTGTCGGATTTGAGCCTGATCATCAATGGCCAAGGTGTGGTCGAGGATGTGTCAACAGGACAAGACACAATGGCTTCCCTGGGCTGCCAAGCTTGGATTGGCAGGCGCTGGACAGACACGGTCACGGTGGAAAGCAAACAAAAGATACAAGACTTGCTCCGAGTGCAAGCCGATACCCCGTCCCTCCTTTGGCGGCATGTGAACCATCCCACCCCCTCGGGTGGGGAGGCCGCCATCCAGTACATCACGGTCAATATCAAAGGGCAGAAGCTGCTGGCCGTGGGGCGCAACATGGAGCGTTTAGCCGAACTGCAACGCCGTTTGGTGGAGACGCAACAGTCGGTGGAGCGTGATTATTTGAGACTGCGGCACATTGAGGCGCGTTATCGGGTTTTGTTCGAAACCTCCCCTGAAGCCGTGATGATGGTCGATGCCCATTCTTACCGCTTGTTGGAAGTCAATGTCGGTGCGCAAGCGCTTTTCAAAGACGCTGGCAAGCGCTTGGTTGGGCGTGATTTTCGTGAATGTTTCTTGGTGGGGAACCAGGGTGAGGTTCAGGCCTTGCTCAGGACCGCGCTGGCTACCGGTCGGATTGAAATGTGCTCAGCGAGCATCTTCGGTTCATCGTTGGTCATGACGGTCTCTGCCACGGTCTTCAGGCAAGAAGGAGGTGCTCAGTTTTTGGTGCGATTGACCCCGCAAGAAGGCTCGGCGGCTTTGGGCCTGGAATCAGACACGTCGGCCGTTTTGAGCCAGGCCATGGCGCATTTCCCAGATGGCTGGCTGCTCACGGACACTTCAGGCACGGTCAAAAGTGTCAATGAAGAGGGTATGGCCCTCCTGGGGTTGACGGCCGCATCCCAAGTGATCGGACAACCTCTTGAGCGCTGGTTGGTCAGGGGCGCAGTCGATTGGGGTGTTCTCAGTACTTCGTTGAAGCAACAATTGACGGTGCGCAATTTCGCCACCGAAGTGACCACGTTGTCGGGCATGACCTTGCCCGTAGAAATTTCGGCGGTGTATTTGGCCAAGCCTGAGCCTTTGTACGCTGTGTTTGTTCGCGACATGGACCGCCGCATGCAGGGGACTTCCCTTGCTGCCCAGGCGCTTCCCAACCCCTTTTTGGAGCTGTCGCAGTTGGTGGGACGTCGCCCCATCAAGGACATTGTGGGCGATACGGTGGACACCATTGAGCGCATGTGCATTGAGGCGGCCTTGGAGCTCACGCACAACAACCGCGCCTCTGCCGCTGAAATGTTGGGGCTATCGCGGCAAAGCCTGTATGTCAAGTTGCGTCGCTTTGGCATTTTGTCGGACAACGACCCTGATTCATCAGCCCTTTGATGACTGAGTGTCTCAATTTTTTTACACATCGTGTAAACATTGATTGACAACACCGGAAGTCTTCTCATAATGGGCGCATGGACACCCAGAGCCTTGAACTGACAAAACCACTGATCCGGCCGCGTTTGCGCACCGTGGCGGAGTTGCTCAAACCGATCACTTGGTTTCCACCGGTATGGGCTTTTGCATGTGGTGCCGTCGCTTCGGGCCAAAGCCTGTCAGACCATTGGTTGTTGATTTGTTTGGGGCTGATTTTGACCGGACCCTTGGTTTGCGCCAGTAGCCAAGCGGTGAATGACTGGTTTGATCGCCATGTGGACGCCATCAATGAACCGCAAAGGCCCATCCCTTCAGGCCGCATGCCTGGCCAATGGGGCTTGGGCATCGCTGTCTTGTGGACGGTTCTGTCTTTGCTGTGGGCCACCTTAATGGGCACCTGGGGCTTTGTGGCTTGCGCACTGGCCATTGCCCTGTCTTGGGCCTACAGCGCGCCACCAATGCGGCTGAAAAACAACGGTTGGTATGGCAATGCGGCATGTGCACTCAGTTACGAAGGCTTGGCATGGCTGACCGGCACGGCCGTCCTGTTGGGTGGTGCGTGGCCGGGTGAGAAGGCGATTTACTTGGCCATGCTGTACAGCTTGGGTGCCCACGGCATCATGACCTTGAACGACTTCAAGGCCATCGAGGGAGACCGGAAAATGGGCGTGGCCTCTTTGCCCGTTCAGCTGGGGGCCTCGGGCGCGGCGCGCGTGGCCTGTGTGCTGATGTGGCTGCCCCAAGTGGCGGTGGCTGCGCTCCTGGTGCATTGGCAATTGCCTGGGCATGCCTTGGCTGTGCTGGTCTTGAGTTTCTTGCAGTGGCCCTTGATGTGGAAATTTCTGAAGCAACCGATTGAGCGGGCTCTGCATGTGAGTGCTTTTGGGGTGCCCTTGTTTGTCAGCGGCATGATGGTCAGTGCCTGGGGCTTGCGTCAGATCAATGCGCTGGGGGTCTCATGAACGCTCAAACCTTTGGTTGGTTGGACATCATCCGTTTGGGCCTGATCCAAGCCTGTTTGGGGGCTGTGGTGGTGGTGACGACCTCTACCCTCAATCGCATCATGGTGGTTGAGTTGGCGCTGCCCGCGTTGTTGCCGGGGTTTTTGGTGGCTTGGCATTACGCGGTGCAAATGGTGCGTCCACGCATGGGCTTTGGCGCAGACCAGGGTCGGCGCAGTACGCCTTGGATGATGGGGGGCATGGTCGTCTTGGGGGTGGGCGGTGTGCTGGCGGCCTTGGCCACCTTGTGGATGGCGACTTCGCTGTGGCAAGGCATGGCCTTGGCCATGCTGGCTTTCAGTCTGATCGGCTTGGGTGTGAGCGCCTGTGGCACGTCACTGTTGACGCTGATGGCCAAGCGCGTACCGGCTGAGCGTCGGGCGCAGGCGGCCACCACCGTGTGGCTGATGATGATCATGGGTTTTGCCATCACCGCTGGCGTCGTTGGCAAGCTGATTGACCCCTACACACCCGATATATTGTGGCGGGTGTCGGCAGGCTTGAGCATTTTGACCACGGCGCTGACGGCCCTGTGTCTTTGGGGTTTGGAGAAACCCGATGCACAGGGGGTGTCCGCGAAACCCAGTATCCCTGTCAATTTCAAGCGCACCTTGCAGGGCATTTGGGCCGAGCCGCAGGCGAAAACCTTCACGATTTTTATCTTCCTGTCGATGCTGGCCTACAGCGCGCAAGATTTGATTTTGGAGCCGTTTGCAGGGGCTGTTCACGGCATGTCGCCTGGCCAGACCACGCAGCTTTCTGGGTGGCACCACATGGGGGTCTTGGTGGGCATGCTGTCTATGGCAGCGGCCAGTTCGCGCTGGGTTGCTGGGCGCCTGGGTTCTGTGCAGGTCTGGATGTGGGGCGGTTGCTTGCTGTCTGCCTTGGCCACGGTGGGCTTGTCCCTCTCGGCGACAGCCACCTTGGCGATGCCCTGGCCCATCAAAGCCAATGTGATTTTCTTGGGCGTGGCCAATGGCGCGTTCTCCATTGCCGCCATTGCCACCATGATGCGTCTGGCGGGTGAAGGCGGTTCTGGCACCGAGGGCACGCGCATGGGCTTGTGGGGCGCTGCACAAGCCATGGCGTTTGCCATGGGGGGATTGGTCGGCACCGGTGCGAGTGATTTGGCGCACTGGGTGTTGGGTGAGTCTGAGTCCGCTTATCAGGCGGTATTTGCATTTCAAGCACTGATGTTTTTGGCTTCAGCATGGGTGGCTTTGCGCGTTCGCACAGCGTACGCCACGGCCCAGCACAAAGCACAAGATCATCAAGTCTTATGGAAAGATGGGGCAACCACATGACAGCAACTGATTTTGATTTCGTCGTCGTTGGGGGCGGCCCGTCTGGCGCCACCGCTGCACATGATTTGTCGAGCGAGGGTTGGCGCGTCTTGTTGCTGGACAGGCAAGGGCGCCCCAAGCCGTGTGGGGGTGCCATCCCCCCTCGCTTGATCAAGGACTTTGATATTCCAGACCATTTGCTGGTGGCCAAAATCAAATGTGCCCGCATGATCTCGCCGGCGGACAAGCAAGTCGACATGCACATTGACAACGGTTATGTGGGCATGGTGGACAGGCAAGATTTTGATGAATTTTTGCGCGTGCGTGCGGCGCAATCGGGCGCGATTCGCCAGCAGGCCATTTTTGACAAAGTTGAACACGATGCCGAAGGCACTTTGTGGGTCGAGTACACACCTGTCTCAGGCAAGGAGCATGCGGCCATTGAGCCATCCAAACCGGTCAAGGTCAGCGCCCGAATGGTCATCGGTGCCGATGGGGCGCGCTCTGAAGTGGCGAGGCAACAAATCCCATTGTCCGATCGCACAAAGTATGTGTTCGCTTACCACGAGATCATCCAAGCACCGTTGGAAAAGCAATCGCACGATGGCGAGCGTTGTGATGTTTACTACCAGGGCGAAGTTTCACCAGACTTTTATGGCTGGGTATTTCCGCATGGCAAAACCATGAGTGTGGGCACGGGCAGTGCCGACAAAGGTTTTTCTTTGCGCGGTGCAACAGGCCACCTGAGAAAAGCAGCCGGGCTCGCCGACATGCCCACACTGCGTCGTGAAGGGGCACCGATTCCTCTGAAGCCCTTGCCGCATTGGGATAACGGCCGCGATGTGTTGGTGATCGGCGATGCGGCGGGGGTGGTGGCACCCTCTTCAGGAGAGGGTATTTATTACGCTATGGACTGCGCGCGCACCATGGCGCATGCAGCGCACATGGCTTTGAAAACAGGTGACCCCAAGTGCCTTAAAAAAGGCCGTCAGCGCTTCATGAAACAACACGGCAAAGTGTTTTGGATTCTGGGCATGATGCAGTATTTTTGGTACCAAAATGACAAACGGCGTGAGAAGTTCGTCAAAATTTGCGAAGACAAAGACGTGCAGCGGCTCACCTTTGAGTCCTATATGAACAAAGAGCTGACCCGCAGGGATCCCATGGCGCATTTGAGGATTTTCCTGAAGGACACGGCCCATTTGCTGGGACTGGCCAAAACCTGATGGGGGCGATGACTGAGGGCGCAAGAAAAACTCGGGCAACCCTCAGGTCAAGGTGCTGCTGGGCGGGCCTATGTTCATGCGGGTGAATACCGTGCCGCCCATGTTTGGGGCCGATGCCATCTCCAACAACCCCCTCAAGGTCTTGTCTTTCCTCAAGGGTTTTGTGCCCAAGCCCGACCGCAGTCTTTGAAAATCAGAGCGGCTGTTCCCTGAGGGTCTTCCTCATGTGCCAAGTGGCCCAAGTGGTGCTGCAGATGCAGTTTGGCGTGTGGCATCAAACTGCAGGCTTCTTGCGCCAGTTGGGGCGGCACCGTTTTATCGGCCGAGCCGACCAAAATCGACACCGGGTTGGCGATGCGGTGAAGGGCGGTGGACAAAGCTTGCAGTTTCCAAGCGGCCATCATGGCCAGCACACTGTGCACGTGGCCTGGGTGACCGAAGACACGTCGGTAAAGGGCCATGCCTTCCTCGTCCAGTTGTGAGCCCGTTTGTGCCATTGATTTGGCCAACAGGGCGGGGCGGTTGGCCAATTTGGCTGTGGCCCAAGCAGACAGGGGATTGAGGGCGGCCAATTTGGCGGTGGGGCCGAAAATCCAAGAAGGCAATCCGGGAATGGGCAGCCAAGCCGGATTCATGCCAATCAAATGCGTCTGCGACAGCGCGCCTTGGTGCAAGACCATGTGGGCGGCAATGGCCGCACCTGCGGAGTGGCCTGCGATCACGGTGGGCGTGATGTCCATTTGCAGCAGCAAAGCCCTCAGCCCTTCGGCCATGCCGTGCAGTGACAGACTGTCGCCACTGCCTCTGCTGGTGAAGGCGTGACCGGGCAAATCTGGCGCAATGACTTGAAAGTGTTGGCTCAGCAAGGGCATCAGTCCACGCCAGCTGAAACTGCCCGAACCTGTGCCGTGCAACAGCAACAGGGCGGGGCCTTGTCCCATGCGCTGAACATGCCATCGAACTCCACCCGCGTTGACAAAATGGCTCTGCGCCGAATGAGGCCAAGCGTGGCGATGTTCGGCCCAGTCCATGGTGGGGTAAAACCGCTTGTACATCATGCGCTCAGAGTCGTCTTAAGTTGTCCATCGCCGAGGCCATCCGTTGCGCTTGAACCTGCGGCATGGGCAGGTAATTGCCCCCCATGGTGCTGGCCATGTTTTGCACTTGCGCATCCGGTTTAACCGAGGTGTCTATCCACATGGACCGGTGCCCAGTGAGCCGCCACTGCGTCGCCCACTGAACCGCATCGGCTTGGGCTTGCGCGCGCCCACCCACCCCGGCCAATGAGATATTGGCGCGGCCGTCACTCAAGACCACCAACAGGGGGGTGACCCCTTGCCTGTGCAACTGCTGGGCTTGCTCGCAGGCCATTTTCAGTGCCAAAGCCAAAGGCGTTCCACCGCCGCCGGGCAGTCCCGTCATGGCCCGCTTGGCGCGCACCAATGAGCGCGTCATGGGCAACAGCAATTGGGCTTGCGCGCCTCTGAACGCCACGATGCACACGCTGTCGCGTCGGGCGTAGGATTGTTGCAACAGCAGTTCCACCGCCCCTTTGGCTTCTGCCAGGCGTTGCAGTGCGGCCGAGCCGGAAGCGTCCAGGGCCAAGATCAGGCAGGTGGCGCTGTTTTGTTGGTAACGGTGGACATGAAAGTCTTCTGAACGAATGGCCACGCGGGCTGTTTGGGTGCCGTTTCTCAATCGCTGCTTGGGTGCAGCAGCGCGCAAGGTGGCCAAGACGTGCAAGCGCGCCAGCCCGCCCGGTCGGCCTGGCCGAGGGGGCAGGGGTCTGCCGCGCTGCATGCCTGATCGCACGGTGCCGCTGCGCCCCGAGCTTTGGCCGGTGTTGCTGCCTGTCTTGGTCATCAGGCGTTCCAAAATATGAGAAGGCAAACTCGCCAGCGCGGCCGCGATCAGCAACTCCTTCAGATCTTGGGGACTCGGTTGATTCACCGCTGCGCTGTCCTGTTCGCTTTCATCGGAGGAGGGCGGTGGTGGGTCTTCCTGTGAAAGGGGCTGATCGGGCTTGGTTTCTGAATCTGACGCAGGCTCTGAAGCCGTTTGGGGCTCAGGTTCTTGGGGTGTGGTCTCAGTGGGGTCGGACGCGTCTTCAGGGGGGATGGGCCATAGGGTCGCCCGAGGTGCCAACACAGCGCGGGTGGCAAATGCCAAATCAGCTTGCACCACTTCGCTTCTCAAATGCAAGGCGGCGTGGACGCAAGCCACCCTCAGGGCCAAGCTGGGCACACGCAAGGAGTCGATGCCCAGGCCCATGGCGGTGGCGCAGATGGCCGTGGCCTGCTCATCGTTGAACTGCATGCGCTGCAGCAATGGGCGCATCTCGGCCAAGGACTGCGCCGGCAATACGGCATGGACAGCAGCTTCGTCGCTGTCCTTGTTTTGTAACGCGAACGCCAGATCGGAGACCGCGGAGGGGGGCAGTTCTTGCAGGTTCAGCCATAGCCCCAGGCGTTCTTGCAGCGCCGGGCTGATGGGCGGATCGTCGCCCATGGACTCGTCCAAGGCAACGACACCAAAGGTGGTCTGAACGGGCGGACTGGCGCTGTCGCTCATGCGCAGCGGTGGCAAGCATTGGGTGTCCATGGCTTGCGTCAATGGGGCCATCAAGGACGCAGGAAACCGCTCCGCCATGCTGATGCAAACCAAGCCCTGGTGAGCCTGCGCCAACAAACCCGATTGCAGGTGCAACTGACCGGTTTGCAGCGTGTGCGACAAATCGATGCCCCCCAACAAACGTTCCAAGTCGATACTGCCTGGCAGCTTGATGGTGTTCATCTTTGTGCCGGCGAGCTGTCGCAGCCATTGATCGCGCACAGGGCCAAAGGGGGCTCGAAGCCACACACCGCCAAAGCCGTGGGGGTCAATTTGCAGCAATTGCAACGCGGTCAGGGCATCGTTCCAGGTTTCCAGATCTTGCAGCGCGTTGGTCATGGTGGGCCCTCAGGTCGCCAAAATGTCTTGCAGGCACCTTTGCACGCGTTCGCCTGAATCGGTGTCATCCAAAGGGTTGCGGCGCAGGCGATGGCGCAAGGCCAGAGGGGCAATGGTTTTCAGGTGTTTCGGTTGGACCGCTTTGTCACCCTGCATGGCCGCCAGCGCTCGCGTGGCGCGCAGCAGCGTCAATTCGGCACGCAGTCCATCGGTGCCAAGTTGCTGGCACAGCCGAGCGCACAAAGTGAGCATCTCATCGTCCACCACCACCGTCGCCAGTGCTTTTCTGGCTTTCACGATGCGCTTTTGCAGCTTGTTGTTTTCCGATTGCCATTGGGCTTTGTAAGCCAAGGGGTCTTTGTCAAAAGCATCTCGGCGTTTGATGACTTCGACCCGCAAGGCCACGCCTTGAGGGGTCTTGACATGGACCGAGAGACCAAAACGGTCCAGCAGCTGCGGGCGAAGTTCGCCTTCTTCGGGGTTGCCGCTGCCCACCAGCACAAAGCGGGCAGGGTGGCGAATGGAAAGGCCTTCGCGCTCCACCAGGTTTTCACCCGAAGCGGCTACGTCGATCAACAAATCCACCAAGTGGTCGTCCAGCAAATTCACCTCATCGATGTACAAAAACCCCCGATGGGCCTGCGCCAGCAAACCGGGCGAAAACTCTTTGATGCCCTGCGACAAGGCTTTCTCTAAATCCAGTGCACCCACGATGCGGTCTTCGGTGGCGCCCAAGGGCAGGTCTACCACGCTCACGGGGCGTGTCTCAGAAATTCGTTTGGTGGCCTTGCCCGGTGGAACGCTGGCAGGGGGTGCGCAAACAGGGCAAGCCTCGGCCGTTTTCGTCGGATCGCATTTGTAAGGGCAACCCTTGACCACTTGAATCGGCGGCAACAAGTCGGCCAAAGCCCGCACTGCGGTGGATTTGCCCGTACCCCTGTCACCCAAAACCAAAACACCGCCCACCGTGGGGTCGATGGCCACCACTTGGATGGCCAAGGTCATTTCGTCTTGTCCGACGATGGCTGCAAAGGGAAACGTAGAGGCCATGAAAGTGTTCAGAGGGATTGCGGAGTGATCATCATCCAAAAATCAAGAAGAAATGTCAAGTTTAATTGACACACTGTCATTTTGCTCAGTTAACGATGCGGGGAATTTGCATCGGCTTGTTTGGGATTTTTTGAAGCGGTTCTCCAATAGAAATGGCTTTATGGGTGTCTTTATGACCCCAGAGATTTTTTAAATAAATTGGAATAAAGTGTCAATTTTGCTTGACGTTTTTGGAAATGGCGGTAAATTGCAGGTCTGTCTATCACCTTTTCAGGCCCACTATGGATGCTTTGCTGGAATGGATTCAGTCGCCATCGCAATTGAAAAAGCTTTCGCGTGAAAACCTGCCGTCTTTGGCCCAAGAGTTGCGCGAGCGCTTGGTGGAGACCGTGTCTCAAACCGGCGGGCATTTCAGTTCCAATTTGGGGACGGTGGAATTGACCATTGCCCTGCACTATGTGTTCAACACCCCCGAAGACCGTTTGGTCTGGGATGTGGGCCACCAAACTTATCCCCACAAAATACTGACTGGCCGCAACGCGCTGATGGGCTCTTTGCGTCAAAAAGGGGGTTTGAGCGGTTTTCCCCGAAGAGAAGAAAGCGTCTACGACGCCTTTGGCACCGCGCATTCTTCAACCAGTATTTCTGCCGCACTGGGCATGGCGGTGGCGCACAAGCAAACCGGCAGCCAACGCAAAGCGGTGGCCATCATTGGCGATGGGGCCCTGACCGCAGGCATGGCCTACGAGGCGATGAACAACGCGGGCAACAGCCCCTATGACTTGTTGGTCATTTTGAACGACAACGACATGTCGATCAGCCCGCCTGTGGGCGCCTTGAACCATTACTTGGCTGAGTTGATGGGCGGGCGCTTTTATGCCCAAGCCAAAAAATTGGGTGAGCAGGTGTTGCGCAATGCACCTCCTTTGTTTGCATTGGCCAAGCACCTGGAGGAACAGACCCAAAACCTGATTCAGCCGCATACGATTTTTGAAAAACTGGGATTCACCTACACCGGGCCTGTCGATGGCCATGATGTCCAGGGCCTGGTCGATACCTTGCAAAAATTGCACAAGACCCCCGGCCCGCAGTTTTTGCATGTGGTCACGCGCAAAGGCAAGGGTTATGCCCAGGCCGAGTTGGACCCTGTGGCCTACCACGGCCCTGGCAAATTTGATCCGGTGGTGGGCTTGCGCAGTGCGGGCCAGTCCCCAGTCACGTTCACCCAGGTGTTTGGCCAATGGCTGTGCGACATGGCAGACAAAGACCCACGCCTAGTGGCCATCACGCCCGCCATGCGAGAAGGCTCGGGCATGGTGGCCTTCAGTCAACGCTTTCCCAACCGCTACCATGATGTCGGCATTGCAGAGCAACACGCCGTGACGTTTGCCGCGGGCTTGGCCTGTGAAGGCCTCAAACCGGTGGTGGCCATTTACTCGACGTTTTTACAACGCGCTTATGACCAGTTGATCCACGATGTGGCCTTGCAGAAACTGCCCGTCGTCTTTGCCTTGGACCGCGCCGGTTTGGTGGGCGCCGACGGCCCCACCCATGCGGGCATGTACGACATCGCCTTCACCCGCTGCATTCCCAACATGAGCGTGGCTTGCCCGGCCGATGAAAAAGAATGCCGACAATTGCTCAGCACGGCTTACACACTGGACCACCCGGTCACGGTGCGCTACCCCCGAGGTGCCGGTGTGGGCAAGCCCGTTGACGCCGACTTGTCCCCTTTGCCATGGGGAAAGGCAGAAGTGAAGCGGCAGGGAGAAGGCGTGGCTATTTTGGCGTTTGGCCCCTTGCTTTACGAAGCTTTGAAGGCTGCCCAAACCTTGAACGCTACGGTGGTCAACATGCGCTGGGCCAAACCCTTGGATTTGCGAGTGTTGAAAGACATGGCCCTCACGCACGACCGCTTGGTCACGGTGGAAGACGGTACCCGCAAAGGCGGTGCAGGCGCTGCTGTGCTGGAGGCCTTGCAAGACATGGGCCTCGTCAAGCCGGTGTTGGTCATCGGGTTTGAAGACGAGTTCACGGAACACGGTGACCCCAAGGTGTTGATGAAGGATTACGGCCTCACGGCTGAAGGCATTGCGCAGCGGATTTCGAAGCAATGGCCGGATGTACAAAGTACACCGATGCTCAGAAGGGTTGTCTGAATGGCTGTTTGGACACTGGGCCTGAACCACCGGACTGCCCCCATTGATTTGCGGGAACGTTTTGCGTTCGCGTCTGAAAAACTCGAGCAATCCTTGCAGGGGCTGCGTCAAAGCTTCTCGACGCACAAAGAAGTGGCCATTTTGTCCACTTGCAACCGGACAGAAATTTACTGCGCAGGGGATGCGGTGCATTGGCCAGAAACACTGGCGTGGTTGGCGCAAACCGGACAAACGCAGGTGGACGTGCTGCAGTCGCACACCTACCGAATGGAGGGGGATGCTTCGGCACGCCACGCGTTCAGGGTGGCCAGTGGGCTCGATTCCATGGTGCTGGGCGAGTCCCAAATATTGGGCCAACTGAAAGACGCCGTCAGATTGGCCGCCAACACGGGGGCCTTGGGCACCACGCTGAACCAACTGTTTCAACGCTCATTTGCGGTGGCCAAAGAAGTCAGAAGCTCCACCGACATTGGCGCGCATTCCATCAGCATGGCGGCCGCATCGGTTCGATTGGCCAGCCGCATTTTTGAAAGAATCCAAGACATCCATGTCTTGTTTGTGGGCGCTGGCGACATGATTGAGCTGTGTGTGGCGCACTTTGCCGCCAAGTCGCCGCGCAGCATCACCATCGCCAACCGTTCTGCCGAGCGGGCCCAGGCATTGGCCGCTCTGCATGGCGGGCGCTGCATGGCTTTGGCCGATTTGCCGACCCGTTTGCACGAATTTGATGTGGTGATCAGTTGTACCGCCAGCACCTTGCCCTTGATTGGGCTGGGGGCGGTGAATCGGGCTTTGCGGGCCCGGAAAAACCGGCCCATTTTTATGGTCGATTTGGCTGTGCCCCGCGACATTGAGCCCGAAGTCAAGGGCTTGTCGGATGTGTATTTGTACACCGTGGACGACCTGACCGAAGTGATCAACAGCGGGCAATCGCACAGGAGGGAAGCGGTGGTGGATGCCGAGGCCATCATCGACGAGGGGGTTCAAAAATTCATGTCTTGGTTGGACCACCGCACCCATGTGCCTGTGATCCAAGAACTCCGTGTGCAAGCCGATGCTTGGCGACAAACAGAATTGGCCCGCGCCCGCAAGCAAATTGAAAAAGGCCAAGACATTGAGAGTGTTCTCGAGTCGCTGTCAGTGGGGGTGATGAAAAAAATGCTCAATGGCCCTTTGCGTGAATTGCACCATGCCGAAGGCGCGCACAGGCAGCACACCCTTGAAACCGTGCGGCACATGTTTTTGAATACCTGATGGCGCGCAGCTGTGTAGGTGTTTTTTTTTGACACATGGTCCTTCCATGCGGGCATGATCTGCGAAGATTCAGTCACATGCTCACCGTATCCCACCTTTCACTCAGTCGGGGCCACCGCCGACTTTTTTCCGATGTCTCCTTCAGCTTGATGCCGGGGCAATGGCTGCATTTGGAGGGAGACAATGGCGTTGGCAAAACCAGTTTGCTGCGCCTGCTGTGTGGCCTGGGCGTTTGTGAGCAAGGCGAAGTGACGTGGAAAAACCAGTCCATCGTTCAAGAGCCCGAAAACTTCAGGGCCGATTTGCTTTATTTGGGCCACCAATTGGCCCTCAAAGAAGATTTAAGCCCACTTGAAAACCTGCGCACGGATGCTCTCGTGGCGGGTCGTGATGGTTCTGTGGACCGTGTGATGGCCGCTTTGGGCCAAATGGGTTTGCGGGGGCGTGAGCACCTGCCTGTTCGGGTGCTGTCTCAGGGGCAAAAAAGGCGCACGGCTTTGGCCCGTTTGCTCATCAGTCGCGCACCCCTGTGGATTTTGGACGAGCCTTTTGTGGCCCTGGATTCGCCCGCACAAAATGCTTTGTCAGGTGTGATCAACGCGCACTTGAACGACGCCGGCATGTTGCTGGTGACCAGCCACCAGCCCCTGTCGTTGCAAGGCCAGGCGCTTTCTTACCGGTTGACCGCATGAGCGCTTTTTGGGCCGTTGTTCAGCGCGATTTGGTTCTGGCCATGCGGCGCAAAACCGAGGTCATCACCGCCGTTTTCTTTTTTGTCGTGGTGGCCGCCTTGTTCCCTTTGGGCATTGGTCCGGAAATCAACACTTTGCGCTTGGTCGCACCCGGCATCTTGTGGGTGGGGGCTTTGCTGGCCAGCATGCTTTCTCTGGGGCGCTTGTTTGCGGCAGACTTTGCCGATGGCACGCTGGAGCAAATGGCCTTATCTCCGAACAGTTTATCGGTTCTGGTGGCCGCCAAAATTTTGGCGCATTGGTTACTCTCTGGCCTGCCATTGGTCTTGCTGGCCCCTGTTTTGGGCTTGCAATTTGACCTGACCGAAGAGGCTTTGTGGACCCTGACGATCGGTCTTTTGCTGGGTACGCCCATTTTGTCTCTGATCGGGGCCGTGGGCGCGGCACTCACCTTAGGGGTTCGAGGGGGGGATGTTTTGCTGTCTTTGTTGATCTTGCCTTTGTACGTGCCTGCTTTGATTTTTGGTGCTGGCGCGGTTCAGGCACAAATGAGTGGCTTAGGCGCTGCGGCACATTTGTCCATTTTGGCCGCCATGGCTTTGGTCGCTGCCGTGTTCAGCCCGTGGGTGAGCGCAGCCTCGCTTCGCATTGCGCTGGAATCATGAGCCTTGCTTGATTGAACGATGAATAAAATTTTTTTTCACTACGCTGCGCCGCAAAACTTTTACGGCTTGGCTGGTCGTCTGTGGCCTTGGGTGGCAGCCTTGGCTTCGGCGCTGGCGGTTTGGGGTTTGTGGTTGGGCTTTTTCGTGGCACCCACCGATTTCCAGCAAGGTCAGGGGTACCGCATTATTTTTGTGCATGTCCCTGTGTCTTGGATGTCCATGATCATTTACCTGGCCATGGCTTTCTGGGCTTTTTTAGGCCTCACCTTCAACACACGCTTGTCCGGCATGATGTGCCGCGCTTTGGCACCCACTGGGGCCATTTGTGCTTTCTTGTCGCTGTGGACGGGCGCGCTCTGGGGCAAACCCATGTGGGGCACTTGGTGGGTCTGGGATGCTCGCCTGACTTCTGAGCTGATTTTGTTTTTCTTGTACTTGGGCTACATCGCTTTGACCAATGCCATCGACGACACCCGTCGCGCTGACAAAGCTGGTGGCATCTTGGCCTTGGTGGGGGCGCTCAATGTGCCGGTGATTTACTTCTCCGTGAAGTGGTGGAACACCTTGCACCAGGGCGCGTCGGTGTCCTTGACGCAAGGTTCGAAAATGGCGGAAATCATGTTGCAAGCCATGCTCATCATGGCGGTTGCATTTTGGCTTTATGCCATTGCCATCGCTTTGTACAGAGTCAGGAGCATGATTTTGATGCGTGAAAGGCACGCGCAATGGGTGGCTGACTTACCAGAAATCAAAGCCCAAGTCAAAAGGACTTCGCCATGATTTGGAACAGTGCGGCCGATTTTTGGGCCATGGGTGGGTATGGGTTTTATGTCTGGGGCAGTTTTGGTGTCACTGCCCTCCTCATGGCCCTCGAAGTGGGCTGGGTCAGGCAGCAGCGCCAACGTGCCTTGGTACAAGTGGCTGCAGAATCGGCCTCTGAACAAGGCTTGAGCAAGGATTGGCAATCATGAAGCCCCGTCATCAACGCATGCTGTGGATCAGCGCCGGCTTGCTGGCATTGGCCGCAGCGGGCACGCTGGTTTTGAATGCATTTCAAAGCAACTTGGTTTTCTTTTTCACCCCCACCCAAGTCGCGCAAGGGGAGGCCCCTCAAGGCCGTGCCTTTCGCGTGGGCGGCATGGTCAAAGAGGGCAGTGTGAAGAAAGACGGTGAGAACGTGCAATTTGTGGTGACTGACTTTGCACACGAAGTCGCCGTGTCGTACACCGGTTTCTTGCCCGATTTGTTCAAAGAAGGCAAAGGCGTGGTGACTCAAGGGAAAATGCAAGAGGGCCGAGCATTCAAGGCCTCCGAAGTTTTGGCCAAACACGACGAAAACTACATGCCACCTGAGGCGCAACATGCCTTAGACCAGGCTGCAGCCGACAAAGCGGCAAAGTCGCTCAAGCTGCCTAACTGAGAGAAAAGAGCTTTCAATGATTGTTGAAATTGGTCACTTTGCGCTGATCCTCGCCACTTGCGTCGCTTTTTTGCAAGCGGTGTTGCCCCTGGCGGGCACGATGTTGGACCGACCCCGTTGGCAGGCGCTGGCCAAACCCACGGCTTGGCTTCAGTTTTCACTCATCGTATTGGCCTATGCGGTGTTGACGCATGGGGCAGTCACCGACGACTTTTCCATCAAATACATTGCCGGACACTCTAACTCGCTCTTGCCCATGGAATTCAAGGTGTCCGCAGTGTGGGGTGGCCATGAAGGCTCTTTGCTGTTGTGGGTGCTGATGTTGTCGGGTTGGACGGTGGCCGTGGCCTGGTTTTCGAAAACCTTGCCCTTGGCCATGGTGGCTCGGGTGATTGGGGTTTTGGGCTGGGTGTCTGTCGGGTTTTTGTCTTTCACTGTGATCACCTCCAGTCCGTTTGAGCGCCTGATCCCAGCACCCGCCGACGGGCGCGATTTGAATCCATTGCTGCAAGACCCGGGCTTGATCATTCACCCGCCGATGTTGTACATGGGCTATGTGGGGTTTTCAGTAGCCTTTGCCTTTGCCATAGCCGCCTTGTTGTCGGGCCGCATGGACGCAGCTTGGGCTCGCTGGTCACGGCCGTGGACGATCGTGGCCTGGATGTTCATGACCGCCGGCATCGCGCTGGGCTCTTGGTGGGCTTATTACGAGTTGGGCTGGGGCGGCTGGTGGTTTTGGGACCCGGTGGAAAACGCCTCGCTCTTGCCATGGTTGTTTGGCACGGCTTTGATTCATGCTTTGATGGTGACTGACAAGCGCGGTGGCTTCAAGGCTTGGTCGATCTTGTTGGCGATTGGGGCGTTTTCATTGTCTTTGCTGGGCACGTTCTTGGTGCGCTCGGGCGTGCTGACCTCGGTTCACTCGTTTGCCTCAGACCCCAAACGGGGGGTGTTCATCTTGATCTTTTTGGCCCTGGTGGTGGGCATTTCGCTCACGCTGTTTGCCTGGCGTGCACCGAAAGCCACCTTGGGCGGCAAGATGGGTTTGGTGTCCCGCGAGTCGATGCTGTTGGCCAACAGCGTGCTTTTGGTGGTGGCCACCGCTGCCGTGTTGCTGGGCACGGTTTACCCCCTGATCGTGGACGCCTTGAACTTGGGCAAACTCTCGGTGGGGGCACCTTATTTCAATGCGGTGTTTGTGCCTTTGATGGTGCCTGTGGTGTTTCTGATGGTGCCAGGGGGCGTTGCGCATTGGCGCGAAGCCCGATGGGCAGAGTTGGCGCATGCCATGCGTTGGCCGGCTTTGGCCGCTGTGCTGGTGGGCTTGGGTGTCTTGTTTTTCAGCACCCGCGGTACTTGGCTGACCGCCATGGGCATGGCCTTGGCCACATGGGTGGTGGCGGGTTTGCTGCACCAGATTGTCAACCGCATGCAAAAACCTGGCCGCATACCGCCGTCTTTTTGGGGCATGCACTTGGCGCATCTGGGCATTGCGGTGGTGGTGGTGGGCATCACTTTGGTCAAGGGCTACGAAGTCGAGCGCGATGTGCGCATGGGCGTGGGCGACACCGTTCAAATTGAAAATTACAGTTTTGAGTTGATGGGTGTCTCGGAAGTCAATGGCCCCAATTTCAAAGCGCTGCGAGGCGAGGTGCGGGTCAATAAGGATGAAAAACTGCTGGAGGTGTTGTATCCAGAAAAGCGCCGCTATTTCTCCAGCAACATGCCCATGACCGAGGCGGCCATTGATTCGGGCTTTTTCCGCGACTTGTATGTGTCATTGGGCGAGCCCATTGAAGGCGAGCGTCCACAGTGGAGCGTGCGTGTTTATTACAAGCCGTTTGTGGCCTGGCTTTGGTACGGGTCCATCTTGATGGTCTTGGGTGGTTTGTTGGCGGTGAGCGACCGTCGCTACCGCAAGTCCCCGGCTGCTATTGCCGCCTGAGGGAAGAGGCTTGGCATGAAAAAGTTTTTGATTCCCCTGGGGCTGTTTTTGGTTTTGGTGGGTTTTCTGGCGGTCGGTTTGACCCGCAACCCGCAAGAAATCCCTTCGCCCTTGGTGGGCAAGCCAGCGCCTGCATTTGCCTTGCCGACTTTGGACCGCAGCGCGCCCCCATTTGGGCCGCAAGACATGCGAGGCCAAGTTTGGATGCTCAACGTGTGGGCCACCTGGTGTGTAGCCTGCAGGGAAGAACACCCCTTGTTGGTGGCCTTCTCAAAAGTCAATCAACTGCCCATTGTGGGCTTGAGTTACAAAGAAATTCAAAGCCAAGACATGCCCTCGGGCAGCAAGCTGTCACCCGACGACAAATTGCAACGGGCGCGTGAGCGCAGCGCGCAGTGGTTGCAACGTTATGGCAACCCGTATGCCGCGACTGTGTTTGATTTGGATGGTCGTGTGGGCATTGACTACGGCGTATACGGCGTGCCCGAAACCTACGTCATTGATCAAAAAGGCGTGATCCGCTACAAACGCGTGGGGGTCATCACGCAGGAACTGTTGGACGCCCAAATCTTGCCTTTGGTGAAGAAGTTAAACGCCTTGTGAGGCAGGTTGAAAGAGTCCATGAGCACGAATTTTCTCGGAATCAAGCGGCTAATGCAGGGAGTTTTGTTTCTGCTCGCCGCAGCGGCAGCAGCGACTGCCCAAAGCAAAGAGGCTGAACTTTCGGCCAAGGAGCCGCTGATCGAGCAGCGTTTGATTCATATTTCTGAAGAGCTGCGCTGTTTGGTTTGTCAAAATGAATCGCTGGCTTCTTCGCGGGCTGAATTGGCCAACGACTTGCGCGAAGAAGTTCGCCTGCTGATTCGCCAAGACAAAAGTGATGCCGCCATCAAAGCCTACTTGGTCGAGCGCTATGGCGACTTTGTGCTTTACCGACCCGAAGTCAAACCCCTGACTTGGCTGTTGTGGTTTGGGCCTTTTGCCTTACTGCTGTGCGGCGTGGTGGGCATGGTCCTTTATGTGCGTCAGCGCCAGGCGGTTCAGAAGTTGGCCCAACCTTTGAGTGAAAAAGAACGCGACCAAGTTCGTGTCTTGTTGAAAAACGGAGAGTCGCCATGACTGAACTGCTGATGTTTCTGGCCGTTACGCTGGGCATGGCGCTGTGTGTGGCAGGTGTGGTGGTGTGGGTCTTGCTGCGCCAGGGCCCAGTGGTCACCTCGGCCAGCCAGTCGCAAGCCAACGTCAAGGTCTACCGAGAGCAAATTTTGGACTTGGACCGAGAGCACGCCAACGGCCACCTCAGTGATTCTGAGTGGCAACAGTCACGCGATGAGTTGAGTGTGCGCTTGCTGCAAGACACAGCGGTTGAAGACGAACCCCATGTCATCACCCAAGCGCAGTCATGGCGCACAGCGGTGGTGATCGCTTTGGTCTTTCCCATGTCGGCTTTGGCCTTGTACATCTGGCTGGGCGCTCCTGAGGCTATCAGTCCGATGCCGCCAGCGGCAGTGTCTGCCGAAGCAGCGACAGAGCAGGCAGCGCCCCCAAACCTCGACCAAATCGTAGAGAATTTGGCGAGCAAACTGCAGGCCGATCCGAACAACCTGGAAGGCTGGGTCTTGCTGGGGCGGACTCACCGCAGCATGGGCAACTTGGATGCGGCTTTGTCCGCCTTTGACCGTGCGTTGAAACTCAATGCAGACGACGAGCTGATTTTGGCGCGGGCCGAGGTGTTGGCGGCCAAGAACCAAGGCCGATTTGATGGAGAGCCTTGGCGCGTGATTCGCGAAGTCTTGCAGCGTGACCCCCAAAACTATGCCGCTTTGTTGTTGGCGGGCAGCGCTTCTTATGCAAACAACCGCTATGCCGATGCCCTTGAATTTTGGCAGCGTGCTCGGCTTCTTCTCGCAGCAGATCACCCCGATGTCCCGAACTTGATCGAAGCCATGTCGACCGTTCAAGCCAAAATGAAAAACCAAGCAAGCCCGCCGGCCACCCCGGCTGCGCAGGGAGCGCCGTCGGCACCTGCGTCAGGCGGCGCTGCTGCAGGAACGGCGCCAGCAGCTGCCGTCGCCTCTGCTGCAGGGGGCGCTGCATCGGCGCTGAATGTCTCAGGGCAAGTGCGACTGTCAGCGGCATTAAAAAGCCAAACCAGCCCCACGGATGTGGTGTTTGTCTATGCCGTACCCGCCAATGGCGAGCGGATGCCACTGGCGTTGTTGAAGACCACCGTGGCCCAATTGCCTTTGAAATTCACCCTGGACGACAGCAGTGCCATGCTGCCCGATCGCAAGCTTTCTGGTGCCAGCCAGGTGCTTGTGAAAGCCCGCGTTTCGAAATCGGGCAATGCGATCCCGCAGTCGGGTGATTGGGAGGGCAGCTTGGGTCCTGTCAAAGTGGGCGCAACCGGCTTGGATCTGGAAATCAAAACCCAACGGCCCTGAGACACCCAGAGCTCAGTGAAGCGGCGCGGCGCAAATCGATCAGGGGCACACGGCCGTTCAGCGCCTTGCGAATTGAAGTTACCGCTTCTAACACCTAGCGCAGCTTGTTCATGTCGGGCACGGCCAGCGCATTGACGGCCGCTTCGTTCCGGACATTTTTTTCGAATTTTGGGCCTTCGCCCAAAGCGAAGCTCAGGCCCAGGCCCATGGCGTCGGGCACGGTGAGGATGTCGCTGAACAGGATGGACGCGTCCAGTGCATAACGTTCCAGCGGCTGCAGGGTGACTTCGGTGGCGCAGTCGACATTGGTGGCCAGGCCCATGAAGCTGCCGGCTTTGGCGCGGGTGTCGCGGTACTCGGGCAGGTAACGCCCGGCTTGGCGCATGAGCCAGACGGGGGTGTGGTCAGTGGCTTGGCGCAGGCAGGCGCGCAAGAAGCTGTCGTTTTGGAGGGAGGCAAAAGATGCATCACTCATGTCCAGATTGTCGCAGGCTCCAAGCCATGGATCGATGACCCGCTGCCCCTGGGTTGCGTGGTTCGCGCCCAGAGTTTCCGTCTCGTGTCGCTGATACTGGCGCATCAGGAGGTTGTTCGCGCCAGCATGGGGGGCTCTATCGCAGGGGAACTGCGAGAATGTCGTTCATGCCTTCGGTCTGGGTGTTGCAACCGGTTGACCCTTGCGATCCAGATATTGACTTTGTGCGCAGTGCGTGTGCACTTCATGTTCAAAAATGCCTTCCATGCAGCCCATTTCAGAAAACAAAGACAGCAGCCATCCCCCCCTGAGAACGTGGCGACTCAGTGTCGCGCCGATGATGGACTGGACCGATCGCCATTGCCGGTTTTTCCACCGTTTGCTGACCCGCCACACCTTGCTGTACACCGAAATGGTGACGACTGGCGCTTTGCGTCACGGCAGCGTGCAGCGGCATTTGCGATTCAATGCCGAAGAGCACCCTGTGGCCCTGCAACTGGGCGGCAGCGACGCCGCCGACTTGGCCCACGCTGCCAAGCTGGGGCAGGATTGGGGCTATGACGAAATCAACTTGAACTGCGGCTGCCCCAGTGACCGGGTGCTGCGGGGCGCGTTTGGCGCTTGCCTAATGAACGAGCCGCGCACCGTGGCCGATGGCGTGAAAGCCATGTTGGATGTCGTCGATGTGCCCGTGACCGTGAAACACCGCATTGGCTTGGACCGGATCGAGAGCTACGATTTTGTGCGCGACTTTGTGGGCACCGTGAGCGAGGCCGGCTGTCGCGTTTTCATTGTGCATGCGCGCAACGCCTGGCTCGATGGCCTGTCTCCGAAAGAAAACCGCGAGATCCCGCCGCTGCGCTATGAACTGGCCTACCAGCTCAAACAAGACTTTCCGGGACTGGTAATTGCCGTGAACGGCGGCATCAAGACCAACGAAGACATCGCAAACCATTTGCAGCAGGCCGATGGCGTGATGGTGGGGCGTGAGGCCTATTACAACCCCTGGCTTTTGGGGACTTGGGACGCCGCATTTTTTGGTGACACGCATGAAGTGCCCAGCCGCGAAGCGGTAGAGGAGGGCATGGTGGCCTACATGGAGCGGGCCTTTGCCGAAGACGGCTGCCCTTGGTACGCGATCGCGCGGCACATGCTGGGCCTGTACCACGGGCAGCGCGGCGGGCGTTTGTGGCGACAGGTCTGGAGTGACCACAAGCTCAAGCCTTTGCCACCGCGGGAAGTCTGGCTTCTGGCCCGCGCTGCGTTGGCACGGGGCGCGGTGGTGACCGACTGATTTACTGGGCGGCCTGCAGGCCGTTCATGAAGTGCGCGGTCATGCGTTCGGCGGCAACTTCCGGCTGGCGCTGGGTCAGGGCCTGCACGATGGCACGGTGCTCGGCCAAGGATTGTTCAATCCGTCCTTCCTTGAACAAGGAGCTGTGGCGGTTGAGCTTCATCACCTTGCGCAGGTCGGCCACCATCTGGTCGCGCCAGCGGTTGTCGGCCAACTCCAGCAGCAACATGTGAAAAGCTTCGTTGATCTCGAAGAATCGGTCACGGTCGCCCACGGCCTCTTCCAGGTCCAGGTGCAAGGCCTGGATTTTCGCCATTTGTTCGGCGCTGGCGCTTTGCGCCACCACGCGGGCCGCGTCCGATTCCATCAAGGCCAGCAGGTGGTACACATCGCGCAGGTCTTTGTCACTGACCTCGGTCACATAAGCACCCCTGCGCACCTTCATGGTCACCAGGCCTTCGGCGGCCAGTACCTTGAGGGCTTCGCGCAAGGGGGTGCGGCTGATGCCCAATGCTTCTGCGATGCGCAACTCGTCGATCCAGCTGCCGGGCTCCATTTCGCGCGCAAAGATACGCTGCCGCATCAGTTCGGCAACTTCTTCGTACAGGGCGCGGGGGGCAAGAGACAGGGCGGACATGGGGCGTGGCGTGCCGGGGAAACCGGTTTTTGAGGCGTTGACAGAAACTTTTTCAGATGCTGAATTGTAAGCCGGTTAAAATATTCTGCATCAATAATTATGAATCACGGTACTTGTCAGCTGGTAGGCAGCCCCAGGATGCCAAAATCCGGCTCAGCCATTTTTGTCCCGAAAGCACAGCGCCATGACGTCCAAACCCTTTGAATTCAACGCTTCCAGCCTGGAAGCCTGGCAAAAAGCAGCGGTCAAATCCGCCCCCGGTGGCGATGTGAACGCGCTGAACTGGAAGACGCCCGACGGCATCGTTGTCAAGCCTTTGTACACAGCGGCCGACACGGCCAACTTGCCTTACACCAACACGCTGCCGGGCTTTGAGCCTTTCTTGCGCGGCCCCCAAGCCACCATGTACGCGGTGCGCCCCTGGACCATCCGCCAGTACGCCGGTTTTTCCACCGCCGAAGAATCCAACGCCTTCTACCGCAAGGCCTTGGCTGCGGGCGGGCAGGGCGTGTCGGTGGCGTTTGACCTGGCCACGCACCGGGGTTACGACTCCGACCATCCCCGCGTGACGGGCGACGTGGGCAAAGCCGGTGTGGCGATTGATTCGGTCGAAGACATGAAGATCCTCTTTGACCAAATCCCGCTCGACAAGGTCAGTGTGTCGATGACCATGAACGGCGCGGTGCTGCCGGTGCTGGCCGGTTATGTGGTTGCAGCCGAAGAGCAGGGCGTGTCGCAAGACCAATTGAGCGGCACCATTCAGAACGACATTCTGAAAGAGTTCATGGTGCGCAACACCTACATCTACCCGCCCGAGCCATCGATGAAGATCATTGGCGACATCATCGAGTACACGGCCAAGAACATGCCCAAGTTCAACTCGATCAGCATCAGCGGTTACCACATGCAAGAAGCCGGTGCCAACCAGGCGCTCGAGATGGCCTTCACCTTGGCCGACGGCAAGGAATACGTGAAGACCGCGATTGCCAAGGGCATGGACGTGGACGCGTTTGCGGGTCGCCTGTCCTTCTTCTGGGCCGTGGGCATGAACTTTTACTTGGAAATCGCCAAGATGCGCGCCGCCCGTTTGCTGTGGTGCCGCATCATGAAGGGCTTTGACGCCCAAAACCCCAAGAGCCTGATGCTGCGCACGCACAGCCAGACCTCGGGCTGGTCGCTCACCGAGCAAGACCCCTACAACAACGTGGTGCGCACCACCATCGAGGCCATGGCGGCCGTGTTTGGGGGCACCCAATCGCTGCACACCAACTCGTTTGACGAGGCGATTGCATTGCCGACCGAATTCAGCTCGCGCATCGCCCGCAACACACAGCTCATCATTCAAGAAGAAACCCACATCACCAATGTGATCGACCCGTGGGCCGGTTCTTACATGATGGAGAGCCTGACCCAAGAGATGGCCGACAAGGCCTGGGCCATCATCGAAGAGGTTGAAGCCTTGGGTGGCATGACCCAGGCCGTGGGCAGCGGCTGGGCCAAGCTCAAGATCGAAGCGGCAGCGGCCGAAAAGCAAGCGCGCATCGACTCGGGTAAAGACGTCATCGTGGGCGTGAACAAATACAAGCTGGCCAAGGAAGACCCGATTGAGACCTTGTCGATCGACAACGTGCGTGTGCGCGACGGGCAGATTGAGCGTTTGGCCAAGATCCGCGGCAGCCGCGACAGCGCCAAGGTGCAAGCCGCTTTGGACGCTTTGTCCGCGTCGGCTGAATCCGGTCAGGGCAACCTGCTCGACTTGTCGATCCAGGCGGTGCGCTTGCGCGCCACGGTGGGTGAGATTTCTGATGCGCTGGAAAAAGCCTTCGGCCGCCACCGCGCCGACACGCAAAAGGTGACGGGCGTGTACGCCGCCGCCTACGACGACGGTGACAACGTGGGAGACACCATGGAATACTGGAACCAGCTCAAAGCCGACATCGCCGCCTTTGCCGACGCCCAGGGCCGTCGCCCCCGCGTGATGATTTCCAAGCTGGGCCAGGACGGCCACGACCGCGGGGCCAAAGTGGTGGCCACCGCCTTTGCCGACCTGGGTTTTGATGTGGACATGGGCCCGCTGTTCCAGACCCCCGAAGAGTGCGCTCGCCAAGCGATTGAAAACGACGTGCACGCCGTGGGCGTGAGCACGCTGGCCGCTGGCCACAAAACCCTGGTGCCCGCCATCATCGCCGAGCTGAAAAAGCAGGGCGCCGACGACATCATCGTGTTCGTGGGCGGTGTGATTCCGCGCCAGGACTACGACATGCTGTATGAAGCGGGCGTCAAAGGCATCTACGGCCCCGGCACCCCGATCCCGGTCAGCGCCAAGGATGTGCTGGAGCAGATCAAGAAGGCTTTGGCCTGAATGTTTGTGATACAGTAATACCGTATTGCAAACATCTTCAAGGAGTCTGCCATGGCTGTATCCGTTCGACTGGAGCCGTTGCTTGAAAAAGAGCTGGAGCTGACCGCCAAACGCATGGGCGTGACCAAGTCACAGTTCATCGTTTCGGCGCTGGAGAGGGCATTGGGGCGCAAGAATCCCTATGACCTGCTGCTCAAGGTGCAAGCGGAGGTGCGAGAGTCTTTGCCTGAGGGCAATGAATTCCTTTCGCCAACCAAGGCGGCCATTCGGTCCAAACTCAAAACCAAACGGGATGCCCATCAAGCCGATTGGCTGGCTTTTCAAGAGGCCAAAAAGCAGGGCAAAGAGTGGTCTGGCTCAGACCTGGAAACGGACGCGAAGTGAAGGTGGCTTTGATCGACACCGGCCCCATGGTGGCGCTGTTTGATGCCAGTGATGTGGCGCATCGGCACTACACCAGTTTGTTGGCTGAAAACTGGCGTTTGACGACCACTTGGCCGTGTGTGGTGGAGGTGTGCCATTTTCTGGGTGCCAATGCCGTTCAGCGATTTTTGAGATGGGTGTCCGAAGGTGGCGTCATCGTGTTCCCGTTTGATGTGTCGAACCTCCCCGACATGGCGGAGCTGATGGCGCGTTATACCGCTGAGCCTCGCACAGAAATGGACTTGGCCGATGCCTCTTTGGTTTGGTTGGCGCAAGACACGAACACCCTCAACGTGATGACCATGGATGTGCGCGACTTCTCGCGTTATCGCCTGCCCGATGGGCGCAGATTCGAGATCTTATGAGCATGCCAAGCACTGACCAGCTTTTGCAGGCCATGCGCCGTGGCACTGCCTCCCTGCAGCGCCGCGCCATGGCCAAAGCCATCACGCTGCTCGAATCCACCCGCACCGACCACCGCGCCCAGGCCGACGAGTTGCTCACCGCCATGCTGCCGCACACGGGCAACTCGTTCCGACTGGGCATCAGCGGTGTGCCGGGCGTGGGCAAGTCCACCTTCATCGAGGCGCTGGGTTTGTACTTGATTGGCCAGGGCCACCGCGTGGCGGTGTTGACCATCGATCCGTCTTCCACCGTGTCGGGCGGCTCGATTTTGGGCGACAAGACGCGCATGGAATTGCTGAGCGTGCACGAGCGCGCCTACATCCGCCCCAGCCCCAGCAGCGGCACCTTGGGTGGTGTGGCCGAAAAAACCCGCGAGTCCATGTTGGTCTGTGAGGCCGCAGGCTATAACGTGGTGATCGTCGAGACGGTGGGCGTGGGCCAAAGCGAAACGGCCGTGGCCAACATGACCGACATGTTTGTGCTGATGCAGCTGCCCAACGCAGGCGACGATTTGCAGGCCATCAAAAAAGGCGTGATGGAAATCGCCGATTTGGTCGTCATCAACAAGGCCGACATCGATGCGATTGCGGCCACCCGCGCCGAGTTGCAAATCACCAGCGCCTTGCAACTGCTGGGCATGCACGGCGGCTCGGGTCACGCGCACGCCGATGCCACCCAGTGGCACCCCAAGGTGGTGCAGCTGAGCGCTTTGCTCGGCCAGGGCGTGGACAGTTTTTGGCTGGCGGTCAGCGAGTTCCGAAGCCTGCAAACAGCCAATGGCCGACTGACCCTGCGCCGCCAGCACCAAGCGCTGTCGTGGATGTGGGAGCGCATCGACGCGGGGCTTAAACAAAATTTCCGGGCGCAGCCGCGTGTGCAAACGCTGTTGCCCCAACTCAGCCAACAAGTCGCTTCTGGCCAGTTGGCCGCATCGACGGCTGCGCGCCAGTTGCTGGCCGCGCACGCGCATTCCCAACCCGTTCGCGCGGATGCGCGCCCCACCTGATTTTTGAGAGAGTAAGCATGCAAGACATCATTGAACAATTGGAGAATAAACGCGCTGCGGCCCGCTTGGGCGGCGGGCAAAAGCGCATTGATGCGCAGCACGCCAAAGGCAAACTCACCGCCCGTGAGCGCATCGAAGTCTTGCTGGACGAAGGCACCTTCGAAGAGTGGGACATGTTCGTGGAGCACCGCTGCACCGACTTCGGCATGCAAGACAACAAGATCCCCGGTGACGGCGTGGTTACCGGCTACGGCATGATCAACGGCCGCTTGGTGTTCGTCTACAGCCAGGACTTCACGGTGTATGGCGGCGCTTTGTCCGAGACGCACGCCGAGAAGATTTGCAAGGTCATGGACCAGGCCATGAAAGTGGGCGCCCCCGTGATCGGCCTCAACGATTCGGGTGGTGCCCGCATTCAAGAAGGCGTGGCCTCTTTGGGCGGTTATGCCGACGTGTTCCAGCGCAACGTGATGGCCAGTGGCGTGGTTCCGCAAATCAGCATGATCATGGGCCCATCAGCAGGCGGCGCGGTGTATTCGCCAGCCCTGACCGACTTCATCTTCATGGTCAAGGACACGTCGTACATGTTTGTGACGGGCCCTGAAGTGGTGAAAACCGTGACCCACGAAGAAGTCACGGCCGAAGAATTGGGCGGTGCATTGACCCACACCACCAAGAGCGGCGTGGCCGACATGGCATTTGAAAACGATGTGGAAGCGCTGCTCATGGTGCGCCGGCTGTACAACTACTTGCCGTTAAATAACCGCGAAAAAGCACCTATCCGCAAGAGCGGTGACACCATCGACCGCATCGAGATGAGTCTGGACACTTTGGTGCCCGAGAATCCCAACAAAGCCTATGACATGAAGGAGCTCATCCTCAAAACCGTGGATGACGGCGACTTCTTTGAATTGCAGCCCGATTACGCCAAGAATATCCTGATCGGCTTTGCCCGCATCGACGGCCAAACCGTGGGCATTGTGGCCAACCAACCCCTGGTGCTGGCCGGTTGCCTGGACATCAAAAGCGCCATCAAAGCGGCGCGCTTTGTGCGTTTTTGCGACGCGTTCAACATCCCTGTCATCACCTTTGTGGACGTCCCCGGCTTCATGCCCGGTACCAGCCAAGAATACGGCGGCATCATCAAGCATGGCGCCAAGTTGCTTTATGCGTATGCCGAGTGCACCGTGCCCAAAATCACCGTCATCACCCGCAAGGCCTACGGCGGCGCATACGACGTGATGGCCTCCAAGCACCTGCGCGGCGACGTGAACTTTGCCTGGCCCAATGCCGAGATTGCGGTGATGGGGGCCAAGGGCGCGGTGGAAATCATTTTCCGAGAAGACAAAGGCGACCCCGAAAAACTGGCCGCCAAGGAAGCTGAATACAAAGCCCGCTTTGCCAATCCGTTTGTGGCGGCGAACCGGGGTTATATCGACGACGTCATCATGCCCCACAACACCCGCAAACGCATTGCCCGTTCGCTGGTCATGCTCAAAGACAAGAAGATTGAAAACCCATGGCGTAAGCACGGGAACATACCGCTGTGAGGTTCAGCGTTTGGCGTTCAGTGTTCAGGGTATTGAACCGACGCCTCGCCTGATTTTTTGCTCAACACTCAACGCTTAACGCTCATCGAATATGTTTACCAAAATCCTGATTGCCAACCGTGGTGAGATTGCTTGCCGCGTCATCGCCACCGCCCAGAAAATGGGCATCCAAACCGTGGCGGTTTACTCTGAAGCCGACAAAGAGGCGCGCCATGTTCAACTGGCCGACGAGGCCGTGCTGATTGGCCCTGCGGCCTCGCGCGAGTCGTATCTGGTGGCCGACAAAATCATTGCGGCGGCCAAAACCACGGGCGCGCAAGCGATTCACCCCGGCTACGGTTTCTTGAGCGAGAACGCGGAGTTCTCCAAGCGCTGCGAAGAAGAAGGTATCGCTTTCATTGGTCCGCGCCATTTTTCGATCGCCGCCATGGGCGACAAGATCGAGTCCAAAAAACTGGCGGGCGCTGCGGGCGTGAATTGCATTCCCGGCGTGAACCACGCGATTGAGACGGCTGAAAAAGCGGTCGAGATTGCCAAGGGCATTGGCTACCCGGTGATGATCAAAGCCTCGGCGGGCGGCGGTGGCAAAGGTCTGCGCGTGGCCTTCAACGACAAAGAAGCCTTTGAAGGTTTCACCTCGTGTCGTAACGAAGCGCGCAACAGTTTTGGCGATGACCGCGTGTTCATCGAGAAGTTCGTCGAAGAGCCCCGCCACATCGAGATCCAGGTGCTGGGCGACAGCCACGGCAATGTGGTTTACCTGAACGAGCGCGAGTGCTCGATCCAGCGCCGCCACCAAAAAGTCATTGAGGAAGCCCCGTCGCCATTCATCTCCGAGGCCACCCGCAAAGCCATGGGCGAGCAGGCGGTGCTACTGGCCAAGGCGGTCAAATACCAGTCGGCTGGCACGGTGGAGTTTGTGGTCGGCAAAGACCAAAGCTTCTATTTCCTGGAGATGAACACCCGCTTGCAAGTGGAGCACCCTGTGACCGAAGCGATCACGGGCCTGGATTTGGTGGAGCAGATGATCCGCGTGGCTGCGGGCGAAAAACTGTCCTTTGCCCAAGCCGACGTGCAGCGCAATGGCTGGGCCATCGAGTGCCGCATCAACGCCGAAGACCCCTTCCGTAATTTCTTGCCTTCCACGGGCCGTTTGGTGCGCTTTCAGACGCCCCATCAAACCATGTTCCAGGGCAATGTCCAAGACCTCTATGGGGTGCGAGTGGACACGGGCGTGCAAGACGGTGGCGAGATCCCGATGTTCTACGACTCGATGATTGCCAAGTTGATCGTTCATGGCAAAGACCGCCACGAGGCGATTGCCAAGATGCGCGAAGCCTTGAACGGTTTTGTCATCCGCGGCATCAGCTCCAACATCCCGTTTCAAGCCGCGTTGTTGGCGCACCCCCGTTTCGTCTCAGGTGACTTCAACACCGGTTTCATCGCCGAGCAATACAGCCAAGGCTTTCGCGCGGAAGATGTACCGCACGACGACCACGATTTCTTGGCGGCATTGGCAGCCTTTGTGCGCCGCAAGTCGCGTGAGCGTGCTGCAGGCTTGAGCGGCCAATTGCCGGGCTATGACGTTCAGCTGGGTCAAGACTATGCCGTGGTGGAATTGGGCAAAGAAGGCAACAACCGCTATGTGCCAGTGCATGTCGATGAATTGGTGGGCAAGCATGGCGAAGCACGCATCACGGTGAACGGGAAAACCTACGCGATTGCCAGCAACTCGCGCCTGAACGACATCCGCATTGTGGGCACCTGCAATGGCCAGCCGTTCACTGCACAAATCGAACGCGGCACCTTGAAAAACCCGCTGGCTTTGCAAGTGCAGCACAACGGCACGCGCATCCAAGCCCTGGTCATGTCGCCCCGAATGGCCGAGCTGCATCAACTCATGCCGTACAAGGCACCCCCCGACTTGAGCCGCTTTGTGCTCTCACCCATGCCAGGCCTCTTGGTCGATGTGGCCGTGTCGGTGGGCCAAAAAGTGCAAGCGGGTGAACGTGTGGCCGTGATCGAAGCCATGAAGATGGAAAACGTGCTCTTTGCTGCGCGAGACGGCGTGGTCAAGAAAGTGATGGCCGCCAAAGGTGAATCGCTCACGGTGGAACAGATGATCGTGGAGTTTGAATAATGAGCAACCTGCGCCCCTTCAAAGTGCTGGGCATCCAGCAAATTGCCATTGGCGGGCCTGACAAAGGGCGCTTGCAAATGCTCTGGGTCGATATGTTTGGCCTCGAGGTGACCGGCACCTACACAAGCGAACGCGAGAATGTGGATGAAGACATCTGCGCCATCGGCACCGGTCCCTTCAAGGTTGAGGTCGATTTGATGCAACCACTCGACCCCGAAAAAAAGCCTGCGGTGCACACCACGCCGCTCAACCACATCGGCTTGTGGATTGATGACTTGCCGGTGGCGGTGGATTGGCTCACGGCGCAAGGCGTGCGCTTTGCGCCGGGCGGTATCCGCAAGGGTGCGGCCGGTTTTGACATCACGTTTTTGCACCCCAAGGCGAACGAGGAGTTCCCGATTGGCGGCGAGGGCGTGTTGATCGAGTTGGTGCAGGCGCCACCGGAGGTGGTCAGTGCTTTCGAGAAATTGGCTGCAGCCGTCTAAAACAGGTTCGGTGTGGGAGCGGTCTTAGACCAAGATCAAGACCGATGTCGGGCGGTCAGCCTTGATTTTGTTTTGCACGGGCTTTGGCCAGCGCCGCTTCGATGATGGCGCGTTTGCGGTCCACTTCGGGGGCGTTGTCGGTGCCCTGGGTGTGCGTGGCCAAGTCGGCCAGTTTGTGCTCGGCCTTGGCCACTTGTTGCTGTTGGTGGGCGGCTTCTTCGCGCACCAGACGCTGCTGGCGAGAGGTGTAGCGCTCGCGTGCGGTATGGGCTTGATCGGCAGACCAAGCGGCCCAGCCAGCATCTGCGCCGGTCACATTCTCCAGCGCAATGCAGTCCACCGGGCACACCGGAATGCACAGCTCGCAGCCCGTGCACCAAGGCTCGATCACGGTGTGCATCAGCTTGTTGGCCCCCAAAATCGCATCGGTCGGACAGGCTTTGATGCACAGCGTGCAACCGATGCACCAGGCCTCGTCAATGATGGCCACATGCCGTGGGCCTTCAGTGCCATGCTCGGGGTTCAGCAAGACCATGGGCTGGCCAGTCAGTGCAGCCAAACGCTCAATACCGGCTTGTCCACCCGGCGGGCATTGGTTGATGGCCGCTTGCCCCTCGGCCATGGCGCGGGCATAGCTGGCGCAATCGGGAAAGCCGCAACGGGTGCACTGCGTTTGCGGCAGGACATCGTTGAGGGCAATAAAAAGCGCCTGGGTCTCAGGCGCTGTGAGCTGCAGGGGCATGGGCCTCAGGCTTTTGGGGCCACCCAAGTGGTTTTGACGGTGCCTTTTGGCTGGGCTGCCGCTTTGCTGTTTTTTGCAGAGGCTTCGGCTGCGGCCTTGGCCTGTGTTTTGGTCGCAGCTTTGACAGGCGCTGCGGCTTTGGCAACAGGTTTGGCTGCTGGTGCTGCCACGGCTTTGACGGCAGCTTTGGCCACAGGCTTGGCTGCGCTTGTGGCTGCTGGCTTGATCGCTGGCTTGACTTGAGCCTTGACCGCAGCTTTCGCAGCTTTGGTCGCCACAGGCGCTGCAGCGGCGATCATGGTGGGCGCTGCAGCAACGGCCTTGGGCGCTGGCGCCTTGTCCTTGGGTGCATGGCCCTGGATGAATTTGACCACCTGCGGGTACACGATGTCGCGCCAACGGCGGCCGCTGAAGATGCCGTAGTGGCCTGCGCCAGGCACTTCCAGGTGCTGGCGTTCGCTGGCGGGTACGCCAGTGCACAGGTCTTGTGCAGCGCGGGTCTGGCCCGAGCCCGAGATGTCGTCCAGTTCGCCTTCCACAGTCATCAGCGCGGTGTTCATGATGTCCTGAGGGCGAACGCGCTCCACTTTGCCGTCCAAACTCTTGACATCCCAAGTGCCCTTGACCAGTTTGAAGTCTTGGAACACGGTGGCGATGGTCTCAAGGTAGTAATCAGCGTCCATGTCCAGCACGGCGTTGTACTCGTCGTAGAACTTGCGGTGCGCCTCGGTGTTGGCGTCGTCACCCTTGATCAGGTCCTTGAAGTAGTCGTAATAACTGGTGGCGTGGCGGTCCGGGTTCATGGCCACAAAGCCGGTGTACTGCAAAAACCCAGGGTAGACACGGCGCCCGGCGCCCGCGAAGTTGGCCGGTACGCGGTAAATCACATTGTTTTCAAACCAATCAAAACTCTTGTTGGTCGCCAAGTTGTTCACCGCTGTGGGTGATTTGCGTGCATCGATGGGTCCGCCCATCATGGTCATGGTCAGCGGGGTCTTTTCGCCACGGCTGGACATGAGCGACACCGCAGCCAGCACCGGCACGGTCGGCTGGCACACGCTCACCACATGGCAGTGGCCATAAATGGCTTGCAGGTGGCGGATGAATTCCTGCACGTAGTTGATGTAGTCGTCCAGGTGGAACTCGCCATCCGACAAAGGCACCAGGCGCGCGTTCTTCCAGTCGGTGATGTAGACCTTGTGATCTTGCAGCATGGTCTTGACGGTGTCGCGCAGCAAGGTGGCGTAGTGGCCCGATAAGGGGGCCACGATCAGGACCACGGGCTGGGCCTTGAGCTGGGTCAGGGTGGCGGGGTCGTCTGAGAAACGCTTGAAGCGGCGCAGCTCGCAAAAAGCCTTGTCGATTTCGATGCGCTCGTGGATCGCGACATCGACTTTGTTGACCTTCACGGTGCGGATACCGAACTCGGGCTTTTCGTAATCTTTGCCCAGCCGGTGCATCAGCGCATAACCGGCAGATGCATGCTGAGCCAACGGCGTTTGTGCCATGGGGTTCAGGGGGTTGCTGTACAACTTGGCAGCTGCTTGGGCCAGATCGGAAAAAGGCGCCATGATCGAGCGTTGGGTTTCAAAAATCTGATAAAGCATGTGACAATTTCCCTTGCAACAGAATGGTGCACTGCAGCAATACTACAGGAGACCCGTTGGTATTTTTTGAGTTTGCCCCCTAATTGACAGTCACCTTCCGGACCGTCCAAAAAGAAACCGCCCCGTCAGGGGCGGTTTCAAACCGGATTTCAGCCTTGAAAGGGTGCGGTCAGACGACTTTGGCGATCGATTCGCAGACATAGTCGATGTTTTTGCTGTTCAGCGCGGCGACGCACATCCTGCCGGTGTCGGTGCCGTACACGCCAAACTCGCTGCGCAGACGCACCATTTGGTCTTTGGTCAGGCCCGAATAGCTGAACATGCCGATCTGGGTGGTGATGAAGCTCATGTCCTGCTGCACGCCAGCGGCTTTCAGGCTGTCCACCAGTTTTTGGCGCATGGCCTTGATGCGCAGACGCATCTCGGCCAATTCGCTTTCCCACTGGGCGCGCAGCTCGGGGTTGTTCAACACCGCCGCCACGACCGCACCACCGTGGATGGGTGGGTTGGAGTAATTGGTGCGGATCGCGATTTTCAGTTGCGACAGCACGCGCGAAGCTTCTTCTTTGTCAGAAGCGACCACCGACAAGGCACCCACACGCTCGCCGTACAGGCTGAAGCTCTTGGAGAACGAGGTGGACACAAAAATATTCAGGCCGGCGGCCACAAACTTGCCGATCACCGCGCCGTCTTCGGCAATGCCGTGGCCAAAGCCTTGGTAAGCCATGTCCAAAAAGGCGGTCAGGTTTTTCTCCTTGACGACGGCAATGACCTGGTCCCACTGGGCTGCTGTGATGTCGTAGCCGGTCGGGTTGTGACAGCAGGCGTGCAGCACCACGATGGTGCCTGCATCTGCAGCATTCAGGCTAGCCAGCATGCCGTCGAAGTTGACGCCACGCTTGACCGCGTCGTAATAGGCGTAGTTGTCCACCTCAAATCCAGCGTTCACGAAGATGGCGCGGTGGTTTTCCCAGCTGGGGTCGGAAATCAGCACTTTGGCGTTGGGGCTGACTTTTTTCAGAAAGTCGGCACCGATTTTCAGGCCGCCGGTGCCTCCAATGGCTTGCACGGTGGACACGCGGCCGGATTGGACCACGTCAGATTCAGCGCCAAAGACCAGGGCCTTGACAGCGTTGTCATAGGCCACGATGCCGTCAATGGGCAAGTAACCGCGTGCGGTGGGCGTGGCCATCATGGTTTTTTCGGCCGCTTGCACACACTGCAGCAGGGGCAGTTTGCCGTTGTCATCGAAATAAACGCCCACGCCCAGGTTCACTTTGTTGGGGTTGGTGTCGGCGTTGAATTGCTCATTCAGACCCAGGATCGGGTCGCGGGGGGCCATTTCGACGGCGGAAAACAGAGACATGGAAAGTCCTTGGATTGTGTTCAGTGGTGGCAGGAAACCCGTTCCTCGGTTAGGCTTTGGGGTTGTCCCTGATTTTAACGACCCCCGCCGTCTGGTTTGGCCAGGCGGTCTTAACAAAAAGATGTCCACCGTGTCTGAAACCCCTGTTGTTGAAGCCGTGTCTGATACCTACAAGTATGCGGAGGGGGAATTCATCAGCTATCCGGGCTCGCCCTTTGAGCTTTATCAGCCTTACCCACCCGCAGGCGACCAGCCCGTGGCCATTGCGCAGCTGGTCGAGGGTGTCCAAGACGGCGAGGTGTTTCAAACCCTTTTGGGCGTGACTGGCTCGGGCAAGACCTTCACCATGGCCAATGTGATTGCACAAATAGGCAAGCCAGCCATTGTGTTTGCGCCCAATAAAACGCTGGCGGCGCAACTGTACAGTGAATTCCGTGAGTTTTTCCCCAAGAACGCGGTCGAGTATTTCGTCAGTTATTACGACTATTACCAGCCCGAGGCCTATGTGCCCCAGCGCGACCTGTTCATTGAAAAAGACAGCGCGATCAACGAGCACATCGAGCAGATGAGGCTGTCTTGCACCAAAAGCATCATGGAGCGGCGCGATGTGGTGATCGTGGCCACGGTCTCGGCCATCTACGGCATTGGCGAGCCCGAAAGCTACCACCGCATGATCATGACGCTGCGCACCGGCGACAAGCTGGGCCAGCGCGATGTGATCGCGCAGCTGATCCGCATGCAGTACCAACGCAACGACATGGAGTTTTCCCGCGGCAAGTTCCGGGTGCGGGGCGACACGATCGACGTGTTCCCGGCAGAGCACTCCGAGCTGGCGATTCGCATCGAGCTGTTTGACGACGAGATTGAGAGCTTGCAACTGTTTGACCCGCTCACCGGGCGAATCCGGCAAAAGATCCCGCGCTTCACGGTTTACCCCTCCAGCCACTATGTGACGCCACGCGACAAGGTGTTGGCGGCGGTCGAGACCATCAAGATCGAGCTGGCTCAGCGCCTCAAAGAACTGGTGGGTATGGGCAAGCTGGTCGAGGCGCAGCGGCTGGAGCAGCGCACTCGGTTTGACTTGGAAATGTTGTCCGAAGTGGGCCACTGCAAGGGCATTGAAAATTACACGCGACATTTGTCGGGCGCGGCCCCGGGCGACGCGCCCAGCACCTTGACCGATTACATGCCGCCCGATGCCATCATGTTTCTGGACGAAAGCCACCAGATGATTGGCCAACTCAATGCCATGTACAACGGCGACAAGGCGCGCAAAACCACGCTGGTGGAATACGGCTTTCGCTTGCCCAGCGCTTTGGACAACCGCCCGCTCAAGTTCGAAGAATTTGAAAAACGCATGCGCCAGTGCATTTTTGTCTCGGCCACGCCGGCTGACTATGAAAAGACGCACGCGGGCAAAGTGGTCGAGCAG
This sequence comes from Limnohabitans sp. Rim8, assembly GCF_945901735.1. Classification (GTDB taxonomy): domain Bacteria; phylum Pseudomonadota; class Gammaproteobacteria; order Burkholderiales; family Burkholderiaceae_C; genus Limnohabitans_A. The sequence continues at coordinate 157,374 of NZ_CAMDLM010000002.1, forward strand.
GTGGTGCGCCCCACGGGCTTGGTCGATCCAGAGGTGGAGGTGCGTCCCGCCACCCAGCAGGTGGACGATGTGCTGCAAGAAATCCGCATTCGTGTGGACAAGCACGAGCGCGTGCTGATCACGACGCTGACCAAGCGCATGGCCGAGCAGTTGACCGATTACCTGAGCGACAACGGGGTGAAGGTGCGTTTCTTGCACAGCGACGTGGACACGGTGGACCGGGTGGAGATTTTGCGTGACCTGCGCCTGGGCGCTTTCGATGTGCTGGTGGGCATCAACTTGCTGCGCGAGGGCTTGGACATTCCCGAAGTCTCGCTGGTGGCGATTTTGGATGCTGACAAAGAAGGCTTCTTGCGATCCGAGCGCAGCTTGATTCAGACCATTGGCCGTGCGGCCCGAAACCTGAATGGTCGGGCGATTTTGTATGCCGACCGCATCACCGATTCTATGAAAAAAGCCATGGGCGAGACCGAGCGCCGCCGCATCAAGCAAGTGGCGCACAACGAGGTCATGGGCATCACGCCCAAGAGCATTGTCAAAAAGGTCAAAGACCTGATCGACGGCGTGTACAGCGAAAAATCGGGCAAAGAAGCCGAGCGCTTGGAGCAAGCCGCGGTGCAACGGGCCAAAGTGGAGGACATGAGCGAGAAAGACATCGCCCGTGCCATCAAGCAGCTGGAGAAGCAAATGATGGAGCACGCCCGCAACCTGGAGTTCGAAAAGGCCGCTCAGGTGCGCGACCAGCTGACCATCCTGAAGGAGCAGGCCTTTGGCGCGGCAGGGGGCGACCCCATCGTGCCGCTGATACGGGCTTGAATAACCCTATAACCCGAGTGATTTGATCGGGTATGTCGTATACTTGACTCGTTTAGTCGGGATCCCGCTCAAGCGGTTTTCAGACAGCGCTTTCACACACTTCAGGAGTCTGCCATGCGTTTAACCACCAAAGGCCGTTTCGCCGTCACCGCCATGATCGATTTGGCCCTGCGCCAAGACGCGGGCCCCGTGACATTGGCCGCCATCAGCCAGCGCCAACAGATTTCACTCTCTTATTTAGAGCAGTTGTTCGGCAAGCTGCGCCGTCACAACTTGGTTGAGTCCACCCGTGGCCCTGGCGGCGGTTACACCTTGGGCCGCAAATCCACCGACATCACCGTGGCCGACATCATTTTGTCCGTGGATGAGCCCATTGACGCCACCCACTGCGGTGGCAAAGAAAATTGCAATGGCGGCGATGGCCGGTGCATGACACACGACCTTTGGGCCTCGCTCAACTCCAAAATGGTGGAGTTTCTGGACTCGGTGTCCCTGCAAAAGTTGGTGGACGACCAATTGGCCAAAGGCTTGGTCGTTGAAAACAAGCCCAGCCTCAAGCGCGCGATTGCCCCCATGCCGATCAGCCAGCCCATCCGCGTGAATGTGCCCAATTCAGTTTTTGACTTGGGCAACATGTTCGCCAAATCCTGATTCCCGAAGAAGAGCAGACCATGAACACACCCCATTTCCCCATTTACCTTGATTACGGTGCCACCAACCCCTGCGACCCCCGTGTGGTGGACGCCATCGTCCCTTGGTTGAGAGAGCACTTTGGCAACCCCGCATCCCGCACCCACGCTTGGGGCTGGGAGGCCGAAGCCGCCGTCGAAAAAGCCCGCGAGCAAGTGGCTGATCTGATCGGTGCCGATCCACGTGAAATCGTTTGGACCAGCGGCGCAACCGAGTCCAACAACCTGGCCATCAAGGGCGCTGCGCAGTTTTACAAGTCGCGTGGTAAGCACCTGATCACCGTCAAGACCGAACACAAAGCTGTACTCGACACCATGCGCGAGCTGGAGCGCCAGGGTTTTGAAGTGACCTACATGGACGTGCAGGCCGATGGCTTGCTGAGCTTGGACGCCTTGAAAGCGGCCATTCGCCCCGACACCATTTTGATCAGCGTGATGTTCGTGAACAACGAAATCGGCGTGATCCAGGACGTGACCGCCATCGGCAAGCTGTGCCGCGAAAAAGGCATCATCTTCCACGTCGATGCCGCGCAAGCTACTGGCAAGGTGAAGATCGACATGACCCAGTTGCCCATCGACCTGATGAGCTTGGCTTCGCACAAAACCTATGGCCCCAAGGGCATTGGCGCTTTGTATGTGCGCCGCAAACCCCGCATTCGCCTCGAAGCGCAAATGCACGGTGGCGGCCACGAGCGCGGCATGCGCTCGGGCACCTTGCCCACCCACCAGTGTGTGGGCATGGGCGAGGCCTTTCGCATTGCCAAGCTCGAGATGGCCCAAGACAACGCCAAGGCGCGTGCTTTGCACGACCGCCTGATCAACGGCCTGAGCGACATGGAGCAGGTGTTCCTGAACGGCCACGCCACCCAACGCGTGCCGCACAACATCAACATGAGTTTCAACTTTGTCGAAGGCGAATCGCTGATCATGGGCATCAAGGGTCTGGCGGTGTCGTCGGGTTCGGCCTGCACTTCGGCGAGCCTTGAGCCCAGCTATGTGTTGCGCGCCCTTGGCCGCAGCGACGAGCTGGCCCACAGCAGCCTGCGCATGACGATTGGCCGCTGGTCCACCGAAGAGGACATCGACTACGCGATCAAAACCATCCGCGAGAACGTGGCCAAGTTGCGCGATCTCAGCCCCCTGTGGGAAATGCACCAAGATGGCATTGACCTGAGCACGATCCAGTGGGCTGCCCACTGAACGTTTTGCTTTAAGAGTTAAGAGTTGAGCGTTTAGTTTTTTGAAGGCGCTGAACGTCCAACACTCAACCCCAAACGCAAAAGTACAAGCAAACAAAACCAGGAGTTCAACATGGCATATTCTGAAAAAGTGGTTGACCACTACGAAAACCCCCGCAATGTCGGCTCGTTTGACAAAGGCGACGACAGCGTAGGCACCGGCATGGTCGGCGCACCGGCTTGCGGCGACGTGATGAAGCTGCAGATCAAGGTCAACCCGACAACCGGCGTGATCGAAGATGCGCGATTCAAGACCTATGGCTGCGGCTCGGCCATTGCCTCCAGCTCGCTCGTGACCGAATGGGTCAAGGGCAAAACGCTCGATCAAGCTGCTGCCCTCAAGAACAGCGAAATCGCCGAAGAGCTGGCGCTGCCACCGGTCAAAATCCACTGCTCCATCTTGGCCGAAGACGCCATCAAAGCGGCCGTGGAAGACTACAAAAAGAAACACCTGAACTGACATGGCCATCTCACTGTCTGCCGCTGCAGCGCGGCATGTGACCCGCTACTTGGCCAAACGTGGCTCGGGTGTGGGTGTGCGCTTGGGCGTTAAGACCACGGGCTGCTCGGGCCTGGCCTACAAGCTGGAGTACGTGGACGACATTGCCCCAGAAGACGTGGTCTTTGAAGGCCACGGCGTCAAGGTGTTGGTCGACCCGAAAAGCCTGGCCTACATCGACGGCACAGAGTTGGACTTTGTGCGCGAAGGCCTGAACGAGGGTTTTCGTTTCAACAACCCCAACGAGCGTGACCGCTGCGGTTGCGGTGAATCCTTCCGCGTGTGAGTGTGTCTTCATCGAGAGGAGCGCAGCGACGTGGCGAGCCATGCTTGGATGGCCGCGTTTCCCTCGCCATGGCAGTGACCGCATGATTAACCTTCAAGCCAACGACTTCGTCCTGTTCGATGTGCCTGTGCAGTTTGCACAGGACCGCGCTCAGCTCGATGCCCGCTGGAAAGCCCTGCAACGCGAAGCCCACCCGGACCGCTTTGCTGCCGATGGCGCCGCCGCCCAGCGCGTGGCAATGCAGTGGTCGGTGCGCATCAACGAGGCGTATCAACGCCTGAAAGACCCGCTGAAACGCGCCGCTTATTTGTGTGAGCTGCAAGGTGCGCCCGTGCAGGCCGAAAACAGCACGGCCATGCCCCCAGCATTTTTGATGCAGCAAATGGAATGGCGTGAAAACCTGGAAGACACGGGCAGTGCCCAAGGCCTCGAAGCCCTGGCAGGCCTTGTGGCCAACGAGCAGCGCCGAGTTCAGCAAACCCTGGCCCAGTTGCTCGATGTGTCCAAAGACCCCGCCCAAGCCGTGGGGCAGGTGAGGGCGCTGATGTTCATCGAGCGCTTCACGCAAGAAGTGAAAGCTAAACTCGACCGATTGACCTGAATTTTCCCCACTGAACATGGCCTTACTGCAGATTTCCGAACCGGGCCAGTCGCCCGACCCGCACCAGCGCCGCATCGCCGTGGGCATCGACCTGGGCACCACGCACTCGCTGGTGGCGTCGGTGCGCAACGGCGTGGCCGAATGCTTGCCCGACGACGATGGCCGGGTGATCTTGCCGTCTGTGGTGCGCTTCATGCCGGGGCAGGGCCGTCAAATTGGTTTTGATGCTGTGCAGTCTGCCGCCAGCGACCCGGTCAACACGATTGCCTCGGTCAAGCGCTTCATGGGCCGTGGCCTGCAAGACATCGTCGACCGCAGCAAACTGCCCTACGAGTTCACGGCCAGCGAACAGGGCATGCTGTCCATTCAAACCGTGCAGGGCCCCAAGTCGCCCGTCGAGGTGAGTGCCGAGATCTTGGCCACGCTGCGCTACCGCGCCGAAGACACCTTCAACGACGACCTGTACGGCGCGGTCATCACCGTGCCTGCGTACTTTGACGACGCTCAGCGCCAAGCCACCAAAGACGCCGCGCAACTGGCAGGCTTGAACGTGCTGCGCCTGATCAACGAACCCACCGCTGCGGCCATTGCCTATGGCCTGGACAACGCCAGCGAGGGTGTTTACGCCGTGTTTGATCTGGGTGGCGGCACCTTCGACATTTCCATCCTGCGCCTGACGCAAGGCGTGTTTGAGGTCTTGTCTACCGGCGGTGATTCCGCCTTGGGTGGTGATGATTACGACCAAGCCCTGGCCGATGCCGCCATGGCCCGCCAGCCCGCCTTGCACGAGGCCACGGCCGAAGACAAAACCGTGCTCAAGGCCGCTGCCCGTGCGGCCAAAGAAGCACTCACCGCCGCCGATGCGGTCACGCTGAATGCCGCCCTGTCTACTGGCAGCTTGTCTGAGCAAATCAGCCGTGCAGATTTCGAGCAAGCCACCCAAGCCCTGACGGCCCGCTGCATCACCGCCGTGCGCAAAGCGCTGCGCGATGCGCAACTGGCCAAGGACGATGTGCAAGGCGTGGTCATGGTGGGCGGCTCGACGCGCATGCCGCAAATCCAGCAGGCCGTGGCCGAATTTTTTGGCCAAGCGCCGCTGAACAACCTCAACCCCGACGAAGTCGTCGCTTTGGGCGCATCCATCCAGGCCAACCAACTGGCGGGCAACAATGCCGATGGCGAATTGCTGCTGCTTGATGTTATCCCTCTGTCACTGGGTATCGAAACCATGGGCGGTCTGGTCGAGCGCATCATCCCGCGCAACCAGACCATCCCCACCGCCATGGCGCAAGACTTCACCACCTACCAGGACGGGCAGACCGCCTTGGCGCTGCATGTGCTGCAGGGCGAACGCGACCTGGTGCAAGACTGCCGCAGCCTGGCCCGCTTTGAGCTGCGCGGCATCCCGCCCATGGCGGCTGGCGCTGCCCGCATCCGCGTCACCTTCACGGTGGACGCCGATGGCCTGCTGAGCGTGGGGGCCAAAGAACAAATCAGTGGTGTCGAAGCCCGCATCGACGTCAAACCCTCGTATGGCCTGAGCGACGATCAGATCGCCACCATGCTGCAAGAGAGCTTCACGACCGCGCAAGCCGACATGAAGGCGCGCGCCTTGGTCGAGGCGCGAGTGGACGCCGATCGCATGCTGCTGGCCACGCGCAGCGCCTTGGCCGCCGACGGTCAATTGTTGAGCGCTGTAGAGCGCGCCCACATCGACGCCCTGATGGCTACCTTGCAAGCGGCCATCCCAACCGAACAAGATGCCCAAGCCCTGGAAGACTGCACCCAAGCCCTGGCCAAGGGCACCGAAGCCTTTGCGGCCGAGCGCATGAACCACAGCATCCAGAAAGCCCTGGCTGGCCAAAATATCCAGTCGATGTAATCCACAATACCGCCATGCCCGTCATCAAAATCCTGCCCCATGCCGAATACTGCCCCAACGGGGCTGAAATCACCGCGCCTGCGGGCACCAGCATCTGCGAAGCGCTGCTCGACAACCACATCAACATCGAACACGCCTGCGACATGAGCGCAGCCTGCACCACCTGCCATGTGGTGGTGCGCGAAGGCTTCAAAAGCCTGGGTGAAATGGAAGAAACCGAAGAAGACCTGCTCGACCGCGCCTGGGGCTTAGAGCCCAACTCGCGCCTGAGCTGTCAAGCCTTTGTGGCAAAAAGCGATCTGGTCATCGAGATCCCGCGCTACACCATCAACCACGCCAAAGAGCTGCACTGAGCGAAGGCGATCCATGCGTCAAATCGTTTTGGACACCGAAACCACGGGCCTGTCGGCCGAAGGTGGCGACCGCATCATCGAGCTCGGTTGTGTGGAACTCTATGCCCGCAAGCTCACGGGCAACAACCTGCATTTCTATTTCAACCCCGAGCGTGACAGTCACGAAGACGCGCTCAAAGTGCACGGTATCAGCAACGAGTTTTTGCGAGACAAACCCAAGTTTGCCCAGCTGACGGAAGACATCCTGAATTACCTGGCCGATGCCGAGCTCATCATCCACAATGCAGCGTTTGACATCGGCTTTCTGAACAAGGAACTTGAACGCGTCGGTAAAAAGCCCCTCAAGGCCTACGTCAGTGGTGTGATTGACACTTTGGCCATGGCCAAGGAAATGTTCCCCGGCAAACGTAACAGCCTCGACTCGCTGTGCGATCGCCTTGAGGTCGACAACTCTGGGCGTACCCTGCACGGCGCTTTGCTCGACGCCGAATTGCTGGCCGATGTCTACATCAACATGACACGCGGCCAAGAGGCGCTGCTGATCGATGCGGGCGACGCACCCACAGACACCCAGTCGGTCAAGGTGCAGGTGAACCTGAGCACTTATGCTTTGCCGGTACTTCCCGCCAATGCCCAAGAGCTGGCCGCGCACGATGATGTGCTGACCCAACTCGACAAATCGAGTGGCGGCAAAACCGTTTGGCGACTGGCTCAGTCGGCGTGAGCCCCATTGCCCAAAAGGCCATGTGTTTGGCGACGACTTTTCAGTTGCTAAGCGTCAAATGGTCCAGGTTTTCATGTCATAATTGCGCTCTTCGTCAAACGGCGCAGGGCGATTAGCTCAGGGGTAGAGCACTGCATTCACACTGCAGGGGTCGCAAGTTCGAAACTTGCATCGCCCACCAAAAATTCCGAATGAAATCAAGCACTTAGAGGAAACTCTAGGTGCTTTTTTCTTGTCGGTGTCCTAAAAGTGTCCTAAACGCCTGTTTTGGGAGCCCCAAAAGGTTTCACTTTTACTGCGGTGAACACGGCAGATTTGAAGGTACATGCATCAATGTGCTTTGGGGGCTCTTCAGAGATTTTTGGGATGTAGTGCTGTGGCCTCCTCATGTGCTGAGTTTCTACTTGGTATGCAAGGGTTAGCTATCGCGAGTGCTGGACTTGAGTGTTCAACCGGTGCCTTCCAAATTTCCTGCCCAGTCAGACCCCACCGTACCCCCACCCCCAAGTCCTGAGCAGGGACTCCCATCTGCCCTATGCACTGTGATTTGCTCGACCGATTACCCTTCGGGCCGAAAGCAACTACCCCCCCTTGCCTTTTAGACCGATGCCCCCCGGGGGTATGTAAAAAATTCCAAAATGATCAGAACGTTCGCAGGCTTGAGATGCGCGATCTCCCAAAACGTTACAAGATTGGTTACGATGGCACCCATGCTTAAACTCATCCGCCTCGTCTTGCTCTGCCTAATGGCTGGCAGTGCTGGAGCACAAAAAAATCTCCCTAACTGTCTTGGTAGCCAAACCTCGCAATGGACCAATTGTTTTGGTTCTAAATCCGTCGCAAGCGGCAATTACGAAGGTGAATGGAAAGATGGAAGGCGAAGTGGACATGGGACCTTCAAAAATATTGACGGTAGAAAGTACATAGGGGATTGGAAAAACGACAATCGCGATGGAAGGGGAATTCAATACAGTGCCGATGGAACTGTTGTTGCATCTGGTGAGTGGTACGAAGGAAAACTTGTCGGATCATTTGTGCTAGATGTAAGTCGGTATCCCTTTGTTTCCACTACAAAAGTCAGTTCATCGTCTGATGTAATCCGTACATCCGAAAATGAAATTGCAACAAATGGAAATAAGTACGTCGGAGAATGGAAAGGTAACAAACGAGATGGAAGAGGGATTGAATACAGAGCAGACGGGTCTGTTGCGCTTTCTGGCGACTGGTATGAGGGAAAACTTGTCGGCTCATATGAAATAGACAAAAACCTATTCCCATTCAATTCATCAACCCATTTGGGTCCGGCTTATGCGTTAAATAAAATTCCAACATATGACCCCAATGCAGGGCTTGAAGCCGAGCGCAAAAATCGTATATCGCCCGACGATCAAACCTCATTTAGTAAAGAGCGAGAGAGAATTACAGCAGAGTTAGATGCCGAACGCAGAAAAAGGCAAGAGCTTCAAGTCGAACTCGACCGCGCAAAAGAATTAGCCGAATCCCGACTGACTGAGCGGCCTCGTCCTCAGACTGTGCAAAGATCAGAACGCCGAGTGGCACTGGTGATTGGAAATGCTCAGTACAAATCCAGTCCCTTAGAAAATGCGGTCAACGATGCCACTGACATTGATCAAGCCTTGAAACGATTTGGATTCCAGACTACGTTCTTGCGTAATGCTTCGCTTGGTCAGATTCGGGAAGCTACCCGACGCTTTGCTGATCAACTCACCAACGCCGATGTTGCCCTAATTTACTTTGCTGGGCACGGCATTGAGTCCAAGAACAAAAACTACATGATTCCGGTCAACGCCGACCTCAAGTTTGAATACGAGTTAGCGGATCAAGCGTATGACGCTGCTGCGTGGCTTGAAATGTTGGAGATGATCAAGTCGAACAACGCAGAACGTGTCAACATCGTGATCCTTGATGCCTGCCGCAACAACAATCTGATTGGCTCCAGAAGTCTTAACCGAGGGCTGGCTCGCATGGACGCACCAACTGGCACCTTTCTCTCTTACTCAACAGCTCCCGGTAAGGTCGCTGCTGATGGTGGTAGAGGGGAGCGCAACAGCCCTTTTACGAAGAACCTTCTACGAGCCATTCAACAACCCGGACTGCCCATTGAGGAGGTCTTCAAAGAGGTTAGAAGAAACGTGACTCGAGAGACCAATGGCGCACAGGTCCCATGGGAAAGTACAAGTCTGACCGGCTTTTTTTCATTCAGGCAGACCAGATGAGCATATGTTCTAAATTCTTGCAGATAGTGGCGTGGGCAGTCTGTCGGATGACCAGCAGCGCCCTTTCGCGAAGTTCTTTACCGTCCAAATTCCGTCAGCACTCAGTGAAAAATTTGCTCCGTTTTTTTGTTTTCATGATGCCGCTATGGGCTGTGGCGAATTCACAGTTGCCGCCGTGTCCTGCAGATTTACCTGCTCGCAGGTGGAATAACTGCGTAGGTACTCTAACTTTCCATAATGCAATGTATTGTTGAATCACAACCAAATCTGAGCCAATTTCCGAGCTTTACACGTTGAAAATTGAGCCACGTTGAGAGCTACCCTGCTTATTTTTTATGCAGGGTGGCAGGAGTGATCAACGTGAGTACATTGAGTAAATTGCGCCGTCTTGTTCTTCGAGACGGCATATCCATCCGCGAGGCCAGCAATCGGCTTGGTATTTCTCGCAACACGGCCAAGAAGTGGCTGGAGCAACCCGAGATGGTGGAGCCCCGGTATCCCAAGCGGGCGTCAGGCCCGGGGATTCTGGGACCATTTGAGGAGGTGCTTGCGCAGTGGCTGAAGTCTGACAGTCACCGCAATAAACGTGAGCGTCGTGGCACCAAAGCTTTATTTGAGGGGCTTCGGGCGTTGGGCTATCCGGGCAGTCGGGGGCCGGTTTACACCTTCGCCCTAAGGTGGCGCAAAGAACAGGACTTGGCGGCCAAGGGGCAGGGTTATGTGCCGATGCACTTTGACATGGGCGAGGCGTTCCAGTTTGACTGGAGCACTGAATACGCGTTCATTGGCGGCTTGCGCAGGCGCTTGGATCTGGCGCACACCAAATTGGCGGCCAGCCGGGCGTTTGTGCTGTCGGCCTATTACAACCAAGCGCACGAGATGTTGTTTGAGGCGCACGCCCGGGCGTTTGCCGTGTTTGGCGGTGTCACCAAACGCGGTATCTACGACAACATGAAGACGGCGGTGGACAAGGTGGGCGATGGCAAGAAGCGCACCATCAACGCCCGATTTGAGACGATGACGGGGCACTACCTGTTTGATCCGGAGTTCTGCAATCGGGCGGCAGGCTGGGAGAAAGGCATCGTGGAGAAGAACGTGCAGGACCGGCGTCGGGGTATCTGGCGCGAGGCCAGCGAGCGGCGTTGGAACTCGCTGGAAGAACTCAACGCTTGGTTGCAGAAGGCCTGTGTTGATGCTTGGGAGCATTTGCAGCATCCTGAATGGGTGCACATGACGGTGGCCGATGTGTACCAGGACGAGCGGTTGCGCTTGATGCCTAACCCCAGACCCTTTGATGGCTACATCGAACACCCGGCGCGGGTCTCTTCCACATCGCTGATCAACTTCCAGCGCAACCGCTACAGCGTCCCGTGCGAATGGGTCAATGCAATGGTCAGCGTGCGGGTGTATCACGATCACTTGATGGTGGTCTCGCCGGAGGGGGAGTTCATCCGTCTCAAGCGCTGCTTCGAGCGGGACCAGACCCTTTACGACTGGACGCACTACATCGCGCTGATCGAGCGCAAGCCTGGCGCATTGCGCAACGGTGCACCGTTCAGAACGATGCCCGAGCCGTTGCGGCAATTGCAAGATCAGTTGCTGCGCCACTCTGGTGGTGATCGGGTCATGGCGCAAGTGCTCAATGCAGTCACCTTGCATGGGCTGGAGGCGGTATTGGTGGCCGTCGAGCTGGCCTTGCAGTCTGGGCGGGTCAGTGCTGAACACATCCTGAACGTTCTCTCTCGCCTGAAGGAGCCAAGCCGTAACAACGAGCCGGTGCACACCCATCTAAACCTGAGCAGGCCATCACAGGCCAATGTGGATCGGTATGACCGACTACGAAGTCAGCAATGGAGCGATCAGGAGATGAACGATGCTTGATCTGATTGCCGACTTCAAAGAGCTTGGGTTGCACGGTATGGCCAGTGCGTGGCCGGAGGTTCAGGGCACGGCCCGCATCAAGTCGCTGGACCACGATACGGTGCTGATGCAATTGATCAAGGCCGAGAAGGCACAACGCGAAGTGCGTTCCATGGCCTATCAAATGCGTGTGGCCCGCTTCCCGGCGCACCGGGATCTGCTGGGGTTTGACTTCACGCAGGCCCATGTGGACGAAGCCTTGGTTCAAAAGCTTCATGGACTGGAATTTGTGAACTCCGCGCACAACGTGGTGTTGGTGGGCGGCCCGGGCACTGGCAAAACTCACTTGGCCACAAGTCTGGGGGTTGAGGCAATCCGGACCCACGGCAAGAGGGTTCGATTCTTCTCCACGGTCGAACTGGTCAACGCATTGGAGTTGGAGAAGGCGCAAAACAAAACCGGTCAGCTCGCCTTCCGGCTGATGTATGTGGACATGGTGATTCTTGATGAAATGGGTTACCTGCCATTCACCCAGTCTGGCGGGGCGCTGCTGTTCCATCTGCTCTCCAAACTCTACGAGCGCACCAGTGTGGTCATCACGACCAATCTGAACTTCTCGGAATGGAGCAATGTGTTTGGTGATGCCAAGATGACTACGGCCCTACTGGACCGCCTGACGCATCACTGCCACATCGTGGAGACAGGCAATGAAAGCTGGCGGTTCAAGAACTCAACAGCCGCCACACCCACTAAACCTCAACGGGCAAAAGCTCAGAAAGGAGATGTCAAAACCACAGATCAGATAGACTTATCCACAACCAACTGAACATAAATTCCCTAAAACCAGTGGCTCAATATTCAACGTGCGCACTGGCTCAGTTTGGCTGATGAATCAACACCAATGGTATGTAGCGCTGAGACAAGGCCGGGTTATTCACGGCAACGCTCAAGGCTTTTTCAAGGGTCTCGACGACAGCTGTGGGTGTGCCAACGGGGACCGCCAGACCCCCCCAGTAATTCACCGTGGGGATATCCAGTCCCTGCTCTTTGGCGGTGGGCAAATCAGGCAAGAAACCGATGCGTTGCTCCGTCAGGGCGATCACAGGTTTGATTTTGTCTTTGAACTGGATGATCAGTGGCGCTGGCAATGCCATGGCCTGGATCTCCCCTTGGGCAAGAGCCAATGCACCATCTGGGCCACCTTTGAATGGAATGTTGTTCCCGGTGATGCCGACACGTTGCATGATGCTGACCATGCTCAGATGCTCCATTGAGCCCGGACCTGTAGAGCCATAGTTGAGCTTGCCGGGGTTGGCCCTTCCCCATGCCACCATTTCTTGTGTCGTCTTGAACGGCGCATTGTTGGCGATGCAAAGCATGGCATCTGTTGAGCCCATCAACCCCACCGGAATGAGTTGTTTGAGCATGTCAAACCGTTTGAGCGAAGCCTGCACGGCGCACATGGTTGCATTGAGGTGAATCAGGGTGTAACCATCCGCTGGAGCGCTGGTGATGGCCTGAATACCGATTTGGTAAATCCCACCAGGTCGGTTCTCCACCACAAGGCTTTGACCCATAGGCTGTTGCATGAATTCTGTCAAGATGCGCACCGACACATCGGCTGCTCCGCTAGCAGGCAGGGGCACGATGATGCGAACGGGCTTGTTGGGAAAAGCGGCTTGCGCGGCTGCTATCAGCGGCATGGGCAGCAAGCTGGCTCCCAACGCTTGCAGGGTCTGGCGGCGAGTCAGTGCATTGGTCATGAAGTGTCTCCTGGATGTGGTGGTGAAAATTTTCTAGGTGCGTTGAGAAAAACTCAGTTAAAAATCAAAGAGCCGTCATCGAAGGTGGCGACTGGAAGATCGTTCTTTTCTATCGAGTAGTCTTGCAAGTGCAACCAGGGTGCACGATCGCCTTGGCATGGCAACTGGTGCATGCTCCTGGCCAGGTACCCTGGATTGAAGTTGTCGGTTTGCACCCAGGGGCTCAAGGTCATGTCTTGGTCTTCAGGCCGAAGCTCAGGCACCACACTGCGTAATTCGTGTTGGTCCATGTGCTGCACAAGCTTGCAGAAAAAGTCGCCCAGCAAGTCGGCGCGCAGCGTCCAGCTGGCACGAAAATAGCCGAACACCCACAGCAAATTGGGCAAGCCCGTGAACATGGCACCACGCCAAGTGACGCTGCCCGCAAAGTTCAGCGGCTTGCCATCGACTTGGAAATCAATGTCACCCAATACGTTCAGGTTAAAACCTGTGGCAGTCACAATCACATCGGCGGGCACAGTCTCACCGTTGCTCAGGCGAATGCCTTCTGGCACGAAGCGCTCAATCGAACCTGTTTGAACACTGGCCTGTCCATGGCGTATCGCTTTGAAGAGGTCGCCATCGGGAACAAAGGCTAAACGCTGTTGCCATGGACGATAGGACGGCTTGAAATGGACATCGACCAAGTGTGCGTGTTCGGGGCCGAGTGCCTCCCTGACTGCGGCAAGCAGTTCAGCCGCCACAGCATCGGGCGCTTGGACGCAGAGCCGCTGCAAGTTGGCTTGGTCGTGCAGGACCTTGCGGCGAACAATTTCGTGGGTCCATTCGTGCGGTACGTCCAGTGCGCGCAGCGTATCAGCCAGTTCATTGGCGTTGCGTCCTGTGGCAAACCAAGTGGGAGAACGCTGCAGCATGGTGACGTGTGCACAGCGGCCAGCCAGGGCCGGTACCAATGTTGCGGCGGTAGCGCCTGAGCCGATCACCACCACGCGCTGACCGGTCAGGTCGAGGTCTTTTGGCCATTGCTGTGGATGCACGATGCGACCGGCAAAGTCGTCCATACCTGGCCACTCAGGGGTGTAGCCTTCGGCGTGCCGGTAGTAACCTTGGCACATCCATAAAAACTGACAGCGCACTTGGCGGATGACAGGGTTGCCCTCTGTCGGTGTGTGCACGATTTCGACGTGCCAGCAGGCTTGGGCAGAAGACCAACGAGCCGAGGTGACACGGTGTCTGTAATGAATCCGACCGGACAGGTCGTGTTCGCCGATGACCTCGTCCATGTAGTTCAGGATCTGATCGCCAGTGGCGATGGGGTCGCCGCGCCATGGCTTGAATCGGTAGCCAAAGGTGAACAGGTCGCTGTCTGAGCGGACGCCGGGATAAGTGTGCGTTAGCCAAGTGCCGCCGAAACTGGCCTGCGCCTCGACCAACGCAAAACGCTTGTCCGGGCACTGTTGCTGCAGGTGGCAGGCGGCGCCCACGCCAGAGATACCGGCGCCGATGATCAGCACATCCAATTGCTCGGGCAACAGGTTCATTTCGGGCGCCTCGCTCATGTGGGGATGCGCACCATGAGTTCGGTGAACCCCCGCACAAAGGGCGAACGCACCCGCACAGGTTCGGCCACGACTTCGATGACGGGAAAGCGCTTTTGAATTTCTTCCCACAAGATCCGCAGTTGCATCTCGGCCAAGCGGTTGCCCACACAGCGGTGGATACCAAAGCCGAAAGACAGGTGCTGGCGCGCGCGAGGGCGGTCAATGATGAACTGGCTTGCGTTGGGGATGGCCTCCTCGTCGCGGTTGCCCGAGAGATACCACATCACCACCTTGTCGCCTTTTTGGATGTGTTTGCCGCCCAGTTCAGTGTCTTGCAAGGCGGTTCGGCGCATGTGGGCCAGCGGCGTCTGCCAGCGAATGATTTCCGAGACCATGTTGTCCACAAGGGCCGGATTGTTTCGCAGCTTGTCCCATTCGGCCGGGTTATTGTGCAGGGCCAGCAGGCCGCCTGTCATCGAGTTGCGCGTGGTGTCGTTGCCGCCCACGATCAGCAACACCAGATTGCCCATGAACTCCTGCGGTGTCATGTTCCGGGTTTCCGGGTTGTGGGCCATCATGGAAATCAGGTCGGATCCAGGACTGGCATTGACGCGCTCATTCCATAGGCGGGTGAAATAAGCCGCCATTTTGTGCAGTTCAGCCAAGCGTTCTTCACGCGTTGGCGCGTTGGGGTCCACATCCTTGTTGGCGGTGGCCACATCTGACCAGTGGGTCAACAGGTGACGGTCCTCTATCGGAAAGTCAAAAAGAGTCGCCAGCATCAAAGTGGTGAGCTCGATAGACACATGCGCTACCCAGTTGAAGCTCTCGCCACGAGGCAAGCCGTCGAGAACTTTGCAGGTCCGCTCCCGGATGAGGTGCTGCATTTTGGCCAGGTTGCCCGGCGCTACGATGGGCTGAACGGCCTTGCGTTGCACGTCATGGCGCGGAGGGTCCATGGCGATGAACATCTGCAACTTCGCTTCACCCGGTGGTGGTTCGGTGATGGCAATCCCACCATTTGTCCAGTCTGAAGAGTAGATGCCGTGGTGGGTGTCCACCTGCATGATGTCCTGGAAACGGGTCACCGACCAATACGGTCCGTACAAAGCGCTATTGCAGTGGTGGACAGGGTCGTCACGTCGAAGGCGTTCGAAATAATGACCAACGGTGTCGTTCTCAAAATAAGCAGGTGATCCGGGGTCGATCTGCTCGATCGGCATGGCAAAGGCTTCGGCACGGGCTGAAGCCTGAATTTCGGCGTGTGACAGTTTCATGTTGTTTTCCTGGGGTCTGAGCGCAGCTTCAGTGTTGGCCTTCGGGCATATGAACTTCGATCCCATCGAGCTCGGTGCTCATGATGATCTGGCAGGCCAATCGGGAGGACCCACTGCGCTCATTGGTGAATTCAAGAATATCGTTCTCATTTTTTTGCATGACGGGCAGGCGCTCAGCCCAAGGTGCAGACACGAACACGTGGCAAGTGGCGCAAGCGCACTGGCCGCCACAATCACCATCGATGCCCGGCACGGCGTTGTCGGTGGCGGCGCGCATCAGGTTTTCGCCAATGTGGGCCTCAACGCTGCGGCGAGAACCGTCAAAGCTAATGAAATGGACTTGGGACATGGAGAAAAAATCTTTCTGGAAAATCGGAATTCAGGAATGAGCTGACTTGCGCATGGCTTCGATCTGCTCGCGTGACACGCCGAGTGCTTGACTCATGGGGCTTGTTGTTTGGGGATCCCAACTGTGGCGAGGGCCGATGGTGATCCCGCCGTCCACCGTGATGTGGGTGCCGGTGACGAAGCGCGCGGCATCACTGGCCAGGTACAGGGCTGCCTCGGCAATGTCCTGCGGATGACCTGCACGGCCAATCGGATTGGCGCTGCTGCTGTGCTCACTCACACGATGGGCCAGCTCTTGCGAGGCCTCTTGGTCCATGCCAAACAGACCGCCGAAGATCCGCGTGGCAATGAAGCCCGGCACCACAGCGTTGATGCGGATATTCAAGGCGCAGAGTTCGGCCGCTGCGACTTGGGTGTAATGCAGCACGCCCGCCTTGGCCACCGAATAGGCCAGTGGGGCGTAGCCAGCTTGTAGTGCAGATATGGACGATGTGTTGACGATGGCGCCTCCACCGCGCTTGACCATGTGGGGTACGGCGTAGCTCGCTCCGGCTGCGACAGATCGCAGCAAAAGGTTTTGGGTGTCGTCCCAAGCTTGCGCATTGAAAGCTTGAACGCCACCCATGGTGCCTATGCGACCTGCGTTGCTGAACAGGATGTTCAGCCCACCAAAATGCTCGGCCGCACTGTCGATGGCGGCGCGCAATTCATTGAGCTGGGTCACGTCACAATGCGCAAAGTGCAGCTGGCCTGCGTATTGCCGTTGCAATTGTTCGCCCACATCGTCCTGTACATCTGCCGCCACCACTTGCGCGCCTTCGGACAAAAACAGCTCGGTTGTGGCCAAGCCGATGCCTGAGCAGGCGCCCGTGATCACGGCGACTTTGTTTTGGAGTCGTTTCATGGGTCGCTCCATCAGTCGAAGACGATTATGTTTCGGGCGATGCCGCCGCGCTGCAGAGCAGAAAAGCCGTCGTTGATTTGCTCCAGCTTGAGTCGGTTCGAAACCAGCTGGTCGAGCTTCATCCGGCCCTGCATGTGAAATTCGACCAAGCGGGGAATGTCCAGGCGAAAGTGGTTGGAGCCCATCATCGTGCCTTGAATGCGGCGCTCGCGCAGAAAGTCAAAGCCGTGCAGCTCGATTTTGGTCCCCAGCGGGATCATGCCCACAATGGTGGACAAACCCCGAGGACGCAGCATGGCAAACGAAGCTTCGGTGGTGGGCTTGAGGCCAATACACTCGAATGCGTAGTGCACACCGCCCTGGGTCATCTCGATGATCTTGGCGACCATGTCTGGTTCTTTGGCATCCATGCCATCGGTCGCACCGAAAACCTTGGCCAACGCCAGCTTGGCCGGATCGATGTCAATGGCAATGATGCGTGCAGCACCGGCCAGATGGGCCGCATGAATGGTGGACAGGCCCACGCCACCGCAGCCAAGCACAGCCACCGTGGTGCCAGGCTCCAGTTGTGCACTGTGGACCACCGAGCCATAGCCTGTCAGAACCCCGCAACCCAGCAGTGCCGCTAAGTCTAAGGGCATGTCTGCGCGTATTTTGACCACAGCATTTTCGTGCACCAACATTTGCTCAGCAAAAGTTGAGAGGTTGAGGAATTGATTGAGATGTTCGCCCTTCCAGCGCAGGCGTTTGGCCACGCCGGGTGGCATCTTGACTGCGGTGTTGCTGCAGATGGTTTGGTGACCTGTCACGCAATACTCACAATGTCCACAGAACACCGATAAGCAGGTGACCACATGGTCGCCGGGCTTGACGTGGGTGACATCTTCACCGACCGCTTCGACCACACCTGCGGCTTCATGACCCAGCACTGCAGGAACAGGTGTGGGGTATTTGCCTTCGATGAAATGCAAGTCACTGTGGCAAAGCCCGCTGACACGGGTACGCACCAGCACTTCGTTGCGCTTGGGTTTTTCGATCTCGATGCTCTCGATGGTCATGGGCTGACCTGGGCCATGAAAAACGGCGGCTTTCATGTCATTTTCTCCTCTGGATTGTGACTTTTTTCTTGGGGGATGCGATACGCAAGCGTGCCCTTTTTTGCTGCGGTATGACGTGTGTTGGTAGCTTGACCTTCATGCAGTGCATGACCACTTTAAACAGCCAATGGCTGAGGTTGGGGTCATGCAAGGGTAAGTGGTTGACGGGATGCGTAATGCTGTTGACCAAATGTCCACTGATGATTTGCAAGCCGACGAGCAGTTGCTGGCGGGATTCTTCATGGTTTAGTTTTCTTGATTTACTGAGGATCAAATCAATGTAGTGGGCATGCAGCATCAACCCGTTATCCCGAACGGGTTGCCAGTCATCGCTGTCACTGATGCTGTATTGCACGGCGGCGCGAATAATGCTTTCGTACTGTCGATTGGTCTCCACGTAATGTTCTACGCAATGGCGCACCGTTTGAATCAACGTGAGCTCCTTGACACTTTCTTGGGTGAGATTGGCGAGCAGGTCTTCTTGCAAGGATTCGCTGATGCTTTCAATGAGGAATTTGAAAAAAGCCTCTTTGTTGCGAAATCTCAGATAGAAGGAACCCACAGAGCATCCTGCTTGGGCAGAAATTTGCGCAATGGAAATATCATCAAAAATCCCGTCGCGCAACAAATCAAGACCTGATTGCAGCAGTTTTTCGTGGGTTTGCTCGGACCTATGTTGCTTAGCCGGAAAGGCCTTGACGACAGCCTCGGTGTTTTTTTTTCCGATGTTAGACGTCTGCTTTCTGGACGTTACAGCGGCAGTAAATGGGAGGGTGGACAAATGCGGCTTTCAAAACCAAAATAAAGAACATGAATTCTGGTTCACAATAATTCCGCCGGGCAGCACTTGTCAAGCGTCAGATTTAAGAACCAAGGGAAAACCATGTGTTTGATTTCAATCGGCTCGCAGATCATGTGATCTCAAAGGGTTCGCAAAGCGCCTTTTCGTATCCATTTTTAACGACCAAACTTCGTCATCTAGCTCAACTTGTTGTCTCTCCCACTTATGACCTCTGACGTACCTGCTCCCAAGCCTGAAGAAAACCCGGCGGCAGAAATGCCTCAACCGGCCTCGATGCACACGCGCGCCTGCCAAGCCGCCCAGCGTCTGCATCTACCCTTGCACGACGACCGTGCGTTTGACGATGCGCGACGGGGTCTGGTGGCACCCTTGCCAGCGGAAGGCGTGATGCGCCCGAACGGGCGCCCGGTCTGGAACTTGCAGGCCTACGGTTTCCTGGCCGATGCTCAGGCGCCCGACAGCGTGCACCCCGGTCTTTGGCGGCATGCCCGCCTCAACATGGTCACGGGTTTGTTCAAGGTCTGTGAGCGCGTTTACCAGGTGCGCGGCATGGATCTGGCCAATATGACCATTCTGGAAGGCGATACGGGTTTGATCGTCATCGATCCACTCACGTCTACGCAGGTGGCCGCTGCGGCGCTGGCGCTGTACCACCAGCATCGGCCACAGCGGCCTGTGGTCGCGGTGTTTTACACGCACAGCCATGTCGACCATTTTGGCGGCGTGCGTGGCGTCATTGACGAAGCCGATGTGCTGGCCGGTCGTGTGCAGGTGATTGCCCCTGTGGGTTTCATGGATGACGCCATCAGCGAAACCGTGATGGCTGGTAACGCCATGACACGGCGTGCCCTGTTCCAGTACGGTGCCTTGCTGCCACGCGGCGAGCGCGGTCAGGTGGATGCGGGACTGGGCAAGGCGGTGTCAGCCGGTACCGTCACGTTGATTGCGCCCAATCGGCTGATCACCCAAGCAGTGGAGCGCTTCGAGGTGGATGGCATCGAATGTGTCTTCGAGCTGACACCGGGGGCTGAAGCACCCGCCGAGATGATCATCCACCACCCGGGCCTGCGCGTGCTCAATATGGCCGAGATTACCAGCCACAACTTTCACAATCTGCTGCCCCTGCGCGGTGCCCAAGTGCGCGACGCCCGTGCCTGGGCGGGCTATTTGGCGGGTGCTCGCCAACGTTATGCTGCTCACAGCGACGTGCTGATCGCTCAGCACCACTGGCCGGTCTGGGGCAGTCAGTCCATGAGTGAGTACCTGTTGCGCCAGCACGATCTTTACAAGTTCGTGCATGACCAGACATTGCGGTTGATGAACCACGGGCACACCGGTGGCGACATCGCCGAAGCCATTCGCTTGCCAGAGGTACTCCAGCAGGATTGGTCGACACACAGCTTTTATGGTCACCTCAAGCACAACGTGAAGGCTGTGTACCAGCGCTACTTGGGTGCCTACGAAGGCCATCCGGCTTTTCTGGACCCCTTGCCGCGTGAAGAACAGGCCCGCAAGACCATTGATTACATGGGCGGCGTGGACGCAGTGCTGAACAAGGCCCGCATCGACCTGGCTGCGGGTGAATACCGTTGGGTGGCCGATATCTGTGCCCGTATTGTGTGGATGAATCCAGCATGCACCGAAGCGCGGCATTTGTGCGCCCAAGCCATGGAGCAACTGGGCTATCAGACCGAGTCATCAACCTGGCGCAACGCTTACTTGCAAGGCGCCCGGGAGCTGCGCCAAGGGCCGCCGCGCATGGCATCGGGTATGGCGGCCAGCCGCGACATGATCCGTGCGCTGCCCCTGTCGCATTATTTTGATTATTTGGCCATGCGCCTGAACGGACCTCGCGCAGCTCAGCACCGCCTGGTGATGCACTGGCTTTTTAGCGAACCAGACGCCAGTCATGTGTTGACACTGTCGAATGGTGTGTTGCGTCATTGCAGCGAAGAACCTGTCGGCGAGGTGGATATTCAGTTGCGCCTGAGCCGCGCCACGCTCGATGACATTTCACTCGAGCAGCTGAGTTTTTCGCAAGCGCTGGACAGCGGACTAATTCAGCTACAAGGCCCTCGGTCTGCATTTGAGGCGTTCCTGTCTCTGCTCGATACATTTGACCGAGGCTTTGCAGTGCTAGAGCCTTTGCCACCGATCAGCAGTTTTTCTGGCACCTGAGTGGGCCTATTCGGTTTGTCAGGCCCAGAGGACCTGACCCGGTTGGGCGTACCACCCGTCCAGACCTTGCCGGATGCTGGCCTCGATGGCGCTGCGCTTGATCTTCAATGTGGCTGTCAGTCGCCCGTTGTCTATGGTCCATGGCTCGTTCATCACCACCATCATGCGCAGCTGTTCGTGATCGTTTAACGTGGCATTGGTCTCTTCCAGCAGCCTTGCCAGCTCGAGTTCAATCTGTTCCCGTAAGGCTGGATCTTGCCGATGAGCCTGGTGCTGCTCCGAAAGCTGAACCAGGGCGCAGGCAGCGCTCTGACCGGTGCCGCACACCACACTGAGTTCGATCATCGGGTGGTTGTTCAATCGGCTCTCGATGGGTGCAGGGGCCACATATTTTCCCTTGGCCGTCTTGAACAGCTCCTTGATCCGCCCTGTGAGTTTGAGCATGCCGTTGGACTCGAAATGTCCGCAATCTCCTGTTCGGAAATAGCCGTCATCGGTGAAAGCCTCGGCCGTCAGGTCAGGCCGCTTGTAGTAACCCACCATGCAGCCAGGGGACTTGACCAAAATTTCACCTTCGGGCGATAACCGCGATTGAACGCCCGGAAGTGCGCGCCCGACATAGCCCGGTTGGTTGTACTGCGGCAATGAGCCATGTGAATACGCAAAGTCTTCGGTCATCGCGTAGCCTTCCATCAGGTCCAACCCCAGCTTGCGGTACCAGGCAATCAGCTCGGCCGAGATGGGCGCCGAGCCGCTGCCGGCCGACACCACGGCGTCCAGACCGAGCGATGCCAACACCTGCTTGGCGACCACCTGACCTTTGACTGGGTCGGCTAGCGCTGCGTCAAGCTTTTTTGCCGGAATTTTTGCGAACACACCATGTTGGAACTTGAGCCACAACCTGGGCACTGAAATGAAGGAGTTGGGCCGTGCGCGCTTGAGGTCGTCCACAAAAGTGGCCAGCGATTCGGAAAAGAAGACCTGCACATTGCCCGCCACCAGCGACCAGCAGGCGATCTTTGAGCGCTCGAATATGTGGGACAGCGGCAAGTAAGACAAGACCCGGTGTTGTGACGGGTGGCCTGTGCGCTCGTTGATCAACACCATCGTGCGTTCGGAGGCATCGCTGATGCCGCCAAAGCTGTGCATGACCCCCTTGGGTTCGCCAGTCGAACCAGATGTGTACGCCAGCAGTGCCAGATCCTGCGAATCGCGCGTGATGCGCCCGTTCAAGGCTTCGGTGCTGGCCACGATGTCTTCCCAGCAGGGTAGGTTGGGCTGTTGTGCGAGGGCATCTGACAGGGGTAATGCAATGCATGGCAGACCCTCGGGGACGCCAGTTCGCTGCCTGGCCCAGTTGTCGAGTTTGCCCACAAAAAGCAGGCGCGTCTCGCTGTGCTCCAGGACGAAGCGAAGGTTGTCGGTCGACTCGGTTGGGAACAAGGCCACCGTTGTGCCACCGGCCAACCAGATTGCCAGCTCGGCCATGATGAAATGGGCACAGTTCTTCGTGATCAGACCGATTCTGGCGCCCGGCTCGAACCCTTGCGACTGCAAGTGCCGCGCCATGCGGCGTGCCTCAACGAGTGTTTCGCGCCAGGTGTAATCACGCACTTGCCCCTGACCCAAAGGCTGGGTCAGGTAGACCTGGTCAGCCCGCTGAACTTCGTGGTCCTGAACATGGTCAAGGATCAGACGGTATGTGGAAGCTGCAGGATCAAGGTGGGTGGTCATCAGTGACGGCGGGTTGGAAGATGTCAGGTTCATGGCGCAGGCATTCCGGTCAGGCCTGATCCTCAGGCGCTGTCATTGACCAACTCGATCAGTGGGTAGTTGTAAAGACCACTCTGATGAACTTCGTGGGGCAGGTACAGGCGCAGGGCAACGTAAAAAGTATCAGCCGGCGCGGGCAACCAGTTGCTGGTCTGTGGGGGTGGCGTATGGCCTAGCCAGATCGTCAAACCCCCATCGGGGTCGGTGCATAACCCGGCCGTGCGGTCCCCAATGGCGTAGCGCTGCAGCGGGTTGTCCACGAACAGATAATCGCTTTTGCGGTAAAGGCTCAGCGACCAGAAGGCATCGACCTGAGGCAAACCCCCTGGCGCGAAACGCAGGCGGTAACGGTGGCGTCCGTCCAGTGGGTGGCCCTGACTGTCGCGGTGCGCCATCTGGTAGATGACTTCCTGTGTACCCAGTAGACCAATGTAGCAACGGGCCACGCGCGCTCGGGTGAACCAGTCGCGGCCATAGTGGTCAGTGACTTCGACCGAGGCATTCCAACCCCCCACTAAATCGGAAGAAGCGGGCGCATCCAGTTCGCTCAGAATCTCGGACAAGGTTTGTTGCAACAAGGGCAAGTCGGCCTGTGATTTGTCCAGCCCCGCTCCGATGCCCAAAGCTGCGAAGCGCGCAAGGTCGGCCGTTTCATCAGCGGGTGGTGGGTTGATGGACAGCTGTCGATTGACCACCTCTAAGAAGGTGGCGGCGTCGCCCAGCTTGTCTTGCCCATTCAGGCTGCATGTCACCCTAAGGGCCGCGGGCTCTCCAGCCAGAGTGGTCAAGCGAAAGGCGTCCTGAAGTGCGTGAACCGGGGTCAGGTCCTCGTGGGGCATGGCCAGGATGCGCCCGATCAGCCACACCGTTGGGGTGGCGCAGGCAATGGGCAAAGTCCCGGCAGGCGCAGTGCCTTGCCAATCGGGGCCGTGCAAGAAAAACCTGTGTGCGGCATTTCCGTTCGATCGCGTGCCCAGGTGCGCAAAAGGGTTGGTGTAGGAGTCCAACAGGCCCAGCACATAGTAGCGCTCGCCAGTGTCCGGGGTGTGCAACAACAAAGGCCCGTTCGACAGATCGATCCAGGTACTGGTGTAGAGGGTGTCGGCGTTGGGTGTGACCACGCGGCGGTCTTTGGCATTGAGCAGTTGGCGCGTGTGTGAAAACACATTGGCCCAGCGGCGAGTCGATTCGGGACCACCTTGGGGGTCGGCAAACTGCCCCTGCGAGTTTTTGCGTGGACTGCTGGCTGCTTGCATGCGCGCTGTTTCATACAAGGGCAGCGAATAAACAATGGCCTCTCGGGCCAGATCGTTTCGATTCATGGGTTCACCTTTTACTGACGCGTTGCACGGGGGGGAGGACATATTGACCACTCAGCATCTCTTTGCGTGGGTGGTACATGCGCAAAATCAGGTAAAACGGTCCACTTGGCGCGGGTAACCAGTTGGCATCGCCTTCGGCGGGACGATCGTGCTGGATTTGCAGCGTGAGCGAGTTGTCTTCGTTGCGGCGCAAGCCCTGAGTGCGGTCGCCAATCGCGTAGCGGCCTAATGGGTTGGCGGCGAAATAGCGGTCTTGGCCATAAAGCGATACCGACCAGAAGGCGTCTGCTGGGGGCATGTGGCCGTCCTCAAAGCGCAAGGTGTAGCCATGCTGGCCATTCAGGGGTTCACTGTGGGCGTCAAAGTCAGCCTGCGCATAGAGGGTTTCGGTTGCCGCTAACGCACCCAGTCCCTTCATGGCCACGGTGGCACGCATCAGGATGTTGTCGCCCCAGATGCCCAAGTGGGGCGTCCAGGTCCAGGGCTTGCGTGTCAGGTTGAAGATGTGCTGCTCGATCAAATGCATCCCCTCCGAGTGGGCTTGTCGCAAGCCCTCTCTGACACGCTGGCTGCTGCGCTCCAGGGCCTCAAGTCCGCCTGGAGGCAAGCGCAAGCTGCGCATCAGCGGGCGCAGGTCACTGGCGTTGGAGGGTACCCCGATCTCATCGACCGCCTGCAGCAAGTTGGCAAAGAAATCGTCGGCTGCATTGCCGCTGTCATGCCACTGGTGCACACATGAAGGGCGCGGCCCGCTGCCTTGCAACTGCACGCCATCTGCAAATGCGCGTGCGTTCGGCACATCGGAGACATCGCCCACCAACGCACGCCCCAGCAGCCAGACCAGACGGGTGGGGCAGCGCACCACGCGCGCCGGGTCTATACCCGCTGGCACGGGATCCTCGGCGTGGATCAACCACCAGTCAGCGCCTTCGGGGGGGGTGTTTCGCAGGCCCACGTTGTGAAAGTTTTCGCTCCAGGCATCCATGAGTTGCACCACGTAGTAGCGACCGTGGTTCGGGGGGATATGCAGTCGAACCGGGGAATCGCCGATCCAGCCCCAAGCGTTGTAATACAACAGATCGCAAGAGGGCGTGACGATGTCGCGGTCTTCGTGGGTCCAGGGTCGGTCACTGCCGTGGAATTTTCCAAATGGGCCACGGCCAAAAGCCGGGGTGGCTTGTGGGTTGCTTTGCACCTGGCAGGTTCGCAATACTTCGAGCAGGGGGTAGCCCCACAACACCAGTGGCTTGGCCATGGCTGTGGTGACAGCGGTCTGCGGTGATTGGTTTTGTGAATTTGTATTCATGTTTCCAGCGTAGTCACTTCACACCCGTCTGACAACATCAAAAACCCTGTGAGTGGCACGCTGGTGACAGCTTTTGCATTAAGTGCAAGACAGCTCTACCAAGCTGAGGTTTGCGGTCTTGGCAGGGCACCACCTCCCGCAGCTCAAACGGGTGTTTGAACGCCAAATCGCCAGGCGACTTCTGTCTGTCAGCGCTGCAACTGAATCAATGCATCGGCCGCCACCACACCCTGACCAGCAGGTTTGACGAACAAGGGGTTGATGTCAATGCCCGAGATGTGTTCGCCTACGTCTTGCGCCAAAGCCGCCAGCGCCAAGATGGTGTCCACCAGCGCGTGCACATCGGCCTTGGGTTGACCGCGTGCACCGTCGAGCAAGGCGAAGGTGCGGATCTCGCGCACCATGGCCTCGGCTTCACTCCGGGTGATGGGCAATATCCTGAAGCTCACGTCACGCAGCACCTCGGCGTAGATGCCGCCCAAACCGAACATGATCGCCAGTCCAAACAGCGGATCATTCGTGACACCCAGGATCACCTCGACCCCGCCACTGACCATGGCTTGCACCAGCACCCCGTCGATGTTGGCGTGGGGTGCGTGTTGCTGTGCATTGCGCAGGATCTCGTCGTAAGCTTGGCGCGCGGCATGGGCATCGCGCAGCCCGATGCGCACGCCGCCGGCTTCGGTCTTGTGCGCGATGTCGGGCGAGACCACTTTCAGGGCCACAGGGAAGCCGATGGCGGTGGCCTGCTGCACGGCCTCATCGGCGCTGTTGGCCAGGGCTTCGGCAGTGACTGGGATGCCATAGTCGGCCAACAGTTGCTTGGCCTCGTATTCGGTCAGGTCGTTGCGGGCAGTGGCCAGTTGCTGGCGCCGCAGCGGGCGTGAACAGCTGAGCATCGGCTCCCGCGCGCGCTCAGCTTCGCGACGGCAGGCTGCGACAAATTGCCACATGGCCCCCATACCAATGGCACAGCGAACCGGGGTGTCATAGCGTGGCACACCCGCTTCAAGCAACGCGTCGTACCCGGCCTGCGTGGAGGCTGTGTCGGCGGTCCAAGACACCAGCACCGGCTTGTCGGTCTCGCGAGCCACCTCGGTCACCCATTGCGCCAGCCTGACACCCACGGGGCCGGAGACAGCAGCCAGACAGACGGCCATCATGTCCACCACAGGGTCGTTCACGATCAGACGCAGGGCGGTGATCAGCGTGTCTTCTTGCGAAATGATGTTGCCTGTCACATCGATCGGGTTGTGCAGTCCGGCATATGGGGGCAGCACGCGCTTTAATGCATCCAAGGTTTGATCAGACAATGGGGGCAGCACCAAGCCTGCTGGTGCGCAGTGATCGGCCAACAGCACGCCTGCCCCGCCTGAAAGTGTGACCACCGCCACACGCGGCCCCGTGGGCTGGCGTGGCGAGAGCAGGGCCAGGGCGCGGTCTGCCAGGTCTTGCACGTCGGTGACTTCGATCGCCCCCGCTTGGGCAAATGCGGCTTGATAGAGCGCAGCGTCACCGCCCAAATTGGCCGTGTGCGAAGCGGCAGCTCGAGCACCAGCCTCGGAGGTGCCCACCTTCCACAGCAACCAGGGTTTGCCAGCCCGTAAAGCCTGACGTCCTACGTCGACGATGCGGTGGGCGTCCTTGAAGCCTTCGACATACGACACCACCATGCCCGTCTGTGGATCGTCTGCCCAGGCTTGCACCAGATCCAGACTGGTGGTCTGCGCCTCGTTGCCGGTGGATTGGTAGTGCTGGAAACCCAGTCCGGCATCGTTGGCCAGCATCAACACCGTGTTGCCCCATGCGCCGCTTTGCGAGCTCATGCTGATGGACCCTTTTCGGTAGCGCAGTCCATAGGGCGCACCAAATCCCAAGCTGAAACCCTGCCCGACGCTGATCATGCCCTGGCAATTCGGCCCCATCATGGCGATGCCATAGCGATTGGCCAATTCGACCAGCGCCTGCTGGGCGGCCACACCCTCGCCGCCCATCTCGGCAAATCCGGAAGTGATCACGATGACCTGAGAAATCCCCTTGCGGCCACAAGCTTCCAATTGGGCGGCGACTTGGTCGGCGCTCACCGCGATCAGCGCCACATCGGGCACCTCGGGCAGCGCAGCCACGTCCGGAAAACAGGGCCAACCAAAAACTTCGGAGTAGCGCGGGTTGATTGGATAGACCTGGCCCTCATAGCCTAAATTGCGCAGGTGCAACAAGGGCTGACCACTGGGTTTGCTGCCCGTGGTGGAGGCGCCTATGACGGCAATGCTGCGGGCGCGGAACATGCGCAAGAGATTGGAGTGGGCAGAGGACATGTCTTTTATTGCAGGACTTGGTGAAGGAGTCAAATGTTTTTCAACGCCATGTTTTCGGATCAGGGATGGCGCATGTCAATGACGAAGAGCCCGTTTTAAGGCATCGATGCCGGGCAATTGCTTGGGGTTGAACTCAGGCATCCAAACCTTGGTGAAACACGCGTCGGGCAATGGCCGATCGGTGCACTTCGGAGGCCCCATCGTAGATGCGGAAAGGGCGCAGCAGTCGTTGAATCATGGACAAAGGCCAATCTTCGGAAATGCCCAGTGCACCGGTGATTTGTACCGCAGAGTCAGCTATGCGGTTGACGGCCTCTGAGACGAAGACTTTGGTCATGGCCGAATGGTGGCGGATCGATTGACCCGCATCGAGCCTTTGGGCTGTGTCCACAGTCATCAGGCGCGCAGCATGCAACTCGATGTGCGCATCGGCCACCATGGCCTGGACCATTTGGTGCTCGGAAACCCGTGCACCATGGGACTGGCGCTCCTGCGCGTAATTTTGGGCCAGGCTCATGGCGCGCGAGGACAGGCCGATCAAGCGCATGCAGTGGAACAAGCGCGCGCCCTCCAGCCGCAGTTGCGCATGTTCAAGGCCTTTTCCTTCTTCCCCCAGCAAAGCCTCGGCAGGAACTTCACAGTCTTGCAGACGAATTTCGGCATGACCGCCCAAGTCAAAGGGCTCGACCGTGGGGACGTCTCGCACGATTTGAAAGCCGGGCTGTTGGACATCGACCAAAAACAAAGAGGGACCCATTCCAGTGCGCGCCATGACGATGGCGAAATCAGCCACAGAGGCTGACGTGGCGAACCATTTGTGGCCATTGAGGCGCCAGCCCAGTGTCGTACGTTCAGCGCGGCTGCTGAGCATGCGAGGATCGGATCCCACGCCGGGGGCGGGCTCGCTCATCGCAAAGCACGAGCGCAGAGTGCCTTGCACAAGGGGACGTAAATAGCGTTCGCGCTGCGTCGGTGTGGCCAGTGCTTCGAGTGTGGTGATGTCGGGCTGACCCGGCGCCGCACACTGCAGCGCACCCGGGCCCAGAAAACTGCGGCCAGCCGTTTCAAGGTAAGCACAGCACTGCACCCAACTCAAGCCCAGACCGCCATCGGTGACAGCACCTCGCGGTGCAGTCAAACCCTGCGAAACGGCCATTTCACGCAGTTCTTGCACCAGGGCCAGGTTATGAGCGCGATCGTGTGCTCGCTTCAGGTTTTCCCGTGGAATGACTTCTTCGTCAATGAAGCGTCTGGCCCGGTCAAGCAAGCCTTGCACCGATGTGGTTTGAGCGGTCATGGCGTCCTTACTTTTTGAGCATGCGGTTGATGCGTTCCCACATCTGCAAGTCAGTGCGCATGAATTGGCTGAAGTCGGAGGTGGACAAGAAAGCGGCTTCGCCACCCGCAGTGGTCAGTCTTTCTTTGGTCTCGCTCTTTTGCAAAGATGCCTGCACCCCAGCTTCCAGTTTGCGCACAACCTCGGGTGGGGTGCCCGTTGGCGCATGGAGGCCGTACCAGGACAACACCGTGACTTCTGGAAATCCTGCTTCGGCAATGGTGGGAACCTCTGGCAGCTGGGGTGAACGGTTGGCACTGGTGTTGGCCAGAGCGCGCAACTTGCCTGATTTGATGTGAGGATAGGCCACACTGGAGGGCAAGATCCCTACCGCGAAGGTGTTCGTGATCAGGTCTACGGCCATTGGTGGGGCACCTTTGTAGGGAATCGCGTCGAGCTTGATGCCGGTGACCTGTTTGAGGATTTCGGTGGCCATGGTTTGGGTGGAGCCCGAGCCGCCATCACCATACTGCAGAGATGGACTGGCCTTGCGCGCCATGTCGACAAACTCACGCACATTGCGTGCTGGTGATGATGCGGGTACGCAAAGGTAGCTGGGAGACAACGAAAAACGCGCCACTGGAATGAAGTCTTTGGGTGCCCAGCGGAGATTTTGTTCCAGCAATGGATTGTTGAGCAGGTAGGGTGCTGTCACCAGCAAGGTGTAACCGTCAGCGCTTGCGCGTGCAACGGCTTCTGCGGCGATATTGGCGTTCGCACCAGGTCGCGCTTCAATCACGATGGGTTGCCCCAACTCCAGTCCTTGTGCCATGGCCCGGGTCTGAACATCCACCACACCACCTGCCGGATAAGGCACGATGATTCGGATGGGTTTGACGGGAAAGGCCTCTTGTGCGTGCAAGGCCTTGTAAGGCAATGTTGCGAGTGCTGCCCCTGAGAGGATCACGGAACGTCTTTTCATGTGTAACTCCTGTGGTGGTGGTTTCAGGCTGGGAAAGTGGTCAACTGTTCAGGCTCTGCAGTTGTTGCATGCTCGCCTGGGTCCCTCGCATCAAGTTGGCCATGATTTCGGCTACCGTCTGAACTTCGTTGAAATAGCCGATGCTTTGACCTGCAGGCATGTGCAACAAGGGCTCGATTTGGTGTTCATCGATGGCCCCCAGCAAATCACCCACTAGGATATCTTGATAAGGCATCTTCAGCGGTGTTGGCGCGTCACGGCTGGCCCATTCCTCAGACCAGGCACTGCGAATCTGTCGCAGTGTTTTGCCGCTGTCAGCGCGCGAAATCACCGTGTCGTCGCTGCCGGCACGCAGCAGCTTGTCACGCATCGCGCCCGACATGGGAAATTCTGCCGTGGTCAGCCAGGCTGTTCCCATCCAGACCCCCTGTGCACCCATGGCCAATGCGGCATGGATGTGCCGACCTGTGGCGACGCCACCGGCGGCCAGCACCGGGATGTCCCCAGCCATGTCCACAATTTGCGGCACCAACGAAAAGGTGCCAATCGTTCCTGTGTGCGCGCCAGCATCGTAGCCTTGCGCGACCAAAATATCGATCGGCTTGGCCAGTGCAGCACGGGCATGTTTGGGGGAGCCGACCAAGGCCAGGACTTTTTTGCCACCCGCCTTGGCGCGATCGATCACGTCTGCAGGAGCGCCAATGCCACAGGCCAAAAGGTTGGCATCTGAACGCAGCACCGCTTCAAGTTGCTGGTCGGCCACTTCGCTGGAGCGCACAAAGCGTGAGCGCTCACCCGGCCCCGAGCCTGGCGGAACCTGGTATTTCTCGATGAGCCCCTGTACAAACGCGCGGTGTGCCAATGGCAATTGATTTTCGATGGCTTCGCGGTCGTTGTGCTCGGGCATGCCATCGGGCAGAACCAGGTTCACGCCAAAGGGGCGGGAGCCAACTTGCTGTCGAATCCATGCCAATTCTTGCGCAATCTCTTCGGGGGTATGTCGTGTGGCGCCCAGCACGCCGAAGCCGCCAGCATTGCAGATGGCCGCAACCACAACGGGGCTGTGGCAAAAACCAAAAACAGGGTTGTCCATGCCCAGTTGTCGGCTCAAACGGGTTTGCAACAAGCGGTCATGTGTCATCAAAACTCCTCGAAAATGGCCTGAACGGCTGAGAATGATCAAAAGTTTGGCGAATATTTAGCCAACTAATTTAATTATTCGTTTTTATGTTTGACTATATGCCATACCAAGGGCAAGATCCAGACCTATCCATGCTCGACAACCCTGATATCCCAGTTGAAACTTTGCCCACCGATGGCCAGGACAAAGACCCGCGTTTTGCTTACACCTTGGCCAAAGGCATGCAGGTGTTGCGGACCTTCGATCCAGTCAGTCCCTTCTTGTCGAATGCCGAATTGGCGGCCCGCACCGGCATCGCGCGGCAAACCGTGGTGCGCTTGACGCGTACCCTGGCCCTGCTGGGTTACCTGCAGTACCACAGCGAGACCGCACGCTATCGGTTGGCTGCTGCTGTCCTGTCCTTGGGCTATCCTTTGCTCAGTCAGTTGAGCGTGCGTCAAATGGCACGGCCGCAAATGCAAGAGCTGGCCAACTTTGCCCGTGGCGCAGTGTCAATCGCCATGCGCTCGGGAGACTCCTTGGTGATTGTGGAAAGTTGTGTGGATCACATGGGCCATGCGGGCCGACCCGATGTGGGGGCTAAGCGTGATTTTCATGACACCTCACTGGGCATGGCTTACATCAGTTCTTCGCCGCCCCAAGAGCGCGCCGAACTGATGGCATCGCTTGCGTTGCAACACGGCAATCAGTGGCCAACGGTGCAACAGTGTCTGGCGCATGCGCAAGCGCAGTTTGACCGGCACCATTACTGCACAGCTTTGACGCCGGGTGTGTTGATAGAAGCCGTGGCGGTGCCCTTGTGCTCGAACTTTACGGGCGAGCGGTTGGTCATGAACTGCACGGTGCCTCGTTTTGTGCTGGCCCCCGAGTCCATCGAAACCCATATCGCGCCAAGGCTGCTTCACTTGGTGCGATCACTGGAGAACACGCTGGGCGTGCGAAGTTCCCACTGAAAACATTGACCCATTCTTGAAGGAGACCTTGATGAAAAGCAGCGCTCATTTGTCTGTCGGTTTGAATCGCCGTGCCATGGCCTTGGGCGTCATGGGCGCTATGGCAATGCCCCTTGCTGCGCAAACCGCAACGGCTTACCCCAACCGCCCGATCCGGCTCGTGGTGCCTTACGCGCCGGGGGGTGGGCTGGACACCATCATGCGTTTGCTGGCGCCCAAGTTATCGGAAATTTTGGGTCAGCCCATCACGGTCGAAAACAAGGCAGGCGGCGGCACCATGATTGCCACCGACATGGTGGCCAAGGCGGCAGGTGACGGTTACACATGGCTGGCCACGGGGGCGCCGATCTTTCTCAACCCAGCCTTGGGAATCAAGACGCCCTATGATGCCTTGCGTGATTTGGTGCCCATATCGCTGGTGGTCAACAACCCCGGCTTGCTGCTGGTCAACAACAACTTGGGTGTTAAAACCGTCAAGGAACTGGTGGCTCTGGATGTCACCCAAAAAGGGGGGCTGAACTACGGCAGCGCTGGTCAAGGCAGCATCACGCACCTGGGCGGCGAATTGCTCAAGTCGCGATTGAAACTGAAGATGCAACACATCCCGTTCAATGGCAGTGCCCCAGCGTTGACCAACCTCATGGGTGCGCAAATTCCGGTTCTTGTAGACGCCATGATCCCTTCCTTCCCGCAAGTCAAGGCAGGCAAGGTCACCGCACTGGCCATTTTTGCCACGGAGCGTTCACCGCTGTTGCCGGATGTGCCGACCATGAACGAGTTGGGCTATTCCAACATGAACTTTGGCGGCACCTTTGGATTGATGGCCCCAGGCGGTACTCCCCCAGACATCATCCAGAAGATTCATGTTGCGCTGATGCAAACCTTGCAGGCGCCAGAGATGCGCAAGAGTCTGGTCGACCGCGGTTTTCAGGTGATTGGCAACACGCCGATTGAATATGGCCAATACATCCGTCGCGAAATCGAGGGCTGGACCCAGATCGTCAAGGACAACCAAATCAAGCCCGAGTGAGTTCGAAGCCTTGGGGCCCAACTGCTGCACAGCATAAGCCGCAGACCTTTAAGGAATGTGTCCGTTGAACAATGGCTCCGCCTCCAACTTGGGTCGGTTGGGCTTGCCATAGGGTAAGTTGATATCCATCTGCTTGAGCTGGAAGTTCGAATGCACAGGTGAGGCCGACAGCATGATCGCAATGTGAGGGTGTCTCTGGGCAAAACGGGCGATGCGCTGCATCAAGGCCTGGCTGGCCTGAACGCCTCTGCCACAAAGTCCACAAAGGCCCGCACCCGTGCGGCCGATTTGTGTTGGGCCGGATAGACCGCGTAGATGTCGGCATCGGGCGTGTGGCACTGCACCAACAGTTGCACCAGTTGGCCTTGCGCCAGGTGCTCGCGGATGTCCCATTCGGCGCGCATCAAGATGCCGTGACCATCGAGCGCCCATTGCACGGCGATGCCGCCGTCGTTGGTGGTCAGGTTGCCGCGTGTTTTGAGGGTCTCGGTTTTGCCGGTGCGACCACGCGTCAGCTTGATCACGCCATAGGCCTCGTCGCCCTGGCGGATGCTGATGAAGTTGTGCCGCGCCAAGTCGGCCGTGGTTTTGGGCTCGCCGTGGCGCGCGATGTAGGCGGGCGATGCGCACAGCAGGCGCTGGTTGCTGGCGATCTTGCGAGCGATCACGCGCGCATCGGGCGGCGGGCCAAAGCGGATGCACACATCAAAGGCATCGTCACTCAGCGAGGGCGGGTCCACCGACAGTTGCAACTGCACATCGACTTGCGGGTACTGCTGCGCAAAGCGGCTGATCAGCGGACCGATGTGACTGCGGCCAAAGCCCAGCGTGGCATTGACCCGCAGCAAGCCGCTGGGCGTGGAGCGGCTGGCGCCGAGTTGCTCTTCCAGATCGGCCATTTCGGCCAGGATGCTGCGGGCGTGGCGCAACAAGGTTTCGCCTTCCACTGTCAGGCTCATGCGCCGTGTGGTGCGGTTGACCAAGGGCACACCCAAGCGGGTTTCCATTTGCGACAGGCGTTTGCTGACGGCTGCCGTGGTGATGCGCATCTCGCGGGCGGCAGCGCTCAGACTTCCGGCCATGGCCAGAGCCGCAAAAAAGCCCAGATCAGCGGCTTGCAGGCGAGGTTCCATTGTTGATCTCAGGTTAACAATGGATTGAATTTTAGGGTTTTTATTGAGATTTGAGCGCCGCACAATGTTGGCATTCTTTTTCACCTTAGAAAGCGCCCCCATGAAAACCTACCGCATCGCCACCATCCCCGGAGACGGCATTGGCAAAGAAGTCATTCCCGCAGGCCAGCAAGTGATGCAGGCCTTGGCCAAAGCCTGTGGCACTTTCGCTTTTGAGTTTGAAAATTTTGACTGGGGTGGTGACCACTACCGCCAGCACGGCCTGATGATGCCCGCCGATGGCCTGGATGCCTTGCGTGGCAAAGACGCCATCTTGTTTGGCTCTGCTGGTGACCCGCACATTCCCGATCACATTACGCTGTGGGGCCTGCGCCTGAAGATTTGCCAAGGCTTTGACCAATACGCCAATGTGCGCCCCACGCGCATCCTGCCCGGCATCGACGCGCCGTTGAAGCGCTGCACGCCTAAGGACCTGGATTGGGTCATCGTGCGTGAAAACTCCGAAGGCGAATACGCCGGTGTGGGCGGCCGCGTGCACCAGGGCCACCCGATCGAGGCGGCGACCGACGTGTCCATCATGACCCGCGCAGGTGTCGAACGCATCATGCGCTTCGCCTTCAAATTGGCGCAGTCGCGCCCGCGCAAGCTGCTCACCGTGGTGACCAAATCCAACGCGCAGCGCCACGCCATGGTCATGTGGGATGAAATTGCGGTGCAGGTGTCCAAAGAGTTTCCCGATGTGAAGTGGGACAAGGAATTGGTCGATGCCGCCACCGCCCGCATGGTCAACCGCCCGGCCACGCTGGACACCCTGGTCGCCACCAACTTGCATGCCGACATCTTGAGCGATTTGGCGGCCGCGCTGGCAGGCAGCCTGGGCATTGCGCCCACCGGCAACATCGACCCCGAGCGCCGATACCCCAGCATGTTCGAGCCCATCCACGGTTCGGCCTTTGACATCATGGGCAAGGGCTTGGCCAACCCGGTGGGTACGTTCTGGTCGGTGGTCATGCTGCTGGAACACATTGGCGAGATCGCCGCGGCGCAGCGCTTGATGGCTGTCATCGAAAGCGTCACGGCCAACCCGGCCTTGCACACCGGCGATTTGGGCGGGAAAGCCCTGACCGTCGATGTCACCCAGGCGGTATGCAAGGCCTTGGCTTGAGGCCATGATGCGCCTTGGATGCAGTTTGTCCATTTTCCAATTCAATGATTTATTCACCCCCACGCCTTGAAAGGTATGAACATGCGAGCCAAGTTTCTTCCCGTTGCCACCGCCTGCGCCCTGCTGGCTTGCGTGAGTGCCTTTGCGCAGGACTACCCTGTTGCCAACAAGACCATTACCTTTGTGTTGCCCTATGCGGCAGGCGGTCCCACCGACAAAGCCGCACGCGATCTGGCCCAGGCCATGAGCAAGGTCATGGCGGGGCACAGCATCGTGATCGACAACTCGGCAGGCGCCTCCGGCTCGATCGGTGCCAACAAGGTGGCCAAGGCGGGTGCCGATGGCTACACCCTCTTGTTCACGCACATCGCGCAAGCCACCTTGCCCACTTTTTTCCGCAACCTGCCCTACAACGTGGAAAGAGACTTTGAGTACATCGGCCTGGTCAGCGAGAACCCGATGAACTTGATCGGTCGCCCCAGCTTGCCGGCCAACAACATGACCGAGTTGGTGAGTTGGATCAACGCCAACAAAGGCAAGATCAATATCGCCAACGCAGGGCCTGGCTCGGCCTCGCACCTGTGCGGCATGTTGTTCCAGTCCACCCTCAAGGTGGACATGACCTCGGTGCCCTACAAAGGCACGGCACCGGCCATGACCGACCTGATTGGTGGCCAGGTGGATTTGATGTGCGACCAGACCACCACCACGATCCCGCAGATCGAGGGCAAGAAAGTCAAGTCCTATGCGGTGACCACGCCCACCCGCTTGACGGCAGCGGCCCTCAAAGATGCACCCACCATGCAAGAAGCCGGGCTGAAAGACTTCTCGGTCACCATCTGGCAAGGCTTGTATGCCCCCAAGGGCACGCCTGCCCCGGTCTTGAAGAAACTCAATGACGCCCTCAAGGCGGCCGTCAAAGACCCCGACTTCATCCGCAAACAAGAAGGCGGTGGCGCCACCGTGATCACGGATGCACGCAATGACCCTGCAGGCCACAAAGCTTTTGTGATGTCTGAAGTGGCGAAGTGGGCACCTGTCATCCGGGCTGGTGGCATTTACGCGGATTGACCTTAAGCTGCAAGCCACAAAAGGGTGCATCGGTCTCTGGGCTGGTGCACCCTTTTGGCCTTCTTGGGCGTTGATCTGAAATGCCTTTATCCTTTGAGCCTGTTTGTTCGCCCAAGACCTTTTGACCATGACCGATCCACAAACCATGTTGCGCCACCTCTACGATGTGGCGGTGCAACGTGCCTTGCCGCTGCACAACATGGCGGCCCATTTGCCCACCCCGCCAGATCCTGCCAAGGGCCGCACCTTGGTGCTGGGCGCGGGCAAAGCTGGGGGCGCGATGGCGCAGGCGGTCGAGGCCCTGTGGCCCCACGACGCGCCACTGTCGGGCCTGGTGGTCACGCGCTATGACCACACGCCGCCACGTCCAGCGGGCTTGCCTGCGCGCATTGAAGTGGTTGAAGCTGCACATCCGGTGCCCGATGCAGCAGGGCTGCAAGCGGCTGAGCGGATTTTGGAACTCACCAAAGGCTTGACCGCCGACGACCTGGTGCTGTGCCTGATCTCGGGCGGCGGCTCGTCTTTGCTGACTTTGCCCGCCGACGGCATCGGCTTGCAACTCAAACAAGACATCAACCGCCAACTGCTGGCCAGCGGGGCGAACATTGCTGAGATGAACTGCCTGCGCAAGCACCTGTCGCGCATCAAGGGCGGACGCCTGGCGGCGGCTTGTGCCCCGGCGCGGGTGGTCACGCTCACCATCAGCGATGTGCCGGGCGACGACCCGTCCATCATCGCCAGCGGCCCCACCGTGCCCGATGCCAGCACTTGCGCCGATGCGCTGGCCATTCTCCAGCGCTACGCCATCACCGTGCCCGATGCGGTGCTGCAGGCCTTGCGGACGGGTGTTTGGGAAACGCCCAAACCCGGCTCGCCGGTGTTTGCAGGCCACAGCGTGCACATGATCGCCACGCCCCAGCAGTCGCTCGAGGCGGCAGCCGCTGCCGCGCGAGCCATGGGGTTGAATGCTTACATCATGAGCGACGAGATCGAGGGCGAGTCACGCGAGGTGGCCAAGGTGCACGCGGCGCTGGCGCGTGCGGCGGCCAAGGGCCTGGGGCCTTTCACCAAGCCCTGCGTTATTTTGAGCGGCGGTGAAACCACGGTGACCCTCAAGGCCCAGCCTGCAGGCACGCCACGCGGCCGCGGTGGGCGGGCGGGGGAGTTTTGCATGGGCTTGGCCGAGGCCCTGCAAGGCCAGAGCGGCGTGTGGGCGCTGGCGGCCGATACCGACGGCATCGACGGCATCGAAGACAACGCCGGGGCGCAAGTGGCTCCCGACACGCTGGCGCGCGCTGCCGAAAAAGGGCTAAAAGTGAGCGAGCACTTGCACCAAAATGATGCTTACGGTTTCTTTGAGCCGCTGGGCGACCTGGTCATCACCGGACCCACGCACACCAATGTGAACGACTTTCGAGCCATCCTGGTGAGGTGATGGGGCCTCATTGATGTGCGTCAAAGCCCACAGGCTGGGGCTCTGGCACATTGGGCTCCACCATGTTGGATACCTCTTTGCCCCTTTTGTCCGAGCCCGCAGCCCCCGTGTCAGCTGGCACTGTGTTGCTGCACCGAGGTGACGCGGTAGACCGCATCCTGCACGTCATGCAGGGTCGGGTGGTGCTGGGGGTGATAGCGGATGGTCATATGGCGCACCAGCTGGGCGTGGTGGAGGGTCCATTTTGGCTAGAGGCTGCATCGGGTTTGTTGGGCTTGCCGCACGCGGTTGACGCGGTGGCCGAAACCGAGGTACATGTGCAATACGTGAGCGTGCCCGATTTTGTGGCCGATGTGCACGCTTTGCCCGAGGCCTCGCAAAACCTGCTCATGGACATGGCGCGTTCGCAGCGCCAACAAAGCGAACTGGCGGTCAGTCGGGTGGCCAAAGATGCGGATGCGCGATGCGCTGAATGGCTCTTGCGCCATGCCCAACCCGACGAGCTTTTTGGCGGCTTGGCCGTGAAACTGACTGAGCGCAAGCGCACCATCGCCGCGCAGTTGGGCATCGCCCCTGAGACGTTTTCACGCGTGCTGCGTCACTTGCGTGAGCGCCAACTCATCAGCGGTGGCGGCCGGGTGTTGGGCCTGCCCAACCCTCAAGCTTTGCGCGAGCTGGCTGGGGTTTGAGCCTGTTGTAGCCTTAGGATTTTTGCAGCCGCGGATTTTTCATCCACAACACGGGTTGTTCCTTGACCGGACGCGCCGGTGCACCGTGTTGCAGCAAGGCCTGGTCCAGCGCCTGACCCGCCTCGTCTTGCAGGGCCGCGTGGCGGATGCGGGCCACGGCAGCGGCTTGCTCAGCCAAAGGCACGGCCGAAGCCGCGCCGCACACATGGCGCAGGATGTGCAGCAGGTTGTCCTTGCCGCGCTCGTTGGTGCTGCCATACCCTTTGATGAGTTGGCCGCAGCGTGCCAGTTCCAAACCCAGCGCAGGGGACTGGTGTGTGGCGGTTTCGATGCCGTGCAGCCATTCTTCGATCAGTGCTTGCTCGGTCTGATAGCGGCTGCCCAGCGGGCGCAGCACGCGCAAGCTGGCCAAAAAGCGCAAGCTGGCCATGCCCCACAGTGCATGGCGTGCCACCTTGAGCGGCATGGACCAAGGCGCTTTGCCATTGGCTACGCGGGCGCGGTCCCAGCGCAGCAGCCGGTTGGCCAGGCTCTGCGGTAACAGGGCGGCCAGCTCGGGTACGCCGGGTTTGAAGTGGTCGTACACCTTGAGCACATCGCCCTCTTTGGCTTTGACTTCTTGCGTCACGCGTTCCCAGCGGCTGGCGCGGCTTTTCAGGTCGGCCACGCGGATGATGTCGTCAAACGCCATCCACAGGGCCAGCCAGCGGGTGGCCTCGGCGGTCACGGTGTGGGTGGCGTCGGCTGACGCGGATTCAGCCTCCAGCAAGCGGCCGAGCCGCTGCACATACAGGCGGGCATAAGCCGGGCCTTGGTATTCCACCAAGCGCTGGTGCGCCAAGCCCATCAGAGGGTGCAGCACGGTGGGAAACTGGGCCGCGACAGCGTCGGGCAAAACGGCCGAAGCCACCTGAGCAGGGGCCGCTGGCTTCATCACCTGCTCCACATATTGCGCCTGTTCGCGCTGGCGCGTCACCAAGTCAAAAGCCGAGGCAAAGCCGCGCAGGCTGGCTTGAGCCGCCTTGCCAGGGCCTGCCAACACGGCCTCGTAATGCGACCGCGTGAAGGGCAGCAATCCGCTGCCTGCCATCGCGCCCAACATGACGGCGCTGACCAGGGTGCCGCTTTCCTGGCACAGGCGTGCCATGTCCATCACATGGTGTCGCAGGCTGTGCGCGGCCACCACATCGAGCAGCGGGCCTTCGGGGCGGCGGCCATCGCCCATGGTCATTTTTTCGGCGGTGGTCAGCGCTCGCGATGAGGCGCTGATGACCAAGGTGCGGTCGGCTGAAGCCAGGCCGTTGCCGATCTGGCGCGCGGTTTCCAGCAACTCTGAAGACACCAGCGCATCGAGCCGCCCAGGCAGCGGGTTCAGGCCCAGCACTGGCAAGCGGCCTTGCAGCTGGCTGTGGGGCAGGGGGTAGACCTCGAGGTAATAGGTGGTGGCCCCGGTGCGCTGCGCCACGCCGGGAATGGAGGTGGCTTGCGCCGGATAGCCCGCGTGGCGTGCCACATCGACCAGCCAGTCGGCCAGCACGCCGCCGCCTTCGCCGCCCAGGGCGCAGAGCAAGATGGAAATGGGTTGGGTCATGGTTTCTCTCTCTGGCGTTTCAGCGGATCAAGCGGGTTGCAGCCAACGTGTGGCCAAGCCTTGCCAACGGGCCCACAGGCGCTCGTGCAGCTTGGGGTTTTGCACCACTTCGGCGCGGTAAAACGACGGACACAAAGTGGCCGCATGTGCGTTTTCGCCGCACAGTCCGCAGCCCACGCAGCCATCGATCACAGTGGCCACCGGGTCCACCTTCAGCGGGTCGGGGTTGTCCTTGAGCGTGAGGGTAGGGCAACCCGACAGGCGGATGCAGGCGTGGTCGCCGTTGCACACGTCCTCGTCTACGCCGTATTTCACGCGTTCGACCCGCTCACCTTTGGACAGCAGCGAGGCCAGCCAGGGCTTGATGCGGCGCTGGCGCTCGAGCTGGCATTCGCCTTCGGCCACGATCACCTTCAGTCCCTGGAATTCGGTGGTGAAGGCCTCGGTCAGCGTGGCCTGCATCTGGCTGACTTCGTAAGTGTTCACCGTGCGCAGCCATTGCACGCCCAGGCCTTTGAGGGTGGACTCGATGGTCTGGTTGGTGTGCACCATGCTTTGGCGTTTGTCACCCGCCAGTTCTTTGGCGATGTCGGTCGGCGTGTTGATGATGTCTTGCGTGCCGGTGGCCGAGGTGTAGCCGTTCTTGAAGATCAGCAACACCGCGTCGTCGCCATTGAACAGCGCGCTTTGCACGCCGGTCAGCAAGCCGTTGTGCCAAAAACCGCCATCGCCCATGACCGACAGCACGCGCCGCTTCATGAGCGGCGATACACCTGCCCGGCTGGCCAGGCTCATGCCATAGCCCAAGATGGAGTGACCAAAGGAAAACGGCTCGAAGGTGGCCAGCGCATGGCAGCCGATGTCACCCGCAATGTGCACCGGACCCACGTCAAGTTGGGCCAATTTGAGCGCAGAAAAAACCGGCCGCTCAGGGCAGCCAATGCACATGCTCGGTGGCCGCGCTGGCACCGGGCTGCCCAGCAGGGTTTGCACTTGCTGGCGGCGCTCGCCATTGGTGGCCAGCCATTGCCGCGTGGCCTCGGGCACAGCGTCCGCTTGGTGGCGGTCCAAAAATTTCAGCATGCCCTGGGCCATGACTTCGGCGGTGTATTCGCCGCCCGAGGGCAGCATGTCTTTGCCATGCAGCGGGGTTTGCAAGTCCAAGCGGCGCAGCATCAGGGCGAGTTCTTGCTCGATGTATTCGGGCTGGCCTTCTTCGAGCAACAGCACGGCCGACTTGTCCTTGCAAAAATTCACCAATTCATCGGGCACCAGCGGATACGTGACGTTGAGCACCAACACCGACAGGCTGGACACGCC
The DNA here is from genome assembly GCF_945901735.1 of Limnohabitans sp. Rim8. Taxonomy (GTDB): domain Bacteria; phylum Pseudomonadota; class Gammaproteobacteria; order Burkholderiales; family Burkholderiaceae_C; genus Limnohabitans_A. Next base: position 198,974 of record NZ_CAMDLM010000002.1, read on the forward strand.
AAAGGCGTCGGCCAGGTCGAACTGCTGCAGGGTGCGCATCAGCGTGTTGTACAAACCGCCTTGCACGATCAGGCCCAGGTGGCGGTGGGTGTTGCCTTCAAAGTGCTCGTTCAGGCGCTGCTCGGTGATGTATTGGCGGGCGGCGGGCAGGCGGTGTTCGACTTTGCGCTTTTCTTGTGCAAAGGTCACCGGTGGGTGCGCCAGGCGCATGTAGTTGAAGCCTGCGGGTTCGTCCATCAAGTGTTTTTTGGACAGCTGGGGGGCCTGGTTGTCTTTGGCCACAAACTGGCCGCGCACATGGCAAGCGCGGATGCGCAGCTCCATCATCACCGGCATGTTGGACGCTTCGGACAGCCTGAAACCGTGCTCCACCATGTTGACCATCTGGCCCAGTTCGGGCCGCGGGTCCAGCAGGCACATGCCCGACTTGAGCGCATAGGCGTGCGTGCGCTCCTGGATCACGCTGGCGCCTTCGCCATAGTCTTCGCCCACCACGATCAGCACGCCCCCGGTCACGCCGGGGGATGACAGATTGGACAGCGCATCGGCCGCCACGTTGGTGCCGACAATCGACTTCCAGGTCACCGCGCCGCGAATCGGGTAATGGATGGACGCGCCCAGCATGGCGGCGGCGGAGGCTTCGTTGGAGCAGGCCTCCACATGCACACCCAGCTCGTCCATGTAGGGTCTGGCCTGCACCATCACATCGAGCAGGTGCGAGACCGGCGCGCCTTGGTAGCCGCCCACATAGCTCACGCCCGACTGCAGCAGCCCCTTGGTGATGGCCAAAATGCCTTCGCCATGAAAGACTTCGCCTGTGCCCATGCGCAGGGCCTTGATTTCTTCGTGAAATGAAACTTCCAAAGTGCGCTCCTTGCGTTGTTGCAGTCCATAGACATTCTCTGTGGGCCATCTTACTTATAAGTTTATTCAATGGAATGAATAACGTTCATGCGCCAAAGATATGAGATGTGGCCAGTCATCTTGGTTACAGCAGACCCCGCTGTCAGACGCCACCATGCGGCATCCCCCAACCAACAGGAGTCGAGACATGAGCAGCAGACGACAGTGGATTCAATGGGCCGGCCTGGGTGCCGCTTCGCTGGGTGTGATGGGCCGTGCATGGGCCGGGCCATTCCCTGAAAAGCCGATCAAAATGATCGTGCCCTACCCGGCAGGCGGCGGTGCTGACCAGTGGGCTCGAATTGTGGCGGGCAAGGCCGAAAAATTGTTGGGGCAACCCATCGTGATGGATTACAAGCCCGGTGCCAGCACCACCATTGGCGCTGATGCTGCCGCCAAAGCGCCCGCCGATGGCTACACCGTGCATTTGATTGACAGCACCGCTTTTGCCTACGTGCCCAACATGCGCAAAGTGTCTTATGACCCGCTCAAATCCTTCACGCCTTTGGTCCATTTGGGCGACTTGCCATTTGTGTTGGTGGCCCACCCTTCTGTGCCTGTTCGCAATCTGCAAGAACTGATTGCCTTTGCCAAAGCCAACCCCAACAAACTCAATTGCGCCAGCGCCGGGGTGGGTTCACCGCACCACTTGATTGCCGAAATCTTCAAGCAACGCGCAGGCATCTCCATGAACCATGTGCCCTACAAGGGGGCTGCTCAGTACATCGCCGATTTGTTGGGCGGGCAGGTGGACTTGGCCGTTTCAACCTTGGGGCCGGCCATGCCGCACATCCAAACAGGTCGCTTCCGTGCTTTGGCTGTGTCCACCGGCAAGCGTTCAAGCACCATGCCCGATGTCCCTACCATTGCCGAGCAAGGGTTTGAGGGCTTTGATGAAAAACCCTGGAATTGTTTTGTGACCAACGCCGGTGTGCCTGCCGAAGCCCTGGACCGCTTGCGCTCAGCCTTTCGCGCCACGCTGGATGACCCTGAGGTGATTCAGGCTTTGCGCAAGACAGGTGTGGAGGAAATCGGACGCATGCCCCTGGCCCAAATCAGTGAGCAAATGCGGCTGGACAACCTGAAGTGGGGCGATGTGATTCGCCGCGCCAAAATCACCATGGACAGTTGAATGGGCGGGTTTGGCCTTCGGCATGCGCGCTGACTTCAGGCTTGGGGTCGCGCCTTGTCGCGGTGCTGATCAAACACCGCGCCTTGCTGGAACAAAGCCTCGGTGTCTTGGGCTGAATAGCCAAGTTGGGCCAGCACCGAAGCTGTGTGTTGGCCCAGCCAAGGCGCCGGCGTGCGAATGCTGCCCAGTGCACCACTGGATTTGATGGGCAAACCCAAGGTCTTCATCGGGCCAATGATGGGGTGATCGATGTCATGCACCATTTTCCGGGCCAGGACATGGGGGTCTTTCAGGGTTTGCTCGTACCCAAAAACCGGACCGCCAGGGATGCCCACGGCATCCAGCAGCGCCACCCAGTGGGCCGTCGTTTGTTGCGTGGTGACCGATTCAATGTCGCGTTCTAGCGCATCCACATGCTTGACCCGCAGGGCCTGTGTGCGGTAGTCCGGGCGTTCAAGCCAGTCGGGTTGGGCGAGGACTTTTTCACAAAAAGCCACCCACATTTTGTGCGTGCCTGCCCCCACGGTCACATACCCGTCTTGTGTGCGATAGGCTTGGTAGGGTGCAGAGCGTCTGTGCCGTGTGCCTGTGGCGGTGGGGATTTCGCCCGAGCCAAAAAATGCCCCGAATTCCCAAGGGGTCCAGGCCAGCCCAGCTTCCAGCAAAGAGGTCTCCAGGTACTGGCCTTCGCCAAAACGCAGCTTGCCGATCAGGGCACCCAAAATCCCCGACAGGGCGGTGACGCCGCTGGCAATGTCGTTCATGGCAATGCCCACTTTGGCTGGGCGGCCGCCGGGCTCGCCGGTCATCATCATGATGCCCGACATGCCTTGCGCAATGATGTCGTAGCCGCCTTTTTGGCCATAGGGTCCGGTCTGGCCAAAGCCCGACATGGACGCGTAAATCACACCCGGGTTGTGCGCGCGAATGCTCTCGTAGTCCAGCCCCATGCGCTTGACCACACCGGGTCGGAAGTTTTCCATCACGATGTCGGCCTGTGCAGCCAACTGGTGGGCGATCTTGAGAGCAGCTGGGTCTTTCAGGTTCAGGGCGATGCTTTGTTTGTTGCGGTTGAGCACCGCAAAACAATACGACTCGCCATTGACCTGGGGCTCAAATTGGCGAGAGGTGTCGCCTTTGTCGGCGTTTTCGAGTTTGATGACATCGGCCCCCATGTCCGCCAGGACCATGCTGCAGTAAGGGCCAGCCAGAACGTTGGTCAAATCCAGAACACGCAGGTCAGACAAGGGCAGTTTCATAGGAGGGCTTTCGTGAATCGGCTAGAAAGTTTCAGCGGCCAGTGAACACCGGCTTGCGTTTTTCCATGAAGGCGGTACGGCCTTCGGTGAAGTCGGCGCTGTTGAAGCACTGCGCCACCAATTCGTCGCACAGGGCCAGATTGCGCAAAGCTTCGTCTTTGACGATTTCGCCCACAATGGTTTTGATGGACGCCACGGTCATGGGCGCATTGGCCGCAATGGTGTCGGCATAGTGCTGTACAAAGCCGAGCAATTCATCTTTGGGCACCATGCGGTTGATCAAGCCCATGCTTTGCGCCTCCACGGCACTGAATTGACGCGCGGTAAAAAAGATTTCTTGCGCAAACGACGGACCCACCACGTCCACCAGTTTGCGCACGCCATCGAATTCGTAGCCCAGCCCCAGTTTGGCTGCGGGCACCGCAAATCGCGCGTTGTCGGCCGCAATGCGAATATCACAGTTCAAAGCCACGCCCACGCCACCTCCGATGCAATAGCCCTGAATCATGGCCAAGGTGGGTTTGTTGAGTTTTTTCAGGGCCTGCGTGCCTCGTTCGGCCACTTCGTCGTAATGGCGGGTGGCCTGCGCCGAGTCACGTTGCTCGGCAAACTCCGAGATGTCAGCGCCCGAAATAAAAGCTTTATCGCCTGCGCCATGCACCACCACCACGCGAATGTCGTCATCGCGCGCAAAGTCGTTTGCAATGTCTGCCAGTCCCTGCCACATCTCCAGTGACACGGCGTTGTGGCGGGCCGGGTTGTTGAAGGTGATCCAGCCCACATGTTGGTCTTTGCGGGCGATCATCTTGTCGGTTTTCAAAAGGCACATGAAAGGATCTCCATGTCAAATGATTGCCAGTATGGGCTGCATCCAGGGGCCTGGCGGTTGCCCTTGTGACAGGACGGGGTGCGCATTGCCGTGGTGTGGCCGAATGGGCAGGTGGTTCCTGTGGTTCAGATTTTGAAGCAGGAGAATGTGGTTTTGTATAAGCTGATTAAATGTTTTAAAAATTGGCATGCATTGAATGAATATCAAAGACTTGGATTTGAACCTCTTGCGCTTGTTTGATGCCGTTTGGCGCTGCCGCAGCGTGAGCCTGGCCGCTCAGCAGCTGGGCATGTCGCAACCTGCGGCCAGCCAAGGGCTGGCGCGTTTGCGGGCCGTGTTGGGCGATGCCTTGTTTGAGCGCAGCGGCTCGGGCGTGCGGCCCACGCCGCGTGCCGACCGGCTGGCGCAGGGGGTGCAAATGGCCTTGGCCACGATCGAAGAGGCGCTGAATGCGTCACAGGTGTTTGACCCGCAGCGTTCAGTGCGTGTGCTGCGCGTGCACCTGAGCGACATTGGCGAAGCGCGTTTTTTACCAGAGCTGGTGCTGGCCTTGCAGCGCCTGGCGCCGGGCATGCGGCTCGAGGCCAGGCCTGTGCCGCACCATCAAATTGGGGCGGCCTTGGACAGCGGCCAGTTGGACCTGGCGATCGGTTTCTTGCCCGAGGTGGTCGACACTTTGCAGCAGCCCTTGCTGAGCGACCGCTATGTGGTGCTGATGCGCCAGGGCCACCCGGTGGCCAAGCGATGGGGCCAGTTGCCAAAAAAAGCTGGGGCGTCTGCCGATGCAACGCACGCCTTGTTGGCCGAGCTGGAATTTGCTGCCGTTCGCACGCACGCCGACACCCTGCGTATTTTGGAGCTGATGCATTGGCAACACCGCCTGCGCCTGACGGTGAGCCATTTCTTGTCACTGCCTGGCATCGTGCGCAGCAGCGATCTGGCGGTGCTCATGCCGCGCAATTTTGCACAAGGCTTTGCGCAGGCCGGCGCGCTGGCCATCATTGAGCCCGATTTGCCCTTGCGCGATTTCACCGTGTCCATGCACTGGAGTCAGCGCTTTGACAAAGACCCGTGCCTGCAGTGGTTGCGTGTCATCGTGGACCAATTGTTCAGCACCCGCAGCCCCACACCATGAGCACTTTCAAACCTTATTTGAGCGCCATCGAAGCCCCCAGTCTGGCCGATGTGCACGCCTGGCAGGGCCTGACCCTGCTGGAATTTGGCACCGAGTGGTGCGGCCACTGCCGCGCTGCGCAGCCCTTGATCGCGCAGGCTTTGTCCCTGCAGCCGCACTGGCAGCACTGCAAAGTCGAAGACGGCCCCGGCCGCCCTTTGGGCCGCAGCTACCGCGTCAAGCTGTGGCCCACACTGGTTTTGTTGCGCGATGGCAAGGAGGTGGGGCGGCTGGTGCGGCCTTCGGGGGCGGATATGGCGGCGGCGCTGGCAGGGAAATGAAGTTGAGCGCCTGAAACCGATGAGTCATTGCATTTATCCCCAGTTTTGCTTCCGGCAAAACGGCATGCAGTTCATCGTGAGTGGGTGTTGGTGGTCTGGTCGCTTGCACTTGACAGGGCCATTTTTTAGACTTGAATCCCAGTCGTTTGTCGCGCTGATAGAGCCTATCTTCGCCCCGGTCATTAGGGTTTTCATGTGTGTCTCTGCTGGGACAAGAGTTGCCAATGCCCGCCGATAGGATGCTTTTGCCATGAGTCGCTTGGCTGAAAAGTGGAAGACTCAAGGTGCTGCTCAATGAATGCATTGGGTGCGTTTGAACCTGATCGATGCGCACTGTTGGCATATCGGCTCAGGGGTGTGCGGACAGTTCAAAAATCTAGGAGACAAGTGATGAAACGAAACAAACTGTTGGTGAAGTTGTCAGCGGTCGGTGCGGCCATGTTGCTTGGTGCTGGTTTGTCCAGTCAAGCGCAGGCTCAGGAAACATTTCGCGTCGGAATTGTGAGCTTTCTCTCGGGGCAGGCGGCGGACAGCTTCGGCATTCCGGCGGTCAATGGTGCCAAGTTGTTGGTCGAAGCCTTCAACAACGGTCAGGCCCCTGCGCCCTACAACGCCAAGGGCTTTGGCGGCATGAAGATCGAAGCCATCTACGTCGATGAAGCCGGAGGTGCGACCAAGCAGGTGCAGGAAATGCGCAACCTGTATGACCGCGAGAAGGTGGATGCTGTGGTGGGTTACGTGGGATCAGGCGACTGTCTGGCTGTGGCTCCTGTGGCCGAGGAAATGAAGCGTTTTCTGATCCTCTACGACTGCGGAACACCTCGCATTTTTGAAGAGCGCGATTACAGCTACGTGTTCCGCACCGCAGCGCACGCGGCCATGGACAACGTGTCGCTTGGCCTTTACCTCAAGGCCAAAAACGTCAAAGTCGACTCCATCAACTACATCAACCAAGACTATGCTTGGGGGCACGATTCGCTCAAAGATTTCCAGCTGACAGCCGAGCAACTGTTCCCGCAATCCAAGACGGGGCAGGACCTTCGGCCCAAGTTCGGTGCAGGCCAGTACGGCACCGAAATCTCTTCTTTGCTGTCCTCACCGGCCACCGTCACGCACTCCAGTTTGTGGGGTGGCGATCTGCAGTCATTCATTTTGCAAGCGGCTCCGCGCGGTGTGATGCGTCGCTCGCAGCTGATCTTGTCTGCGGGTGACCATGTGCTGCCGGGTTTGGGCAACAAGATGCCCGATGGCGTGATTTTGGGGGCTCGTGGTGCTTACGGTTTGATGTCGCCTGACACACCGCTGAACCGCTGGTGGTTCAAGTTGTACGAGGACCGCGAGAAGGTGATTCCCGTGCAGGCCCCCTACCGCATGGCCCAAGGCCTGATGGGTTTGAAGCTGGCAGTTGAAAAGGCCATGGCGGCCAACGGCGGCAAGAAACCCAATCACGAGCAACTGGCTGCCGCCATGCGAGGCCTGTCGTGGGAGTCGCCTGCTGGAATGATCCGCATGGTCAATGGCAAGGGCCATCAGGCGATTCAGGACACGGCGATTGGTCGCACCAAGTTCAACCCTGAAAAGAAGCGGGTTGATCTGGTGGACATCATGCGATTCCCAGCCGAGTGCGTGAATCCACCTGCCAACATGAAAACCGAAGACTGGATCAAAAGCGGCTTCAAGGGCGCCAAGTGCTGATCTGAGTCGATCAACGACTTTGCGCATTCGTCAGCGTTGTGCCCCTTTGTTCGCAAAGGGGCACGAACTGACGCGTGAGTTGTCCCTGCCGGCACCTAGGGTGCCGGCCCCGTTTTCAGCGATCCTCCACCTGGGGCGGAATCCCATATGCTTGCACTCACCATTCTTTTTGACGGCATCATTTATGCCTCCTGGCTCTTCATCGTGGCTTTGGGGCTGACGCTGATTTTTGGCGTCCTCAAAATCCTGAACATTGCGCATGGCAGCTTCTATGCGGTCGGGGCTTACGTCACGGCTTCGTTTGTCGCTTGGTCTGTGGGCGCTGGCATGTCGCCAGCTTGGTCCCTGCTGTTCATGCTGCTGGCGGCTTTGGCGGTCTCTCTTTTTTTGGCCCCTTTGGTCGAGCGGGTGTTGCTGCGTTCTTTTTATGGGCGCGATGAAGTGTTGCTGGTGCTGGTCACCTATGCGCTGTTCCTGATCCTGGAAGATGTGACCAAGTTGATCTGGGGGGCGGTGCCCTATTACGTGACAGAGCCCTACATGTTGTTCGGTGTGCTCGACATCGGTCTCATGTCCTATGTGGGCTACGACTTCATCCTGATTGGCTTTGCGATTGTTTGTGGCCTGGGTGTTTGGTGGGGGCTGAACCGCACCCGTACCGGCAAGATCGTTCTGGCGGTGATCCACAGCAATGAGATCGCGGCCAGCATGGGCATCAACGTGGCGCGGGTTTGCACGCTGGCATTCATGTTCGGAATCTTTTTGGCTTCATTGGCCGGAGCCATGACGTCGCCAATGATCTCTGTTCAGCCAGGGCTGGCCTCCGGCGTGATCATTGTCTCGTTCGCGGTGGTCATCATTGGTGGACTCGGCAGTATCGAGGGGGCGGCCATTGGGGCTGTGATCGTGGGACTTGCCCGTGCGCTCGCGGTGCACACCTGGCCTGCGGCAGAGCTTTTCAGCATCTACATTGCCATGGCCGTGGTGCTGATGTTCCGACCCGAGGGTCTCTTTCAGCGCACCCAAGCGAGGAAAATCTGATGACCAACAGCTTGAAAAAAACACTCCTCACCGGATTTTTGCTGACCGTGCTGTTTCTTGCGGGCGGGTTGGTGATGCCCAAGTGGTTGCTCTTTCTCTCGACGATGGCGCTCTCGCACGGTCTGGTGTCCCTGGGCATCGTGCTGCTGATGCGGGTGGGCGTGGTGTCGTTCGGTCAGGGCTTCGTTTTTGCCTTGGGTGGTTACGCCAGCGCCATGGCCGCCAACCATTTGGGCATCACCGATGCCTTTTTGATGGTCTTGGTTGGCGGTGGTGCGGCGGTGTTGTGTGCGCTGCCGTTTGCACCCTTGTTGTCGCGTTATCGGGGTATTTTCTTCGCCATGCTGACGCTGGCCATTTCCATGGTTCTGTACGGCATTTTGGTCAAGACCGAAGCGCTGGGGGGCTCGGATGGCTTCAACGTCAGCCGACCCACCCTGTTTGGTCAAAGCATTGCATCGGAGCAGTCGAACTGGGTGCTGTACAGCGTGGCTGTTCTGGTGGTGGGTGTGCTGGCCACCCTGGCCCGCATCTACGTGGACTCTGTGCGCGGTCTGGTTTCGCTGGCGATTCGTGAAAATGAGTTGAGGGTCGAGTACCTGGGCGCTTCGGTCTCACAGGCGGTGGCCACCAATTACCTGCTGGCATCGTTCTTGGGCGGCGTGGGTGGTGCCTTGACCCTGATGTCACTGGGCCACATCGAGCCTAACTTCGCTTATTGGACGACGTCGGGCGAGTTTGTCTTTGTGGCGATTTTGGCGGGCCACCACAGCATGTTGGCGGTGTTTGTGGGCTCTTTCGTGGTGGAGGTGGTGCGTTCGTTCTCGAACCTGTATTTCCCCAACACTTGGCAGCTGGCCATGGGGCTTTTCTTGTTGGTCGTGATCCGCTTTCTCCCCTTGGGGCTGGGCAGCCTTTGGATCAAAAGGAAGAACAAGCAGAGCGCTAAACAGGAAGGAGATCAATCATGACGACAGCCCAAACCCGCACCATGCTGTCTGCCCGAGGCCTGATGAAATCCTTTGGTGCCGTGACGGCTGCTGACAACGTCAATATTGAAATCCCCACCGGCCAGCGGGTCAGCCTGATTGGCAGCAACGGCGCAGGAAAGACCACGTTCGTGAACATGGTGACCGGTTATCTCAAGCCCGACGCCGGCACGATCGAACTCGATGGTCAGCCCATTGCGGGCCTGGGGCCCAGGCTGATCAATGGCATGGGTGTTGCGCGCTCGTTCCAGATTCCGCAATTGGCACTGGACATGAGCGCCTTGGACAACATGCTGGTGGCTGCTGCCTGCAACGACGGTCAACAATCGTTTTGGCGTCCTGCGCATGCTTCCGACCGGATCGATCGGGCCATGGCGATGCTGTCCAAGTTCAGTCTTGAGGAACATGCGTACCGTCGGGTGTCAGAGTTGCCAGGGGGCGTGCGCAAGCTGCTGGACATTGCCATGGCGCTCACCGGAAGCCCCAAGCTCTTGTTGCTCGATGAGCCGACCAGTGGCGTTTCTGTGGATGAAAAATTCCCGATGATGGACACCATCAGCGCGGCCCTTGCCAGCGAAAACGTGACCGTGCTGTTTGTTGAGCACGATATGGAGATCGTCACCCATTATTCGGACCGTGTGATCGCTTTCTACAGCGGTCGCGTGATTGCCGATGACCTGCCTTCGAAAGTTTTGGACGATCCGCAGGTCCAGCGGTATGTCACGGGTTCACTCAAGCAGGGGCACTGAAATGCTGAAAATTGATTCGGTGAATGTCACCATCCAGTCTGTTCAAGCCCTTCGTCACTTTTCGCTGAACGTGTCTGTGGGCCAGATGGTGGGTCTGGTGGGGCGCAACGGGGCTGGCAAGACCACTTTGTTGCGCACCGTCATGGGTCACCTCAAGCCCACGGCGGGGCAGTTGATGTGGAACGGCCAAGACCTGGCCGCTATGCCGACCCATGCGCGTGCGGCATTGGGCATTGGGTACATGCCGGAAGACCGGGGCCTGGTGCCTGAACTCACGGTGGAAGAGAACATCCTGATTCCCGTCTGGGTCTCGGCCCAACTGCAGCCCGATGCGCGCCTTGCGATGGTTTACGAGGTGCTGCCTGAGCTCAAGGAAATGAAGGACAGGCGTGCATTGCTGCTCTCGGGGGGCCAGCAGAAGCTTGTAGCTCTGGCCCGCGCTCTGGCAGTCGGTACCAAGCTGTTGTTGCTGGACGAACCGTTTGAAGGCGTGGCACCTGCTTTGTCGCAACGCCTGTCGGACGTGATTTTTGGTCTGCGAGGCAAAGAAATGACGGTGGTGATTGCGCAATCAGAGCTCAATCACGCGGCCTCTATGCTCGACCAAGAGGTGGTGATTGAACGCGGGGCAAATGCGGCACCTCGGAGCGCGGTGGCGTGATCCACGCTGCCATTGCACAAGCGGGTGTATTGAGCGAATCAGACCCTTGGCGCGGGGTTTCAATCCCGGCTCGGCGCCAGGAAGCCCATTTTGGCGACCGCGTACTGCCTTGCTTTGTTGACCGTGCGGACAGCCTGCATGGCCTTTTGGAGGCGACAGTGGCCAAGCACGGTGAACGCCTTGCGCTGGTCTGCGAAAACCAGCGCTGGACTTGGCGTGAGTTGGCCGAACTTTCAGCCCGTGCTGCCAGTGGATTTCTGAAGTTGGGCCTGCAACCTGGTGATCGGGTGGTTCTGTACCAAAGCAACCACCCCAGCTTTGTCGTGGCGTTGATGGCCTTGCAGCGGCTTGGCGTCATTGCCGTGGCTGTGGGGCCGCGCGAGCAAAAAGAAGGACTGGCCTGGATCGTGCAGCACTGCGGCGCTCGCGGTCTGGTGTGTGACGCTGATTTGGTCGAGCGTTTGCCGGGCCCTTCGGAGGCGCCCGAACTGCAGTGGGCAGTCTGGGTGGATGTGCAGTCGGCCTTGGGGTGCAGCAAAGGCCCTCCAGCGGGAATAGGCCAGGCTGCCCATCGCCTTCACCGTGGGTTTGATGAGCTGCTGGGCGAGCCAGCGTGCAAGCATGTGCAGCCTGTGCAAGAGGAGGACACGGCGATCATCCTCTACACCTCTGGCACGACCGGGCGGCCCAAAGGGGCGATGCTGACGCATTTCAACGTGCTGCATTCGGTTCAGCATTTCATCAGTTGCATGTCATTGACCGAGTTCGACCGTTCGATGCTGGCGGTGCCGGTGACGCATGTGACCGGACTGATTGCCAATGTGATGACGGTCATGGCGACCGGAGCTGCACTCTTGGTGCTACCCGTCTTCAAGCCCGAACTTTTTTTACGCTTGGCTGCGAGGGAGGGGATGACCCACACCCTGATGGTGCCGGCGATGTACAAACTCCTGCTGCTGGAGCCCCGCTTTGCCGAGTTTGACCTGTCACACTGGCGCATCGGCGGCTTTGGGGGTGCGCCCATGCCCACCTCCACCATCGACGACATGGCGCAGTGCTTGCCGCACCTGCAATTGCTCAATGCCTACGGTGCCACCGAAACCACATCGCCCACGACCCTGATGCCCATTGGCCAGACCCGCGCCCATGCCGACACAGTGGGTGCCCCTTTGCCCTGTGCCGCTGTGATCGTCATGGACGAGCAGGGCCATGAATTGCCTGCGGGCGAAGTGGGCGAGCTGTGGATCAGTGGCCCCATGGTGGTCAAGGGTTACTGGAATGATCCTGCCGCTACAGCCCGAGAGTTCACGGCGGGCTGGTGGCATTCGGGTGATCTGGGGACAGTCGATGCTGAGGGCTATGTGCGTGTGCTGGACCGCAAAAAAGACATGATCAACCGGGGTGGCTACAAAGTCTTCAGCACCGAAGTCGAGAATGTGCTCTTGCAAATACCCGGCGTCATTGAAGCCGCGGTTGTGGGGGTGCCTTGCCCCGTTCTGGGGGAGCGTGTGCACGCGTATGTGCATACCCATCGCAAGGAACTGGACGTGCTGGAGCTGAAGGCTTTTTGTGCCGAGCGCCTGGCCGACTACAAAGTGCCAGAACATTTGACGCTGAGCCCGGTGCCCCTCCCACGCAACCCCAATGGCAAGCTGCTCAAGCGGCAGTTGCGCTCGGCCTTGTTGGAATCGCTGAATTAGATGACCCAAAGAGCTGGGGTGTTCAGTGCCCAGCCATCAAAGTCCCAGCGTCCTCGTACCAGAACAGCAGCGCGGCGTCGTAGCTCTCCCACACACAGCCATTGCAGCCGCGCCCGTAGCAAGATGTGGGCTCGGGTGGCGGCTCTCTGAAGTCGTGGCCAGTGGCTTGCAGGCGCTGTTGGAGTTGCTCAATGCCTCGGCGCACAGACGCGCGCTGGGATGCGTAGAGGTCAATGATGGGGTGCGCTTCATTCGAGGTCATGCCCAATTGTCGGTCAGCTCAAGCATGCTTTTTTGTAGGTCGGTGGCTTCAGCCCCGACAAAGTGGACCGCCAGCATTTGTCGGGGCTAAAGCCGCCGACCTACCGATGGATATTCACGGGTTGCCCCTGCACCACCGTGTGCGCAATCAGCCGTTCATCGCCCAGCACGATCATCGCAAACAGCCATTCGGCCAGCGTCTCGGTTTGTGCGGTGCGACGGGCCAGCAAGGGCGTGGCTTGGGGGTTGAGCACCACAAAGTCGGCTTCGCAGCCGGGCAGCAGGTTGCCCACTTGGCCGCTCAGGTCCAGTGCGCTGGCGGCCCCCGCCGTGTGCTGCCACCACAGGTGCTCGGGCAAGAGGCTGATGCCGGGGCGGCCCACGCCCTGCCTTTCCACACTTTGGCGGGCCACGGTGTAGGCCGCATGCATGGTGTGAAAGGGGCTGAAGCTGGTGCCGCCGCCCACGTCGCTGGCCAGACCGTAGCGCAGACCTGTCGCATCAGATGCCGCGTAGTCAAAAAAGCCGCTGCCCAGAAACAGGTTGCTGGTGGGGCTCACGGCGGCTGTCGCGCCCACCTCAGCCATGCGACGGCGGTCGGTCTCGTCCAGGTAGATGCAATGCGCGTAGACCGAGCGCTGGCGCAGCAGGCCTGCGCGGTCGTACACGTCCAGATAACTGCGCGCCTCGGGAAACAGTTCATGCACCCAGCGGATCTCGTCGAGGTTTTCGGCCACATGCGATTGGACCCACACATCGGGGAACTGCTGTGCGATCTCGCCCGCGCCGTGCAACTGGGCCTGTGTGCTGGTGGGGGCAAAGCGGGGGGTGATGGCGTAGCCCAAGCGGTCCACGCCGTGCCAGCGGCGGATCAGTGCTTCGGTCTGGCGCAAGCTCATGTTCGTGTCGGTGTCGCGCAGGCCGTCGGGGCTGTGGCGGTCTTGCAGCACCTTGCCGGTGACCATGCGCAGGTGACGCTTTTGCGCCTCGGCCATGAACACATCCACCGATTCGGGGTGGGCGGTGGCAAAGCACAGGGCGGTGGTCACGCCGTGGCGCATCAGTTCGTCAATGAAAAATGCGGTCACTTCATGGGCGTAGGCGGGCTCTGAAAACTGCTTTTCGTGCGGAAAGGTGTAGTGCGTAAGCCAGGGCAGCAGGCCGTCGGCGGGCGAACCGATCACATCGGTTTGCGGGTAATGGATGTGCAGATCGACAAAGCCGGGCGCGATGCACAGGCCGGGCCAGTGGGTCACGGGCAGGTCGGGGTAGTGCGGTGCCAACTCGCTGTAGGGGCCGATGGCCTGGATGCGCACGATGCCGTCGGCTTCGCGGGCGGTGACCAGCAGGCCGTCGGTGTCGTGGCAGGCTTTCGGCTGGGCCGGGTCGGCGAACCAAAGTAAGCTGGCTCGCCAAGCTTGGCATTCGGTCAGTTGGGAGGTGCGGCGCATAGGGCGGTCGTGGGGCAGTGTGGGGGTCAATACGGGGATAAACACCCGGAAAAAGGAGGTGTTCGTAGTGGTACATTGTCCGGCAATCTCATGGCTTGCAAGGGGGTGTCCACGGTTGAGGCACAGACTTCGCAAGACACTTATTCAGATCCTCCAACGCATCCGACATGACCCCCCCCCTTTTGTCTCTGCAAGGCATCACCAAACGCTACCCCGGCGTGGTGGCCAACCAGGATGTGTCGCTCACCGTGATGCCGGGACAGGCCCATGCCGTGCTGGGTGAAAACGGCGCGGGCAAGTCCACGTTGATGAAAATCATCTATGGCTCGGTCAAGCCCGACGAGGGGCAGGTGTTTTTTAATGGCCAGCCGGTGCAAATCCGCAACCCGCAAGAAGCGCGCAAATTGGGCATCAGCATGGTGTTTCAGCACTTCAGCCTGTTTGACACGCTCACCGTGGCCGAGAACGTTTGGTTGGGGCTGGACAAAAACCTGAGTCTGGCCGAGGTGACCGAGCGCATCGTGGCCAAGGCCAGCGAGTACGGCCTGGACCTGCAGCCCGAGCGCCCGGTGCACACCTTGAGTGTGGGCGAGATGCAGCGGGTGGAGATCATCCGCGCCTTGTTGACCGAGCCCAAGCTCTTGATTTTGGACGAGCCGACCTCGGTGCTGACGCCGCAAGCGGTGGAGAAACTCTTTGTGGTGTTGCACAAGCTGGTCAGCCAGGGCGTCAGCATTTTGTACATCTCGCACAAGCTGCATGAAATTCGGGCGCTGTGCAGCGCTTGCACCGTGCTGCGCGGTGGCAAGCTGACAGGCGTGTGCGATCCGCGTGAAGAGTCCAACGCCAGCCTCAGCCGCTTGATGATCGGGGCCGAGCCCCCGGCTTTGCAGCATGTGGCGCGCGAGCCGGGTGCGGTGGTGTTGTCGGTCAAGTGCCTGAGTCTCTCGCGCCAAGACCCGTTTGGGGTGGACCTGGACGGCATTGATCTGCAGGTGCGTGCAGGCGAGGTGGTGGGCCTGGCGGGCGTGTCGGGCAATGGCCAAAAAGAATTGATGTGGGCCTTGTCGGGCGAAGACACTCGCGCAGGCGTGCAGTGCGGCGCGGCCAGTGTGAGCTTGTTGGGCCATCCGGTGGCGGCCCTGGGGCCGGTGCCGCGCAGGCAAATGGGCCTGCACTTTGTGCCCGAAGAGCGGCTGGGGCGGGGCGCTGTGCCCTCGCTCAGCCTGTCGCAAAACCTGCTGCTCACCCGCAGCGAAGCCGTGGGGGCGGGCGGCTGGGTGCGCACGGGCGCGCTGGCCGAACAGGCGCGCGGCGTCATCGAGCGCTTCAAGGTCAAGGCGTCGGGGCCTGACGCCGCAGCGCAGTCGCTCTCAGGCGGCAATTTGCAAAAGTTCATTGTGGGGCGCGAGATCAGCGCGACCCCGAAGCTGCTCATCGTCTCGCAACCCACTTGGGGCGTCGACGTGGGCGCGGCGGCGCAAATTCGCGCCGAGATTTTGGCGCTGCGCGACGCCGGTTGCGCGGTGCTGGTGGTGAGTGAGGAGTTGGAAGAATTGTTCGAGTTGTCGGACCGCATGCATGTGATCGCCAAGGGCCGTTTGTCGCCTTCTGTGGCGCGGGTCGAGGCCACGGTGGCACTTATTGGCGATTGGATGAGTGGCCTGTGGCCCGACGTTGCTGTTCAAGGCCAGGAGGCGCAGCATGCTCAAGCTTGAAATGCGGCCCCAGGCCTCGCGCCTGTGGACTTTTGCCTCGCCCGTGCTGGCGCTGGTGCTGACGGTGTTGCTGGGTGTGGCGCTGTTCATGGCGCTGGGCAAAGACCCGGTGCGCGGGCTGCAAATGTTCTTTTGGGAGCCCATCAAAAGTGGCTATGCCTTGGGCGAGCTGATGGTCAAGGCCACGCCTTTGCTCATCATCGCGCTGGGCTTGTCGGTGTGCTTCCGCTCCAACGTGTGGAACATCGGGGCCGAGGGGCAGTTTGTGATTGGCGCGGTGTGCGCCGGGGGCATGGCGCTGCTGGCGGACAAAGACACGGGCCGCTGGATCGTGCTGGCCGTATTGCTGGCGGGGGTGATGGGCGGCATGTTTTGGGCAGGCCTCACGGCGCTGCTGCGCGACCGTTTTAACGCCAACGAAATTTTGGTTAGCCTGATGCTGGTGTATGTGGCCGACATGGTCCTGAGCTATTTGGTTTATGGCCCCTGGAAAGACCCGGCGGGTTTCAATTTCCCGCAGTCCAAAACCTTTGAGTCGGTCACGCAAATCCCGCGCTTGATGGACGGCTCGCGCGTCAGCGTGGGCTTGTTGCTGGCGCTGCTGGGGGCGGGCTTGTTGTGGGTGTTCTTGTTCCGCACCCGAGCCGGTTTTGCCCAGCAGGTGGGCGGGCTGGCCCCGGCGGCGGCGCGTTATGCGGGGTTTTCTTCGCGCCAGGCGCTGTGGGTGGCGCTGCTCACCTCGGGCGGTGCGGCAGGTTTGGCGGGCGCCTTGGAAGTCGCCGGGCCCATCGGGCAGCTCACGCCTTATGTGCCTGCGGGCTATGGCTTTGCCGCCATCATCGTGGCCTTTGTCGGGCGCTTGCACCCGGCGGGCATGGTGTTGTCGGCGGTGCTGATGAGCATGTTTTACATCGGAGGGGAACTTGCGCAATCGCGCCTGGGGCTGCCCAAGTCGATCACCGGCGTGTTCCAGGGTTTGCTGCTGTTTTGCTTGTTGGCGTGTGACACGCTGGTGGCCTACCGCTTGCGCTGGGTGGCTGCCCACAGTTCAGTGCCAAAGAGAGGAGGCATGTGATGGAATCCTATGCATTGCTGATCGCAGCCACGCTGAATGCGGGTACGGTGCTGGCCATTGCCGCTTTGGGTTTGCTGATCAATGAAAAAGCCGGGGTGGTGAACCTGGGCGCCGAGGGCATGATGCTGTGCGCGGCGATTGCCGGCTTTGCGGCCGTGGTGCACACCGGCAACGACTGGCTGGGCTTTGCTGCGGGCATGGGCGCGGGCGCGCTGCTGGCGGCCATTTTTGGGGTGCTGGTGATTTGGCTGAACACCAACCAGTACGCCACGGGCCTGGCGTTGAGTCTGTTTGGCGTGGGTTTTTCGGCCTTTGTCGGCATTGGCTATGTGAAAGAAAAACTGCCGGACCGGCCCCATTTTGCGGTGTCTTATCTGGCCGACATTCCGCTGGTGGGACCGGCTTTGTTCAAACAGCACCCGCTGGTGTACGGTGCCATGCTGCTGGTGTTGGCCCTGATTTGGTTCCTGTACCGCAGCCGCACCGGTTTGGTGCTGCGCGCCGTGGGCGAATCCCCGGCCTCGGCGCACGCCTTGGGTTACCCGGTGCGCCGCATTCGCCTGGCGGCGGTGGTGGCCGGGGGGGCCTTGTGTGGCCTCGCCGGGGCGTACATCTCGGTGATCTACACCCCGCTGTGGGTCGAAGGCATGGTGGCGGGCAAGGGCTGGATCGCGCTGGCCTTGACCACCTTTGCCACCTGGCGTCCGGCACGCGTATTGCTTGGGGCTTACTTGTTTGGTGGCGTGACCATGCTGCAGTTCCATTTACAGGGCGTGGGTGTGCAAGTGCCCAGCCAGTTGCTCACGGCGCTGCCCTACATTGCCACCATCGTGGTGCTGGCCCTGATCTCGCGCAACCCGACCTGGATTCGCGTGAACATGCCAGCCTCGCTGGGCAAGCCCTTTTATCCCGGTTCATAATTGTTTTTTTCCCAACCCTCCGTAACCCTGTTCTAAAGGAACTGACATGACAGACCTCTCCAAGCGCTCCATCGTCAAGATGGTGGCCCTGACCGCTGTGGCCGCCGCCGCGCTGGTCGGCTGTGGCAAAAAAGAAGAAGCTCCCAAAGCTGAAGCTCCGGCTGCTGCGCCCGCCAAGCCCGAGCCTTTGAAGATCGCGTTTGCGTACGTCGGCCCTGTGGGCGACGGCGGCTGGACCTTTGCGCACGACAACGGCCGCAAGGAAATCGAAAAAGCCTTCGGTGACAAAGTGGTCACCAGCGTAGTTGAGAACGTTCTTGAAAATGCAGATGCGGAACGTGTGATTCGTGACATGACTGGGCAGGGCAACAAGCTGATTTTTGGCACAACTTTCGGCTACATGGAGCCTATGCTCAAAGTCGCTGCAGACAACAAGGGCGTCAAGTTTGAGCACGCCACCGGCTACAAAACCGCCGAGAACATGCGCACTTACGACAGCCGCACCTACGAAGGCGCGTACATGGCTGGCGTGATTGCGGGCAAGATGACTAAGAATAATATTTTGGGCTTTGTCGCCTCTAAACCGATTCCTGAAGTGATTCGCAACATCAACAGCTTTACCATGGGCGCACAGTCGGTCAACCCCAAGATTAAAACCAAAGTGGTGTGGGTGAACGACTGGTTCAACCCACCGAAAGAAACCGAAGCCGCCACCTCGCTGATCAACGGCGGTGCCGACGTGCTGATGCAAAACACTGATTCTTCGGCTGTGCTGCAGACCGCCGAGAAAATGGGCAAGCGCGCCTTTGGCTGGGATTCCGACATGACCGCCTACGGCCCCAAGGCCCACCTGGGTTCGGCCGTGATCAACTGGGGACCTTACTACGTCAAGGCCGTGGGTGAAGCCCTGGAAGGCAAGTGGAACGGTAATCAGGCTTCCTGGTGGGGCGTGAAAGAAGGTGCGATCGACATGGTCAACGTGGCCGCTGACGTGCCAGAAGACACCCAAAAGAAAATCGCCGAAATCAAAGCCGGTCTGAAAGACGGCACATTGTCGATCTGGAAGGGCCCGATCGTGGACCAAGCCGGTAAAGAAATGTTGGCCAAAGACGCTGTCGCTGACGACAAGTTCTTGGGTGGCGTTATGTTCTACGTCAAGGGCGTGGAAGGCAAGGTTCCTGGTGGTAAATGAGCCCTAAGGGCACAGCACTACTGGTGGCGTAAAGCCACTACTGAAGCTGCTCTTGGGCAGCTTTTTTACTGCATCAGCGAGGAGGTTAATTGCCATCTTTCTTGCACTAGACTTCATTGCAACAGCACAATCTACCCTGAATTGGCCATGTGATTTTTATGTTCAGAGAATTGAAGAAGTTTTTAATTTTGCTCTTGGCTGGTGTGTGCCTTGCGCTGCCTGCACATGCCAAACGGCTTGCTTTGGTATTGGGTAACGATCAATACACCGCTGTGAGCAAACTTCAAAAAGCTGGAAATGATGCCTCTGCAATGGCGCGTGAGCTGAGGGCTGCGGGGTTCACTGTCCAGCTTCACAGAGATCTCAATTACCGCGGCATGGTCAAGGCCATTGAGGTATTCGCTGCCAACATCACCGGTGGTGACGAAGTCGTGGTCTTCTTTGCTGGGCACGGAGTTCAAATCAAAGCGGGCAGCTATTTGCTGCCCACAGATATAGAGGCCACTAGCGAGAGCGAAGTAGAAAAGACGGCCTATGAACTTAATGCGCTTATAGACAAAATTAGCGAAGCCAAGCCAGCATTTAGCTTGGTCATGGTGGATGCATGCCGAAATAACCCATTGAAATCCAAAGGACGTAGCGTGGGTGCCACTAGGGGGTTGAGTGCAGTTGAGCCACCAAAGGGGCAGATGGTCGTGTTCTCAGCAAGCCGAGGGCAAGAGGCGCTTGATCGACTGAGTGAAAAAGATCCCAATCCAAACGGCGTTTTCACCCGAGAATTTATTAAACGCATGAAAAAACCTGGCGTCCGGATTGAAGACTTGATGCGGGAAGTACAGGATGCAGTTGAAAAATTGGCTGATTCGATTAGCCATGAACAGCGACCCGCAATCTACAACGAGTCCCGAGGTAACTTTTATTTTTTTGGACCGACGACGGTGCAAACATCGAATAGCACAGAGCCTTTAGTTTCGACTCAGACAAAAGATGAAAAGTTTTGGGAAGATGTCAAGGCGGCAGGCAACAAAGAAGCCTATGAAGCTTACCTGCTGAGCTATCCCACGGGGCGATACGCCCATTTGGCAAAAGCCAACATTGCGCGACTTACAACCTCAAATTCAGCACCAGCACCAGCACCAGCACCAGCACCCGCACCCGCACCCGCACAATTACCGGTCAATAAACCAACTTCGACCAATAAATTAGTCGCGAAGCAACCTTTGAGGATCGCGTTTGCGTACGTCGGCCCCGTGGGCGACGGCGGCTGGACCTTTGCTCACGAAAACGGTCGCAAAGAAATCGAAAAAGCCTTCGGCGACAAGGTCGTCACCACCTTCGTTGAAAAAGTGCCAGAAAGCGCGGACGCCGAGCGCGTGATCCGCTACATGGCGGCCCAAGGCAACAAGCTGATTTTCGGCACCACCTTTGGCTACATGGAGCCCATGCTCAAAGTCGCTGCGGACAACAAGGGTGTCAAGTTTGAGCACGCCACCGGCTACAAAACTGCCGAAAACATGCGTACCTACGACAGCCGCACCTACGAAGGCGCGTATTTGGCGGGCGTGATCGCGGGCAAGATGACCAAGACCAACGTCTTGGGGGTGGTGGCTTCCATCCCAATCCCCGAGGTCATTCGCAACATCAACAGTTACACCATGGGCGCGCAGTCGGTCAACCCCAAGATCAAGACCAAAGTGGTCTGGGTCAATGAGTGGTTCAACCCACCGAAAGAAACAGAAGCCGCGACATTACTGATCAACGGCGGTGCGGACGTGCTGATGCAAAACACCGACTCGTCGGCTGTGCTGCAGACCGCCGAAAAAATGGGCAAGCGCGCCTTCGGCTGGGATTCCGACATGACCGCTTACGGCCCCAAAGCCCACTTGGGCTCTGCTGTTAACAACTGGGGCCCTTACTACGTCAAGGCCGTGGGGGAAGCCCTGGAAGGCAAATGGACCACGGGTCAAAGCTGGTGGGGCGTGAAAGAAGGCGCGATCGACATGGTCAACGTGGCCGCAGACGTGCCAAAAGACACCAAAAAGCGCATCGACGAAATCAAAGCCGGTCTGAAAGACGGCAGCTTCTCGATCTGGAAGGGGCCGATCGTGGATCAGGCCGGTAAGGTAATGCTGGCCAAAGACACTGTCGCCGACGACAAGTTCTTGGGTGGTGTGATGTTCTACGTCAAGGGCGTGGAAGGCAAGATCCCAGGCAAGTGACGGCTCGCGCCGCAAAGGCGCTGACCGCACGAAGCCGCCCGATGCAAGTCGGGCGGCTTTTTTTTGATACCCTCAGCCCCTTGCCCACACCACCTAGGCCCAAGCTTTGTTCAAAAACCTGGAATCCTCCACAGCCTCGCGCAGAAGCGGGCGGCAAATCCTGTCTGACTTTGGCAGCACCTACGCCGCCAATGCCTTGATTGGTTTTATCTTTGCCGCCACTGGCCCGGTGGCCGTCATTTTGTCGGTGGGCACTGGCGGTGGCCTGTCGCCGGAGGAACTGGCGTCCTGGGTCTTCGGGGTGTTTTTTGTCAACGGCCTGGTCAGCATGCTGATGAGCTGGCGCTACACCACGCCGCTGGCGTTTGGCTGGACGATTCCCGGCACGGTGCTGGTCGGGCCGGCCTTGCAACACCTGACTTTTCCAGAGGTGATCGGTGCCTTTTATGTCACCAGTGCTTTGGTGCTGGTGTTGGGCTTGAGTGGTTGGGTCAAGCGCTTGATGGCGGCTTTGCCCATGCCCATTGTCATGGGCATGGTGGCTGGGGTGTTCTTGCGCTTTGGCCTGGACATCGTGCGGGCGCTGCAAAGCGATGTGGCCATTGCAGCCCCGATGGTGGCCGTGTTTTTGTTACTCTCGGTGCGTGCCGATTGGGGCAGGCGCCTGCCGCCTGTCATCGGCGCTTTGTTGGTGGGGGCTTTGGCGGTGGCGGTGTCGGGCAGGCTGGACGCCTCGGCCGTGGGGCAGCTGAGTTTGGCGCAGCCGGTCATTCAAGTGCCAGTCTGGTCGTTTGCCGCCATGCTGGAGTTGGTGGTGCCGCTGGCCATCACGGTGCTGGTGGTGCAAAACGGGCAGGGCGTGGCGGTGCTCAAAAACGCGGGGCACGAGCCACCCGTGAACATGATTGCCGTGGCCTGCGGTGTGGGCGCGGCGGTGAGCGCGGTGTTTGGTGCGGTCAGCACATGCCTGACGGGTCCGACCAACGGCTTGCTCACCTCGTCCGGCGAAAAGCATCGCCACTACATTGGTGCGTTGTTGTTTGGCGTGCTGGCCTTGCTGTTTGGTCTGATGGCGCCCACTTTCACCGGGCTCATGCTGGCCGCGCCCAAAGAATTCATCATGGTGTTGGGCGGTCTGGCCATGTTGCGGGTGCTGCAAGGCGCGTTTGTGGCTTCGTTTGGCGCAGGCAAATTCTCGCTGGGGGCACTGGTCAGCCTGTTGGTCACAGTGGCCGACATTGGGCTTTTCAATATTGGCGCGGCCTTCTGGGGTTTGGTGGTGGGGTTTGCGGTGTCGTGGTGGATGGAGCGGGGTGATTTTCAGAAAACGTGATGTGTGAGCGTCAGCGCCAATTTTCAGCGTGTAAGCTGGTGTTCACGGGGTCGGCTTCCCATTGATTTCATTCACCGCACCTTGAAGGGTCTTTCATGCTGGAACGCTTCATTCAAAACAAGCAACTCGATGCCGCCAAACTCAGCGCCAAAAAGCTGCTGAGTGCTCGGGGTGAGGCCAATGCGCAGAGCATGGCCGTGAAACTGATCGACCACTACGAGCACCTGGACAAGCGCAGCCAGATCGACTTTTTCCATTTCCTGTCCAGCCAGTTCAACCCGGACCCGACCATGGTTCTGGATGCCGCCAACAAATACAACGCTGAACGCAACGAAGCCAGCCTGATTCATTTGTTCCAGACCGTCGAGCCGCCTAGGCAAGAGCTGCTGCGGCGCGTGAACCGGGCGCCTGCGGGCACCTCGACCATCTTGAAGATGCGTCAGACCTTGCTGACCTATCTGAAAGAGCACCCGGCTTTTGCGGCCACAGATGCCGACATGCACCACCTGCTCAGTTCATGGTTCAACCCCGGCTTTTTGGAGTTGCACCAAATCACCTGGAACTCGCCAGCCCAGCTGCTCGAGAAAATCATTGAGCACGAGTCGGTGCACGCCATCGATGGCTGGGAAGATTTGCGCCGCCGCTTGCAACCGGACCGCCGCTGTTTTGCATTCTTCCATCCACAACTGCCAGGTGAACCCTTGATTTTTGTCGAGGTGGCCTTGGTACCTGGCATCGCCAAAGACATTGCGGGGCTGATCAACAAACAGACCCCGGTGGGTGAACCCAAAAGTTTTAAGGCCGCCATTTTTTACTCCATCAGCAATTGCCAACCCGGCCTCAAAGGCGTGTCCTTGGGCAACTTTTTGATCAAGCGTGTGGCGCAAAAATTGATTGAGGAGATGCCCTCCCTGAAAACCTTTTGCACCTTGTCACCCATTCCCGGCTGGAGTGCATGGCTGGACGTGGGCGCGCCTTTGCCCGAAGAAAAACTCAGTGCGGTGCAGCGCCGAAAATGGCAAGAAGCCCAAAAAACCCTGTCGGTGGGTGACATGAGCTGGGCCGATCGCCTGAAGACCGGCTGGCACCCTGATCGCTGTGCCGATGATGAAAAAACCGCGATCTTGCGCCTGTGCGCCCTGTACCTGATGCACAAGAGCCCCGAAGCTCGGGGCGATGCGGTCGGCAAGTTCCACCTGAGCAATGGCGCGACCCTGCACCAGATCAATTGGGCCGCTGACCTGTCCAAAAAAGGGCTGCAACAGGCAGGTGGCCTCATGGTCAATTACCTGTACGAGCTGGACAAAGTGGAGGAGCAACACGAGGCTTTCAGTCAAAAAAAGGTCAGTTTTTCACGCGCCGTGGACAAGCTGGTTTAACAAAGCGGTCAGTGTCTGAAGGCGCAGTGCGATGCCACCTTGCTTGGGACCTTTGTCAAGCACAAGACAGGCTTGGCATGTGATTCTGATAGGCTGAATCTGTCTTTTATTTCTATCGGGAAATTTGTCGTGAATGCTCTGACTTTGAACCAAGCCCATCAAATTTTGCAAGGCGCCATCCAGGCCGCTCGGGCTGCCAATTACAAACCCATGGGCATTGTGGTACTCGATGCCTCGGGGCAGTTGGTGGCTTTTTCGCGTGAAGACGGTGCCAGCATGTTCCGCTTCGACATCGCGCGCGGCAAGGCTTGGGGCGCTGTGGGCATGGGTTCGTCCAGCCGTGCGCTGGCCGAGCGGGCCAAGGACAACCCGAATTTTTTTGTTGCCTTGGCCGCCACGGCCGAGGGCAAGTTCTTGCCTCAAACGGGTGCCGTTCTCATCAAGGACGCAGCCGGTCACATCCTGGGTTCTGCCGGGGCCAGTGGCGGCACAGGCGACGAAGATGAGTTGATCTGCATCGCGGGCATCCAGGCTGCTGGCCTGGTGGCCGGTTAAGCCCATGGCCGCGTCCGGAAAAGCCCAGGCGACTTTGCCTCGCGTGGGCATTGTGGGTCTGGGCATCATGGGGGGCACCATGGCCGAGGCTTTGCTGAAACAGGGCTACACGGTTTGCGGTTGCGACATCGATGCCAAGGCCCTGGCTCGCCTTAAGCGTGCAGGTGGCGTGTGCCTCGGCAGTGCGGCCGAGGTGGCGGGTCGATCGGATGTGGTGATCGTGTCTTTGTCGACCGCGAAAGCGCTGGCCCAGGTGACCGAATCGATCGCTTCTGTGCCCAAGGCGCAATGGGCCCACAAGCCCATCGTCATCGAGACCAGCACCTTGCCCATGGCGGACAAAGATGCCTGTGCCCAAGCCCTGGGCAAGCTGGGCATCGTTACCCTGGATGCGCCCATCAGCGGCACGGCAGT
This sequence comes from Limnohabitans sp. Rim8, assembly GCF_945901735.1. Classification (GTDB taxonomy): domain Bacteria; phylum Pseudomonadota; class Gammaproteobacteria; order Burkholderiales; family Burkholderiaceae_C; genus Limnohabitans_A. Next base: position 223,904 of record NZ_CAMDLM010000002.1, read on the forward strand.
GCGCATCAAAGATCGGGCCTGGACGTTTTTTGTCAGCGGCAAGGAAACGGCCCACCGCAAGGTCTTGCCCGTGTTGCAGGTGTTCACCGACAAGGTGTCCTTTGTCGGGCCTTATGGCAACGGCACCAAAATGAAGTTTGCGGCCAACCACCTGGTGGCCATTTACAACGTGGCCTATGCGGAATCGGTGACCCTGGCCCGAAAAATGGGGTTGAACCCCCAAGACGTTCTTGACCTCTTTGGCAACAGCCCCGTGCTGGGCACGGGCGTCATGCGTCTGCGCATGCCCATGATGCTGGAGCGCCAATACAGCCCGGCGACCATGAAGGTCGAGGTTTGGCAAAAGGACATGCAGGTGATTGGCGACATGGCCAAGTCGGTGGACTGCCCGACCCCGCTGTTTTCGACCTGCGCCGCCATCTACACCAGCGCCATGGCCCTGGGGCTTGCCATGGAAGACACAGCCTCGACTGCCGAGGTCATGTCGGCCATGGCGGGCATTGCGCCTGCCAAGGGCCGAGGCAAAAAACCGCTCAAGCCTTGATCTTGGCTTGGGCTGTTGGTTTGGCTTTGACTTTAGCGGTGGTTTTGACAGGACTTTTGACGGTTTTTGTTTTGGCGGGGCGTGCCAGTTTCTTGGCCTCTTTTTCCGCCGCTTCGATCAAGGGCAATTCGTCCCGCACCGCCTTGTAGGCGTCCAGTGCGGCAGGGCCGCCGCAGTAAAGGAAGGAGTGCAAAATCAGCTCGCGCAGTTCTTCGCGCGACACGCCATTGCGCACCGCACCACGCAGATGAATCTTGATTTCGGCAGGTCGGTTCAAGGCAATGCACATCGACAGCGTGGCCAAGCTGCGCTCTTTCAGGGTCAGGCCCGGGCGGGTCCAGACTTTGCCCCAGGCGAACTCGGTGGCCAGTTCCTGAAAAGGCATGTTCAGGTCATCGGCGTTGGCAAATGAGCGTTCGACATATTCATCACCCAGCACCTTTTTGCGCATGGCCAAGCCGGCTTTGTAGCCCTCGGATGGGGCTTGAGTGCTGGGCTTCTTGTTGGTGGTTTTTTTCATTGGATTTTTAATCTGCTTTGATGTTGGCCGAGCGCACGACAGCGCCCCATTTGGCGATTTCGTCCTTGATGTAGCTGGCAAATTGCTCGGGCGTGTCGCCCACCGGCAAGGCGCCTTGTTGGTTCAATTTCTCGGCCACATCGGGCAACTTGAGAATGTCCACAATTTCACGGTTCAGCCGCACCACGATGTCTCTGGGTGTCTTGGCCGGTGCCACAATGCCGACCCACGAATAGGCTTCATAGCCCGGCAATCCGCTTTCGGAAATCGTGGGGATGTCGGCCAAGGAAGGCACGCGTTTGGCGCTGCCCACGGCAATCGCTTTGAGCTGGCCCGATTTCACCTGGTTGATCACGGAAGGGATGCTGCTGTAGAGCATTTGAACTTGTCCAGCCAGCAAATCGGTCAAGGCCGGACCTTGACCTTTGTAGGGCACATGCACCGTTTGCACGTTGGCCATCGCGTTGAACAACTCGCCAGCCAAGTGGCCCGAGTTGCCGCTGCCGGGCGATGCAAAGAACAACTGTTTGGGCTTGGATTTGGCCAGGTTGATCAACTCCAGCGTTGTTTTGGCCGGAACGGAGGGGTGCGTGACCAGCAACAGTGGAAAGTTCACCATGTTGGTGATGGGGGCGAAATCCTTCAACGGGTCATAAGGTAACTTTTCGTAGAGGCTGGGGTTCACGGCCATGGGCCCAGCCGCTGCCACAGCCAGGGTGTAGCCGTCGGCCGGCGCTTGCATCAAGGCCTGCAGACCCACAATGCCATTGGCACCGGCCCGGTTGTCGATCACCACCTGCTGGCCCAAGCGTTCGTTCAGTTTTTGCGCCACCACCCGCGCAATCACATCGTTGCCACCACCCGGTGGGAAGGGCACGATGATGCGGATGGGTTTGTTGGGGAAAGTCTGCGCCATCACAGGTGAGGCCAAGGCCAATAACAGGCCAGACAAAAGAGCAAACAGGGGCTTGGTCATGCGGGTCATTGGAACTCCAGTGAGGTTGTGCCGATGTCAAAGAGAGATAACAATGGATACTTGCACAAAGACTGGAATGCGCTGTAATTTGTGCGACAAAACACGACGGGCTTTGGCGCACACCAGGGTTTTAGATGGCCATCTTGAGCTGACACTTTCAGGCCATGGTTTTGCAGTCTGCTGTGCATGCAAAATAGGGCATGACTTCCATTTTGCGTACCTCGGTCAACAACGGCATCTGTGCCCTGCACAACCCCGCCGGCCTGCACGTGGGCAACTTCAAATGGATCCAAGGCCAGTGGAAGTTCAAGGCTGTGGGTTACGGGCCATCGGGTCAGGTGATGCCCGGCGACGGCCCATTGACCGATCGGCACAACACCACGTTTGAGCAACTGGACGAAGCCCTGATTCGGGCAGCGTTTTTCAAGGAGGAATGAGCATGTTCAAAGTCCACGCGGTTTCCGCATCGCGTTTGCCCGAGTTGCTGCGTGCCATGCCCAAGGCCGAGCTGCACATCCACATCGAGGGCTCGCTCGAACCCGAGTTGATCTTTGCGCTGGCCCAGCGCAATGGCGTGCCACTGCCCTATGCCGATGTGGCGGCCTTGCGCAGCGCCTATGCCTTCAGCAACCTGCAAAGCTTTTTGGATTTGTATTACGCCGGGGCCAGCGTGCTGCTGCACGAACAAGACTTTTACGACATGGCTTGGGCGTATTTTGAAAAAGCCGCCGCCGACCATGTGGTGCGTGCCGAGCTGTTTTTTGACCCGCAGACCCATACGGCGCGCGGCGTGGCCATGGGCGCGGTCATCGAAGGCCTGAGCCGTGCCTGCCGCGATGCGCAGGCGAAGTGGGGCATCAGCGCCGATCTGATCTTGTGCTTTTTGCGCCACCTGTCTGAAGAAGACGCTTTGGCCACACTGGAAGAGGCCATGCCTTGGCGTGAGCACTTCATCGGCGTGGGCCTGGATTCGAGCGAGCTGGGCCACCCGCCCGAAAAGTTTGCCCGCGTGTTTTCCCGTGCCCGCGAACTGGGCTTGCACTGTGTGGCCCATGCGGGCGAAGAAGGCCCACCCGCTTACATCTGGAGTGCACTCGATGTGCTGAAAGTCGAGCGCATCGACCACGGCGTGCAAGCCATCCACGATGCCGCCTTGATGAAGCGCCTGGCCGACAGCCACATGCCGCTCACCGTATGCCCGCTGTCCAACCTCAAACTGTGCGTGTTCAAAAATCTGGCCGACCACAACCTGGGCCAGATGCTGGACGCCGGTCTGTGCGTGACCCTCAACTCGGACGACCCTGCCTACTTTGGTGGCTACCTGAACGACAACTATCTGCAGACCTTTGCCGCGCTGCACCTGAACGCCCAACAAGCCTACAAGCTGGCGGCCAACAGCATTGAAGCGAGCTTTGCGCCTGAGCCTGACAAGCACCGCTGGATGCATGAACTGAAAGTTTGCTTTCAGGGGTTTGCTGAGCAGGACTGAGTGACCCAGGGCACTTGCTAAAATCCCACCCCGAAGCCCGCCGCCCCTGCGGGCTTTGTTTTGTTCAATCTCGGGGCCATGTAGAGGACTACCATGTATAAAAACCTCGCTGCCACGCTCGTGGCCGCCTGCTTTTTTCTTCCCGCTGTTCGGGCACAAACCACTCCCAAATCCACCGAGCCCATCAAGGCCGGTTTTGTTTATGTCTCGCCCATCACCGAAGCGGGCTGGACCCGGCAGCATGACGAGGGCCGCAAGGCGGTCGAGCGGGCTTTGGGCCAACAGGTCAAGACCACCTTTGTGGCCGATGTGGCCGAGGGCGCTGATGCCGAGCGCGTGATCCGCGACTTGGCTCAGCAGGGCCACCAAATCATTTTCACCCCCAGCTTTGGCTACATGGAGCCCACGCTCAAGGTAGCCAAAGAATTTCCAAATGTGAAATTTGAATCGGTCACCGGCTTCAAGACCGCGCCCAACGTGGCCGCGTCGAACGCCCGTTATTACGAAGGCCGCTATCTGGCGGGCATCGCCGCCGGGCGCATGACCCAATCGAATGTGGCCGGTTATGTGGCGGGTTTCCCGATCCCCGAGGTGCTGCAAGGCATCAACGCCTTCACCTTGGGCATGCGCTCGGTCAACCCCCAAGCCACCGTCAAGGTGGTCTGGCTCAACGCTTGGTTTGACCCACCCAAAGAGCGCGAAGCGGCCATGGCGCTGTTCAATCAAGACGTGGATGTGATCGCGTTCCACACGGGGTCCACCGCGGTGATGGCCGCAGCGCAAGAGCGCGGCAAGATGGCCATCGCCTACCACTCCGACATGCGCAAGATCGGGCCGGATGCGCAAATCATTGCCGTGACCCACCAGTGGGGCGACTACTACACCGCCCGTGTCAAGGCGGCTTTGGCCGGCAGTTGGAAAAGCGGCAGTGTGTGGGGCGGCGTGAAGGACGGCATGGTCCGCGTCGGCGACTTTGGCCCCAAGGTGCCCAAGGGCGTGCAAGACGAGATTGGGGCCAAGCAAAAAGCCGTGGGCACAGGCAAGCTGCTGCCGTTTGCCGGCCCGATCACCGACAACGAGGGTAAGTTGGTGCTGCCCGCAGGCCAAACCCTGAGCGACACCCAGATCCTGAACATGAACTACCTGGTGCAAGGCGTGCAGGGGCGTGTGTCGCGCTGAAGCTGGCGCCCATGTCCGATGGGTTAGCGCACCCCATATCCTGACGTCAAAAAAGCCAAGGCCGGTTGGCCTTGGCTTTTTTAAGCTGACCCAGATCGGTCAAGGCTTGAGCAATGCGAGCAGCCCTTGCAGGTTGGGTGCAGTGCCCAGGCTCCAGCAGCTTTTCAGAATGTCATTGACCCGGGCCGCACCCAAAATCGGGTCGGACAGGTCACGGAACTTGCCCTCCAGGTCGGTATCGGTCATGGGCTTTTGCAAAGAACCAATGGCGTGTTCCACATGCACCTTCACGCTGCGGCCATCTGTCAGGTGGGCCGTGACGTGCACACTTTCTTCACGCACCGAGGTGTCCACCACCGCTTGCACCTTGTTGCGCAAGTTCACGACGTCTTCGCGCCGAACGATGTGGTCTGAAAACTCCTCTTCGCCCGCGCGCCCAAAGAGCAGGCCCACCGCGCAGCCGTGGTACACGCTGAACTTGCCTTGCAAGCCGTCTTGCGGTGTCTTCTTGCCGGTCAGCTCCAGCACCAGTGGGTGCACGCGCAGTTCGATGCTTTGCACTTCTTCAGGTTTGACACCTTGCGCACGCAGCTGGGCACAAGCGTCGATGCTGGGGTGGATCACGATGCCGCAGGCAAAGGGCTTGTAGGTGTTGAAGCTGATCTCAAAGCGCTGGCCCAATTCGTCTTGCGCCTCGCGCCAGTCGTATTTGGTCGACAACACCTGGGCCCAACCGCGTGGGGCTTCCAGCGATCGGGGGCTGGACGTGAAGCCATGCTTGGCCATCAGCGCCGACATCAAGCCCGCGCGCGCGGCGCCACCCGGGTGAAAGGGCTTGGTCATGGTGCCAAATTGCTCGCGCAGGCCCACGGGTTGCGAAGCCGCAATGCCCAAAGCCATGGCCGTTTGCTGGGCATTGAGGCCCAGCAATCGGGCGCATGCGGCAGCCGCACCCAAAGTGCCGGTGGAGCCGGTGATGTGCCAGCCCCGGTCGTAGTGCTCTGGGTACACCAAGTTGCCCATGCGGCAGGCCACGTCAATGCCCAAGACCAAAGCGTCGAGCACTTGCCTGCCCGAGCTGTTTTGGGTTTCGGCCAAAGCCATCACCGCCGAGGCCACGGGGCCTGCAGGGTGGATGATGGTTTTGAGGTGGGTGTCGTCAAAGTCAAAGGTGTGCGATGAGATGCCGTTGATCAGGGCGGCACTGGCCATGTCCACACGTTCTGCACGCCCGGCCAGCGTGGCTTGGGGTGCGGGGGAGAGCATGTGCACGGCGGCCAGAGCCGATTCCACCGCCTCGTGGCGGGCCGCGCCGATGGCGCAGCCCAGCCAGTTCAGGAAAGTGCGGTGGGCTTCGTGTTCGACGCTTTCGCTCCAGCCTTGGCTGCGGTGTTCGGCGACAAATTTCGCCAGTTCGGCCGTGATGGGGGGGGCGTTGTGGTCAGCGGCCACAGCGGTGTTGATGGTCATGTGCAATCCAGTCAGGGTTTCAAAAAATCAGGCGTCCAGATTGATCTTGCGTTCGCGGGCCAGGTTGGTCCAGCGGGCCAGGTCTTTCTTCATGTAATCCAGAAATTGAGCGGGGGTCATGGGGGTGAGTTCGACCGCTTCGGCGCTGAGCTTTTCGCGGAAATCGGGCTGAGCCAGCACTTGGGCCATCGCGTCGTTGAGTTGTTTGACGATGGTGGCAGGCATGCCAGCGGGGCCGACCACGCCGTACCACTGCTGCGCATCAAAGCCCTTGAGGCCGGCTTCTTCCATGGTGGGCACATCTTTCAGTGCGGGGTGGCGCTGCATGCCCGTGACGGCCAAGGCACGCACGCGGCCACTGCGGATGTGGGGCAGGGCAGCTGCCAAGCCTGGGAACATGGCTTGTGTTTGGCCTGCGATCAGGTCAGTGGTGGCTGGCGCGATGCCACGGTAGGGAATGTGCACCATGAAAGCGCCGGTTTGGGCTTTGAACAATTCGGCCGTCAAGTGGGTCAGTGAGCCAGCACCCGCTGAGCCGTAGGAAATTTGGCCAGGATTTTTCTTGACGTATTGGATGAATTCCTTGACGTCTTTGACCGATAAGTTGGCGTTGACCACGAGCACGTTGGGTGTGCTGCCGATCATGCCAATCGGTGTGTAGTCATTGATGGGGTCGTAGTTGAGTTTGCGGGTGGCGGGTGCTGTGCCATGCGTGGCCACATAACCTTGCATCAGGGTGTAGCCATCAGGAGCGGCTTTGGCTGCCATTTGTGAGGCGATCACGCCGCCGCCGCCGCCGTGGTTTTCCACCACCATGGTTTGGCCCAGCACTTTGCCCAAGCGGTCGCACAGTTGGCGGCCAATCATGTCGGAGCCGCCGCCCGGGGCCACCGGCACGATGTATTTGATGGGGCGATTGGGGTAGGCCGCTTGCGCGTTGGCCAGGCCAGGCAAGCCCATCAGCAACGGGGCGGCTTGTATCAGGGTACGTCGTTTCATGTGGTCTCCTCGGGGGTGGTTGAAATCTGTTCGGTGCTGGGCATGCTTCGCGTCAAGCGCTGGTGAGCCTGAGTCACGTGCTCAGCCAGCAGGCTTTGGGCGCTGGGGGCATCCCCCTGCTCAATGGCTTGGCTGATCTTGAGGTGTTCTGCGATCGAGGTGGCCATGCCACTGACCTGGGCCAGACTTTGCAATCGTGCCAGGTGCAGCTTTTGCACCACTTCCTGATAGGTGCGGCTGAGTTGCTCGTTGCGCGCCGCCACGACGATCAGCCAATGGAAGTGCAGGTTTTCCGAGTAATAAGCAGACAGCCTGTTTTTGTCGTGCGCTTGTCGCATGGCGGCGATGGAGACATTCAGGGCCTGGGTCAGCGCTTGTCGCTCTGCCTGGGGCAAGGTGGCCGCTTTGGCTCCAGCAAAGCCGTCAAGCAAGCTGCGAATTTCATACAAATCACGTACTTCCTGCGCTTCGATGGCTCTGACAAACACACCCGCATGTTTGCGCGAGACCACCAATCCGGAGCTTTCCAATTCACGCAAAGCCTCGCGTACGGGCACCCGGGATACCTGCAAGCGTTTGGCCACATCGGGTTCGTTGATGCGGTCACCCGGTTGCAAATGACCTTGGAGAATGTGTTCGAGCAGATCCTCCCGCACCAGCTTTGCCAGTGAGGTGTCCCGCATGGTTTTGATGCGGTCAGAGGTGTCCAGGGTGATCCAAGGCAGCATGGTATAAAAAGTATTTCGAATATCGTATACGAAATACTTTGAGCTGATTTGTTTGCACAGTCGAGTGCGTGACAAGGGGCTTGGACATGAATGAGCGAAAACACCCGGACTGAGCAGATCGCCAAAGGGCTTTGTGCGCGCCCTTAAAATGCCCAAAACATTCAAAGGTTGAGCGATGAGCATCAAGAGCGACAAATGGATCCGCCGCATGGCGCAAGAGCACGGCATGATTTCGCCGTTTGAGCCGGGCCAGATTCGCCAAGACGCGACGGGTCAAAAAATCGTCAGCTACGGCACCAGCAGTTATGGCTACGACATCCGCTGCGCCCCTGAATTCAAGGTGTTCACCAACATCTACAGCACCGTGGTCGACCCCAAAAACTTCGACGAGCGCAGCTTTGTGGACATCCACAGCGATGTCTGCATCATCCCGCCCAACAGTTTCGCGTTGGCCCGCACCCTGGAGTACTTCCGGATTCCGCGCAATGTGCTGACCATTTGTTTGGGCAAAAGCACCTATGCCCGTTGCGGCATCATCGTCAACGTCACCCCTTTCGAGCCCGAATGGGAAGGCTATGTCACGCTGGAGTTCAGCAACACCACGCCACTGCCTGCCAAAATTTATGCTGGCGAAGGCTGCGCCCAGGTGCTGTTTTTCGAGAGTGACAAAGACGACGTCTGCGAGACCAGCTACAAAGACCGGGGCGGTAAATACCAAGGCCAAGTGGGCGTGACGCTGCCCAAAACCTGAGCCCTTGTCGCATCGGGTCGCTTATCTTTATTTCTGCATAAGCAAAGAACAAATCAATGGTTGGAAACCCCGCCAATATTGACCACAATGCCAAGGCTTCATGCTTTCAAGGTTGCCACGAGCCTGCCCGTCTCTTTCGCATCGGCACTGTCTGTGGTCTTTTGCAGGAAAATCGTGCGGCATATGAGACATTCGACGAAAAGACAATATGGCCAAAACAGCACCACCCGAAGACAACGCCCTGACCGAATCGGAAGAGGTTTTTGAAAAAGCCGCCGATTTGTTTCGCGTCATGTCCGCCCCCATGCGCTTGCGCATCATCAGCGCCCTGTGCAATGGCGAAAAGAATGTGGGCGAGTTGCTGGCCGAGATCGACACCACCCAGCCCAACATGTCGCAACACTTGAACACCTTGTACCAAGCGGGCGTGCTGGGCAAGCGCCGCGAAGGTGTACAAATTTACTACCGCATCGTCAACGAGCGCGTCGTCACGCTGTGCCGCGCCGTGTGTGTGCAGATCGCCAGCGAAAGCGATTGAAAGATAAACGTCAGTTTGAGACCGGGTTTTCACGGGCTCACATTCGCCCTGGTCGCCGCTAATATCCATACTTAAGGAGAAACGAATGAAGAAACACCTGTTATGGATGGTCGGCCTGCTGGCCTGCACCCTGAGCTGGGCCGACATCAAGGTGGTCTACCACCTGAGCGAAGGCATCCCCCAGGCATCACGGGCCATCGGCAACATCCGCAACCACCTGGCCGCTGATCCGACCGCCAAAATTGTGGTCGTCACCCATGGTCTGGGCATCGACTTTTTGATTGACGGTGCCACCAACCAGATGGACCAGCCTTTTGCCGGTGGCGTCAGTGACCTGGTCAACAAGGGCGTGGAGTTCCGTGTGTGCAACAACACCCTGGTGTCGCGCAAAATCTCTGCCGATAAACTGCTGATGGAAGCCAAAGTGGTGCCCTCCGGTGTAGCCGAAGTGGCCAAGCTGCAGGCCAACGAGAAATTTGTGTATTTGCGCCCATGATGGGCAAGAATCGGTTCATTCGCCCCGTCTATTTTTTACGAGGATTTTTCCCATGAAGATTCATCACACTTTGACAGCGGCCGCCTTGGTCGCCTTGTCTGGCCTGGCGCAAGCCCAGGTCGATCCGGTGCATGTACGCAGCTGGGCCGCTTCGTGCGCCGCCTGCCACGGCACCAACGGTCATGCTCAGCCCGGCATGATTTCTTTGGCCGGTGTGGCCAAAGAAGTCACCATTCAGAAAATGCTGGATTACAAAGCCGGTCGCGTGCCAGCGGCCACCATCATGCACCAGCTCGCCAAGGGCTATTCCGACGAGCAAATCGCCGCCATCGCTGGCTACTTTGCCGCCCAGAAGAAATAAGGAAGAACTGCCATGCAACGTCGTCATTTTTTGCAGACCGGCTCCGCTTTGGGTGCCATGGGACTGGTTTCGGGCTGTGCCACCATGGGTGGCGGCAGTGGCCCCAAGGTGGTGGTCATTGGCGGGGGCTACGCGGGTGCCACGGCCGCCAAATACCTGCGCATGTGGTCTGAGCACAAGATCCAGGTCACCTTGGTCGAGCCGAGTGATGCCTTCATCTCCTGCCCCATCTCCAACTTGGTGATCGGTGGCAGCAAGACCATTGCTGACGTCACCACTCCTTATGACAATCTGACCAAGCGCCACGGTGTCAAGATCATCAAGGACCGCGTCAATACCATCGATGCCGACAAGCGCATCGTCAAACTGGCCGGTGGCACCGAGTTGACTTATGACCGCTTGATCGTCTCGCCCGGTGTGGACTTCATGTGGGAAACCTTACCCGGTATGAACCGTGCAGGCGCCAAAGAGCAAGTGATGCACGCCTGGAAGGCCGGCGAGCAAACCGTGACCCTGCGCAAGCAACTCGAGGCCATGCCCGATGGCGGCGTGTTCGCCATGTCCATCCCGCTGGCCCCCTACCGTTGCCCTCCTGGCCCTTACGAGCGGGCTTGCCAGGTGGCCGACTACTTCACCAAAGCCAAACCCAAGAGCAAGGTTTTGATCTTGGACGCCAACGACGACGTCACTTCCAAGCCTGCTTTGTTCAAGAAGGCCTGGACTGACCGCTACAAGGGCATCATCGAATACCGTGGCAAACACAACGTCACCGATGTGGATGTGGCCAACAAAACCTTGAAGTTCGAGTTCAACGAAGACGTCAAGGCCAGCGTTTTGAATGTGATTCCGGCCATGCGTGCGGGTGACATCGCGGTCAACGCCGGACTGGCCACCGCCAACAAGCGCTGGTGCGAAGTGGACTTCCTCACCTTTGAATCCAAAGCGGCCAAGAACGTTCACGTATTGGGCGATGCGATCCAAGTCGCGCCCTTGATGCCCAAGTCGGGCCACATGGCCAACCAGCACGGCAAGACCTGTGCGGCAGCGGTCATCGCTTTGTTGATGGGCAGAGAAGTCAACCCCATGCCCATCTACAACAACACCTGCTACAGCTTTGTCAGCAGCAAAGACGTGGTCCACGTGGCCAGCGTGCACCGCTACGACGCCGAGAAGAAAACAATGCTGACCGTGCCGGGCTCGGGGGGCGTGTCTAGCGCTGCCAATGAACTGGAAGGGGTATACGCTTTGTCTTGGGCGCAAAACATCTGGGCCGACACACTGGCTTGATGCACCATGCGCGTGGCCGTGTGCCACGCCAATGAAAAAACGCCGCAGTCCTTGAGACTGGCGGCGTTTTTTTATCGATTGGTAAGTGCTTGGTTAGCCCTATTGGTCCGGTCCGGAGAAGTTTTCAAGGGTCAAAGAAGTTGTAGGTCGGTGG
>NZ_CAMDLM010000003.1 GCF_945901735.1 Limnohabitans sp. Rim8
GCGTAAGCAGCTTTCTGTTTTGCTTGCGCCGGATTTTGAGAGGGATCATCGTCACTCTTTGACTGTCGGTCATGAACTGACAACTCTTGCCGTCGACATCGATTCGCACGCTGCGCAACCTGGGGTTGCCTTGATAAGCCTCTGTTGTCATGCCATCACCTCCTTCGCATATTCCTTGGCTTCCTCCACATAGGGGTGGGCCACGATCTCAGGATCCAGACCGATCCAGCCATCCTCACGCCAATGGATGTCCAGGCTGCCATCCCTGAAGTTCACGCGCTCAATAAGTAGTTGTGCAACGCGTTGCTGCTCAGCCGGGAAGAGTTGTTTCCACACATCCGCGATGCGTCGCATGGACACCACCACCTGCTCTTCTTGTAGATCTGCTCCTGCGCTGTGGCGCAAGCATGAGCGCCAGACACCAATCAATGGCTCTGGTTCCATGAGCGCCAGCTCGATCTCGTTGAGTACTGCACCTTCAATTTCCGCCGCAGGCAAAGCCCCCAGGCTCTTGGTTTTCCCGTCTTGCGTTGCACCAGCTGAGCGCCGCCTTTCCAAGTACGGCACGTAGTACCGATACATCCGACCATTCTTTTTCTTGGTGTAGTGATGGATCATGCGTTGCCCGTCTGGCGCAAACAGCAACCCACCCAATAGCGCTGGGTAGTCCTCCTTGCGCTCTCTCGGCCCTTGCTTGCGTCGGTTCACAAATGCATGCACTCGATCCCATAGTTCCGACGACACAATGGGCTCGTGCTGCGCGGGATAGAACTCGCCCTTGTGACTGATTTCCCCAAGGTAGATGCGATTGCGCAGAAGGGAAAACAGGTACTGCTGATCGATGGGTCGCCCCTCTCGGTGCTGACCCGACTGGGTCACCCATGACTTGGTGGTGTGACCTTCGATATCCAGTTCACGAACCAATCGCGCTGCCGAACCGTGCTCTGCGTACCGGCTGAATATGTCTCGCACCAGATTAGCCTCACGTTCGTTGATGACCAGTTTTCGATCAACGACGTCATACCCGAGTGGAGGCGTTCCGCCCATCCACATGCCCTTGGCTTTGCTGGCGGCAATCTTGTCCCTGATGCGCTCGCCCGTGACCTCTCGCTCAAACTGAGCAAAAGACAGCAGAATGTTGAGTGTCAAGCGCCCCATTGATGTGGTCGTGTTGAACTGCTGCGTGACCGAGACAAACGAGACGTTGTTGCGATCGAACACTTCCACCAGCTTGGCGAAGTCTGGCAGGCTACGCGTGAGGCGGTCGATCTTGTAGACCACCACCACGTCGATACGCTTGGCTTCGATGTCTTGCATCAAACGCTTGAGCCCTGGTCGATCAATGTTGCCGCCGGAAAATCCTCCGTCGTCATATGTGTCATCCAGCGCCAGCCAGCCTTCATGACGTTGGCTGCTCACAAACGATAGGCCCGCATCACGTTGAGCCTCAAGGCTGTTGTACTCCTGATCCAGCCCCTCTTCAGTCGACTTACGCGTGTAGATGGCGCATCGCTTTTTTGAGATGAATGATGGGGTAGCGGCGTTTGTTGTTCGTGCGGTTCTCATGCAGCCTCCTTCTTGTTGGACTTCAATCCGAAGAAGGCAGGTCCCGACCAAGGGCAACCCGCGATCAGGCGTGCAATCGCCGACAGGCTTTTAAAGCGCTGCCCCCGATATTCAAAATCGCGCACGCCACGCACAACGACTTTATGCTCCTGGTCGTCATAAAAGCGGGTGAGCATCGTGCCAGGCAGCAAGCGATCTGCATCACCTTGCATGCGCTTGGGCAGTAGCCCTGTTTCGCCGATTTCCTCCAGCTTTCTTCGCGTCGTTGGCTTGAGAGATCCGAATGCTTTTTCTTGAATCTTGTATGCCAGGCGGGACTCAAGCCAAGTCCGATGATGGTGCTGCGGTCTCTCGTCAAAGTGCTCATCCCATAGAGCCCAGATTTCGCGCATTGACAGGTGTGCCAGCTGCCCGACCTGTGCTGCGACCGAGATGGTTTTTGATGGTTGTGCGTGTGTCGTCATATGCAAACTCCTTGTTAGTGATCGGTGTTTGCATTCACGCTCTTCTGGCCCACCAGATACACCCCACAGTTTCGCAAGAGGCTGTGGGGTTTTTCTTTTGGTTTTCAGCGTAATACACGCTCGCCCAACGCTGCTCCTACTTGCTACACGCTGTGAGGCTTGCTGAATGACGCAGCCACAGCACTCCCCCAAGTATTTAGAGAGTGAGCGACACGCGGATGGAAAAAAGTCTGCGTTTCAAAAAACCACCCTCCGCTCAACCCTCACAGCCTTCCACGCAGCCCAACCCACCGTCATTTATGGGTGTGAGGGGGAACTGGCGCTGCTTCAAAATTGATAAAAGCTGTAGTATCACTGTGGCCATTCACACTCGAATGCTCCCCCTGTCACCCTGTCCAGCCCTAAAGGAAATCGCCTGATGTCCATTTTCATGAGATCCGCTCTTGCCGCTGTTGCCATGATGGCGGCGGCTTTTGGTGCCAATGCGCAGTCCGACTGGCCCAACCGACCGCTCAAGTGGGTGGTTCCCTTCGCCCCTGGTGGGCCAACCGACTCGATCTCCCGGGTGCTGTCTGCACGTTTGGCTGAATCACTGGGGCAGAGCGTGGTGGTGGAAAACCGTGCGGGCGCATCGGGAGCCATTGGCTCGGAGTTCGTAGCCCGTGCCGCGCCAGACGGTTACACGCTCGTCTTTGGCACACAAAGCACGCACGCGTCGAACCTGATCTTTTTTCCCAACATGGCCTTCGACCCGATTCGGGACTTCCAACCCTTGACGCTGGTCGGCACCGCCTGCCTGGCGCTGGTCGTGCCGCCGAGCGTTCCGGCCACCAATGTGCGTGAGCTGGTGGACTGGATGGCGCGGCAGGGCGGTGCAGCCAGTTACGGTACGGCCGCTGCGGGCAGTTCACAGCATGTGGCTGCTGAGCTGCTGCTGCGAAACAGCAACGTCAAAGCCATCCATGTGCCCTACAAAGGCAGCGGTGCTGCCATGCCGGATCTACTTGCGGGTCGCCTGAGTTTCATGTTTGACAACTTGCCTTCGTCCTTGCCTTTGGCGCGCTCCGGTAAGGTGCGTGCATTGGCCCAGACTTGCGCCAAGCGCTCACCGGCGGCCCCCGACCTGCCGACCATGGTGGAAGCCGGGTTCAAAGACTTTGTGATCGAGGGCTGGTATGGCGTTTTTGCGCCGGCCCGCACGCCGCGTCCTGTCGCTGAGCGGTTGTCAGCAGAAATCAACAAGGCTTTGCGACATCCTGAATCGATGGAGCGTTGGAAGACCCTGGGCTTCGACCCCATCGGCAGCAGCCCCGACGCACTGGCCGAGCGACAGCGCGGCGATCTCGATTACTGGCGCCGAATGATCGAATTTACGGGCGTGAAGGTGGAGTGAAACCATGCCTGACTTCGACCTGAAAATCACCGGCGGGATGCTGATTGACGGCACCGGCAAACCGCGGCACCGAAGCGATGTGGGCATCAAGGACGGCCGTGTCGTCGCGCTTGGGGACGGGCTCGGTGCGGCGCACCAGACGTTCGATGCGCAGGGCTTGGTGGTGGCACCGGGCTTTGTGGACATCCACACCCACTATGACGCCCAGGTCCTGTGGGACCCCGAGCTGACGGTCTCACCCTGGCACGGGGTGACCACCGTCGTGATGGGCAACTGCGGTTTTGGCGTGGCGCCGACCCGCCCCGAGCACCGTGACCTGATCTTGCGCACGCTGGAGCGTGTCGAGGGCATGAGCTTATCGGCGCTGGAGGAGGGGCTGGGCAGTCCTTGGCCATTCCAGACCTTTCCTGACTACATGGACTTGCTCGAGCGCACTGCGCTGGGCATCAATGTGGCGGTGATGGTCGGGCACACGCCGGTGCGGCTGTGGGTGATGGGGGACGAGGCCACGACGCGTGCGGCCAGCGCAACAGAGGTGGCCCAGATGAAAACACTGGTTCGCCAGGCCATGGACGTTGGCGCCGTTGGCTTTGCTACTTCGGTCTCCAAGGTCCATGTGGGCTATGCGGGCAGACCCGTGCCGAGTCGTCTGGCCGACTTCGAAGAAATGCTGGAGCTCGCACGCGCGGTCGGCGAGTCCGGCCACGGATTGATCCATTACAACGTCGGGCGCGAGCCACTCTGGGGGGCCTATGAACAGCTCTACGCAGTCAGCGGCCGGCCCGTGGTGTGGACTTCGCTGCTGGCTGGCTCGCTGGGACCGGGCTCGCACCGTCTGCAGCTCGAACGCGCCGCACAGCAACGATTGAAGGGCCTGCCTATTCACGCCCAAGGCGCTTGTCGGCCGATACAGTTTGAGTTTGACTTTCGCTCACCCGTGGTGTTTGACACCTGGGCCTCCTTCGAGTCGGTGCGCCTGGCGGACGACGAGGCGCAGCGGCGTGCGGTCTACGCAGATCCGGCGTTTCGTGCCCGGCTGAAGCGACAGGTCGCCGGTCGCGGGCCGGACGACGCTTGGTTTGCCGGCAAAGAGGCTGAAGGCGACACGCGAAGGTCATCTTTCCGTGAGATGGTGATTTCTGGGACGAACGATGCCAGCCTGCTCGAGCGCAAGCTGGTCGATCTGGCGCAGGAGCGGCAGGTGGACCCGGTCGACCTGATGCTGGATCTGGCCTTGGCCAGTGATTTGCAAATGCGCTGGCGAATTGCCCTGCTCAATTTTGATGAAAGTGAAGTCGGCGAGATATTGGCCGACGACCATGTGGTGCTGGGTCTGGGCGACGGCGGCGCGCACATGAGCCAGTTGTGCGACGCATGCCATCCCACTTACTTGCTGGGCCATTGGGTTCGTGAACTCGGTGCTTTGAGTCTGGAAGAGGCGGTGCGGCGTCTGACCTCGCACCCGGCCGATGTATTTGGCTTGCATGACCGTGGGCGGGTGGGCTT
This sequence comes from Limnohabitans sp. Rim8, assembly GCF_945901735.1. Taxonomy (GTDB): domain Bacteria; phylum Pseudomonadota; class Gammaproteobacteria; order Burkholderiales; family Burkholderiaceae_C; genus Limnohabitans_A. The sequence continues at coordinate 4,930 of NZ_CAMDLM010000003.1, forward strand.
GGGACTGCCTGCCGATCTGGTGGTCTTCGACCCTGATCGTGTCGGTGCCGGCCCTCTGGAGCGTGTCTATGACCTGCCTGCAGGACAAGACCGGTTGATCAGCCGGGCCATCGGCGTTGAAGCGGTTTTTGTCAACGGTCAGCGCTTGGGGTCGCAGGCGCATGCGGCAGGCAAGTTGCTGCGGCAGCGGTCCCATTCTGTGGTCTGAGTTGGCCTGAGCCCAAAACAGTCCACCACCGTCACCCCACAGTTTCGTCAGAGGCTGTGGGTTTTTTTGGGGTTCAGGCGTCGTGCAAGACCCCATCGAGCTCTTGCATGGCCCCGCTGCGCGCCAGCTCGGCCAGTATCATGTCCAGCCAGGTGTTCAGGCTGTGGCCTTGGCCAAAGCGCTGGTGAAGTTCGCGCATGTAAGACACGTTCATGGCCCAGGCGCTGAATTCGGCTTTGGAAATTTGGCCCCACTCCAGCAGTTTGAACTTGAGCAGGACCTTGGTGCCATAGCGTGCGTGCCGCTCGGGGTTGTGCGCAAAACCTTCGAGCTTGCTGCGGGCCAGCGCCAGCGCGGGGGCCACTTCGGTGAACACGGCGCCGTGGCCCGGGATGATGGTGGCGGGGTCGAGCCGCTCGATCAGGTCCAGGGTTTGGGCCACTTCGTCAAAGGCGTCGATGCCCACCAGCTCTGGAAACACCACGCCAAAACCGTTTTGCCAGAGCGCATCGGCCGACATCAGCAAACGGTGTTCGGGGGCGAACAAGATGACCGAGTGCGGGTCGTGCCCGGGGGCCGCGTGCACTTGCCAGTCCATGTCGGCCCAGCGGTGGGTGTGGCCCGGTTGCAGCAAGCCGGTGAAGGCAAACGCGGGGCAGTTTTGCCCTGTGGGTTGGTAACTCAGCTCGTCTTCGCGCCAATGCTGCACGGCTTGCGCCAAGCCCGGCGGTATCCAGGTTTTCAGGGCCGGGTACTGCGCTTGCAGGGCGCGGTTGCCGCCGCAGTGGTCGCTGTGCAGATGGGTGTTGGCCAGCTGGTCCAGCGTGCGGCCTTGCAGGGCGTGCTGGACCAGGGCCAGGGTTTGGGCTTGGTGGGTGACGTAGCCGCTGTCGACCAAGGTGGCGCTGTGCGCGTCCAGCATCAGCACGTTGTTGGCCGATAACCAGCCGCGCTCGAACACGTGCACGCCAGGGGGCAGGGCGCTCGGTGGGGTCATTTGGCGCTGCGCAGGTCGCGGCGCAGGATTTTGCCCACGTTGGATTTGGGCAGCTCGTCGCGAAACTCAATGTACTTGGGCCGTTTGTAACCGGTGAGCTTGTCTAGACAAAAACGCGACACGGCCTCTTCGGTCAGCATCGGGTCGTTGCGCACCACAAACACCTTGATGGTTTCGCCTTGCATGCTGTCGGGGATGCCCACGGCCGCACATTCGACCACGCCAGGGCAGGTCGAGATGACATTTTCCAGCTCGCTGGGGAAGACGTTGAAGCCGCTGACGATGATCATGTCCTTTTTGCGGTCCACGATGCGGCTGTAGCCTTGCTCGTCCATGATGCCGATGTCGCCGGTGCGCATGAAACCGTCCGCCGTGAAAGTCTTGGCATTTTCTTCGGGCTGGTTGAAGTACCCGGTCATGACGTTGGGGCCGCGAATGCAAATTTCGCCCGAGCTGCCCAGGGGCAGGCTTTGGCCCTCGTCGTCCTTGATGGCGACGTCGATGCCCGGCAGCGGCAGGCCAATGTTGCCGCTGAAGGTCTTTTGCGTGACCGGGTTGTTGGTGCCGATGGCGCAGGTCTCACTCATGCCCCAGCCCTCGATCATGGCGCTGCCCGTGGCGGCTTGCCAGTGGCGGGCCGTGCCTTCGGACGCAGCCATGCCACCCGCCTGGGTCAGCTTGAGCGAGGAAAAATCGATGGTCTTGAACATCGGGTGATGCATCATGGCGTTGAACAACGTGTTCACCCCGGGCAGCACATGGAAGGGGCGCTGCTTGAGCACGTCGATGAACTTGGCGAAATCTCGTGGGTTGGGCACCAGCGTGAGGAAGGAGCCTTGTCGCATGGCCAACAGGCACAGGGTCAGCGCGAAGATGTGGTACAGAGGCAGCGCGGCCACGTTGTTCACCTGGCGCAAATCGGGGATGTCGGCCAAGGCCGGCGAAAACCAGCCTTCGGCCTGCAAGATGGCCGCCACCACGTTGCGGTGGGTCAGCACAGCGCCTTTGGACAAACCGGTGGTGCCGCCCGTGTATTGCAAAAAAGCGGTGTCGTCCATGCTCTGCGCTGTGGGGCGCAGGTTCAGGCCGCGGCCTTGGGCGATGGCTTTGTTGAACGGGGTGACGGTGCGCCCGCCGCTCAGGGGCAGCTCGAACGGGGGGACCATTTTGGCCAGGTGCCGCACGGCAAAGCTCAACCAGCGACCATTGATGGGGCCCAGCAAATCACCAATCGACGCCAGCACCACATGCTGCACAGCGGTGCGCTCGATCACGTCCTGCAAGGTGGCTGCGAAGTTTTCCAGAATCACGATGCCCGTGGCCCCAGAGTCCTTGAGTTGGTGCTCCAGCTCACGCGCTGTGTAAAGAGGGTTGACGTTCACGCAGGTGTAGCCCGCCCGCAAAATGGCGGCCATGGTCACGGCAAACTGGGGCAAGTTGGGCAGCATGATGGCCACCCGGCTGCCGGGCTCCAGGCCCTTGTTTTGCAGCCAAGCCCCCAGGGCGGTGGACAACTCGTCCAGCTGTTTGTAGCTCATCCAGCGGTTCATGCAGACCGAAAAGGGGCTGTTGCCATGCTCTCGGAATGACCGCTCGAGCAAGTCGGTCAGGCTTTTGTATTGGGTGGTGTCGATGTCGTGGGGCACACCGGGCGGGTAATTCTTGAGCCAGATACGGTCCATGCGCTGTTCTCCTGTAGGCTTGCATTGTCACCAGCTCCCGCCGGGGCCGACACAGGGCAATTCCTGAGAGGAGGTCTTGGCGGTCTCACAGGCGACAAAACCCGTGTGAGCCGGGGCCAGGCAAAAGGGCGCACAATGGGGTTAACCCTAGGTTTTAACATGAGCACCCCCTCTGATTCGCGTACTAAAAAACTCACTTCCATGCTTCGACAGCTGTGGCGAAGTGGGTTCGGCGTAGCCGATGCGGTGCCGTTGGCGCCGACAGGGGTGGCCCGAAAGAGTGCCAGCTGGGTGCCGATTCGCACGCTGTCGCCGCGTCACAAGCCACGCATCGCGCGCCACTTGCGGGCCCTGCCCAGCGCAGACCGCTACCTGCGCTTTGGCTATGCCGCCACCGACGAACAAATTGAGCGTTATGTGCAGGGCCTGAATTTTGAGCGAGACGAGATTTTCGGGGTCTTCAACCGCCGCCTCGAGTTGGTGGCGATGGCGCACCTGGCCTATTCGGTCGACCCGCAATGGGCCACCTGCGCTGAGTTTGGTGTCACGGTGTCACCGCACCAGCGTGGCAAAGGCCTGGGGGCCAAGCTGTTTGCGCATGCGGTGATGCACGCCCGCAACCAGGGGGTGAACCTGTTGTTCATCCATGCGCTGAGCGAGAACGTGGCCATGCTCAAGATCGCACGCCATGCCGGTGCCGTGGTGCAGCGCGATGGCAGCGAAAGCGAGGCTTACCTGTCCATGCCAGATGCCACCCTGGACAGCCAGCTCAACGGGCTGATGCAAGAGCAAATGGCGGAGTTGGACTACCAACTCAAAATGCAGGCCCACCAGTTTCGCCAGTGGCTGGACACGGTGCAACAGGTCCGCCAGGGCGTGCGCGATGCACGCCACAGCACGCGCGGGCCTTGATTGGGCCGTTGTTCATCCAAATCCGCTATCCTTGCAGTTCGTTCACTACAGCATGTCCTGCAAGCCTAGACCGTGTCTGACCCTCACCCCGCGCGCCACGCCGAGCGCGAAGACAAGCGGAGTTTCCTGCAAAAACTCGCGGAGTTCATTCACCCTGGACCCGACTCGACCGACGAACTGATCGAGACCTTGGCCGAGGCCGAGGACAACCAGATCATCAACACCGAGAGCCGCTTGATGATCGAGGGTGTGATCCGCATGGCCGACATGACCGCAAGCGATGCGATGTTGGCCGCGCCACGCATGGACTTGCTCAACATCGAAGACCCCGTGGACGAGTTGCTGCACCAGGTGATCGACACCGGGCATTCGCGCTTTCCGGTCTACGAGGGTGAGCGCGACAACATCATCGGCATCTTGTTGGCCAAAGACCTGCTCAAATTGCAGCGTGCGCCCGAGTTGAACATTCGCGCCTTGTTGCGCCCTGCGGTGTTTGTCCCCGAGAGCAAGGGCCTGAACGATCTGTTGCGGCAATTCCGAGACAACCGCAACCACTTGGCCATCGTGATCGACGAGTACGGGCGAACAGCCGGGCTGATCACCATCGAAGATGTGCTCGAGCAAATTGTGGGCGAGATCGAGGACGAATTCGACATTGCCGAAGATGCGGGCGATATTTTTGGCTTGCCCGACCGCAGCTTCAGGGTCAGCGGCGACACCGCCATCGAGCGTGTGGACGAGGCTTTTGGCGTGGATTTGAGGCAGGCGCGGCAGGCCGAAGACGAGCACGATTTCGACACCCTGGGCGGGCTGATCGCCCACGAGATGGGCCATGTGCCGCACCGCGGCGAAAGCTTCGAGCTGGCGGGGTTGCGTTTTGTCGTCTTGCACACGCGCGCGGGTGCGGTGCGCTGGTTCAAGGTGTTTCCCTTGCCCGCGGTGGGCAGCGACCAGCCCGGCAGCGCAAGCAACGCGACTGCACTGGGGCCCGCCGAATGAGCGATGGGCAGCCACGCGAGCGGGGTTGGCAGACTGTTTGGCCTGCATTGGCAGGTGCTGCGCAGGCCGCGTCCATGGCCTGGCCGGGCAGTGGTCATGCCTTGGGTTGGTTGCAGATTGTGAGTTTGACCCTCTTGGCGACGGGCTTGGCCCGCATGGCACACCAAGCCCGCGGACCCTTCACGCAAGGCCGTGGGGCCCATACCCTCAAGAAGGCGGCTTGGTTTGGCGGCGTGTTTGCCACGGCCTGGCTGGTAGGGTGTTTTTGGTGGCTGTATGTGTCCATGCACCAGGTGGGCGGTTTGCCTGCGCCTTTGGCGGTGCTGGCCGTTTTGACGTTGGCAGCGGCGCTGGCGCTGTATTACGCCGCTGCTTCGGCCCTGTGGGTGAGTCTGGCGCGGGGCTTGGGGACGGGACGGCCTGGCTTGGCCAGCGTCCTTTTTGCCGCTTTGTGGACTTTGGCCGAACTCATGCGCGGGCGCTGGCTCACCGGTTTTCCTTGGGGGGCCGGTGGGTACGCGCATGTCGACAGCGCCTTGGTGGCCTTCGCGCCATGGGTCGGCGTGTACGGCATGGGGGCCATCGCGGCTTGGCTGGCGATGCGTCTGGCGTTGACGGGCTGGCGCCTGGGGGCGCTCAGGCCCTTGCTGGGTGTGGGGCTCTCGGCATGGGCTTTGCAGGCTTTCGGACCGGTGTTCACCACCTCTGCAGGTCTGGGGCAGGTGCAATTGCTGCAGGCCAATATTTCGCAGACCGACAAGTTCCAGGCTGCCAGTGGCGTGCGCGATGCGCTGCAGTGGTACGACGCCCAGTTGCGCGCCAGCCAGCAAGCCTTGGTGGTGGCCCCTGAGACCGCCATTCCCCTGCTGCCGCACCATTTGCCAGACGGGTACTGGTCTGGTTTGCAGGCGCATTTCGCCCAGCCGGGCCGACCTGTGGCCTTGGTGGGCCTGCCCTTGGGCAGCCTGAACGAGGGCTACACCAATTCGGTGGTGGCATTGGGGCCTGAGGGCGCTGCCCCTTACCGCTATGACAAGTCGCACCTGGTGCCTTTTGGCGAGTTCATGCCGCCGGGTTTTGTCTGGTTCATCCGCATGATGAACATTCCTTTGGGCGATTTCAAATCGGGTGGATGGGACCAGCCATCACTGGCCTGGCAGGGCCAGCGCTTGGCTCCCAACGTTTGTTACGAAGACCTGTTTGGCGAAGAGCTGGCCATCCGCTTCAAGGACCCGGCCAGCGCGCCAACGGCCTTGGTGAATGTGAGCAACATCGCCTGGTTTGGCGACACCCTGGCGGTGGACCAGCATCTGAACATCTCGCGCCTGCGGGCCATCGAGCTGGGCCGCCCCATGCTGCGCGCCACCAACACCGGGGCTACAGCCATCATTGACCACACCGGACGCGTGACCGACCAGTTGCCACGCTTTACCCGGGGCAGTCTGACGGGCACTTTTGAAGGGCGTGATGGCCTCACGCCCTTTGCCCGCTGGGCCAGCGCCTGGGGTTTGGCGCCGCTGTGGGCGCTGTGCTGTGTGGTCGTGGCTTGGGCTTTTTGGAAGCGGCAAAGGCCGTAAAATCAAGGGTTCGCGCAAAGCTTGCGCCCATCCAACTCAGGCCAGCTCGCTGCTGGCTCCGCTTCGGCCATGTTGACCTTCCAGCAGATCATTCTCAAATTGCAGCAGTACTGGGATGCCCAGGGCTGCGCCTTGCTTCAGCCCTACGACATGGAAGTCGGCGCGGGCACCAGCCACACCGCCACATTCTTGCGGGCCATCGGCCCCGAGCCATGGAAAGCCGCCTACGTGCAACCCAGCCGCCGCCCCAAAGATGGCCGCTACGGCGAAAACCCCAACCGCCTGCAGCATTACTACCAATACCAAGTGGTCTTGAAGCCCGCGCCCAGCAACATCCTGGAGTTGTATTTGGGCAGCTTGGAAGCGCTGGGTTTTGACCTCAAGAAAAACGACATCCGATTCGTCGAAGACGATTGGGAAAACCCCACACTCGGCGCTTGGGGTCTGGGCTGGGAGGTGTGGCTGAACGGCATGGAAGTCACGCAGTTCACCTACTTTCAGCAAGTGGGCGGCATCGACTGCAAGCCGATCACCGGCGAGATCACCTATGGGCTGGAGCGCTTGGCCATGTATTTGCAGGGCGTGGACAACGTCTACAACCTGAAGTGGACCGAAACCCTGAGTTATGGCGACGTGTATTTGCAAAACGAGCAAGAGCAGTCGGCCTACAACTTTGAGCACTCGGACGCCGACTTCTTGTTCACCGCTTTCAGTGCCCACGAAAAACAAGCCCAGAACCTGATCGTTCAGCAGCTCGCGCTGCCCGCCTACGAGCAAGTGCTCAAGGCCGCGCACACCTTCAACTTGCTGGACGCGCGTGGCGCGATCAGCGTCACCGAGCGCGCCGCCTACATCGGCCGCATCCGCAACCTGGCCCGCAGCGTGGCGCAGAGTTATTACGAGAGCCGCGAACGTCTGGACTTCCCGATGGCCCCGCGTGAATGGGTTGCCCAAATGCCCAAGAAAGCCGCCTGAGGATCACGACATGACGACACAAAATTTGCTGGTGGAACTGTTTGTGGAAGAGCTGCCCCCGAAGGCGCTGAACAAACTTGGCGCAGCTTTTTCGGCCGTGCTGGCTGAACAACTCAAGGCCCAGGGCCTGGCTGCGGCCGACGCGGTGGTGACGGCTTTTGCCTCGCCCCGCCGCCTCGCTGCGCATGTGACCGGTGTACTGGCACAAGGTGCCGACAAGGCCGTGCAGCAAAAACTGATGCCCCTGGCCGTGGGCCTGGATGCGGCTGGCAACGCCACGCCCGCGCTGCTGAAAAAACTGCAAGCCCTGGGTGCTGACGTGAGCGACCCGGTTGCGGCCGTGGCCGCCCTCAAGCGTGCGCCCGATGGCAAAGCCGAAGCCCTGTTTTACGACAGCATCGTCAAAGGCGCTTCGCTGCAAGCAGGCCTGCAAAACGCTTTGGAAGAAGCGCTGGTCAAGCTGCCGATTCCCAAAGTTATGCAGTACCAGTTGGAAACCGACTGTGAGTTGCCCGGCTGGAGCAGCGTGAACTTTGTGCGCCCCGCGCACAGCCTGATCGCGCTGCACGGCAGCACCGTGGTGCCGGTCAAAGCGCTGGGCTTGACCGCGGGCAACAGCACCCAAGGCCACCGCTTTGAGGCCAAGGTTTCGCCCGTGGTGTTGGCACATGCCGATCAATACGCCGAGGCTTTGAAACGCGACGGCTCGGTCATCGCCAGTTTTGCCGAGCGCCGCGCCGAAATCGTGCGCCAGTTGCAAGCCGCTGCGGCCAAAGTCGGTGGCGGTTGCCAGCCGATTGAGGACGAGGCCCTGCTCGACGAAGTGACGGCGCTGGTGGAGCGGCCCAATGTGTTGATTTGCCAATTTGAGCAGGAGTTCTTGGGCGTGCCGCAAGAGTGCCTGATCCTCACGATGAAGGCCAACCAGAAATATTTTCCGTTGATCGATGCCTCGGGCAAGCTGACGAACCGGTTTTTGGTGGTGAGCAACATCACGCCCGACGACGCTTCTTTGGTGATCGGCGGCAACGAGCGCGTGGTGCGGCCGCGCCTGGCCGATGCCAAGTTCTTCTTTGACCAAGACCGCAAAAAGACGCTCGAGTCGCGCGTTGAAGGCCTGTCCAAGGTGGTCTACCACAACAAGCTGGGCACGCAAGGTGAGCGCATGGCGCGTGTCTGCGCGATTGCCAAGGCGATTGGCCAGCAAGTGGGCGGTGATCTGCTGGCCAAACAAGCCGAGCAGGCCGCACGTTTGGCCAAGACCGATTTGCTGACCGACATGGTGGGCGAGTTCCCCGAGCTGCAGGGCATCATGGGCGGCTACTACGCTCGACACGATGGCCTTTCCACCGAAGTGGCCGAGGCCATTGAAGACCATTACAAGCCGCGTTTTGCAGGCGACGAGTTGCCGCGCAACCACGTGGGCCTGGTCGTGGCGCTGGCCGACAAACTCGAAACCCTGGTCGGCATGTTCGGTATTGGCAACGTGCCCACGGGCGACAAAGACCCGTTTGCGCTGCGTCGTCATGCATTGGGCGTGGTGCGGATGTTGGTCGAAGCCCGCTTGAAGCTCAATTTTTTCGAGCTGACCCGTCAAGCCCTCACCGCCTTTCCGGCTGCTGTGGTCCAAGACAAGAGCGTCGAGTTGGACGAGTTTTTGGTCGAACGACTTCGCGGTTACTTTCGTGAGGCCGGGTTTTCAATCGCTGAAGTTGATGCCGCCATTTTCGCGCAAAAGCTGGGCCAGTGGTCATCCATTCCCACTCGTCTTCAGGCTGTGCGCGCTTTCGCTGCCTTGCCTGAAGCCCCCGCTTTGGCTGCGGCCAACAAGCGCATCGGCAACATCCTGAAGAAAGCCGGTGAGGTGGACGCCCACGTCAACCCCGCGCTGCTGCAAGAAGACGCCGAAAAAGGCCTGTATGCCGTGATGCAAAGGCTGCTGCCCGAATCCGAGGCGCAATTCAAAGCAGGCGACTACACCGCCAGCTTGCAAACCCTGGCCGCGCTGCGCGCCCCGGTGGATGCCTTCTTTGACGACGTCATGGTCAACGCCGAAGCCATGGACCTGCGCCTGAACCGTCAGGGCTTGCTCAAGTCGCTGCATGTGGCCATGAACCGCGTGGCCGACTTGTCGCGTCTGGCGGCTTGATCGACCGACCCGAGCAAGTTGCCTTCCCCAAGCGCGCATGAACACCCACTTGAAACTCGTCATTCTGGACCGCGACGGCACCATCAACCGCATGGGGGACGAGTTCGTCAAATCGCCAGACGAGTGGGAGCCCTTGCCCGGCGCGCTGGAGGCGATCAGCCGCCTGAACCACGCGGGTTTTCATGTGGTGCTGGCGACCAACGAGTCGGGCCTGGGTCGGGGCCTGTTTGACATGGCCGCCTTCAATGCCGTGCACAGCCACCTGATTAAAAAACTGGCGGTGGTGGGCGGGCGCATCGATGCCTTTTTCTATTGCCCGCATGCGGCCGATGAGGGCTGTGGTTGCCGCAAACCCTGGCCAGGTCTTTTCTTGCAAATTGCCGAACGCTATGGCGTGGACCTGACCGGTGTGCCCTGCATTGGCAACAGCCTGAGCGACATGCAGGTGGCCGAGGTGGTGGGTTGCGTGCCGCACCTGTTGCTGAGCGGGCGCCATCCCGAATGGCTGGGGCAAGCTTTGCCGCCAGGTTTTCCGGTCGGCACACAGGTGCATGCCGATCTGGCCGCCTGTGTCGATCATTTGCTGGGCTCGGGATCGGGCTCGCGCTTAGCTTTGACAACAACGCCCACATGAACTTCATCCGCTCTCTGGTCCATGTGTTATGGATGGCCATCACCGTCATCCCTTGGGCCCTGTTCGTGGTGTTTATCTCTTACTTTGTCAGCAGCACGCGGCTGTACTGGATTTGCGCGGGCTGGTTGCGCCTGGCGGTGAACAGCGGCACCTGGATTTTGGGCATCGAAAACCGCATCCAGGGCATGGAGAACCTGCCCACCGGCACCAAGGACCCAGCCGTCTTATTGGTCAAGCACCAGTCGACCTGGGAGACCTTTGTGATGCCCGCGATCATGCCGCACCCGCTGGCCTATGTGTTCAAAAAAGAGTTGCTGCATGTGCCATTCTTTGGCTGGGCCATGGCGCGCATGGACATGATCCACATTGACCGCAAGCAGCGCTCGCGTGCCTTTGCCAAAGTGGTCCAGCAAGGCCGCAGGCTGATGGCCGAGGGGGTGTGGGTGATCATGTTCCCCGAAGGCACACGCATTGCGCGGGGCCAAAAGGGCGAGTACAAAAGCGGCGGTGCGCGCCTGGCCATTGCAGCCGGTGTGCCGGTCATCCCGATCGCCGTCACCTCGGCGCGTTGCTGGCCGACACGGGCCTTCGTCAAAAAGCCCGGGGTGGTGGACATCTCGATCGGCCGCGCCATTCCGAGCGAAGGCCGCAGTGCCGACGAGTTGATGCAAGAGGTCGAGTCCTGGATCGAATCTGAAATGCACCGCCTTGACCCCGAGGCTTACCCCATTGCCTCCGGGCAATGACCAAGGCTGGGCGAAGCATGCGCGCGCCTTTGCAGTTTGTGCTGGACTTTTTCACCGGGGGTGACCCGGTGCAGCCCGCACCGTCCGCCTCGGTCGCCCCCACAGCAGATGCGCGTGTGCCGGATGTTTCATCTGGACCTGCTTCACCTTCTTCGCCTTCTGCGTCAGTCCCCAGCACAGGGGATCAAGAAACGCCTTTGGCTCAGCCAGAGGACCGTTGTTTGGGCTTCACCCACCCCGCCGCCAACCGCCACGCCCAGCTGCAGGGCGTCACGGTGTCTTACCGTTTTGAACGCTCGCGCCGCAAGAGCATTGGCTTTTTGGTGGGGGCCGATGGTTTGGTGGTGCGTGCGCCCAACTGGGTGACTTTGCGCGAGGTGGATGCCGCGGTGCAGGAAAAAGGCGCCTGGATTGTGGCCAAGTTGCAGCAATTCAAAGAGCGGCAGACCGAGCAGTTTCAAAAAGCCATCGAGTGGCAGCACGGGGCCGAGGTGCCGTTTTTGGGACGTACCGTGCAGCTGTGTGTGCTCGAGCGCGGTGTGGGGCGCGTGCGTGGACAAGACTTGGCACCCGAGCAGGTGCTGCCCGTGACGGTGCCGCCCGGTGCCTCGGTGACCCAGGTGCGCGATGCTGCGCAGGCTTGGCTCAAAAAGCAGGCCAAGCCCTTGTTTGAAGAGCGCCTGCACCACTTTGCACCCCTGTTGGGCGTGCGTTGGCAAAAGCTCAGCCTGTCCAGCGCCAGCACGCGCTGGGGCAGCGCCCGCGTCGATGGTCACATCCGCCTGAATTGGCGGCTCATCCACTTGCCCATCAGCCAGATCGACTACGTGGTGGTGCACGAACTGGCGCACCTGCGCGAGATGAACCACAGCCCCCGCTTTTGGGAAACCGTGGGCGAGGTCATGCCCGACTACGCAGAGCGTCGCAAAGCCCTGCGCCAGGCACCGTTGGACCTTAAAGAAGATTGAGGCGATCAGCGTGACCCCGGAGGTCGGTGCCTTTAGCTCCGACGAGATGTGCGCGGACCCCTGCCGTTTGAACATGTCGCTTCGCGAGGCGAACAAATGTCGGACCATCAAGGCCCGACCTACGAGGATGCATCGGACCGTGAAAGCCCGACCGGGGATGCATCGAACCGTGACGGCCCGACCTACGGGAGATACATCGGACCGTCAACGCCCGATGGGCTGGTGCTGAACCGCAGCACACCATCGGCCCCGCGTTCGCGCTGCATTTGACCGGACAGCCACAACAGGTTCAAGTGAGCCACGGCTTCGCCCAGGGCGAAGGTGGTTTGGTGCACGTCCAGGGGGCGTTTGAAGAGCACGGGCAGCAGTTCGTGGGCGCAGTGCGCTTGCACTGTGCAGGCGCTCAGCAACTCGGCCAAGCGCTCGGCGTGGTGCGATTGCAGTTGTGCGATGCGCGCGGCAGCGCCCCGAAATGGCCGTCCGTGCGAGGGCAGCACCAAGGTGGCATCCGGCAGCTGCGCCATCTTGTCCAGCGAGTCCAGGAACCACCGCAGTGGGTTGCCTTCAGGCTCCATGGCGTACACACTGACATTGGTGGAAATGGACGGCAGCAGCATGTCGCCGCTGATCAGCAGTTGATCCTGTGCATCGAGCAAAGCCATGTGTTCAGGCGAGTGGCCATAGCCGCTGATGCACTGCCAGAAGCGGTCGCCAATGCGCACACGCGCACCTTCCATCAAGCGCACATAAGCGTGGGGAATTTTCGGCACCATGCTGGGGTAATAGCCGACCCGGGCCTGCACCTGTGTCAGTTCGTCAGGCTTGTTCCAGCCATGCGCTGTGAAAAAAGCCACCGTAGGGGCCCCGCCAAAATTGGACAGCCCGCTGCAGGCGAGCAACGCCGACTGGTATTCGCTGGTGCTCATCCACAAAGGGGCTTGCCAGCGCTCGCACAACCAATGGGCCAGGCCCATGTGGTCTGGGTGCATGTGGGTCACCAACACGCGAAGTATCGGCAAGCCTTGCAGCGTCTGCGTTTCGATCTGCTGCCAGGCCTCTCGGGTGGCAGGGTTGTCGATGCCGCAGTCCACCGCCGTCCAGCCTTCTTGCATCACGCCGGCTTGCGTGGGATGGGGCAGGCGGTCACGCAGCAGCCACAGGTTGATGTGGTTGAGGGCAAAAGGCAGGCCCATGCGCAGCCAGAAAACACCTGGGGCCACCTCCACAGTTGAGCCGGAAGAGGGCAGTTGCTCACCCAAGGGGTAATGCAATGGGGGTGGGGTGACGCAGGCTTGCGGCGTTGCCAGGGCACGGTCAGTGGGCAAGGTGGACATGCGTCAGAGGGTTTCGGTTAGCATTTGGACCATTGACGTTAACGTTAACGTCAAATATGAATCGTTATTCTAGGAGGCGGCTTTTCGCAGGGCTGTCCCCCTTGCGCAAGACGGTGAGGACCCCACGCCATGGCGAACACTTACACGATCAGCGATCTGGCCCAAGAATTTGACCTGACCACCCGCGCCATTCGTTTTTACGAAGACATGGGCTTGCTCGAACCCGAGCGTTCCGGCCCGGGGGGGCGCAATCGGGTGTATTCGGCCCGCGACCGTACCCGTTTGAAACTCACCTTGCGCGCCAAGCGGCTGGGCCTGTCGCTCAACGAAGCCAAGGGACTGATCGACATGTACGACAGCCCTCGCGATACGGTGCCGCAGCTCAAAAAATTCCTCGTGGTGCTGGCCGAACACCGCCAACAGCTGGAGTCGCAGCTGGCCGACCTGGAGGCGACGCTGGACGAAGTCAAAACCCACGAAAAAGAGACCCGCAATTTGCTGAACAAGGCCAACAAGGCCGTTCCAGCCAGCTGATCCCCGCGGTTTGGGCCGTGCCGAACCCCCATGTTGCCGGCATGCTGGGCATCGGCTATTGGTTGACGTTGACGTAAACGTCAATTACAGTTCAGCTTGACTTTCACCACCGGATGCGATGTGACCTTAGCCCTGACCCCCCACGAGCGTGTTGCCCAGAGCCTGGCCCGTCAGGGCATGATGAACCACTTGGGTGTGCGCCTGTTGTCGGCCACGGTCGGGCAGGTTGAACTGGCGGTGCCCTACAGCGACAAGGTCACGCAGCAACAAGGCGGCTACCATGGTGGCGCCATTGGCGCTCTGGCGGACATTGCCGCCGGTTACGCTGCACTGACCGTCTCGCCAGAGGGCATGGAAGTCACCACCGTGGAATACAAGATCAACTTTCTTTCCAACTTTCAAGGCGGAGAAATTCGCGCCACCGGTCGCGTCACCAAGGCGGGCAAACGCATCATCGTGACCACGGCCGAGGTGGTGCACATCGACGACACCGGCCAACGCTCGGACTGCGCAGTGATGCAGTCGACGCTGGTGCCTGTGCCTAAAACTTACTGACTTGCGCGTTTTGTGTTGAGCGTTCAGCGTTCAGCGTGAAAATTCAACCCTGAACGCCCAACGCCCAACGCCCAACGCTCACCCCCCAACGGAGAACCCATGAACAACCTGCCCGGCCTGAACTTTCAACTCGGTGAAGACATCGACGCCCTGCGCGACGCCGTACGGGACTTTGCCCAAGCCGAAATCGCCCCCCGTGCTGCCGAGATCGACCGCAGCGACCAGTTTCCAATGGACCTGTGGCGCAAGATGGGTGACCTGGGCGTGCTGGGCATCACCGTGGGCGAAGAGTACGGCGGCGCGAACATGGGCTATTTGGCGCACATGATCGCGATGGAAGAAATCTCACGCGCCTCGGCCAGCGTGGGCTTGAGCTATGGCGCGCACTCCAACCTGTGCGTGAACCAGATCAAGCGCAACGGCACGCCCGAGCAGCGCGCCAAGTACCTGCCCAAGTTGATCAGCGGCGAGCATGTGGGCGCCTTGGCCATGTCAGAGCCCGGTGCGGGCTCGGACGTGCTGAGCATGAAGCTCAAGGCGGAGGAAAAGGGCGGCTACTACCTGCTCAACGGCTCCAAGATGTGGATCACCAATGGCCCCGATGCCGATACCCTGGTGGTCTACGCCAAGAGCGAGCCCGAATTGGGCGCACGCGGCGTGACGGCCTTTTTGATCGAAAAAGGCATGAAAGGTTTTTCCATCGCGCAAAAACTCGACAAGCTGGGCATGCGTGGCAGCCACACGGGTGAGCTGGTGTTCAACAACGTGGAAGTGCCCGCCGAGAACATTTTGGGTGGCCTGAACAACGGCGCCAAGGTGCTGATGAGCGGCCTGGACTACGAGCGCGCTGTCCTTACGGGTGGCCCGCTGGGCATCATGCAGGCTGTCATGGACAACGTGATCCCTTACATCCACGATCGCAAGCAGTTTGGCCAGAGCATTGGCGAGTTTCAGCTGATCCAAGGCAAAGTGGCCGACATGTACACCGTGTTGCAAGCGGGTCGCAGTTTCGCCTACACCGTGGCTAAAAACCTTGATTTGTTGGGTGTGGAGCATGTGCGCCAGGTGCGCAAGGACTGCGCCAGCGTCATTTTGTGGACCGCCGAAAAAGCCACTTGGATGGCGGGTGAGGGCGTGCAGATTTTTGGCGGCAACGGCTACATCAATGAATACCCGCTGGGCCGCTTGTGGCGCGATGCCAAGCTGTACGAAATCGGCGCGGGCACTTCAGAGATCCGCCGCATGCTGATCGGCCGCGAGCTGTTTGCCGAAACCTGCTGAAGCGGTTCGTCATTCAGCGCCAGGCCAGTCCAGCGACAATCTCACCATGACCACTTCACTGCAACACCTTCTGGACAACAACCGCGAATGGTCGGCACGCATGGTGCGCGATGACCCGGCTTTTTTCTCACGCTTGGCCAACCAGCAAAACCCCAAGTACTTGTGGATCGGTTGCTCCGACAGCCGCGTGCCCGCCAACCAAATCACCGGCTTGGACCCGGGCGAGGTGTTTGTGCACCGCAACGTGGCCAATGTGGTGGTGCACTCTGATCTGAACGCTTTGTCGGTCATTCAGTACGCTGTGGATGCGCTCAAGGTCGAGCACATCATGGTGGTTGGGCATTACGGGTGCGGCGGCGTGCTGGCCACGCTGCGGGGCATGCGCGTGGGCCTGGCCGACAACTGGCTGCGCCATGTGCACGATGTCAAGGTGCGCCATCGCCGTCGCCTGGACCATCTGACCGTGCCCGAGCAAGAAGACGCCCTGTGCGAGATGAACGTGATCGAGCAAGTGGGCAACGTGGCCCTGACCAATGTGGTGCAAGACGCCTGGTCGCGTGGGCAAAAGCTCAGCGTGCACGGCTGGTGCTACGGCCTCAAGGATGGTCTGGCCAAGGACTTGGGTGTCAGCATGAGTGGCAGCCACGAGGTGGTGGACGTGTTCCGCAGCGCCTTCAAACGTTATCCGCGCGGCGGCCTGTGAAGCTTGGCACTGACTGGCCCTTGTAGCTCTTTGGCTTGATTTCTTTCGCTGAATCCAAGGTCCAAAGTAGATTTCCTTTTGAATTTTCTGGAGAAAACCATGTCCGATCCCATCGTCATCGTTAGCGCAGCGCGCACCCCCATGGGCAGCTTCCAGGGCGACTTTTCCGCACTGGCCGCCCACGACCTGGGTGGCGCAGCCATCAAAGCCGCCGTGGCGCTTGCAGGCATCCGTCCTGAGCTGGTCACCGAAGTGCTGTTTGGCAACTGCCTGATGGCAGGCCAGGGCCAGGCGCCAGCGCGCCAAGCGGGCTTCAAGGGCGGTTTGCCCCAGAGCGCGGGCGCGGTCACCTTGTCCAAAATGTGCGGCTCGGGCATGCGCGCGGCCATGTTCGCGCACGACATGCTGGTGGCGGGCACTCACGACGTGTTGGTGGCCGGTGGCATGGAGAGCATGACCAACGCGCCTTTTCTTCTGCTCAAGGGCCGTGGTGGCTACCGCATGGGCCACGACAAGATTTACGACCACATGATGCTCGACGGCCTGGAAGACGCCTACGAAGCCGGTCGCAGCATGGGCACCTTTGGCGAAGACTGCGCCGCCAAATACAGCTTCACCCGCGCTGAGCAAGACCACTTTGCCACCACCAGCGTGCAGCGCGCCAAGGCCGCCACCGAGTCGGGTGCTTTTGCGGCCGAGATCGCGCCCGTCACGGTGAAAGACCGCAGCGGCGAACGCGTGGTGTCGATCGACGAAGGCCCCGGCAAAGTCAAGCTCGACAAAATCAGCGGCTTGAAGCCCGCCTTCAAGAAAGACGGCACCATCACTGCCGCCAGCAGTTCGTCCATCAACGACGGCGCGGCCGCCATGGTGCTCATGCGCGAGAGCACCGCCGCCAAGCTTGGCTGCAAGCCCTTGGCCCGCATCGTTAGCCACGCTACCCACGCGCAAGAGCCCGAGTGGTTTGCCACCGCCCCCGTGGGCGCAACGCAAAAGGCCTTGGCCAAAGCCGGCTGGACGGTGCAAGACGTCGATCTGTGGGAAGTCAACGAAGCCTTTGCGGTGGTGCCCATGGCGCTGATGAAAGAGCTGGGCGTGTCGCACGACAAAGTCAACGTGAATGGTGGTGCGTGTGCGCTGGGCCACCCCATCGGCGCGTCCGGTGCGCGCATCATGGTCACGCTGATCCATGCACTCATAGCCCGAGGCCTGAAAAAAGGCCTGGCCACCTTGTGCATCGGCGGCGGCGAAGGCACGGCCGTGGCGCTGGAACTCGTGTGATGCCGTTTCTTCCTGGTAGGTCGGGCCTTCAGGTCCGACAGGGCTTGCTGCCCCACGTCCCCATGTCGGGGCACAAGCCGCCGACCTACAGAAAACAGCAGATCCGACATCCGCTTGCAAGTGTTTCACGTTGGGGCTAAAGCCACCGACCTACGAGACTCAGAAATATGAAAACTGTCCTCCTCATCGGCGCATCGCGCGGCATCGGTTTTGAACTGGCCCGCCAATACCTGACCGACGGCTGGCGTGTGATCGCCACCGCCCGTTCGGACGAAGGCATCGCAGGCCTGAAGGCGCTGGGCGCACAAACCCTGCGCCTCGATGTGGCCAATCCGGCCAGCAACTCGGGGCTGTCTTGGCAGCTTGACGGCGAAAAAATCGATCTGGCCATTTACGTGGCAGGAGCGATGGACCGCGCCAGTGCCAGCACCCCGCCCACCCGCGACAGCTTTGACGCCGTGATGCACACCAACGTGATGGGTGCGATGCAGGTCATCCCGCAGATCGTGCCCATGGTGCAAGAAACAAAAGGCGTGATCGCCTGCATCAGCTCCGTCATGGGAAGCCTGCAAGACACCACAAGCGGCAACGCCGCGCTCTACCGCGTGAGCAAGGCCGCCCTCAACATGGTGGTGCGCTGCACGCAAGCCGAGCAGCCTGATGTGACCGTTCTGGCCATTCACCCCGGCTGGGTGCAGACCGACATGGGTGGCGCGGCCGCACCCCTGACGCCCGAACAAAGCGCGAGCAGCTTGCGCCAAACGCTGAACCGCATCCAGGAACAACGCGACCCGACACAGCGTGGCGCATTTTTGAACCACGACGGCCAAGCCCTGCCTTGGTGACCCGATAAAGAAAGAGCCCCATGCTGCTGACCCCCGACCAGGAAATGATCCGCGAAGCTGTGCGCGATTTTGCGCAGCGCGAACTGTGGCCCCATGCCGCCGAGTGGGACAAAAAGCACCACTTCCCCAAAGAAGTGCACAAGGGCCTGGCCGCGCTAGGGGCTTACGGCATTTGCGTGCCCGAAGAGTTGGGCGGCGCGGGCCTGGACTATGTGACGCTGGCGCTGGTGCTCGAAGAGATCGCGGCCGGTGACGGCGGCACCAGCACCGTGATCAGCGTGACCAACTGCCCGGTCAACGCCATTTTGATGATGTACGGCAACGCCGCGCAAAAAGCGCAGTGGCTCATGCCACTGGCCCAAGGCCAGATGCTGGGCGCGTTTTGCCTGACCGAGCCGCATGTGGGCTCGGATGCTTCGGCCCTGCGGACCACCGCCATGAAAGACGGCGACGGCTACGTCATCAACGGCGTCAAGCAGTTCATCACCAGCGGCCAAAACGGCGACGTGGCCATCGTGATCGCGGTGACCGACAAGGGCGCGGGCAAAAAAGGCCTGAGCGCCTTCATCGTGCCCACCCGCACGCCGGGCTACATGGTGGCGCGCCTGGAAGACAAGTTGGGCCAGCACAGCAGTGATACCGCGCAGATCAACTTTGACAACTGCCGCATCCCTGCCGAAAACCTGATCGGCCAGGAAGGGGAAGGCTACAAAATCGCCCTGTCGTCTTTGGAGGGCGGGCGCATCGGCATCGCCGCGCAAAGCCTGGGCATGGCCCGGAGCGCACTCGATGTGGCGATCGACTACGCCAAGCAGCGCGAAAGCTTTGGCACCGCCATCTTCAACCACCAGGCGGTGGGCTTTCGTTTGGCGGACTGCGCCACCCAACTCGAAGCCGCGCGCCAGCTGATTTGGCACGCGGCCAGCTTGCGCGATGCGGGCCGCCCCTGCCTCAAAGAAGCCGCCATGGCCAAACTGTTTGCCAGCGAAGCGGCCGAAATGGTGTGCTCCGCCGCCATCCAGACCCTGGGTGGTTACGGCTATGTGAGCGACTTCCCAGTCGAGCGCATTTACCGCGATGTGCGGGTGTGCCAGATCTACGAAGGCACCAGCGACGTGCAGAAAATCATCATCCAGCGCGGGCTTTGATCGCGAAAATAGCGCTTTTGAGCCACGGCTCACGTATCATTCCGCCCCATGAACATCATCATCCTGGGCGCGGGCCGTGTGGGCGAAAGCGTCGCTGAAAGCCTGGTTTCCGAGCAAAACGACATCACCGTCATCGACCAGGACCCGGCTCGTCTGAGGCTGCTGGAAGAGCGCTTGGACTTGCGTGGTGTGGTGGGCAACGGCATCCAGCCCTCGGTGTTGCGCGAGGCGGGGGCCAAGGACGCCGACATGATCATCGCCTGCGCGGCGGCCGACGAATCGAATCTGGTGGTCTGCAAGATCGCCCACGACGTTTTCAACATCCCCACCACCATTGCCCGTTTGCGCTCGCCCGAGTTCAACGAGGGCGACGAGTTGTTGGGTAAATCCGGTTTTGCGGTCGACCATGTGATCTGCCCCGAAGAATCGGTGATGCGCTACATCGAGCAGCTCATCCAGTACCCTGAGGCCTTGCAGGTGTTGGAGTTTGCCGAGGGCCGCGTCAGCCTGATCGTGGTGCGCGCAGCGGCCGACAGCTTGCTGGTCAACCACACCATTGCCGAGTTTCGCGACCGTCTGCCGCATGCCGAGATGCGCGTGGTGGCCCTGTACCGCCAAGACACCCAGATCGAAGCCACGCCCGAGACGCGCATTCTGCCCGGCGACGAGGTGTTTGTGTTGGCCGATACCAGCAAGATCCGCATTGTGCTGGCGGGCATCCACAAAACCGACAAGCCCGTGCAGCGCTTGATGTTGGCCGGGGGCGGTAAAGTCGGTCTGCGTTTGGCGCGCATTTTGGCCAGTCAGTACGACGTGAAGCTGATCGAGCGTGACAAAAAGCGCTGCGAATACTTGGCCAGTCAGTTGCCATCAAGCACCTTGATCCTAAATGGCGACGGCGCTGACGAAGATCTGCTGCACGAAGAAAATGTGGGCGAGATGGACCTGTTTCTGGCCTTGACCAGCGACGACGAGGACAACATCATGTCGGCCATGCTGGCCAAGCGCATGGGCGCAGGCCGCGTGATGGCCCTGATCAACCGCCGCGCTTATGCCGACATGATGCAAGGCAGCACGATCGACATCGCGATTTCGCCTGCGCAAACCGTCATCGGCGAGTTGCTGGCGCATTTGCGACGGGGCGATGTGGCGGCGGTGCACAGCCTGCGCCGGGGCGCAGCCGAAGCCCTGGAGGGGATTGCACGCGGCGACATCAAAACCTCCAAATTGGTGGGACGGCGCGTCGAAGAAATCAAGCTGCCCAAAGGGGTCAGCATGGGGGCCATCGTGCGCGGCGAGGGCAAAAAATCCGAAGTGCTGATGCCGCACCACGACACCCGGATCGAAGCCGATGACCACATCATCTTGTTCATTCCGAACAAGAGCGATGTGCGTGCGGTGGAAAAACTCTTTCAGGTCGGCGCGACCTTCTTTGGCTGATGCTCAAAACCTTCTTCCCCGTTTTGGCGGTGATGGCGCGCATCCTGCTCGCCTTCTCGGTCACCTTTTTGGTACCGGGCATCTGGGCCTGGTTTGAAGACCACCATGACCTGCAGTGGATCTGGCTGGCCGGTTTTGGTTTGACAGTCGTTAGTGGCTTGGTGCTGGCGGCCATCACTCAGCAGCATCGGCGCGAATTAAAGACCAAAGACGGCTTCTTGCTGGTCAACATGGTGTGGCTGTTTTTGCCTGCATACTCGGCACTGCCTCTCATGTTTTTGGTGCCCGACATCTCCTGGTTCAAGGCTTATTTTGAAGCCATGAGCGCGCTCACGGCCACCGGCGCCACGGCCTTGACGGGGCTGGAGTATTTACCTGTGTCGGCGAACATCTGGCGCTGTTTTTTACAACTCATCGGTGGTCTGGGCATCATGCTGCTGGTGGTGGCGGTGTTGCCCATGCTGGGCTTGGGCGGCGTGCAGTTGTACAAGACCGAAACCCCCGGCCCCATGAAAGACACCAAATTCACGCCGCGCATTTCTGAGACCGCGCGTGGCCTGTGGGGCGTGTACTTTGTCTTTTCGGGCGCTTGCCTGTTGGCTTACCGCTGGGCGGGCATGAGCTGGGCCGATGCCTTCATGCACATGTGCACAACCATGGGCCTGGGCGGATTTTCTTCGTACGATGCCAGCTTTGCGCATTTCAATTCGCCCGTGATTGAAGGCGTGGCCATCGTCTTCATGACGCTGGCAGGCATCAGCTTTGTGCGCTACTTCGTGGTGCTGCGCACCCTGTCGCTCAAGCCTGTGACCAACGACCATGAAATCCGCACCTACTTTGCGGTGTTGCTCTTGGCCACTGTGCTGCTCACAGGTTTGTTGATGGCCCATGGCGTGTACAACGACTGGGCCCATGCCCTGCGCGTGAGCGCTTTCCATGTCGTGTCACTGGCCACCACCACCGGCTACGCGGCCACCGACTATGCGCTGTGGCCCGTGTTTGCGCCGGTCTTGCTGATGTTTTTGGGCTGCTTTGTCTCGTGTGCGGGCTCCACCGGGGGCGGCATCAAGATGGTGCGCATGATTTTGCTGGTCAAGCAGGCGCGCCGCGAGCTGGTGCGCATCATCCACCCGCGCGTCATCAACCCGGTCACGCTGGGGGGTGGGGTCATGCCCATGTCGGTCATGACGGCGGTGCTGGGCTTCATGCTCATTTATGGCGGTGCCACCATGGGTCTGAGCATGTTGCTCTTGCTCAGTGGCATGGACATCGTGACCGCATTTTCGGCGGTGATCGCCACCGTCAACAACATTGGCCCGGGGCTGGGTGAAGTGGGGCCTTCGGGCAACTATGGCGGCCTCAACCCCTTCCAGCTGGGCGTCTTGACCTTTGCCATGCTGCTGGGCCGCCTGGAGTTGCTGTCGGTGCTGGTCTTGTTCAGCTCGCACTTTTGGCGAAAATAAACGCGATGCCCCAAGCGACGCTATTCAATACACACAAGGAGACAGACATGCCCATCACCAAAGGATTTCAGGCGCTCGTGGACGAAGCCATGGCCCAGGTCACGACGCACAGCGTCGAAACCGTTTGCGCTCGCATGAGCGACCCGAACGTGCAGATCGTTGACATCCGCGACCCGCGTGAGCTGGAGCGCGAAGGCACTGTGCCCGGCGCTTTGCTGGCCCCGCGCGGCATGCTCGAGTTTTGGGTAGACCCCGCTTCGCCCTACTTCAAACCCGTGTTCGCCGACGAGGACAAGCAATTCATCTTGTTTTGCGGCGCAGGCTGGCGCAGCGCCCTGGCCGCCAAAACCCTGCAAGACATGGGCATGACCAACGTGGCCCACATCGACGGCGGATTCACCGCCTGGAAAAAAGCCGCGGCGCCCATGGTTACCATGGAACAACACAAGGCCGAAAGCGCAGCGCGAAAAGGCGCTTGATGCTCGATGCTTGATTTTCGTAGGTCGGCGGCTTTAGCCCCGACATGGTGGACCACTCAGATTCGTCGGGGCTAAAGCCACCGACCTACAAAAGAGGCCATGAAATTGACACCCTGCCCCTGCGGCCGCACCACTGGCAAAGGCCAAGCACTGAGCTTGGACACTTGTTGCGGCCCTTACCACGCCAACCAGAACGCGCCCGATGCCGAAAGCCTGATGCGCTCGCGCTACAGCGCTTTTGTGCGGGGCGATGTGCCTTATCTGCTGGCCACCTGGCACAGCAGCCAAAGACCCGCTGAGCTGACGCTCGAAGCAGGGGCCAAGTGGCTGGGTCTGGAAATCAAGCAGCACCACGTCACCGGTGCTGAGACGGCCGAGGTCGAATTCGTCGCCCGTTATCGGGTGGGCGGCAAAGCGGTGCGGCAACACGAACGCAGCCGTTTTGTGCGCGAATCCGATGGCTGGTTTTATGTGGCGGGTGATGTGCTGTGAAGACGCCATCCAGACCACGCTCACTTTGAATAGATACGTCGTCCATCTTAAAGGGCTGGAGCGTTCAACGCCGCCTGTAGGCATTGCAGGGCTGGCCTGTCCAGCGTTTGAATGCGCGTTGAAAGCTGGGGCTGTCGCTGAAGCCAAGCTCGCTGGCCAGTTGAACCAGTGAGACCTTGGAGGACGAAAGTCGGGAGATGGCCAGGTCCCGTCTCAGGTCGTCCTTGAGCCACTGCAAGGATGTGTGTTCAGCCGTCAGGTGACGTTGCAGACTGGCCGGAGAGGTGTGGAGTTTGTCCGCAACCTCTTCCAGTGTGAGCCATCGGGGGTAACTGAGCATCAGGCAGTTGCGCACTTTCTGCCCGATCAAGCCAAAGTGGCGCGGTGGTGAAATGATCTGGGTATAGGCGTCTGTCAGGAAGGTGCGCAGTGCAGGTTCGTCCCGGCTCACAGGGGTGTCCAACTTGGAGATGTCAAACCAGAAGCCGAATGCGATTTGGTCGTAACGCCGATCTGCCGGGAAAATGAACTGGTACAACTCGTGGTGACCGGGATCGGCATAGGCGAAATCGAAATGCCGAATCGGCAGGGGTGAGTTCAGGAGCCACGCAGCAAGGCGCCACATCACACGCACCATGGTTTCTTGCGCGAACACAGGGATATCACGCCCCGGGTTGGCAGGCGCCATGTGCAAGCCCGCTTCCTGGTGGTTGATCTGCAAGGAAAAAACAATGTCGTCTTGCAGCAGGTTGAGGGCCGAACTCATGCGCTTGAGTGCACGCCGAAGGTCGGGCGCTGACAGTCCTTCCCGCGCGGTCAACGCGAAGCTGCCGGGCTTGAAAGGTCGGGAGAACAGCCCAACGCACTCGTCTTTCAAGCCGTGCATCAAGGCATAAAAAAGCGCCACGTACTGAATGGGGGTGACCCCCGGGTCACCTGGGGTTCGCAGGGCCTTGGGGTCGACCCCTGCCTGACGTAAATAGCCATCCACATCGACATCCATGCCCTCCAAGCCTGAAAGCAGGCCGAACACGAAAATGGGGGCAATGTAAGTCCCCGGGTTTTCCCGAGGTTTGATGTGTTTGAGGTCTTTTGCCATTGTCTTGAGGTGACAAGCTATCGCGACGATACGGCTCTGAGTCTAGCATTTGGTTCAAAGCAAGCGTGCAAAAAAAGGCCGCTTGCGATCCAAACCGTGCAAAGGACTGGGCATGAAAAATGATGTGTATGTGGCGGGGGTCGGCATGGTGCCGTTCACCAAGCCCGGGGCCAGCGAGCCCTACCCGCAAATGGCGGCCAAAGCAGTGAAAGCGGCTTTGAGCGATGCAGGCCTGGAGTACGCCAATGTGCAGCAAGCCTACGTGGGCTATGTGTATGGCGACTCGACCGCTGGTCAGCGCGCACTGTACGAAGTGGGCATGACGGGCATCCCGGTCGTTAACGTGAACAACAACTGCTCAACAGGTTCCACGGCGCTGTTCCTGGCGCGCCAGGCTGTGATGAGCGGCGCTGCTGATTGCGTGCTGGCATTGGGTTTTGAGCAAATGAATCCGGGCGCACTCGGAACCGTCTTCGCCGACAGACCCAGCCCCTTCGAGCATTTTGACGATGCGACGCAGGGCTTGGTCGGCCGCAGCGAAATCCCCTTGGCGCTGCGTTATTTCGGCGGCGCAGGCTTGGCGCACATGGATGAGTTCGGTACACCCATGACTACATTCGCCAAGATCCGCGCGAAAGCCAGCCGCCATGCGGTCAACAATCCCTTGGCCCTGTTCCGCAAGGTGGTCACCGAAGAGGAGGTGATGAATGCGCCGGTGATGTGGCCCGGCGTCATGACGCGTTTGATGGCCTGTCCGCCCACCTGCGGCGCAGCAGCAGCCATTGTGTGTTCTGAAACCTTTGCCCGCCAACATGGCCTGAGCACGGCCGTGCGCATTCGGGCCCAGGCCATGACCACCGACACGGGTGTCACCTTCGAGGCCCGTGACATGCGGGAAGTGGTTGGTTCGAGCATGGCCAAAGCCTGCGCTGAAAAAGTTTATGCAGAAGCGGGCATGGGCCCCAGGGATATTCAGGTCGTCGAGCTGCACGACTGCTTTGCACACAACGAATTGCTGACCTACGAGGCGCTGGGACTTTGTGCGCGGGGCGGTGCGCAACAGTTTGTCGAAGACGAGGACAACACTTATGGCGGCCAGATCGTGACCAACCCTTCTGGAGGCTTGCTGTCCAAAGGACACCCACTGGGTGCGACGGGTTTGGCGCAATGCACGGAACTGGTGCAGCAACTGCGCGGCCAGGCCGACAAGCGACAGGTCGAAGGGGCGCGCATTGCACTGCAACACAACCTGGGCTTAGGTGGCGCCTGTGTGGTCACCCTGTATGAAAGGATGTCAGCATGATCGACAAGAAATTCATGGGCTACCAGCTCAAGCCATCCAGCTTGTACATAGACCGCACACGCCTGCAATTTTTTGCCAAGGCCATTGGCGAACAAGACCCGGTTTACCTTGATCTGGCTGCAGCCCAAGCCGCAGGCTACCCGGACCTGCCAGCGCCGCCCACCTTCATGTTCGCTGCCGAACTCGACAGCGGCGCGAATGACCAGCTTCTGATGGATCTGGACATCCCCTTGACCAAACTGCTGCATGGTGAACAATCTTTCCGTTACTTCAAGCCCGTCTGCGCGGGTGACACGGTCAACGTTCAGTCGACCATCACCGACATCTATGACAAAAAAGACGGCAAGCTGGAGTTTGTCGTCAAGAATTCCCTCGTGACCAATCAGAAGGCTGAACTCGTGGCCGAAATGCGCACGGTGTTGGTCGTCCGTCATTGAAACAAGAGCTAGCACATGTCATCCAATATTCGCGTGGGCGAGCAGTTGCCCGCATTGCAACTCGGGCCTGTCAACCGCACCACGCTGGCGCTGTTTGGCGGTGCTTCTGGTGACCACAACCCCATCCACATTGACATCGACTTTGCGCGCCGTGCCGGCATGCCCGATGTGTTCGCGCAAGGCATGCTGGGCATGGCCTGGCTGGGTCGGGTCATCATGCAGTGGATTCCTCAAGGTCGGCTGCGTCAATACGACGCCCGTTTCGCGGGCATCACCCACCTGGGCAACACGATCACCTGCACGGGTGAAGTGGTGGAGCTCATGGAGCTCGATGGCGAGGCCTGTGCCCGCATCGCATTGACCTCGTCCAACCAGTTTGGACAAAACAAAATCGTGGGCGAGGCCATTGTGGCGCTGAGCTGAACTAGACCCAAGGAAATAAAATCATGACCCAAAAACTCGAAGGCAAAGTCGCGCTCATCACCGGTTCCGGGCGCGGCATTGGACGCTCAATCGCACTCAAGCTGGCCTCTGAAGGCGCGCGCGTCGTCGTCAACGATCTGGACGCAGCACCCGCCCAGGAAGTGGTGGATGAAATTCGCAAGGCCGGTGGACAAGCAGTCGCCTGCGTGGGCAATGTGACCGCGCCTGATTTTGCCGAACGCTTTGTGGGCACGGCGGTCAGTGAGTTCAAGGGCCTGGACATCATTGTCAACAACGCGGGCTACACCTGGGACAACGTGGTCCAGAAGATGACCGACGAGCAGTGGTACGCCATGATGGACGTGCACCTGACGGCCCCGTTTCGTATCCTTCGCGCCGCGCAACCGGTGATCCGTGCTTTGTCCAAGCAGGAAAAGGATGCAGGCCAGTCCGTGGTGCGCAAAGTGGTGAACATTTCTTCAGTGGCCGGTTTGTTTGGCAATGCGGGTCAAACCAATTACTCGACGGCCAAAGCCGGTATCACGGGCATGACGATGACGCTGGCCAAGGAGTGGGGCCGCATGAATGTCACGGTCAACTGTGTGGCTTACGGTTTCATCAAGACCCGACTGACGGTGAGCGCCGAAAGTGATGCGACCGCCAACATCGATGGCCGCGACATCAAGGTAGGGGTCAACCCCGACCTCATGGCCGCCATGGAACGCATGATTCCGCTGGGTCGTGGGGGTTCGCCCGACGAGGCTGCTGGCGCGGTGTACTTGCTGTGCATTCCCGAGTCCGACTACATCAGCGGCCAGACGCTGATGTGCAGCGGCGGCTTGACGGGAATCTGAAGCCATGACCCTGTTGCCCCAGTTGCACCGCCACGCCTGGATGGATGCCGATATCGAGGCTTTCCGCGATCAGGCACGCCGCTACATCGAACGTGAGTTGGCGCCCCATCTGGACGTGTGGCGTCGCCAGGGCTTCATTCCGCGTGAGGTTTGGCGTCCGTTTGGCGAACTCGGCTTTTTGCTGCCCGAGTTGCCCGAGCGCTATGGCGGTGCGGGCGTCAACCTGGCATACCAGTTGGTGGTGCAAGATGAGCTGGCGCGGGCCGAGGTGCCTGCCAACACGGCCGTGCACAGCATCGTCGCGCATTACATCCTGGACTATGGGACCGAAGTGCAAAAACAACGCTGGTTGCCCAAGCTGGCCAGTGGAGAAATCCTGGCGGGCATCGCCTTGACCGAGCCAGGTTGTGGCTCTGATCTGAAAGCCTTGCGCACCAAGGCGGATAAGCAAGGTGATCAGTATGTGATCGATGGTGCCAAGACCTTCATCACCAACGGCGCGACCGCCAACTTGCTGGTTGTTGCCGTGCGCACCGGCGGTGCGGGCAGCGGCGGTGTATCGCTCATGGTGCTCGAAACCGAAAACCTCCCCGGGTTCCGCGTGGGCCGTCGGCTCGAAAAATTGGGGCAACATGCCTCAGACACGGCTGAGCTGTTTTTTGACGCTGTGCGCCTCCACCAGGACCAGCTCTTGGGCGAGCAAGAAGGTTTGGGTTTTCGCCAGCTGATGAGCCAGCTGCCTTATGAGCGCCTGTTGTTGGCCGTGCCCGCCGCTGCCGTGATTGAAAAAGCGCTGGAGCTGACGGTGGACTACACGCGCCAACGCAAAGCCTTTGGCCAGAGCGTCTTTGACTTTCAGAACACACGCTTCAAGCTTGCAGAGTGCGCCACGCTCGCCCACGTCGTGCGCAGCTTCGTCAACGACTGTGTGCAGCGTTTGCTGGACGGGACCCTGGACGATGAGGCAGCCTACATGGCCAAGTGGTGGTGCACCGAGCAGCAAGGCAAAGTGACCGATGAGTGTCTTCAGCTGTTTGGCGGCTATGGCTATATGGCCGAATACCCGATTGCCCGGCTGTATGCCGATGCCCGCATCCAGCGCATTTATGGCGGTACCACCGAGATCATGAAAGACTTGATTGCGCGGAGACTGGGGACATGATCGCTGGCCTGAATACCCCTCTGGCCTGTGTGCGTGTCTTCAATCACTGGCCTGTTTTGAAAACCTGCATCACGAAGCTGTTTCTGAGTCAGTCGCGACAGTACGGGTGCGCGCTGGTCGAAAGAGCTGACGCTTGTTTTGCCCCCGTTGTGCCGCTGAATGAGGCCGCCTTGAATCCGCACAACCTTGCTCTTGGCACACTGGCCCGGAGCCCCTCGGGGGCGACGCGCAGCCATGCCGCGCCCAGGTTCACACCTTTGCCAGGAGTCACAGGCCCATGACTGAAGCGCAGCGCCATTCGCCCATGCTGGAGGCCCGGGACATCACGCTCAAGTTTGGTGGCGTGACCGCGCTGGCCAACGTCTCGATCGACATTGGACACCAGGAGCTGGTGGCCCTGATTGGTCCCAATGGCGCTGGCAAGAGTTCCTTGCTGAACGTGCTGTCCGGCTTTTACCGCTCCAGCGAAGGGGACGTGCGCTTTGAGGGCCAGGACATCGGGCGCTGGCCGGTACACCGTGTGGCGCAAGCGGGCCTGGCCCGCACTTTTCAGGGTACACATTTGCTGCCCCACATGAGCGTGCTCGACAACATCCTGGTGGGTCGGTACATGCACATGAAAAGTTCACTGACCACTGCTTTTTTCTACTACCCGTTTGCGCACCGTGAAGAACTGGCGCACCGCGCCGTAGCTGAAGAAATTCTGGGTTTTCTTGAACTCGAACACCTTCGACACCACCCTGTGGGCACCCTGGGTTACGGCATGCGCAAGCGGGTCGATTTGGGACGGGCGCTCGCCATGGAGCCGCGCATGTTGTTGCTGGACGAACCCATGGCCGGTATGAACGTGGAAGAAAAAGAAGACTTGGCCCGTTTCATCCTGGACATTCGCGAGTCGCGCCAGATTCCGGTGGTGTTGGTGGAGCACGACATGGGTGTGGTCATGGACATCGCTGACAGGGTGATCGTGCTGAATTTTGGCCGCAAGATCGCAGACGCCAGTCCCGCTGACGTGCAGCAGGACGAGCAGGTGATTGCTGCTTATCTGGGGGTGCACGCATGAGTGCAGACCCGTTGCCCCCACAGACCTTGCCGCAATGGCTTGTGCACAACGCCGCCGTCCGCCCCGACGAGGTGGCGCAAAGGCACAAGCGCGACGGCATCTGGCAAGAATTCAGCTGGGCTGATGTGCGCGATGAGGTGCGCGAGCTGGCCTTGGGACTGCGTGCGCGTGGCGTGCAGCGCGGCCAGACCGTCGTGTTGATGAGTGAAAACCGCCCTGAGCTTTACTGGGCGGAATGGGCGGCGCAGGCCATCGGTGCCAAGGTCGTTGCCTTGTACCCGGACGCGACCGAAACCGAGGTGGACTATGTGGTGCAGGACGCACAGGCGGTGTGCGTGTTTGCAGAAGACCAAGAGCAGGTTGACAAGGTGCTGCCGTTGATGTCGCGCCACACTGGCCTGCACACCGTGGTGTGGTGGGAGTCGGGTGGGCTGTGGACTTATCGGCAAGAAGGCCTTTTGGGGTGGGATGCTTTCAAGGCTCCGGCCCGTCCGGTCGATGCGGAAGCTGCGGCCTGGTTTGAGCAGGTCATCGCTGAGGGGCAAAGCCAGGACATCGCCTTGTTGTTGTACACCTCGGGCACGACCGGAGCGCCCAAAGGGGTGATCACGACACACGCATCGTTGCTGCACAACGCCGACCTCATTGCCCAATCGGTTCAGTTGCCGCAAGGCTGTGAATACCTGTCTTACATTCCGCTGTCCTGGGCCACGGAGCAGTGGGTGGGGGTCACCCTGGGCCTGATCCGCCCGATGAAGGTGAGCTTTGCTGAGCGGCCGGACCAGATTCAAGAAGCGATTCGTGAGTTGGCCTGCGAGATGGTGTTTTTTGGTCCACGGCAGTGGGAAAGCCTGGCAGCACGGGTGCATACCCGCATGCTGGATGCCTCGCCTTGGCGGCAACGTGTGGTGGACTGGGGTCTGCGCATCGGCCGCTTGGCGCGGGCCGAGCAGATGGACACCACCCAGCGCCCTTGGTGGGTGCGGGTTTTGTTGCCACTGGCCGATGCCCTGGTGCTGCGGCCACTGCGTGATCAGCTGGGGCTTCAGCGTGCCAAGATCGCCTTCACCGGCGGTGCGGCCGTTGCGCCCGACATCTTTCGACTGTTTGCCGCCATGGGCGTGATGCTGCGCAACGTCTATGGGTGCAGCGAGTTCGGCCTGGTCACGGTGCACCAAGGCAAACAGGCCAATCCAGAAACCATTGGCCAGCTGGTGCTTCTGGCCAGTGCATGGGGCGAGCCCATGCAGTGGCGTCTGGCCCCTGCTGGTGGGCTGGAGTTGCGCGGCGGAGCCGGGTTTGCAGGTTATTGGGGCAAGCCTGAAAAGAGCGCTGAAAAAATGAACGGGGAATGGTTTCAAACCGGTGATGCCGTGGGGCAGGGACCGACAGAGACCGAGCTGATTTATTTCGACCGTGTCGAGCACATGAGCAGCCTCCAGGGCGGGCACACCTTTTCTAAGCAATTCATCGAGGTGCGCTTGCGCTTTTCTCCTTACATCCGTGAAGTGTTGGTGGTAGGCAATCCGTCACGCGAGCGTGTCACGGCCCTGGTCAACATCGACGGCGATGTCTTTGGCCGGTGGGCTGAGCGCAAGGGCGTGTCTTTCACCACCTTCACCGACCTGTCACAGCGTCCCGAGGTGTTGGCTCAGGTCGCGTCCGAGATCGCGCAGGTCAATCGGACCTTGCCAGAGGCGGCGCACATCACCCACTTTGTGAACCTGCCCAAGGAGCTCGATGCCGACGAAGGTGAACTCACACGCACCCGAAAACTCAAGCGCGATTTCATTGAACAGCGCTATGGCGGCTTGATTGAAGCCATGTATGCAGACCAGACCCAGACCGCCATCGAGATACCGATCCGCTATCAGGATGGACGATCTGGCGTGCTGCGCGCGGATGTCACCGTCGGTCGCATTTCTGCACAGCGCATTTCGGAGAACTGAACCCATGATTGACTTTTTCAATTACCTCATCAACGGGTTCCTGCAAGGCCAGATCTATGCCTTGCTGGCGCTGGGCTTCATGGTCATTTACAGGGCCAGCAAGGTGTTCAACTTTGCGCAGGGTGAACTCATGATGCTGGGGGCCTACGCGGTCTGGACCCTCACCATCGGTGCCGACCTTTCGCCCTGGCTGGCGATTCCTCTGGCCTTTGTGTGCGCCATCGTTTATGGCTGGCTGATCGAACGGCTGTTTTTTGAACGGCTGGTGGGTGAGTCGGTGTTCTCTATGGTGATGGTCACCATTGGCCTAGTGATCCTGATCCGC
The DNA here is from genome assembly GCF_945901735.1 of Limnohabitans sp. Rim8. Taxonomy (GTDB): domain Bacteria; phylum Pseudomonadota; class Gammaproteobacteria; order Burkholderiales; family Burkholderiaceae_C; genus Limnohabitans_A. The sequence goes on from NZ_CAMDLM010000003.1 coordinate 36,947, forward strand.
GGCATCGTGCTCGTCGTCTGGGGTCCTGCAGACCGTTCGTTTCCTGTGCTGCTGCCACCGGCACCCCTGATTGTGGGGGACATGATCTTCCCCTCCAATTTGGTGATCGGGGCCCTGCTGACCTTGGTGGTGACTTTGGGCATGTCGTGGTTCTTCAACCGCACCCGTGCGGGGCTGACCCTGACGGCTGTGGCCGAAGAGCCCACCATAGCGATCTCGCTGGGCATCTCGGTCAAGCGTGCCGTCACCCTGGCCTGGATGATGGGCTCGGTCATTGCCATCGCGGGTGCCATTGTGTTGCTCACGGGCCGCTCCATCACCGTCCAAACGGCGGATGTAGCACTGGCTGCACTGCCAGTGGCCTTGCTGGCGGGTCTGGAGTCCATTGGGGGGTTGATCCTGGCCGGCGCCATTGTGGGCATTGTTCAGGCTTTGGTGGCCGCCTATATTGATCCTGCGATCGGTGGCTCTGCGTCATCTATCGTGCCTTTTGTATTCATGCTGTTGATCTTGCTGGTGCGTCCCACTGGCTTGTTCGGCTGGCGCCATGTGGAGCGTGTGTGATGGACCCGTCTGGCGTATTCTTTACCAACTATGCGGGCGACCGCTCCCTGATTCGCACGCGTGCGCAATGGGCCAGTCTTGTGTTTTTGATTCTGGCCTTGGCGACTGCGCCCTGGTGGGCATCAGAACGATGGGTCAGCATTGGTTACACCACCTTCATCACGGCGGTGGCCGTGATGGGTCTGCAAATCTGCACCGGCTACGCCGGGCAGATCAACTTGGGGCAATCTGCGTTCATGGGGGTGGGGGCCTACGGCGCGGCTGTAGCCATGGGGGCCGGATGGGATGCGGCCGCGGCTTTGGTGATCGGGGGGGCTGGTGCGGCCCTGTTTGGCGTGATGTTTGGCTTGACGGCAGCCCGCATCAAAGGCTTTTACCTGGCGCTCACGACCATCGCAGCGCAGGCCCTGTTCCACTTTCTGGTGCTGAATTTGCCACAGTCCTGGTTGGGTGGCGCCGGTGGTTTGCATGTGGAATCCATTTCGGTGTTCGGTCTGTCCCTCGAAAACGACCGCGCCATCTACTGGTTTTCCTTCGCAGTGCTGCTGATCATGACTGCGGGTGCCTTTGGTATCGTGCGCTCGCGCCATGGGCGCAGCTTTGAAGCGGTGCGTGACGATGATGTGGCCGCCGGCATGATGGGCATACCCGTTGCCGCAACCAAGGCCCGGGCTTTTCTGGTGAGCGCGTTTTTTGCCGGTGTGGCGGGTGGCCTGTGGGTGGTGGCCTTGCGGCATGTGTCCATCGAGCAATTCACGCTGTTCAATGCCATCTGGATGATCGCCATGATGATCGTGGGCGGTCTGGGCTCCATCGTCGGTGCGCTGATTGGCACAGCCATGATCCAACTGGCCCGTGAGGGTGTGACCAGTCTGGGCCCGAGCTTTATTCAATGGGTGCCCGCATTGGGGCAGGACTTTGTCTTTGCCGCCATGAACGTCTTGTTGGGTGCCGTGATCATCCTTTTCCTTCTTTTCGAGCCCAAGGGCGTGATGCACCGCATCCAGATTACCAAAAAGGCCTACCGACTCTGGCCCTTTTCGTACTGACCGTCATGGGGCGGCTTCTTTAACCACCACAGGAGACTCACATGAAAAAACTGATGAATTGGACGGCACGCGCCGTAACGGTTGCGGGCATCGCTGCTGCATCCATGGCCCCGGTTTCCGCGCAAACGGTTTACCAGGTGCCTGCCTTGTCGGATTATTCCGGCCCATTTGCCGCGATCATGCCGATGGTCGGACCAGGGCGTGAGGGCGTGGTGAATTGGTGGAACGCCGAAGTGGGCGCCAAGCTCGGCGTGAAGCTGGAGATGAAAACCTATGACACGCGCTATGACACGGCCCAAACGGCCAGCCTGTGGCCTGGTGTGCTGGCCACCAAGCCTTTGATTGGATTGTCTTTGGGGGGGCCGGATGTGGCCGCCATCCAGCAGCGTCTGCCTACCGACAAGGTGCCCATGATCTTGGGCTCTGCCGCCACGGGCTTCAGCTGGCGACCCAACCAGTGGGTCATGTCTACGCGGCCCACATTTGTGCATGAATTCACGGGCTTCGTCGAGTGGTTCCAAAAGACCAAAGCCGGTGGCTCGCGCCCAGTCAAGGTGGCGATGTTCACCACCGAAGCTTCTCCTACCTTTGCAGATTTGGGCAAGGGCATCAACGCCTACGCCAAGGCCAACCCCACCAAGATCACTCTGGTGGAAATGGTCTATGTGGAACCGCAGCCTGCGGACGTGACCCTGCAACTGCGCCGTGTCCTCAATGCGGGCGCTGAACTCATTCTGGTGCCCACCAACATCCAGCAGGCGGTGGCGGTTAAGCGGGCAATGCAGGCTTTGGGCAAGAACGTGCCCATGGCCTACAGCATTCACAACTCACCTGCCATGCTGCAAAAACTGGTCGGTGGCATGGCGGCCATGGAGGGGGACTATGAGGTCCATTCGGGTGTGATCGCCACCGAGGAAGACAACGAGACCAAAAAGTTTTATGACATGTTGGTGGCCAAATACGGCATGAAAGCACCTTGGCACTCGCTGACCACCGTGGGCATGAGCCAGGCCTTGGTGATGGTTCGGGCCGTTGAGACGGCTGCGCGCAAGCACGGGGGTGACAAGCTGACCGGAGAGCTGCTTTACAAAACCCTGATTGACACCAACTTCACAGGCAAAGACTTTTTCGGCTACAGCGGTGGCGACATCGATTACTCAGTCGAAGCGCCATTTCCGACCCGAGATCCACGCGTCAACATCGGCCAGGTGGTGGGTGGCAAGCTGACCACGACGGCCACGCAGGTGCCCGTGCCCAAGCTCGCCAAGTGGTAAAGCAAGGCCGCTGCTGTGTCTGAACCACTGATTGCACTCAACAACGTTGAGGTCCTGTACGCCGACGTGATCTTGTCACTCAAAGGCATCACGCTGGAGGTGGCTGCAGGCGGCTGCACGGTGCTGCTTGGCCCCAATGGGGCCGGCAAGAGCACCACGCTCAAAACCATCTCCGGCATGCTGGATGTGGAGGAAGGGCGTGTGGCTTCTGGCAATGTGCGCATGTTGGGCCAAGAGGTCACAGGGCGATCTACTGAAATGATGGTGGCCGATGGGGTGATCCATGTGGTGGAGGGGCGCAAGGTGCTGCGCCACATGACGGCGGAGCAAAACCTCGTCGTGGGCGGGCACCGCCTGACACGCATGGCCGACGTGAAGCAGGGGCTGGAGCGGGTTTATGGCCTGATTCCCCGCCTGGCTGAGTTGAGAACCCGCACCTCCGGCTACCTCTCAGGCGGGGAGCAGCAGTTGTTGCTGATCGGACGCGCCATGATGGCGCAACCCCGGCTGCTGATGATCGATGAGCCCTCACTGGGGCTGGCACCCATGATGGTCAGTGAAATTTTCGGCTTGCTTGCCAAACTGCGTCAGGAAGGTGTTTCTCTGCTCATTGTGGAGCAGCACGCCCAGGCCGCGCTGGACATTGCCGACCACGGCTACATCCTGGAAAACGGCCGCGTGGTGCTGGAGGGCACGGCGGCCGAATTGCGCGCCAACGAGGACATTCAGGAGTTCTATTTGGGCAAGCAGGCCAGCGGTGAACGTCGCAACTACCGCGATGTCAAGCACTACCGTCGACGCAAACGTTGGTTGGGTTGACGGCATGCCGACGCTTCACGGCATTGAATGGACGGCGGAGCCTCTGGTGGGCAGCATCGTCCTCGATCGCGCAACACACCACAATGCCTTGGGTTTCGCCACGGCATCCGCGTTGGCACAGGCGATCGCTGATGTGCTGGCCGCGCAACCACGTGTCGTGGTGATCAAGGCACGCGGACCGATTTTTTGTGCAGGCGGCGACATCCAGGATTTCGTGAGCTCGGGCGATCAGTTGCCGCAGCTTGTCGATGACATCCTGGACCAACTGCTTCCGGCATATTTGCAGCTGGCACAGGCGACCTGTCCTGTGGTGACCGTGGTGGGGGGGCCGGTGGGCGGTGCGGGCATTGGTTTGGCCTTGTGTGGCGACTTCGTGCTGGCCAGCGACAACATGAAACTGCGCACTGGGTATTCGGCCATAGGCTTGTCCCCCGATGTCGGGGCATCGTATTTTCTGGCGCGGCGTGTTGGCGTGGTGCGTGCGCAGCAATGGCTGATGCTCAGTCAGGCCGTGGATGCCACGCGTTGCTTGGCTGCCGGTGCCGTCGATCAAATTTTTCCTGCACATGCGCTGGAAGCTGCGGCGCAAGACTTGATTGGGCAACTGTGCCAGTCTGCGCCAGCCTCATTGGCCGCCATCAAAAAGCTGACGACGCAGGGGCCTGGCTTGTCCTTGCAGGAGCACTTGTTGTTGGAGCAAAAATTGCTCAAGGCCTGTGCGGCCACTTCGGATGCACACGAGGGTATCGCTGCCTTCGTACAGAAAAGAGCCGCAACTTTCCAAGGGCAGCAGGGGCTTGATCCTGCGGGCACCACTCACACTCACAGATGACAGCCATGTCCAACCACCACCCCACCCTCATTGATCTGCTGGATCGCAATGCCCGCTCGTATCAGGATCACCCTGCGTTGATTTTCGAAGGCCGCAGTGACACACATGCAGCTTTGCATAAAGCCGTGCAAATTCAGGCGTCAGCCTTGCATGCTGCGGGGGTCAGGCGTGGCGATCGCGTGTTGTTGCTGAGCGGCAACCGGCCCGAGGTCTTGGTGCTGTTGGGCGCGGTGGCCTGGCTTGGGGCCATGCTGGTGCCGCTCAACCTTCGCCTGTCGTCCGCTGAAATGGCCCAGCAAGCGCGTGATGCCCGTCCCGCCCTGGTCATTGTTGACGCAGCGTGTTCCGCATTGATGACAGCGGCATGGCCAGAGGGCATGGCCGGGGTGACCATTGAAATGATGGGCGAGCCCGTCAATGGGTCTTGGGTCTGTGTCGGCCAATCGCAGCAAGCGCCTGTGCCGCGTCAAGATGCCCCGGATCTGGGCGTCATCATGCTTTACACGGCGGCAGTGGACGGTCATGCGCGAGGCGCGGTTTTGTCTCAGGCGCAATTGCGCGCATCGGCCATTCAAACGGGTGGTGCCTGGGCTTTGGGCGATCACGACCGTTGGTTGGGTGTGCTGCCGTTGTTCCATGCGGCCGGAATTGGCTTGGCGCTTGCCATGTTGGAGGCGGGCGGTGCTTGCGTGATCTTGCCGCGTTTCGATCCTGTGGCCGCAGTGGTCTCCGTGGCGCGCCACCGCATCACCGTGTGCGCCACCTTTGCCCCGATGCTGGGCGCCCTGCTGGATGCGGCAACGCAAAACCCGGGCGGTGAGGCCTCACTGGCCAGTTTGCGCGTGTGCATGGGGCTAGAGCCCCCTGAGGTGATCGGCCGCTTGGCCACGCTGTGCCCTGATGCGAAATTTTGGTCGGCCTACGGGCAGGCCGAGGTGTCCAGCATGGTGTGCATAGGCGTACAAAGCGAGCGACCGGGTGCCGCCGGTCGGCCGATGGCGCCGACCGAAGTGCGTGTGCAGGACGCAACGGGGCGGGCTTTGGGGACAGGTTTGGAAGGCGAGATCGCCGTCCGGGGGCCGACCGTGTTTCTGGGTTATTGGGAGCCTGAGACCCAACGCCCTTTCAAATCAGCCGACCCTTGGCACCGTACAGGCGATCTTGGGCGCATCGACGAGGACGGTTGGCTTTGGTTTACCGGGCGGTCAGCGCACAAACAACTCATCAAGACGGGTGGGGAAAATGTCTATCCGGCCGAGGTGGAGCAGGTCTTACTCGAACACCCTGCCGTGGCCGAGGCCTTTGTTTTCGGCAAGCAAGACGAAAAGTGGGGAGAGGCGGTGCACGCAGTTTGTGCTCTGAAAGTCGGATCGAGCGTTGCAGCGACAGAACTGCTGAATTTCCTGGATGCGCGCATCGCCCGTTACAAAAAGCCGCAAAGTCTGGTCTTCCTGCCTTCGCCCCTTGAGCGCAGCACCAAAATCTCAACATGAACCATCCCGATGGGTCAACCATGCTGCGCTGAATAAGCCGCCTACTCAACAACACGAACGCAGCCGTTTTGTGCGCGAGGACGGGCGCTGGTTTTATGTGGACGGCGATGAGCTGTGAAGCCGCGCTGCGACAGACCGTATGATCCTGCGCATGAACTTTGAAGCCATCCTTTTCGATTGTGACGGCGTGCTGGTGGACAGCGAAGCCATCACTTGCGGCGTGTTGCGCGACATGTTTGACGAGCAGGGTTGGCGCATGACGCTGGCCGAGTGCATGCAGCGCTTTGTGGGCCACACCGTCAAAAGCCAGCGCAGCGTGATCGAGGCGCAGACCGGTCAGGCAATGACCGATGCTTGGCTGGAGCAGTTTTACGCACGCCGCAACGAACGCCTCACCCAAGACATCGCCGCCATTGAGGGTGTGTACGAAGCAGTGGCGCACCTTAATGATTACTGCCAGGGTCGCATCGCCGTAGCCTCGGGGGCAGACCGGTTCAAGGTCGAGATGATGCTCAAGCAAGTGGGTCTGATGGATTTCTTTGAAGGCCGTATCTTCAGCGGTCACGAAATGCCGCGCAGCAAACCGCACCCCGATGTGTATTTGGCCGCTGCCGCGCATTTGCAAATCGATCCGGCGCGCTGCCTGGTGGTGGAAGACACCACGGTGGGCATTACGGCGGGGGTGGCTGCTGGGGCGACCGTGTGGGCTTATGCCGCACCGCCTGCCGAGCATGCGCCGCTGTTGCAAGCTGGGGCCGCTCGCGTGTTCACGGGCATGCACGAGTTGCGTCTGGGTTGATCGCTTGGGTTGGGGCTTGGCTTAGCCCTGGCGACTGGTGCGGAACTCGTCCGGCGTCGCCCCTGCCCACCCCTTGAACGCCCGCATAAAACTCTTCTCGTTTTGAAACCCCACTTCGGCTGCGATCTGTTTGATGGGGCGTTGTGTGCGCAAGAGCAGGTCCATGGCCAGGTCGCGGCGCACGGCGTCTTTGAGTTGCTGCAGGCTGGCACCTTCATCTTTAAGTTGACGGTGCAGCGTGCGGGCCGACAGGTTGAGCCAGGCGGCCAGGTCGTCGGCGTTGCGGCCGTGTTCGGGGTGTTCGGCCAGGGTCTGGCGCACTTTTTCCACCAGCAGGCGATCCCGCCGGTAGGGGCGCACTGTGAGCAGCAGGGCGCGCTGCAGCATGCGTTGCAAGGCCGCTTCGTCGCGGCGCACGGGCAAGCTCAGGTAACCGGCGTCGAACTGCAGGCTGTGCGTGGGCGCGTTGAACTGAGTGGGGCCGTCAAACAGCACGCGGTAACTGTCGGCATGCGGTGGCGGGGCAAAGCGCAAGGTGGTTTGCACCAGTGGAATGCGCGAGTCGGTCAGCCAGCAGGCCACGCCCAAAGCATTGCGCAGCACCGACACCACCGCAAATTCTTGCAGAGTGCCCAATGGGCGCTGTTCGTGCAATTGCAGTTGCGCCACGCCCGCTTCGGTGCTGACTTGCAAGTGGATGTCGTCGGTCAGCAGACCGTGATGGCGGCACCAGCGCTGCAGCGCCACGCCCAAGGTGGGGGCGGTCAGAGAGGCGCGCACCAGCATGCCATAGCTGCCCCAAGGCAGGCGGCGGCTGAACCAGCCCAGGGCTTCGTCGTCCAGCGCCCGCATGGCGGTGGCCGACAACCATTCCATTTGCAGCGCGGTGATGCGTGCATCGGGATGGTCAAGGGTTTCTGGCGCAATTTGTGCCTCGACCAAGGCTGGGAATGGGTCCAGGCTGCGCTGGGTGTAGGCCTGCGCAATGGCTTTGGCAAAAGCCATGGGTGTCTCGGCGCGAGCGGTGTGGGTCGGGCGAGGTGGGTCAGGCAAGTGCGGGTTCATCGGTCTTGAAATTGTGGCACGATTTGCAACCCAATTGACACCCCCCAACTGGGCGCAGGTCTTAAGCTGGCAGGCATTGCCCTTGAAGCGCGGTGTTTGTCGTGCGCCCGGGGCCACAGCCAAGGAAGACGCATGACTGCTTTGCACTCTCAATTGAACCCCCGTTCGGCCGACTTTCAAGCCAATGCCGCTGCCATGCGGACCCTGGTCGATGACTTGCGCGTGCATCTGGAACGCGTGGCTTTGGGCGGCGGCGACGCCCCCCGCGCCAAGCACATTGCCCGCGGCAAGCTGCTGCCACGTGACCGCGTGCAAATGCTGCTCGACCCCGGCACGCCTTTCCTAGAAGTCGCGCCGTTGGCCGCGCTCAACATGTACAACAACGACGCGCCCAGCTCGGGCGTGATCGTGGGCATTGGCCGCGTGAGCGGGGTGGACTGCATGATCGTTTGCAACGACGCCACGGTGAAGGGCGGCACCTATTACCCGCTCACGGTGAAAAAGCATTTGCGCGCGCAAGAAATCGCGCAGCAAAACCACTTGCCCTGCATCTATTTGGTGGACTCGGGCGGTGCCAACTTGCCCAACCAGGACGAGGTCTTCCCCGACCGCGACCATTTTGGCCGCATCTTTTTTAACCAAGCCAACATGAGCGCGCTGGGCATCGCGCAGATCGCTGTGGTCATGGGTTCGTGCACCGCCGGTGGCGCGTATGTGCCCGCCATGAGCGACGAGACCATCATCGTCAAGAACCAGGGCACCATCTTTTTGGGCGGCCCGCCACTGGTCAAAGCTGCCACGGGCGAAGTGGTGAGTGCCGAAGATTTGGGAGGCGGCGATGTGCACACGCGCCAGTCGGGCGTGGCCGACCATTTAGCGCAAAACGACGTGCATGCGCTGGCTTTGGCGCGGCAGGCGGTGAAAAACCTGAACGCGCAAAAGGCCCCCAACATCGCTACGCACGCGCCCGTGCCGCCCAAGTTTGATGCGCAAGAGTTGTATGGCGTGATCCCCACGGACACGCGCAAGCCCTTTGATGTGCGTGAAATCATCGCCCGCATCGTGGACGGTTCGGAGTTCGACGAATTCAAATCGCGCTTTGGCACCACCTTGATCTGTGGTTTTGCCCGCATCGAAGGCATGCCGGTGGGCATCATCGCCAACAACGGCATCTTGTTCAGCGAGTCAGCGCTCAAAGGTGCGCACTTCATCGAGCTGTGCTGCCAGCGCAAAATCCCATTGGTCTTTTTGCAGAACATCACCGGCTTCATGGTCGGCCGCAAATACGAAAACGAAGGCATCGCCCGCAACGGCGCGAAGATGGTCACGGCCGTGGCCACAGCCGCTGTGCCCAAGTTCACCATCATCATTGGCGGCAGCTTTGGCGCTGGCAATTACGGCATGTGTGGGCGCGCTTACTCGCCACGTTTCTTGTGGATGTGGCCCAACGCCCGTATCAGCGTCATGGGCGGCGAGCAGGCGGCCAGCGTGCTGGCCACCGTCAAACGTGGCGGCATCGAGGACAAGGGCGGCCAGTGGAGTGCCGACGAAGAAGCCGCGTTCAAGGCCCCCATCAAAGCGCAATATGAGGTGCAGGGCCACCCTTACTACGCCACCGCCCGCCTGTGGGACGACGGCATCATCGACCCGGCCGACACCCGCCGCGTGCTGGCGCTGGGCTTGAGTGCATCGCTCAATGCACCGATTCCTGAGACGAAATTTGGACTTTTCCGCATGTGATGTGTATGATTTTGTTATTTCATACACATTAGAGAGGGATTCGACATGCGAACCAATATCGTGATCGACGACAAGCTCATGGCCGACGTCATGGCTTATGGTGATTTCAAGACCAAGCGAGAGGCCGTGGAAGAAGGCTTGCGCATGCTCAAGCGGCGCAAAGTCTATGACGGCTTGCTGGCCATGCAAGGACAGCTTCAGTGGGACGACTCTGACGAAGGATGGGCCCGCTGGCGGGAGGAACAGCAGGCTTTGAAGGTCGCAGGCCAACTGTACGACCGCGCCATTGACGCGGCAGAGAAGGTCTACACAGGCGTTCAGGCATTGGTGCTGCAAGAGCCCGAGCCTCCCACACTGATGGCAAAAGCCCGGAATAAGCCATGATTCTGGTGGACTCCAGCGTCTGGATTGACTTCTTCAATCAAGCGCCAACACCGCAACGCCAGCAACTGGTGCGCTGGCTGGAAGCTGGGGACGTGTCGATAGGCACAGCCGATCTGGTGGTGTTCGAAGTGCTGCGCGGATTTCGCAACGACACAGCCCGTCGCATGGCAGAAAGCTTGCTGTTGGATTTAACCGTGATGGACATTGGCGGGGCAGCCAATGCGCTCAGCGCGGCAGCGCTGTACCGCCGCCTGCGGGCACAGGGCCGCACCGTGCGCAGCCCCATCGACGTGCTGCTGGCCAGCTACTGCATGACCCACGGCCACACGCTGCTGCACCGCGACGCGGATTTTGAATCGCTCAAAACTTTGGGAGGGCTGGACACATGGCCACAATGAACACATCGACTTGGCATACCCACTTCAGCGGTCTAGCGCGTTACCACGTCTGGGCCACACACCGCTTGCTCGAAGCGGTCTCGCGCGTGTCAGCCCAAGACTACCAACGCGATGTGGGCCTGTTCTTCAAAAGCATCCACGGTACGCTGAACCACATGCTGGTGGCCGAGCACTTGCTTTGGTATGCGCGTTTTGCCAAAGGCGCATCGCCGGTGCTGGCGCTCGATGCCGAGATTGAGCCGCACCGCGAGCGCTTGGCGCAGGCCCTCAACGGCGGCGCTGCCAACTGGTCGCAGCTGATCGCCAGCTGGCCTGCCGAGCGCTTTGACGGTCACCTGGACTACCAGACCAGCAAGGGTGCCCCCCAGTCGCTGCCGTTTTCGGCAACCTTGGCGCATGTCTTCAACCACGCCACCCACCACCGTGGTCAGATCACGGCGGCGCTGACGTACCTGGGCCACGACTGCCCCGAACTCGACATGGTCTATTTCCTTCAAACAGAACAGACCCCCAAAGCATGACCACAGCCCTGAAAATTTCCACCCAAGCCGGCGTGCACACGATCACGCTGTCGCGCCCCGATGTGCGCAACGCCTTCAACGATGAAGTCATTGCCGAGTTAAAACACGCTTTTTTGGCGGTGACCCAAGACAGCGCCGTGCGCTGCGTGGTGCTGGCCGCCGAGGGCCCCGCCTTTTGCGCCGGAGCCGACCTGAACTGGATGCGCCGCATGGCCGACTACAACCAGGGCGAAAACCTGGCCGACGCGGGCGAGCTGGCCGCCATGTTGCGCGCTATTTACGAATGCCCCCAACCCACCATCGCCCGCGTGCAGGGCGATGTGTATGCCGGTGGCATGGGCCTGGTGGCGGCCTGCGACATGGCCGTCAGCGTGGACACGGCGAACTATTGCCTGAGCGAAGTCAAGCTGGGGCTGATCCCCGCGACCATCAGCCCCTATGTGATACGCGCTATGGGCGCGCGGGCGGCGCACCGCTATTTTTTAACCGCTGAGCGCTTTACTGCAGCTGAGGCGCACCGCATCGGTTTGGTGCACGAGGTGGTGGCCGCCGACGCGCTGGACACCAAAGTGGCCGAGCTGACCCAAGCCTTGGTGAGCGCCAGCCCCAACGCCGTGCGTGCCTGTAAAAAGCTGGTGCACGACGTGGCCGAGCGCGAGATCAACGACGCGCTGGTCGCGCAGACGGTGGCGGGCATTGCCGACATCCGCGCCAGCAGCGAAGGCAAAGAGGGCGTGCAGTCCTTTTTGCAAAAGCGCAAGCCCAGCTGGCTGCTGTCTTGAGAGCATGGGCATGAAGCTTTTCCGTCGCCTCTTCGGGTTCGCTTGCTGCTGGTGGGCGATGTGGGTACACGCGCAAACCCCTGCCGAATTACCGGTTGCCAAAGACCTGCATGAAGTCGTTCACCGTATTCCGGTGTCGGTGCAGGACCTGTACGGTCGGCGTGAACAGCGTCAAATCCCCGTCACGGTCTTCAAGCCCGCAGGGGATGGACCATTTCCGATGGTGGTGCTCAACCATGGCCGCGCCACCAGCCGAGAGAAAATGGCCCAACCGACACGCTTTCGGTATGAGCAGCAGGCCCGCTATTTTGTGGGCAAGGGTTTTGTGGTGATGGTACCCACCCGTGTGGGCTATGGCGAAACCCACGATGGCTTTGACCCGGAAACCAGCGGCGGCTGCAGCCAGCCCCGCATCGAACCGATGAGCCTCGCCGCATCAGACCAAGTGATTGCGGTGGCCGAATTTGCGCGCAGCTTGCCATTTGTCGACGCTTCGCGGTGGTGGGTCATGGGCCAATCGGTGGGCGGCTTGACCACGGTGGCCACGGTTTGGCGCAACCCGGCAGGCTTGCAAGGGGCCGTCAATTTTTCTGGCGGCACCGGGGGCGATCCGGTGGGCCGTCCGGGGCGTTCTTGTGCGACCGTACAAATTGGGCAACTCTGGAAAGCACGCGCGGCACAGGCCCAAGTCCCTATGCTCTGGCTGTATTGGGAAAACGATTTGTTCTGGGGTGCGCAAGCACCGCGAGACTGGCACCGGGCCTGGCTGGACGGGGGTGGGCAAGCCGAGTTTCGGCAACTCGCGCCCGTGGGTCAGGATGGTCATTCGGGGTTCAGCATCGACATGGACCGCTGGGTGCCCTGGGTGGACGCTTTTCTGGCCAAGGCCGGGTACACCCAGCCCGCATTGCAGCCGGTGCCCACACCGAGTGGATTTGCCCAAGTCGACGAAATCGACAAAGTGCCGGTAGGTGCCGAGACTCGGCAAAGTCTGTACAGCCGTTTTCTGGCCAGCCCCTCACCGCGCGCCTTTGCCATAGGTCCGGGTGGCGCAGGCTTTGCCACGGGCGATTGGGCCGTGGGACGTGCCTTGGGCTTTTGCCAGGCACGCCGTGGCATCACCTGCAAGTTGTACGCCGTAGATAACCAAGTGGTTTGGAGAAACTGACATGTTCAAGAAAATAGTGATCGCCAACCGAGGCGAAATCGCTTGCCGTGTGGCCGCCACCGCCCGCCGAATGGGCATCCAGACCGTGGCCGTTTATTCGGACGCCGACGCTGGCGCCAAGCATGTACAAGCCTGTGACGAATCGGTCCACATTGGCGGCAGTGCACCCAAAGACAGCTACCTGCGCTGGGAGCGCATCTTGCAAGCCGCACAAGAAGCGGGTGCACAGGCGGTGCACCCGGGCTATGGCTTTTTGAGTGAGAACGCAGACTTTGCCAAGGCCTGCGCCGCAGCGGGTTTGTTGTTCATCGGCCCGCCCGCCTCGGCGATTTTGGCCATGGGCCTCAAGGCTGAGTCAAAGCGCTTGATGGAATCGGCCGGTGTGCCACTGGTGCCCGGTTACCACGGCGCTGACCAGGACCCTGCCTTGCTGCAACGCGAAGCCGACCGCATTGGCTACCCCGCCCTCATCAAAGCCAGCGCCGGTGGCGGTGGCAAGGGCATGCGCGTGGTCGACAAGTCCGAAGACTTTGCCGCAGCCCTCGCATCGTGCCGACGTGAAGCCATCAACAGCTTTGGCAGCGATGCGGTGCTGATTGAGAAATACGTGCAACGCCCGCGCCACATCGAGATCCAGGTGTTTGGCGACACCCAGGGCAACTGCGTGTATCTGTTCGAGCGCGATTGCTCGGTGCAGCGCCGCCACCAAAAGGTGCTGGAAGAAGCCCCGGCGCCCGGCATGACCGAAAACCTGCGTGCCCAAATGGGCGCAGCGGCTGTGGCCGCCGCCAAGGCTGTGAACTATGTCGGGGCAGGCACGGTCGAATTCATCGTCGAGCAAACCGCTTATAACCAACCTGAATCCATGAAATTTTTCTTCATGGAGATGAACACCCGTCTGCAGGTGGAACACCCGGTGACCGAGGCCATCACTGGCCTGGACTTGGTGGAGTGGCAATTGCGTGTGGCCAGTGGTGAGCCGCTGCCCTTGCGCCAAGACCAGTTACGCATCCAGGGCCATGCGATTGAGGCACGCATTTGCGCCGAAAACCCCGATAACAACTTTTTGCCCGCCACCGGCACCTTGCAGGTGTACCGCAAGCCGCAGGCCAGCAGCTTTGAAAGAAGCACGGTTCGCATCGACGACGGCGTGCGCGAGGGCGACACCATCAGCCCGTTTTACGACTCCATGGTGGCCAAGCTGATCGTGCACGGCGACACCCGCGAGCAAGCACTGGCGCGTTTGGACACGGCGCTGGCGCAAACCCACATCGTGGGCCTGAACACCAATGTGCAGTTCTTGCGGCACGTGGTGCGCAGCGATGCGTTTGCCACGGCCAAGCTCGACACCGCACTCATCCAGCGTGAAGCGGCGGTCTTGTTCAAGCAATACAAAGTGGGCTTGCCCGCCGCTGTGGCTGCTGTGGTGGCGCACAGCTTGCAGGCCGACAAGGCTTTGCAGGGGCAAGACCCGTTCAGCCGCCGCGATGGCTGGCAGTCGCACGGGGTGGCGCAGCGCCGCTTTGAGTTTGTCTGGCAAGACCAACCCCGCTCGGCCCGCCTGAGCTATCTGCACGACGGCGCGCTGAGCCTCTCTCTTGAGGGCGATATCCCGGTGTCTGGCATGCTGAACTTTGCGCCTGATGGCGCAGGCCTGTGGGTGCAGTGGGGCGGTGCGCGCTGTTTCAGTCAGATCGACTGGCAAGGCGAGACTGCGCACATTTTCACGCCTCAGGGCGCGACCCGCATCACCGTGCTCGACCCGTTGGCGCACGCAGGAGAGGTCGCACAAGAAGGCGGGCGCCTCACGGCCCCGATGCCCGGCAAGGTCGTGTCGTTTGCCGTCAAGGCGGGCGACAAAGTCAAAGCGGGGCAGGCCCTGGCGGTGATGGAAGCCATGAAAATGGAGCACACCATCAGTGCGCCCAAGGACGGCGTGGTGGCCGAGTTGCTCTACGCACCGGGTGACCAAGTCGCCGATGGGGCAGAGCTGCTCAAGCTGGGCTGACAAAATCACGCCATGAAAATCACCATCTGCTTTGCCAGCCTGCCCCCCGAGCCTTGGGTGCAAGCTGTACAACAAGCCTTTCCTGCTGCCGAGGTGTTCGCCTGGGCCCCGGGCGCGCCCCAAGCTGACCATGCCATCGTTTGGGCGCCGCCCCAGCAGTTCATCGACGAGCAGTCGGGCCTGCAGGCCCTGTTCAACATTGGCGCAGGCGTGGACGCCCTGCTGCAGCTGAAGCTGCCATCCAGCCTGAAGGTCGTGCGCCTGGACGATGCGGGCATGTCGGTGCAGATGGCCGAGTTCGTGTGCCATGCGGTGATCCGGCATTTCCGAGAGCTTGACGCGTACGAGGCCGATGTGAAAACCGGACGCTGGTCTTACCGCAAACCCCAAAGCCGGGCCGACTTTGCCGTGGGTGTGATGGGCTTGGGTGTGTTGGGCCAGCGGGTGGCCAAGGCGCTGCAGGTGTTTGAGTTCCCGGTGAACGGCTACAGCCGCAGCCCGAAAGACCTGCCCGGCATCCGATGCTTCAGTGGCGCGCAAGGCCTGCCCGAATTTTTGGCCGCCACGCGCGTGCTGGTCAATCTGATGCCCCTCACGTCTGAGACCGAAAACATCCTGAACCAAGGCACTTTGTCGCAACTGCAACAAGGCGGCTACGTGGTCAACGTGGCCAGGGGCAAGCATCTGGTCGACGAGGACCTGCTGGCGTTGATCGACAGCGGCCACCTGTCGGGGGCCACGCTGGATGTGTTCCGCACCGAGCCGCTGCCCGCAGGCCATGTGTTTTGGCAACACCCGAAAATCACCGTCACGCCCCACACCTCGGCGCGCACTTTGCGCGAAGAAAGCATCGCGCAAATCGTGGGCAAAATCCAGGCTTTGCAGCGCGGCGAGCCGATCAACGGCGTGGTGGATCACCAGCGCGGCTATTGAACATCCAAAGAACCCCATGAACATGCCTTCCCGCGTTCAACTCATCGACGTCGGCCCCCGCGACGGCCTGCAAAACGAAAAGCAGCCTGTGCCCGCGGCGGTCAAGATCGAACTGGTGCACCGCCTGCAGGCCGCAGGCCTGACCGAGATCGAGGTCACCAGCTTCGTCAGCCCCAAGTGGGTGCCGCAGATGGCCGACAACGCCGAAGTGATGGCCGGCATCCAGCGCCAAGCGGGGGTGCTTTACTCGGTGCTCACGCCCAACATGGTGGGTTTCCAGGCGGCGGTGGCGTCACGCCCGGATGAGATCGTGGTCTTTGGCGCGGCCAGCCAGGCCTTCAGCCAAAAGAACATCAATTGCTCGATCGAAGAAAGCATGGAACGCTTTGCGCCCGTGGTGCAAGCCGCACTGGCCGCCGGCATCGCGGTGCGCGGGGCCATGAGCTGCACCGTGGGTTGCCCCTACGAAGGCGAAGTGCCTGCGGCCAGCGTGGCCCATTTGGCAGGTTTGATGAAACAGATTGGCGTGCAGCGTGTGGACGTGGCCGACACCATTGGCACGGGCACGCCGCTCAAGGTGCAAAAAGCCATTGAAGCCACGCAAAAGCATTTCGACATCGACCACATCTGCGGTCATTTTCACGACACCTACGGTCAGGCTTTGGCCAACACGCTGGCGGCGCTGCAAATGGGGGTGTGGAACTTTCAGTCGTCTGTGGCGGGCCTGGGCGGCTGCCCTTACGCCAAGGGGGCCACGGGCAATGTGGCCACCGAAGACGTGGTGTACATGCTGCACGGCATGGGCATTGCCACCGGCATTGACCTGGACAAGCTGGTGGACGCCGGCGCGTTCATCAGCGACTTTTTGGGCCGTAAACCCAACTCGAATGTGGCCAAGGCCATCCTCAACAAGCGGGCGGGCTGAGCCATGTGCGGCGCTGAACTGCATGTGCTGCCCGAGGGCGTGCAACGCGTCGCCAGGGCTTTGCAAGATGCCCATCATCCCCATGCCCCGGTCATGCTGGGTGGTGCAGCCCGCACCGCGCAAGAGGCCGCAGATGGCCTGGGTGTGCAGCTGGGGCAGATTGCCAAGAGTGTGATCTTCCGTCGCAAGGAAGACGGTGTGGCTGTGCTGGTGGTCACCTCGGGCGACCGGCGTGTGGACGAGAAAAAAGTCGCCGCCCTGGTG
This sequence comes from Limnohabitans sp. Rim8, assembly GCF_945901735.1. GTDB lineage: Bacteria > Pseudomonadota > Gammaproteobacteria > Burkholderiales > Burkholderiaceae_C > Limnohabitans_A. The sequence goes on from NZ_CAMDLM010000003.1 coordinate 53,965, forward strand.
GGCAAGATCGGTCGCGCCGATGCCGATTTCGTCAAGGCCCACACGGGCTTCACGATTGGCGGCGTGTCCCCCGTGGCGCACCTGAACCCCCCCGTGACCTTGCTCGACCAAGACCTGTGGCGCTTCGAGGAAGTCTGGGCCGCTGCCGGGCATCCCCACGGCGTGTTTCGCTTGCGGCCGCAGGATTTGCCCGATTTGACCCAGGCCAGTCCTGCCGATGTGGTCCAGGGCAGCCTTCATGACACGGCCCAGTCGAGTTCTGCGCAAGCACCCAAACCCAAGGAGGCCCCATGAATGCGCGCATCAAGCAGCTGGCGCAGCGCGCTGCGCAGGTGCTGACCCAGCCTCAACCCCATGTGCCATCACCTTGTTTGTCGGTGTGCGTCATGGACCCGCAGACTGAGGTGTGTGCAGGGTGTTGGCGGACCCTTGAAGAAATCGGTGTCTGGAGCCGCATGTCGGATGAGGCCAAGCGCCAAGTCTGGCAGCGCATACAGCAGCGCCTGACGGGCGTGAGCGGGACGACCTGAACGCGAGCAGCCTGCAGGGTGTTCATTCGCCCAGCGAATGGGCGCTTGGGCCGCCCTCAGGGTGCATCTGCCTGGCTTCGGTCCACCACAATCAACACATTGCAGGGTGATTCTTCCACCAGCGATTTGGCGGTGGAGCCGCTCCACCAGCGGCGCAGCAGGTTGGGCTCATGCTTGTGACCAACCACGATCAGGTCTGCCCCCACGCGTTCTGCAAAACCCGACAACTCGCGGATCACCTCACCCTTGAGCACCTCGCCTTGCACTGTGTAACCCATGGCTTTCAGGGTTCGCACGCCTTGGGCCAGTTGCGCAGCCAGGGTTTCTTCCAGCGGCCCTTGGTTGGCCGAGGCGTAATAGCCCATCTCCATCGAACCCACATCCAGCGGGTTGGGGGCCACCGCCACCAAGGTCAGGCGGGGCTGGCCCCAGTGCGCCAGCTCCTCGAGTTCGAGCAAAGCCTTCTGCCCGGTGATGGAACCGTCATAGGCCAGGATGATGTGTTTGTACATGGGGTCTCCTTGAGGTGCTGCGGGTGACTCTGGCCCCGTGTGGGCGGTGTGGTCACCGGTTCATGCCAATTCATTCTACGGACAAGATGGCCCGCGCAAGTTGGTGTTGACCCTATAGACTTGGGCCAAAAACAAGGCATTGAGAGCGACACCCCACACCGGCAGGCCCTTATGAAAACCATCCACTTCTATCTTGACTTCATCTCGCCTTATGCCTGGCTGGCCTTCGACGCCCTGCCCCGGGCGTTGGAGGGCATCGGCCACCGGGTGGTGCACAAGCCGGTGCTGTTTGCCGCCATGCTCAAGCACCATGGGCAATTGGGCCCTGCAGAAATCCCAGCCAAACGCGACTGGACGTACCGACAGGTGCTGTGGCAGGCGCGGCAGCAGGGAACGCCTTTGCAGTTGCCGGCCCTGCACCCCTTCAACCCGCTGGGTTTGTTGCGACTGGCCACCGCGTGCGATGCCGATGGTCAGCCCAACCGCTACGTGTGCGAGCAGGTGTTTCGCCATGTCTGGTGTGCGGGAGAAGACGCTGCCGACCCGCAGCGCTTGGCGCAGTTGACAGCCCACCTTGGGCCAGCCAGGGACGCGGCCAGCGCCGAGGTCAAGCAGGCCTTGCAGGCACACACCGACGAAGCGCTGGCGTTCGGCGTGTTTGGCGTGCCCAGCTTCTGCGTCGATGACAAATTGTTTTGGGGGCAAGACGCCTTGCCCATGCTGCGCGCTTACTTGCAGGGCGATGCCTGGTTTGACGGCCCCGATTGGCAGGCCCCGGCGCGGTGCGGGGTGGGCGTCAGGCGCGCGTGACCTGACCCACCACGCCAAAGAAAAAACCCGATCGCATGACGCGATCGGGTTATTTTTTGGAAGGGTTCAGGTTGGCAAGACAGGTCTTGCCAACACCAACCTGTCAGTGAGCAGCGGTGCCTTGTGAGGTCTTGCCGTCAAAGCTGGGGAAGCGAACGTTCTCGACCATGTCCTGAACTTCTTGGTCGGGTGCTTTGGTCAGCAGCGACACGATGATGATCACCGCAAAGCCCAGGGGCACACCGAAGATACCCGCTGAGATGGGGGCAATGTCCCACCAGGTGTTGGCTTTGAGGATTTCAGGGGTCAGCGAACCATTGTGGAACAAGCCGTACATCCAAGGATGGGTCTTGACCATGTAGTAGAACGAGATGCCCAAACCCGCCACCATGCCCAGCGAGGCGCCCCATTTGTTGGCACGTTTCCAGAAAATGCCCAGGGTCAATGCAGGGAAGAAGGCTGCCGCAGCAAACGAGAAGGCCGCAGACACGAGGAACAAAATGTCCGCCATGCGCAGCGATGCGACATAAGCCGCCGCCAAAGCCACGAACACCAAAATGACTTTGGAGAGCGCCACGCGACGGCTGGCCGAGGCGTTGGGGTCAATCACTTTGTAGTACAGGTCGTGCGACAGAGCGTTGGCAATGGTCAGCAACAAGCCGTCGGCTGTGGACAAGGCCGCAGCCAAACCACCCGCTGCCACCAAACCGGAAATCACGAACGGCAAGCCGCCGATTTCAGGTGTGGCCAAGACCACGATGTCACCGCCCAAGCGGATCTCTGCCAACTGCAAGATGCCGTCTTTGTTGATGTCAGCCACAGACATCAGTGAGGGGTCCACCACGTTCCAGCGTGCAATCCATCCCGGCAACTGGTCCATCGGCGTGCCGACCAACAGGGTGTAGATGTCGAACTTGACCAACACCGCCAAAGCAGGCGCTGTGAGGTACAACAAACAGATGAAGAACAGCGACCAGGCCACCGACTCACGCGCTTCACGCACCGAAGGCACGGTGTAAAAGCGCATCAGGATGTGCGGCAAAGCAGCCGTACCGATCATCAAGCAGAAAACCAGTGCCAAGAAGTTCTTGCGGGCAATATTCTGGGCGGCTTCGTCTTTGCCTGGGAAAGGCTCAGCATGGCGCAGGGGCGGTGCTGCACGGGGTGCATTCGCAGCGCGCGCAGCGGTGTAGGCCGCTTTGGCAGCCGCTTCGTCTTTGGGCAGACCAGTCAAGGCGGTTTCAGCGGCCTTGATGTCAGCTGCCGGTGCGTTGGTGGCCTTCAGCTCTTCCAGCTTTTTGGTGGCGGCTTCTTTGTCAGCGGCCATGGCTGCTGGCACATCTTTGAGCTTTTCAGCGGCTGCATCAGCACGTGCTTTGAAGATACCGCGAACTTCGAGTTCTTTGGGGTCTTTCAGCAGTTGCTCTTCTTTGGCGGTGACTTTTTCAAGCAAGTAGCCATAAGAGATCTGAGGCACAGGCATACCGGTGTGTTTCACCGACAACCAGACCACGGGGATCATGTAGGCGACGATCAGGATCAGGTATTGGGCCACCTGGGTCCATGTCACAGCGCGCATGCCGCCCAAGAACGAGCAAACCAAGATACCGGCCAAGCCCACATAAACGCCCACGTCGAAAGACAGACCGGTCAGACGGGCAGTGATCAGGCCCACGCCGAAGATCTGCGCCACCACGTACACGAAGGACACCAAGATGGCCGCAAACACGCCAATCAGACGCGCCATGTTGCCGCCGTAGCGTGCACCCAAGAAGTCGGGAATCGTGAACTGGCCAAACTTACGCAGGTAAGGTGCCAAGAACAAGGCCACCAAACAGTAACCGCCGGTCCAGCCCAAGATGAAGGCCAAACCGCCGTAACCGGTCAGGTAGAGCGTACCGGCCATACCGATGAAGGACGCTGCCGACATCCAGTCAGAGCCGGTGGCCATGCCGTTGTAGATGGCGGGCACGCGTCGGCCCGCCACATAGTATTCGGCTGCATCGTTGGTGCGACTCATCACACCAATGCCGCCGTACAAGAGCACGGTGGCCGCCAGGAAGGCGTAACCGATGTACTCTTTGGGCATCCCCATTTGCTCAAGGACAGCCAGCACGATGACGAAAGCCGCAAAGCCCCCGCCGTAGAAAAGGAAAACCTTGTTCAGAGATTTCTGAAACTGGCTTTGGGTTTGGCCTTCGCCGCCGAAAACGCTCATGCTTCTTCTCCTTCTGAAACGCCATATTCCTTGTCAAGCTTGTTCATGTAGCGTGCGTAGTACCAAATGATCAGGCAGTACACGATCAGTGCGCCTTGGGCAGCGACCCAAAACGAGAACGGCCAGCCAAAAAAGTTGAACGTCAAATCACGCGCAAAGTACAAAAGTACGAACGTGACGAAGAACCATAAGGCCAGCAACAGCCCCGTGATCCTTAAGTTTTTGCCCCAGTATTCCTGGTGCCTTGCAGTGAGCTGCATCGTCATCTCCTTCTTGTTGAAAAACCAAACTACCGACTGTCACATTTAAATTTCTCATCCAACACCCGTGGGTGTTGTGTTCACACAGGCCTGTCCAATTTGAGCCCTGTTTCCCGCTCGAGTTGGGCGGCCACCTTGGGCTCGAACCCATTCAAATGGCGCATGACCTCCAGTGCTTTTTCGGGCTCGTGCATTTCCATGTGCACACGGGCCATTTGGTACCAGGCGTAGGGGCTCATGGATTGCAATTCGGTGTTGCGCTTGAAGGCCAGCAAAGATTCTTCGAAGCGGCGCTGACGCACCAACACCAAGCCCAGGCCATACCAAGCGCGGTCCATTTTTTCGTCAATCTGAATGGCCGCTCTGAAGGCGTGTTCGGCTTCTTGGCTTCGTCCCAATTCTTCGCAGACAAAACCCACATTGAAGTGGGCGTTGGCAAGGTGCGGTGTGAGCACCAAGGCGCGCTCAAAAAACCCCAAGGCCTGAACCAAGCGCCGATCGTTCAACTCTTTGAAACCCAAGCTGTTCAGGGCCAAGACATCGTGGGGATGGATCTCGAGGATGTCTTGAAACACCGCGTGGGCTTTGCTGCGCAGGCCCAAGACCAAAAGCGCCTTGGCTTGCAAACGCAGCCAAAAACACCGACCTCGGCTGGAGGTGTTCGATGGGGCTGATGGACTATGTGTTTTCACTGACATGCCGCGATGCCCATCTCAAGGCAATGTTCTATTTTCAATTGCACCACCACCACCCAAGCGATCAAAAGCCAGCTGCTGGTGGCCAAAGGAATGTGTTGGTCCAGGATGAGTTTGGGACTGATCTTGCGGGTGAGCCAAAGCGCGGGCTTGGAAGCCACGTCGAGCAATTGCCAAAAAACATTGGTGTCGCGTTTGGCGCCCGCCAGCAATCCCAGCAAGAAACGCCCGATGATGAACATCAAAGACAGTTCAATCAGACTTTTGGCGATGACAATGGCAAGCAACATAAGACCTTATTGACGCAGATCAAGAAAACTTTTTGGATTTTATGAATTGGCTTGTTGTCCACCTAATCAGACTTAAATCCCTATAGAAAGTGAGTGAATAAAATTTTTCCGCAAGGATTCAGGCGCTTCATTGGGAAAAGTTGTTGAGCCTGACGGCTACCTTACAGTTTTGCTTGGCTTGCAGATGTTGAGGCGCTCTAAATTCAAGGGAAAACACTGATAAAACAGAGGGCGATTTTTGGGGGTTGACAAACGATTAACCCATCTCAACGGCGGAAAAGTAGCGCGCGCTCAGCCTTTGGGGATGGGCCTGCCTGCAGCGGCCTCTTGCGCTTCCCAGCGGTTCATGAGCCATGCGTAAATGACAACGATGCAGATGAAAAACAAGATGGAGCCTTGCGCTGCCATCCAAAAATACAAAGGCCAACCCCGAATAATCACCGATAAATCGCGCGCAAAAAAGCTGGGCCCGAAGCTCACCAACAGCCAGACCAGCAAGAGGACGGCAGTCAAAATGCGTTTCTTGCGAATGAACGTCATGACATCAAGACGGCTTAGGTGTTGGCGAAATCTTCACCAATCCAGTGCGCTGCTTTTTCTGCAAGCATGAGCGTCGGGCTGTTGGTGTTGCCACTGGTGATGGTGGGCATGACCCCTGCATCCACCACACGCAAGCCCGCAATACCGCGCACTTGCAAGCGCCCATTGACCACGGCCATCGGGTCGTCGTCTCGCCCCATACGGGTGGTGCCTACCGGGTGGAAGATGGTGCTGGCAATGTCACCGGCCAGTTTGGCCAGTTCTTCATCGGTTTGGTACTGCATGCCGGGCTTGAACTCTTCGGGCTGAAAAGGCTTCATCGCCTCTTGCGCCATGATGCGGCGCGTCACGCGCAGGCTGTCGGCGGCCACCTTGCGGTCTTCGGCCGTGGCCAGGTAATTGGGCGCAATGGCCGGGGCGTCCTCAAAACGCGGGCTCTTGATGTGCACTGTGCCCCGACTGGTCGGGTTCAGGTTGCACACACTGGCCGTGATGGCCGGAAAGCTGTGCAGCGGCTCGCCAAACGCATCCAGGCTCAAGGGCTGAACGTGGTATTCCAGATTGGCGTGCGGCTGCAACGGATCGCTCTTGGTGAATGCGCCCAACTGGCTGGGTGCCATGCTCATGGGGCCGGTGCGTTTGAAGGCGTATTCCAGGCCGATCATCGCCTTGCCCCACAGGCTGTTGGCCAGGGTGTTCAGGGTCTTGGCGTTGTTGACCTTGTAGACCGAGCGGATCTGCAAATGGTCTTGCAGGTTGGCGCCCACCCCGGGCAGCTCATGTTGCACTTCAACGCCAACACCTTGCAGCAAAGCCGCAGGTCCGATGCCCGACAGCTGCAAAATTTGTGCAGACCCGATGCTGCCCGCACTCAAAATCAGCTCTTGCGTGGCTTTGACCTCGACCATCTCAAGGCCTGTCCAGACCCGCGCGCCCGTGCAGCGCTTTTCGCCGTTGGGCTGAGTTTCGATCAGCAGTTGGCTCACCTGGGCTTTGTTCCACAACTCAAAGTTGGGGCGCGAATAGCAGGTGGGGCGCAAAAAGGCCTTGGCCGTGTTCCAGCGCCAGCCGCTGCGCTGGTTCACATCAAAGTAAGCCACGCCTTCGTTGTTGCCTTGGTTGAAGTCGTCGGTGGCTGGAATGCCCGCTTGCTGGGCGGCTTGCGAAAACGCGTCCAATACGTCCCAGCGCAGACGTTGCTTTTCAATGCGCCATTCGCCACCGGTGTTGCGCCCGCGCAGCGTGTGAAGGTAGCCCCCTTGGGGCAAATCGGTGGGGGCCAGCAATTCGGACTTGGCCCCTTTGGCCCCGTGAAATTCGTTGGCGCCGTTGTAGTGGTCTTCGTGCAGCTTGAAGTAGGGCAAGGCTTGGTCCCAGCGCCACGCGTCGTTGCCGGTGATCTGCGCCCACTGGTCGTAGTCGCGTGATTGGCCCCGCATGTAAATCATGCCGTTGATGCTGGAGCAACCGCCCAACACCTTGCCGCGTGGGTAACGCAAGCTGCGCCCGTTCAGGCCCTCGGTGGCTTCGGTTTGGTACATCCAGTCAGTCCGCGGGTTGCCAATGCAGTACAGGTAGCCCACGGGGATGTGGATCCAGTGGTAATCGTCTTTTTTGCCAGCTTCGATCAACAACACGCGCTTGCTGGCATCGGCACTCAGGCGGTTGGCCAGCAGGCATCCTGCGGTGCCGCCGCCAACGATGATGTAGTCAAAGGTGTTGTCGTTCATGATGTTGTTCGTGGGGTCTGCTGATGGCTTGTGCGAGTTTCGCTGTGCGTCTGACTGTAATGGATGAGGCGAAGGGTTGGCGGCAGGGATGACGACCCGAATGCACAGTTCAATTTTGAGGCCGCAAAAGAGGCTCGTGTGCAAATGGGGTGAGGGCGCTCAAGTTGCCGCAGCAAACAGCATGGGGTAATTACCCTTGGAAATGGAATTTTCCCGCAATGCGAAAAAAATACCAAGGGTAAACACTCGGCATGTAAGCCCATGTTGGCTGCCTGTCAGACGTGGGCAAGTGCCAGCGTCAAGAATCGGCGCACGTTCTCATGTTGAGAACTCTTTTTGGAGACAGCTTCATGGCTACAACAGCAGCGCGCCCGATGACGGCGGAAGAGAAGAAGGTGATTTTTGCCTCTTCTCTGGGTACCGTTTTTGAATGGTATGACTTTTACCTGTACGGCTCATTGGCCGCGATCATTGCCAAGCAATTCTTCAGTGGCTTGGACGAAGGCTCTGCCTTCATCTTCGCGCTGTTGGCTTTTGCTGCCGGCTTCATCGTGCGGCCTTTCGGTGCGATCTTCTTCGGCCGCTTGGGCGACATGATCGGCCGCAAGTACACCTTCTTGGTCACCATCCTGATCATGGGTGTCTCGACCTTCATCGTGGGCATTTTGCCCAACTACGCCAGCATTGGCGTGGCCGCTCCTGTCATCCTGATCTGCCTGCGCTTGCTGCAAGGCTTGGCTTTGGGTGGCGAGTACGGTGGTGCCGCTACTTACGTGGCCGAGCACGCCCCAGCGGGTCAGCGCGGTGCTTACACGGCCTGGATCCAGACCACTGCAACTTTGGGCTTGTTCTTGTCGTTGATGGTGATTTTGGGCACGCGAACCATCATCGGCGAAGAAGCTTTTGCTGATTGGGGCTGGCGCGTTCCGTTCCTGGTCTCGGTGATCATGCTGATCATCTCGGTCTACATCCGTTTGAGCATGAACGAATCGCCTGCTTTCGTGAAAATGAAAGCCGAAGGCAAGACCTCCAAAGCCCCTCTGTCCGAATCTTTCGGTCAGTGGAAAAACCTGAAGATCGTGATCTTGGCCTTGTTCGGCTTAGTGATGGGCCAGGCCGTGGTTTGGTATTCCGGTCAGTTCTACGCTTTGTTCTTCTTGACACAAGCCTTGAAAGTGGACGGCGCCACCGCCAACATCATGGTCGCGATCTCCTTGATCATCGGCACCCCTTTCTTCGTGGTCTTCGGCTCGCTGTCGGACAAAATCGGTCGTAAACCACTGATCTTGGCCGGTTGCTTGTTGGCCGTGGTCACTTACTTCCCGGTTTTCGAGGCGTTGACCAAAGCGGCTAACCCTGACCTGTATGCTGCTCAGCAGTCGGCCAAGGTGACGGTGACTGCCGATCCAGCCGAGTGCTCGTTCCAGTTCAACCCCACAGGCACCAAGAAGTTCACTTCTTCTTGCGACATCGCTAAACAGCGTTTGGCAGGTGCTTCGGTGTCCTACGAAAACATTGCAGCGCCTGCGGGCACCCCTGCCGTGATCAAAGTGGGCGAGACTTTGGTGAACGTCAAGTACGCCGCTGAAGACATTGCTGCTGCCAAGGCCAAGGCCGAGGAAAAGCTGGCGGCTCTGAACGCGGTTGAACCCAAAGATGCCAAGGCCATCGAAGCTGCGAGCAAGTCGGTCAAAGACCTGAGCAACGAGAAGACCGCCGGTACGACCTTGCTGGCATCCAACTTGGGCGCTGCTTTGAAGGCCGCCAACTACCCTGTCAAAGCTGACATGGCCAAGTTCGACAAAGTCACCGTTGTCATCATCCTCACTTACTTGGTGTTGTTGGTGACCATGGTCTACGGTCCTATCGCTGCCATGCTGGTCGAGATGTTCCCCACCCGCATCCGTTACACATCGATGTCCTTGCCCTACCACATCGGTAACGGCTGGTTCGGTGGTTTGATGCCCACGACTGCTTTCGCGATCGTGGCCCAGACCGGTAACATGTACAACGGTTTGTGGTATCCCATCATCATCGCCGGTGCAACCGTCGTGATCGGTGGTTTGTTCATCAAAGAAACCAAAGACGTGGACATTTACGCCAACGACTGAACCTCGCTGTCAGCAACCCGGGGTGACTCGGGTGCTCAATTTGGGCCTTCCCTGCATGGAGGGCCTTCTTTCTTTTGGAGATGAATGATGTGGAAAATTGTTGTGGGTTTCGTGATCTTTGCGGCCTTGGCTTTGTATGTGATCAGCCAAGGCGGTGACAGCCTGGACATGAGCGGTGAAAAGCACGGCGCAGACGCCGTGCATGTGGAACCCGCCAAGGCCGATGCTGCTGCACCTGCTGCACCGGCCGCAGACGCCAGCGCAGCCAAGTAAGCGCACCAGCATCCCAGGGCTTCAGGCTCTGGCGATCGCCCCAAAGCCACGCAGCCGCGTGGCTTTTCTTTTGGGCCGCAGAAATGTCACAGCCTGCGCCCTAGAATGTTTGGCCCCCACCCGAAAAAGCCCGTCCATGTCCCAAGGTCTCATCCGCATCCGTGGTGCCCGTCAGCACAACCTCAAAAATATCGATTTGGACATCCGCACCGGCGAGTTGACAGTGGTCACCGGCCCCAGCGGGTCGGGCAAGTCGAGTCTGGTGTTTGACACGCTGTACGCCGAAGGCCAGCGCCGCTATGTGGAGACCTTCAGCGCCTATGCCCGTCAGTTTTTGGACCGCATGGACAAGCCGGCAGTCGACAAGGTCGAAGGCGTGCCTCCGGCGATTGCGATCGACCAGACCAACCCGGTGCGCAGCTCACGCTCCACCGTGGGCACCATGACCGAGCTGAATGACCACCTGAAGTTGTTGTTTGCCCGCTTGGGCCAGTTGTTTGACAAAGACACTGCGAAAAGCGTGCGCACCGACAACCCCGATACGGTTTATGCCGAACTGGCCCAGCGTTCCGCGCAAGCGGGTGACCCGCGCCTTTACTTGACCTTTCCGGTCGAGCTGCCCGCGAACACCAGCGCCGAGCAGGTTGAGCAATGGTTGTCGGCCAGCGGCTTCACCAAAGTGCAAGCCGAGCGCGAAGTGGCCACCCCCACCGGCCCGCGCAAAGTGCTGGACGTGGTCGCCGACCGTTTTCGCATCGGCACCGCCGAAAAAGCCCGCGTGGTCGAAGCCATCGAAGTGGCCCTCAAACGCGGCGGCCGCCTGAATGTGTACGTGGAGAAATTGGGGTCAGATCCCAATTTATCTTCTTCCTCAGAGCCCGCCTTTGACCTCTGGCGTTTTTCCACAGGCCTGCATTGCCCCGAGAGCGACCAGCGCTACACCGACCCGATCCCGTCGATGTTTTCCTTCAACTCGGCCGTGGGCGCGTGCGAGACCTGCCGGGGTTTTGGACGTGTGATCGGGGTCGACTACGGCCTCGTCATTCCGAATCCCAAATTCACCTTGCGAGCCGGGGCCATCAAGACGCTGCAAACACCCGCCTGGCAAGAAAACCAGGACGATCTGATGCGCCACGCTGAGGCCGCCGGCATTCCGCGTGACACGCCTTGGGACAAGCTGACAAAGGCGCAGCAAGATTGGGTGATCAACGGCTCACCCGAGTGGAAGGGCCGCTGGAACCACCAGTGGTACGGCGTGAAGCGCTTTTTTGAGTACCTGGAGAGCAAGGCCTACAAGATGCACATCCGTGTGCTCTTGTCCAAGTACCGCAGTTACACCGAGTGCCCCAGTTGCCAAGGGGCGCGGTTGAAGACCGAGAGTTTGCTCTGGCGCATTGGCAGCCACTCGGATGCCGATGGGGTGTTGCCTGTCGAAAAGCGTTTCATGCCCGCAGGTGTGAAGTGGACGCGTGGTCAGTTGGAGGCGCTGCCGGGTCTGAGTTTGCACGACATGATGATCATGCCGCTGGACCGGTTGCGTTTGTTTTTTGATCGGGTGTCGGCCTCTGGGCATGAGAAGTCGGAAAACGCTGGATCCACCACAAGGTCTGCGTCAGAGCGGGGGGCGGGCGACGATTTTGGCGTACCCCCGCCGTATGAGGAGCCCGCCCCCCGCTCTGATGCAGACCAAACCTCCGAAGAAACCACCGAAGCAAGCCAGGCAAAAACCCAAGGCCCCAGTGCCGAACAAAAAGCCCTGCAACTGCTGTTGGAAGAAATCACCACCCGCCTCAAATACCTGTGTGACGTGGGCATTGGCTACCTCACGCTCGACCGCCAAAGCCGCACGCTCAGCGGCGGTGAAGTGCAGCGCATCAACCTCACCACCGCCTTGGGCACCAGCCTGGTCAACACCCTTTTTGTGCTGGACGAACCCAGCATTGGCTTGCACCCGCGTGACATGCACCGCATCACCTTGGCCATGCACCGCCTGCGCGACGCGGGCAACACGCTGGTGGTGGTCGAGCACGACCCGGCCGTCATGATGGCCGCTGACCGCATGATCGACATGGGCCCTGGCCCGGGCGAGCGCGGGGGGCAAATTGTGTTTGACGGCAGTACCGCCGACCTGCGCAACGCCGATACGCTGACGGGCGCATACCTTGGAGGACGCAAGCAAGTCGGCTTGGGCTTCAAGCGCATGGTCACCGACAGCACGCCGCGTTTGATTCTGGAAGGCGCGCGCGAGCACAACCTGCAAAACATCAGCGTGGACTTTCCGCTCCAGCGCTTGGTCACCATTACCGGCGTCAGTGGTTCGGGCAAATCGAGCTTGATTCAAGACGTGTTGGCTCCGGCGCTGATGCGCCACTTTGGCAAAGCCACCGAAACACCCGGCGCGCACGACCGCCTGCTGGGCGCCGACCACCTGAGCGATGTGGTGTTTGTGGACCAATCACCGATTGGCAAAACCGCCCGCTCCAACCCCGTGAGCTATGTGGGCGCATGGGACGCGATCCGCGAGATTTTTGCCACTGCGCCACTGTCGCGCCAGCGCGGCTACACCGCCAGCAAGTTCAGCTTCAACGGCGGCGATGGCCGTTGCCCCACTTGTGGCGGCTCGGGTTTTGAGCATGTGGAGATGCAGTTCTTGAGCGATGTCTATTTGCGTTGCCCCGATTGCGATGGCAAGCGCTACCGCCCCGAGATTTTGGAAATCACCGTCGAACGCCAAGCCATTGGCGGCGCAGTGCGTCACCTGAACGTGGCCGACGTGCTGGCCCTCACGGTGAGTGAAGCCGCCGCTTTGTTTGCGCAAGACCGCGACGTGATCCGTGCCCTGCAGCCCATCGTGGATGTAGGTCTGGAATACGTGCGCTTGGGCCAGCCCGTGCCCACCTTGTCGGGTGGCGAGGCGCAGCGCCTCAAACTCGCGGGCTTTCTGGCCGAGGCCGCCAAAAGTGCGTCCAAGAGCCGCCAGAGTCTAGCGCGCAAGGGCACGCTTTTCATGTTTGACGAGCCGACCACCGGTCTGCACTTTGACGACATCGCCAAGCTGATGCGCGCTTTGCGCAAGCTGCTCGAAGCTGGGCATTCGCTCATCGTCATTGAGCACAATCTGGACGTGATCCGTGCCAGCGATTGGCTGATCGATTTGGGGCCTGAGGGCGGCTATGCCGGCGGCCTGATTGTGGCCGAGGGCACGCCCGAAGATGTGCGCCAGCACGCGACATCGCACACGGGGCTGGCATTGCGCGACTATGCCGAGTCCATGGGGGAGGTGTTGGGTGTGGCTGAGCGTTTGGGTGCGGATTTGTACCTTGGTGGGGGCGAGGCTGCGGTGTCAGCGGGTTCCTCATACGGCGGGGGTGCGCCAAAATCGTCACCCTCTGACACCGCAACCTCGCTTGCTAAGGTTCGAGGCGGGGTTGGTGCCACATTGCTGGCTCCGGTTGCTCGTCGGCCGCCTGTTTTGAACAACAACATCCAAATCGTCAACGCCAAAGAGCACAACCTCAAAAACCTGAGCGTGGACATTCCACGCGGCAAGTTCAACGTGGTCACCGGCGTGAGTGGCTCGGGCAAATCCACGTTGGCCTTTGACATCCTGTTCAACGAAGGCCAACGCCGCTATCTGGAAAGCCTGAACGCCTATGCCCGCAGCATCGTGCAACCCGCAGGTCGCCCCGAAGTTGATGCGGTCTATGGCATCCCGCCCACCGTGGCGATTGAGCAGCGCTTGTCGCGAGGCGGCCGCAAATCCACCGTGGGTACGACCACAGAGGTCTGGCATTTCTTGCGTTTGCTCTACGTCAAGCTGGGCATTCAGCATTGCGTGCACGACAACACACCCGTGCAGCCGCAAACGCCCGACAGCATCGTCGCGCAACTCATGACGCAATTCAAAGGCCAGCACATCGGTCTGTTGGCCCCGCTGGTGACGAACCGCAAGGGCGTTTACACCGAACTGGCCGACTGGGCGCGGCCGCGCGGCTACACCCACCTGCGCGTGGACGGCGAGTTTTTGCCCACGCAAGGCTTTCCGCGCATCGACCGCTTCAAAGAGCACAACATCGAATTGCCTGTGGTCAGTCTGGATGTGTTGCCGAGCCATGAAACCGCGCTGCGCCAAGCCCTGAGCAAAACACTGGAACACGGCAAAGGCGTGGTCCATGTGCTGAGCGATCTGGACGGCCTGCGCGAAGCGATGTTCAGTGGCGAGTCCACCGCCCGCATCGGGCAGCACCGCGTGTTCTCTACCTTGCGGGCCTGCCCCGCGTGCGACACCTCGTATGCCGAGCTGGACCCGCGTTTGTTCTCGTACAACAGCAAGCACGGCTGGTGCCCCGACTGCGTGGGCACGGGCGTCAAGCTGAGCAAAGACGAGCGCCAAGTGTTTGACGACTCGGTGCAAGACGATAAAAACAAGGGCCGCGAGCAAACCTTTGCCGAGCCCGAGATCGAAGACCTGGCCAATGTGGCTTGCCCCCGTTGCGAAGGCACCCGCCTGAATGCCACAGCACGCGCCGTTCGGCTGGGCGCAGCGCCGGGACAGGGCTGGCGCATCACCGACATCGCCAGTTTGTCGGTCACCGATGTGCGCAGCTGGGTTGACAAGCTGCACCTGACTGGTCGCGACGCCGACATCGCCCGTGACCTGGTGCCCGAGATCCAAAGCCGTCTGGAGTTTCTGGAAGAAGTGGGCCTGGGTTACCTCACGCTCGACCGGGGTGCGCCCACGCTGTCGGGCGGTGAGGCGCAGCGCATTCGCCTGGCCGCGCAATTGGGCAGCAACTTGCAAGGCGTGTGCTACGTGTTGGACGAACCCACCATTGGCCTGCATGCGCGTGACAACCGGATTTTGCTCAACGCCTTGCAAAGCCTGAGCGACAAGGGCAACACCCTGGTGGTGGTCGAGCACGACGAAGACACCATCCGCCGCGCCGACCACATCATCGACATTGGCCCGAGTGCCGGCAAACGCGGTGGCCGTTTGGTGGCTGAGGGCTCGGTGGCCGACATCACGGCGTCTGCCGATTCGCAAACGGGGCGCTATTTGTTGCATGCGATGAAGCATCCGATGCAAGTTCGCAGGTCGGTGTCAGTCTCGACACGGGGCAATGGGCTGAACGCCTCATATGGCGGGGGTACGCCAAAATCGTCGCCCAGCCCATCACCCCATGTCGAGACATTGGCGTCGCCGATGCAATGGCTCACCCTCACGGGTGCCAACCTGCACAACCTGCGTCAGGTCGATGTGCAGGTGCCCCTCAAGCGCTTGGTGGCCGTCACGGGTGTCAGTGGCTCGGGCAAATCCACCTTGGCCCGCGACGTGTTGCTGGCCAATGTGCAGGCCCTGGTCAGCCAACGTTCCACCTTTGCCGGGCGCACGGCGCAAGACGCGGGCCAGCGCGTGGCTTTGACGGCGTGCAGCGATGTGCAGGGCTTTGAGACGATCGACCGTGTGCTCGAAGTCGACCAGACCCCGATTGGCAAAACACCTCGCTCTTGCCCTGCCACCTACATTGGTTTTTGGGACACGATCCGCAAGTTGTTTGCAGAAACGCTGGAGGCCAAGGCGCGGGGTTATGCCGCTGGGCGCTTCAGCTTCAACACCGGTGAAGGCCGTTGCCCCAGCTGCGAAGGCCAGGGCATGCGCACCATCGAGATGAGCTTTTTGCCCGATGTGAAAGTGCCTTGTGAAACCTGCCGAGGCGCGCGGTTCAACCCCGAGACTTTGGCGGTGACTTGGCGTGGCAAGAGCATTGGCGACGTGTTGAAAATGGAGGTCGACGAGGCGGTGGACTTTTTCGCCAGCATGCCCAGCATCGCGCACCCGCTGCAGTTGCTCAAGGATGTGGGCTTGGGTTACCTGACTTTGGGTCAGCCTTCGCCCACGCTCAGTGGCGGCGAAGCCCAGCGCATCAAGTTGGTGACCGAGCTGACCAAGGTGCGCGACGAGGTGGGCAAACGCGGCAACAAAGCGCCGCACACTTTGTATGTGCTGGACGAGCCCACGGTGGGCCTGCACATGGCCGACGTGGACAAGCTCATCAGCGTGCTGCACCGCTTGGTCAACGCGGGCCACAGCGTGATCGTGATCGAGCACGACCTCGACGTGATCGCCGAAGCCGACTGGGTGATTGACCTGGGCCCGGAAGGGGGCAACGCCGGGGGCCGCATTGTGGCCGCCATGACGCCTGAGGCCTTGGTGATTTTGGGCACCCACACCGGGGTGGCGCTGGGCCCGGTGTTGGCGCGGGTGTGAGGCTGTAGGCTGGGGTCAGCCCGCCGCAGCCACACCCAACCGCCACAGTGAAGTGACTTCGGCCGAGCGGGCCGCATGCAGCGGGTCGCTGGCGTCTTGCGCTTTGGCGTGTACCGGCTTCACGTCCAAGCGGTCCAGCACCTGAAGGCCCGCGTCGGCGATCCAGCCCAGCAAGGCCACGCGGGTGCGCAGGCCCAGGTGTTCGGCCAAGTCGGACAAAATCAGCCAACCCTCGCCGCCGTCGCACAGGTGGGCGGGCAAGCCTGTCAAAAAGCCCTTGAGCATCTGGCTGCCCTCGTCGTAGACGGCTTGCTCCAGCAAGGTGGTGGGCCGTGCGGGCAACCAAGGGGGGTTGCAGACCACCACGGCCGCTTGACCTTCGGGGAACAGGTCGGTTTGAACCAGTTGAACCTGGTTTTGCAGACCGAGGCGTTGCAAATTGTCCAGGGCGCAAGCCAAAGCACGTTCGGACAGGTCGGTGCCGATCACTTGGGCGGCACCACGGCGGGACAGGACCGCAGACAAAACGCCGCTGCCCACGCCGATGTCAAACGCCACCGGGTGTGTGGCCATGGCGGGTGGCCAACGGGCTTTGGCCACCAGTTCCACATACTCGCCCCGAACCGGAGAAAAAACGCCGTAATGCGGGTAAATGCGCAAGGCCTCACCCATGGCGGGCACCTCGACACCGTTCTTGCGCCACTCGAATGCGCCAATCGCCCCTTGCAGGCTGCGCAGCGAGACGACCGAGGCCTGCCCGTTGGCGGGGCCAAAGGCTTGCAGGCAGGCCGCTTTGGCATCGGGTGCGCGGCGCAGATCTATGCCGTAGTCGCTGTTCAGCTCAATCAAAACTTGGCTCAAGATGCGGGTGCGTTGGGCTTGTGCTTGTCGATGGGTATGGAAGGCTGCGCCCGGCAGGGCGGGTGCCTGTGTGTTGGATTTTTTGACGCGCACCTTTTTGGGTTTGTCGATGCGCCGTGTCAGCGCTTGCAACATTTGCCGCGCATTTTGAAAATCGCTGCGCCAGAGCAAGCCCGTGCCCGCGCAAGCCAGGCGGTAGGCCGTGTCGGCGGTCATGGTGTCGCCGGCCAGCACCACATGCTTGGGCATGACTTGGTCGGAGCGCCAAATGGCGGAGCGGTTGGCGTCTTTTTCAGACCAGGTCAACAGGGGAGGGGCGATCATGCGCAAGTCCAGTCGGTGGGGGTGAGCATCGCGCCAATGGCCGCGATGGGGGTGTTTGAAACCGGGCAGGTCAGCTCAGGTGCGTCAGCAAGTGCCGGGTCAGTTCGGCAAAACCGGCACCGCGTTCACTGGGGGTGATGTAACGAGGCCGATGCGTCAGTTGGGCTTCAAAGCGGCGGATATTGGCCACACCCACACTGAACGTAAAGTGTTCGAACATCACTTGGTCATTGGTGGAGTCTCCCACATAAACCCAGCGCGCGGTATCGGCATCCAGTGCCCGTCCCCACAATTGCTGGACGATCCATTGGGCCCCCGAGAGTTTGTGGTGCTCACCGAACCAGCCGTTGATGTGGATGCTGCTGACGGTGGCGTTCATGCCTTCACTGCGCATGAGTTGCACCGCCTGGGCGATGGCTTGCGGCGGCAAATGCGTGAACTCGCTGTGGTCGATCGCTATGTCGGTTTCCCGTCCAGCGCTGTCCTGGGCCAAAGTGGCACCGGGCACCTCGCGCACGATGCGCGCCGCCACCGCTTGCAAGCGCGTCCGATGGGCTGCCCGCACGGCGGCACTTTGCTGGTAGATGGCCCGGGGCGCGCCGTTGGCTTGGGGTATCCAGGCCGCAGCCCCGTTTTCAGCGACCAATGCATCGACCGGCCAGTTTTGGGCAAAGTCCCGGCTCCAACCCATGGGGCGCCCTGTGATGGGGATGACCATCAGACCCGCTTGTTTCAGCGCGGCAAGGGCGTGCAAGGCATCGGCCGTGATCGCGCCTTCGGTGGTCAGGGTGTCATCGATGTCGGTGAACACCCCCAGCCAGGGCCGAGGGGGGCGTGGCCAATCCTTCAGGTCCAGCATGCCGCAGCGCGTCAGTGGGCCAGTGCCTTCAGGCGCTGGAGCACCGCCAGCGTGGCCGCACTTTGGTTCATGGTGTAGAAGTGGATGGCGGGCACGCCGCCGTTGATGAGTTGCTCGCACAGGTCAGACACCACGTCCAGGCCGAAGGCCTTGATCGAGTCGGTGTCGTCGCCATAGGCTTGCAAGCGCAAACGGATCCAGCGAGGGATCTCGGCTCCGCAGGCGTCAGAAAAGCGCAGCAATTGCGCCGAGCTGGTGATGGGCATGATGCCCGGCACCACCGGCACATCGACACCCAGTTTGTAGGCGTCGTCCACAAAGCGGAAATACGCATCGCTGTTGTAGAAATATTGCGTGATGGCCGAGTTGGCGCCGGCCTTCACCTTCGTGGCAAAGGCTTGCAAATCGGCTTCGGGCGATTTGGCTTGCGGGTGAATTTCGGGGTAGGCCGCCACCTCGATGTGAAAGTCGTCACCCGTCTCGGCGCGGATGAAGGCGACCAGATCGCTGGCGTAATGGAACTCGCCACCCGCACCGTAGCCGCTGGGTAAGTCGCCCCGCAAGGCCACCAGGCGCTTGACGCCCATGGCCTTGAGCGTGGCCAACTCGGCGCGTACCGAAGCTTTGGTCGCGCCAATGCACGAGAAGTGCGAGGCCGCAGGCACGCCCTCGGCCAGGATCGCACCCACGGTGGCAAAAGTGCCCTCTTGTGTGGAGCCCCCAGCGCCGTAGGTCACCGAGCAAAACTCGGGCTGCAGGCTGTACAGCTGTTCGCGCACGCTGCGCAGTTTGTCTGCGCCTTCGGGTGTTTTGGGCGGGAAAAATTCCAGGCTGATGGGCAGTTTCAAACCAGACATCACTTCAACTTTCAATTCAGTAGTCGTTGGCCTTGGCATACGCCAAGGCGGCCAGATCGGCCTCGTGGGCTTCGCGCGCTTTTTCGCGCGCGGGTGCCACTGCCGCTGGGTCAGGCCAGCAGGCCTGCACAAAAAATTCGTGGTTGCCGTCGCCCCCTTCAATGGGGCTGTCCAGCCACGCGGTGACTTGCATGCCCAGCTCGGACAAAGCCGTGCGCACGCGCTTTTCGATGAACGGAAAATGGGTGTCGTCTTTGACGATGCCGCCCTTGCCCACCTGTCCTGGCTGCAACTCGAACTGCGGCTTGACCAGCATCAGCAACTGTCCTGTGGGTTTGAGCAAATGCACCACGCCCGGCAGAACCAGGGTGAGCGAGATGAACGACACATCGCCCACCATCAAGTCAAAGCCCTTCAGCGCATCTGGCACGCGCTCGTCGCCAGGCGCCAGCTCACGGGCGTTCACGCCTTCGATGCAGACCACGCGCTCGTCTTCACGGATGCGCGGGTGCACCTGGGCATGGCCCACGTCAATGCCTACCACTTCGGCCGCGCCCTGCTGCAACAAGCAGTCGGTGAAGCCGCCGGTGCTTTGCCCCACGTCCAGGCAGCGCAGGCCCTGCACTTGCACGCCCGTGGCCTTCAAGGCCCCTTCGAGCTTGAGGCCGCCGCGCGAGACATAGCGCGACTCGGCGTCGTCCAGCAACTCCAGGGCCGCGCCATCGGGCACCTCGTCGCGGTTTTTAACGATGGCACGCCAACTTCCGTCGGGCAACTGCCACTTCACGCCCCCAGCAATCAGTCGTTGAGCTTGAGAACGGGAAGCGGCCAAGCCGCGCTCCACGAGGAGTTGGTCAATGCGCATGCGTTGGGTTTCAATAGCGGTAAGTGTCGGCTTTGTAAGGACCGTTCTTGGACACACCGATATAAGCGGCTTGCTCCTCGCTGAGTTCGGAGAGCATCGCGCCGACCTTTTTCAGGTGCAGGCGGGCCACTTTTTCATCGAGGTGCTTGGGCAGCACATAGACCTTGCCGTTGTCATACTGGTCTTGCTTGGTGAACAGTTCGATCTGGGCGATGGTCTGATTGGCAAACGAAGAAGACATCACAAAGCTGGGGTGGCCGGTGGCGCAACCCAGGTTCACCAAGCGGCCCTTGGCCAACAGGGTGATCTTCTTGCCATCAGGAAAGATGACGTGGTCGACTTGTGGCTTGATCTCGTCCCACTGCAGCTTTTCCAAGGACACGACATCGATTTCGTTGTCAAAATGACCGATGTTGCAGACGATGGCTTCGTCTTTCATGGCGGCCATGTGCTCGTAGCGGATCACGTTCTTGTTGCCGGTGGCCGAGACGAAGATGTCGCACTTGTCGGCGGCGTATTCCATGGTCACGACCTTAAAACCTTCCATCGCCGCTTGCAGGGCGTTGATCGGGTCGATCTCCGTCACCCAGACTTGGGCGCTCAAGGCGCGCAAGGCTTGGGCCGAGCCCTTGCCCACATCGCCATAACCGGCGACCACGGCCACTTTGCCGGCGATCATCACGTCGGTGGCGCGCTTGATCGAATCGACCAAAGATTCGCGGCAGCCGTACAGGTTGTCGAACTTGCTCTTGGTCACCGAGTCGTTCACGTTGATGGCGCGGAACATCAGGTTGCCTTTGGCGGCCATCTCGTTCAAGCGCAACACGCCAGTGGTGGTCTCTTCGGTCACACCGATGATGTGCGCACCTTTGCGGCTGTACCAAGTGGGGTCCACGGCCAACTTGGCCTTGATGGCGTTGAACAGACAAGTCTCTTCTTCGCTGGTGGGGTTGGCGATCAAAGACGCGTCGGTTTCGGCGCGCTTGCCCAAGTGCATCAGCAAGGTGGCATCGCCGCCGTCGTCCAAGATCATGTTCGGGCCTTCGCCTTCGGTGCCTGCGGCGCCGAAGTCAAAAATGCGGTGGGTGTAGTCCCAGTAGTCGGCCAAGGTCTCGCCCTTGATGGCAAACACCGGCGTGCCCTTGGCGGCAATGGCGGCGGCGGCGTGGTCTTGGGTCGAGAAGATGTTGCATGAGGCCCAACGCACGTCGGCGCCCAGGGCTTGCAAGGTCTCGATCAGCACAGCCGTCTGGATGGTCATGTGCAGCGAACCGGTGATGCGTGCGCCCTTCAGCGGCTGGGCCTTGTTGAATTCTTCGCGGATGGCCATCAGACCAGGCATTTCGGTCTCGGCGATTTTGATTTCTTTGCGGCCCCAGTCGGCCAGGCCGATGTCGGCGATCACGCAGTCGGCGTTGAGGGTGGAAGGCATACGTGCATTCATGAGAAAAGCTCCAAGTCATGTGAATGAACCACACGCATGGGAAAAGCACTGATGGGGAAAAACAGGCTCACCGCACGTCGTGTGGATGAGCGTCGTTGCTGTTGAAGTTTTCCGAGCCTCACGCCCCGCTGCCGACTTGTTTGGCAAGTCAGGGGGCGCTGCAACGCTCCTCGGAAGTGCGCATTCTAACGCAGTTGGCTTGGCCCAAGTCGCCAACGGGGCATTGTGCAGGCGAATGTCAAGTGCAAAGGGCCAAAACCGCCAAGGGGGCTGTTTCGGCGCGCAACACGCGCGGCCCCAGCGAAACCGGTGCGAAACCTGCGGCCAATGCGGCGCTTTCTTCGGCAGGGCTCAGACCGCCTTCGGGGCCGCTCAACACGGTCACTGGCGCTGGGCTGGCTTGGCGGGGTACAGGCTGCGTGCCCTCAGACAAGGACAAGACCCAGCGCTCGCCAGGTGTGGACTTTTTTAGCCATTCGGTCAGTGTCACGGCCGGGTGGATCGGGGGCACGCGGTTGCGCCCAGACTGCTCGGCCGCGGCCACCGCCACGCCTTGCCAATGCGCCAGTTTTTTCTCGGCCCGCTCGCCTTTGAGCTTGAGCACGCTGCGCTCGGCCACCAGCGGGGTGATGCTGGCCACACCCAGTTCAGTGGCTTTTTCGACCAGCCAGTCCATGCGCTCGTTGGCCGTGATGCCCGCCAGCAAGTGCACCGCACGGTGGGCTTCGCGCTCGATGGCGTGGTGCGCACCCACGTTGACCTCGACATCGCTGCGGCCCATGCGGGTCACGGTGGCTTCAAACTCGCCACCTTCGCCGTTGAACAAGGTGATGGCATCGCCCGGCTGCAGGCGCAGCACCTGCACATGGCGTGCAGCGCCCGGTGGCAGACTCAGGGCCAAGCCGGTGGCCAAGGGGGAGGGGCAATAAAAGCGGGGCATGCTCACATGCGCCCGTAAGCAAAACCCACTTGTGGGGTGGTGCCCTCGATGTCGTCGATCAGTTTGAGCAGTGGGCCCAGTTCGCGGTAGCGGTCGCAGGTGGTGCGGATGTAATGCAGAAAACGCGGTGCATCGGCCAGGTATTTGGGCTTGCCGTCGCGCAGCGTCAGGCGGGCAAAAATACCGGCTACTTTCAGGTGGCGCTGCAGCCCCATCCATTCGACAGCGCGGTAAAAAGCGCCAAAGTCGCTGTGCCAGTCCTCAAAGTCCATCAGCCCAGCTTTGCGGGCTTTTTCCCAATAACGGATGGTGATGTCCAGTACAAAGTCCTCGTCCCACGTCAGGAACGCGTCGCGCATCAGGCTGGCGATGTCGTAGCTGATGGGGCCATAGACCGCGTCCTGGAAGTCGAGCACACCGAGCTGCTCATTTTGAAATGGCATCATCAGGTTGCGGGGCATGAAGTCGCGGTGGACATACACGCTGGGCGCGGCCAGGTTGCGCTGCACGATGAGGGCGAAGGCATGGTCCAACACGTCGCGGTTTTTGCCTTCGAGTTGCACCCCCCTGTGCTGGGCCAAATACCAGTCCGGAAACAGGCTCAGTTCCCGGTGCAGCAGGGCGGCGTCATAAGGCGGCAGCACACCGGGGCGCGAAGCCAGTTGCCACTGCACCAGCACGTCCACGGCCTGCATGTACAGGCCGTGGTTGGCCTGTGGGCGCTCGGGGTCGATGGCCGACATCAGGGTGGCGTCACCCAGATCACTCAGCAGCATGAAGCCGTGGGCCGGGTCCCAGTTCAGCACTTCGGGGGCCTGCAGACCGGCGTCTTGCATCAAGGCGGCGATGCGCACGAAGGGCTCTGAATTTTCCCTGTCGGGCGGGGCGTCCATGACGATGCGGCTGCCGCCCTGGTGCCTGTCCACCCGCAGGTAGCGGCGAAAGCTGGCGTCGGCCGAGGCCACGCGCAAACTGGCGGGCAAAAGGCCATGAGCGCTGGCCAAACCGGACAACCAGCGGTCAAAAACCACGTGCCGGGCCGGATCGGTCCAGATGACGCTGTCGGCTTGGCTTGGGTTGGGGGCTGAAGTGGGGGGCTGGGTGAGGTGGCTCATGGATAATCCCATTTTACAAAGCCCGCAACAAGCGCTTTGCCTGTACCACTCGCGTGTCCAAACTCTGCCCCATCCTCGTGCCCCTTTTCCCTGTCCTTTGTTTGCAGCCGCTGGTGGCCCATCTCCCTTTGCGGTCTGTGGCGTGGGCGGTGCTGTTCGTGGTGCAAAGTGTCACGCTGGCTGGGGCGCAGGCCCAATCGCAGACCCAAACGCCGGGGGGAGCCGCAACGGCGCCCGCAGGCCTGGTCTTGCGCAGCAGCCCCCTGCTGGAAGAAGCCATTTCGCAGCGCCAGGAGCAAGAGGGGGCGATGTACCTGCAAGGCCAGCGCCTGCGTGTGAGGCCTGATTTGGACATGGTGATCGAGGGCGAGGCCAGCATCCGCAAGCCGGGTGTGAGCATTCAGGCAGGGCAACTGTCCTATGACCAAAGCCATGACGTGGTCGAGGCCACAGGCCAGGTGCGCTTGAGCCGACCGGGCAGTTTGTTGACCGGCCCCAAGCTCACACTGCAGGTTGACAGTTTCCAAGGCAAGCTGACGCAGCCCACTTTTGAACTTTACAAAAGCGGTGCCTACGGTCAGGCGGCGCAGATCGAGTTTGTCGATGAGCGGCGCGCCACCGTGCGCGAAGCCAGTTACACCACCTGCAGGCGCACGCCCGGGCCTGAATGGTTGCCTGCATGGGTGCTCAAGGCCACCCGCTTGAACCTGGACGAAGAAGAGTCCACCGTGCAGGCTGAAGGGGTGCTGTTGCGCTTTCAAGACTTTCCAGTGCTGGCCATTCCTGCCGTCACCTTCCCGATGACCAGCGAGCGCAAGTCGGGCCTGTTGCCGCCCGTGATGGGCATCACCAGCACCAACGGGGTGGAGCTGGCCCAGCCCTACTACTTCGACATCGCACCCAACCGCGACGCCAACGTCACCACCCACCTCATGAGCAAGCGTGGCGTGGCGGTGGACACTGAATTCCGTTACCTGGAGCCCGACTACAGTGGCCTGGCCCGGCTGAACCTGATGCCCAAGGACAGCCTGCGCAACCAAGCCCGCTGGGGCTGGTCCAGCCAGCACAACGGCAGTCTGGATACAGGGCTGGACAGCGTGGGGCGCATCGGTTTGGGCCTGAACCTGAACCGGGTCAGCGACGACAACTATTGGCGAGATTTTCCGCGCTCTGGCCTGGTCTTGACCCAGCGCCTTTTGCCATCCACAGGGGTCTTGAGCTGGGGCCGTGGCGACCTGAGCATGAGCGCGCAGGTTCAGCGCTGGCAAACCCTGCAAGACTTCAACGCCCCCATCACCCCGCCTTATGACCGTGCGCCCCAAATCGGGCTCCGCTATGGACAGTGGCAAGCCGATGGCCTGGACTGGTCTGTGCAGGCCGAGACCACCCGCTTTGAGGCCAGCTACGACCGCATCCCTTTGGCCAGCAATGCGGTGCGACCCGTGTCTCGCAATGGCGAGCGCAGCTTTGTGCTGGCGCAAGTCAGCCGCCCCTGGATCCGCCCTTGGGGCTTCGTCACGCCCAAACTGCAATTGCATGCCACCCGTTACCAACTTGACCAAGCACTCGATTCGGGGGGGCGTTCTGCGAACCGGGTGTTGCCCACCCTCTCATTGGATTCGGGCCTGGTGTACGAGCGCGAGACCCAGTGGTTTGGCCGGGGCGTGACGCAAACGCTGGAGCCACGCGCTTTTTATGCGCGCACGCCGTTTCGGGACCAAAGCCTTTTGCCGGTGTACGACACGGGCGCAACCGATTTCAATTTGTCGACCATTTACAGCGAAAACGCCTACGTGGGCCACGACCGTTTGGTGGACAACGACGCCTTGACCCTGGGTGTCACCAGTCGTTTTTTTGATGCCGACAACGGGGCTGAGATGTTGCGTGTGGGCATGGCCCAGCGCATCCGTTTTTCTGACCAACAAGTGGTGCTGCCCGGCCAGTCCGCTGCGGCTGCGGGTCTGAGTGATTTGTTGTTGGGCGCTGGCGTGCGCTGGGATGACCGTTGGGCGCTCGATGCCACAGTGCAGGTCAATAACCAGACTGACCGCGCCAGCCGCAGTACCTTGCAAGCCCGCTACAGTCCCAGCCCTTACCGGGTGCTGAATGCGGCTTACCGTCTGAATCAGGGCGTGAGTGAGCAGATCGACATGGGCTGGCAATGGCCACTGAGCGACTTGCTGGGCCGGCGCGATGCGGCTGCGGAAAGTGCCTGGAGCCGAACACCCGGCCAGGGTCTGGGCCCGGACCGGTGGTACAGCGTGGGCCGCCTGAACTTTAGCTTGACCGAAGGCCGCATGGTCGACAGCCTTCTGGGTCTGGAATACGATGGCGGCTGCTGGATTGGGCGCATCGCTTTCGAGCGCATCCAGAGCACGGTGAGCACCGCGACCAGCCGTTTGCTGTTCCAGCTTGAATTCATTGGTCTGGCCCGTGTCGGGGCCAGCCCACTCAATGCCCTGCGCAACAACATCCCCCGTTACCAAAACTTGCGAGACTCCACCGTTGAACCAAGCCGTTTCCAGCACTATGAATAAATACCAGTTTCCTGTTCGCGCCTTGTGGTTTGCCTGCGCCTCGGTCTGCCTGGCCGCAGCCTGGGTGCCCCTGAATGTGTCTGCCCAAACCCCGGCCTCCGCTGCGTCACGTCCTGCGGCCATACGCTCGGTCGACTTCATTGTCGCCGTGGTCAACTCCGAACCCATCACCCATCAGGAGGTGCAGACCCTGGGCCTGCGCCTTCAGCGCGAAGCGCAGGCGCAAGGCCGGCCTGTTGCCGCCCCTGAGGCCAAGCAACTGGCGCTGGAGCAACTCATCAATGACAAAGCCCAGCTCCAGCAAGCCCGAGACGCGGGCATCGTGGTCGACGAAGACGCTTTGGACCAAGCCGAGGTCGGTGTGGCCAGCAACAACCAGCTCACGCGCGAAGCCATGCGCCAGCGCTTACAACAAGAAGGCGTGGCCCTGAGCACCTTTCGCGAGCAGCTGCGCAACCAGCTGCTGCTGAACCGCGTGCGTGAGCGGGAAGTGGACGCGCGCATCCGAATCAGCGACATCGAGGTCGAGCAGTTTTTGCAAGAACAGCTCAAGGCCCAGACTGCACGCGCCCCAGCCGATCTGAATCTGGCCATGATCCTGATCGCCGTGCCGGAAAACAGCACCGAAGAACAAACCAAGCCGCTGGAGGCCCAAGCGCGTGATGTGGCCCGCCGCGCACGCAGTGGCGACAACTTTGCCGAGTTGGCCAAGACCTTCTCGCAAACAGCCGACCGAGGGGCCAATGGCGGGGCATTGGGATTGCGCCCGGTCGAGCGTTATCCCGAGCTGTTTGTGCAGGCCGTTGCGGCATTGCCTGTGGGCGGTGTGTCCGAGGTGTTGCGCTCGGGTGCAGGTTTTCATGTGCTCAAAGTGCTGGAGCGCCCACAGCCCCCCGCCACTTTGATGGGCACGCAAACCCGTGCGCGGCACATTTTGTTGCGCTTGACGCCACAGCTGACCCAGGCCCAAGCGCTGGCGCAGCTGAGCGCCTTGCGTCAGGACATTGTCTCGGGCAAGGCCGACTTCGCGGAATCGGCCAAACGCCTGTCGCAAGACGGCAGCGCTGCCCAGGGGGGTGATTTGGGCTGGGCCAGCCCCGGCATGTTTGTGCCCGAGTTCGAGCAGACCATGAACCGCCTGCGCCCCGGTCAGGTGGCCGAGCCGCTGGTCTCGCGCTTTGGGGTGCACCTGATCGAGGTGACCGATCGGCGCGATGCCCCCTTGAGCGAAGCCGAGCAAGGCGCGCTGGCGCGCAATGTCTTGCGTGAAAAGAAACTTGACGAAGCCTATGTCGCTTGGGCCGAGGATGTACGCGGCCGCGCCTACGTCGAATTGCGCGAGCCTGTGCAATGAGGCACATCGCCCGCAAACGCTTTGGCCAGCACTTTCTGACGGACGGCGGCATCATCGATGCCATTGTGGACACGATTGCCCCTGTGGCAGGTCAGCCCATGGTCGAGATCGGCCCCGGTCTGGCTGCGCTCACACAGCCGCTGGTTGAGCGCCTGGGCCATCTGACGGTGATTGAGCTCGACCGTGACTTGGCGGTGCGTCTGCGCGAACACCCGCAGCTGTCGGTGGTGGAGTCGGATGTGCTGAAGGTCGACTTTCGGGCGCTGGCAGCGCAAATGTTGGCCAAGGCCACGACGGCACCCCTGCGCAAAATTCGGGTGGTGGGTAACTTGCCCTACAACATCTCCACGCCCATTTTGTTCCATCTGCTGGCGCAGGTCGACGTGATCGAAGACCAGCACTTCATGCTGCAAAAAGAAGTCATCGACCGCATGGTGGCCCAACCCGCCACCTCGGACTACAGCCGCCTGTCGGTCATGCTGCAGTGGCGCTACGACATGGCCAACGTGTTGTTTGTGCCGCCCGAGAGTTTTGATCCACCGCCACGCGTGGACAGCGCCGTGGTGCGCATGGTGCCTTTGGCCCAGCCGCCAGAGGTCCACTTCAAAACGCTGGAAACCTTGGTGCAGGTGGCCTTCAGCCAGCGCCGCAAAATCTTGCGCAATACCCTGGGCAAGTGGTTAGATGAAAAGGGTTTTGCCGGGCAGTTTGATTTGCAGCGCCGCGCTGAAGAAGTCCCCGTGGCCGAGTTCGTGGCCTTGGCGCAGGCGGTCTGAACACTGAAAAAAGATCGGTCACCGCTCACGGGATGCGAGGTCCATGGCCGTTTTGTCTGCCGAGGTGAACATCGTGGATCTCGGCTCGGGGGCCGGGATGACAGAGGACGATGAATTGCCATGAAAAAGCCCCGCACTGCGGGGCTTTTGTCATTCTGGTCCCATTCAAGGGGCATTCAGAACATCAGGCGGCGGCGAGCCAATATCCTGCGTTGAATGGGCTGCTCATGCGCAGCGCCAAGGGCGACACGTCCACCAATTTGTCGGTGGGCATTTTTTCGCCATCTTCGATCGAGTCGACCACCATGGCGTCCTCGGTTTGTGCCTCCATCGCCCGTCCTGCTTGGCTGTTTTGCGCAGAACGGGCTACAGAAAAGAATAGAAGCATCGGAAGGGTATCTTCCGGTCTCCCCAGTAATCGGCCGTGTCGCGGAAGATGTCCAGCAATTGCTCGCGGGCTTCCTTGTCAAACTTGACGTGAGCAGGAATTTGCTCCAGCACCACAATAAAGCCAGGCTGTTGGCCCGACTTGTGCAAGGGGTCGGTCATGCAGTCGTACAAGGCATCAAAATTCTTGCCAAAGTGCGAGGGCAGTGTGAATTGCGCACCAATGAGGTCCAGCACATCTTGTTTGCTCTGGGCTTCGGCCAGGTTGGCATACAAAAAGTGGTGGCCTAGGCCTTGGGCGGCTTCTTGCAAATCGCTCACGCGGTACGCGCGAATCGATTGCACGATGTTCGACCGCACGCCCTTCAGGGGCGCCTCTTGGTCTTTAAGTGTCGGCATGTCCATCTCCGTGGTCTTTCTTGAAAACTAAAAAATCAGGGTCTGTCAACGATCATGCGAAAGCTCGCGTAATGGTCTTCGGTGTAATAACAGGCTTTCGGTTCTGTGGGCACAGGGCCGCCGCAGACAATGCGACGGGCTCCACGGTGACGCAAGCCGGGTGTCCTGACGGTGTATTCGAGGTAGTAACCCCTCGCCTCGCGTGGCAAGAGTCGCTCGCGGTTGCCAAACACCGTACCGTCCTTTTCGTAGGGAAAAGGACGACCCTTGCGGATATTTTGGTAGGTTGTCTGGCCTTCACGGGGCAAATCAGTGACCAACAAAGTGGTTTGAAGTTGCGCCTCTTGGGGTGACCGTGCCTGCACCAAAAATGTGCATGCCAGCAAAATAAAGCCCATCAGCACAGCGAACCAGTACCGACGGGCCAAGGCTTGTTGTGCCACCCTCATGAATACACCTTTCAGGAGCATCCGGGTTTACCCGAAAACTCGAAGGCGCTAGTGTGTATCAAATGCGATAAAAATGCAAGCGATTGCCCGTTAAATAGGCAAAGACAGTTTGCTCATTCAAAGAACATGTGAGTACGCACACCTGTTAGAACGGTCAACGAGCCGCGTTGGCATCGGCCACGGTGAGCGCCGTCATGTTGACGATCCGGCGTACCGTGGTGCTGGGCGTCAAAATGTGCACGGGTTTGGCCGCACCCAAAAGAACCGGTCCAACGGCGATGTTGCCACCCGCAGCCGTCTTGAGCAGGTTGTAGGCAATGTTGGCCGCATCCATGTTGGGCAGAACCAACAAGTTGGCATCGCCCGCCAAGCGGCTGTTGGGCATGATGGCTTGGCGTGCCGCCGAATCCAGGGCAACGTCGCCGTGCATTTCGCCGTCCACTTCGAGCCAAGGTGCGTTTATGCGCAGCAAGTCCAGCACGTTTCGCATCTTGATGGCGCTGGGCTCGTTGGACGAGCCGAAGTTCGAGTGCGATAACAAAGCGGCTTTGGGCTGGATACCGAAACGGCGCATTTCTTCGGCCGCCATGACGGTGAACTCGGCCAGCTGCTCGGCGGTGGGGTCGTAGTTGACGTGGGTGTCCACCATGAACACCTGACGCCCTGGCAGCATCAAGCCGTTCATGCAGGCGAAGGTGTTGACACCTGCGCGCTTGCCAATGACTTGGTCGATGTAGCTCAGGTGCATGGGGTTGGCGCCCCAGGTGCCGCAGATCATGCCGTCCACGTCGCCTTTGTGCAGCAACATGGCGCCAATGAGCGACAGGCGGCGGCGCATTTCGATCTTGGCGATCTGCTGGGTGACGCCCTTGCGCTCGGTCATGCGGTGGTAGGTCTGCCAGAAATCGCGGTAACGGTGGTCGTCTTCCACGTTCACGATGTCGTAATCCAGTTCTTCTTTCAAGCGCAGGCCGAATTTTTCGATGCGCTCGGCGATCACGGCCGGGCGGCCGATCAGCGTGGGGCGGGCGATGCCTTCGTCCACCACGATCTGGGCAGCGCGAAGCACGCGCTCTTCTTCGCCTTCGCTGTAGGCGATGCGCTTGTTCAGGGCACGTTTGGCGGCCGTGAAGATGGGCTTCATCATGGTGCCGGAGGCGTACACAAAGCCTTGCAGCCTTTCCCGGTAAGCGTCCATGTCGGTGATGGGGCGAGAGGCCACGCCAGAATCGAATGCAGCCTGGGCCACCGCAGGGGCGATTTTCATCATCAAGCGCGGGTCAAATGGCTTGGGGATCAGGTACTCTGGGCCAAACGCCAGGGGCTCGCCCACATAAGCGGCTGCCACGACTTCGCTTTGCTCGGCTTGCGCCAACTCGGCAATCGCGTGCACGGCCGCAATTTCCATTTCCAGCGTGATGGTGGTGGCGCCGCAGTCCAACGCACCCCGAAAAATGTAGGGGAAGCACAGGACGTTGTTGACCTGGTTGGGGTAGTCGGTCCGGCCGGTGGCCATGATGGCGTCGTCTCGCACTGCTTTGACGTCTTCAGGGTCGATTTCGGGGTTGGGGTTGGCCAGCGCAAAAATCAGCGGGGTGGCGGCCATGGACTTGACCATGTCCTGCTTGAGCACACCACCGGCCGACAAACCCAGGAACACGTCGGCACCGATCATCACTTCGCGCAGCGTGCGGTGATCGGTTTTTTGTACAAACTGGATCTTGTCTTCGTCCATCAGTTCGGTGCGGCCTTCGTAGACCACGCCCGCCAAATCGGTGACCCAGATGTTTTCGCGCGGGATGCCCAGCTTGACCAACAAACCCAGACAAGCCAAGGCCGCTGCGCCTGCACCGGAGGTGACCAGCTTGATTTTCTTGGGGTCTTTGCCGACGATTTTGAGGCCGTTCAAAATGGCCGCGCCCACCACGATGGCGGTGCCATGTTGGTCGTCATGAAAGACCGGGATCTTCATGCGCTCGCGCAGTTTGCGTTCGATGTAGAAGCAGTCGGGGGCCTTGATGTCTTCGAGGTTGATGCCACCAAACGTCGGCTCCAGTGACGCGATGATCTCGACCAGCTTGTCCGGGTCTTTTTCGTTGATCTCAATGTCGAACACATCGATGCCCGAGAACTTCTTGAACAAGACGCCCTTGCCTTCCATGACCGGCTTGCTGGCCAGCGGGCCGATGTCGCCCAAGCCCAGCACGGCGGTGCCGTTGGTCACCACGCCCACCAGGTTGCCCCGGCTGGTGTACTTGAAGGCGTTGGCGGGGTCTTTGACGATCTCTTCGCAGGGGGCTGCCACGCCGGGCGAATAGGCCAAGGCCAGATCGTGCTGGTTGACCAGTTGTTTGGTGGCGGCGATGGCCACTTTGCCGGGGGTGGGGAACTGGTGGTATTCGAGGGCGGCTTTGCGCAGTTGGGCACGTTTTTCTTCGGCTTGGACCTTGTTGGTCATGGGGTGGGGCTCCGTTGTAGGGATGTGCTGTCAGGGCTGCTGGGGTTCAGCAGGCAAGATGCTTAGAAAGGAAGGGTCAACGCAACGCGCAAGGCGACAGCGGGAAATATTTTCATTGTAGACCCGGGATTCAAACCTTTGAGTCTGGCCAATGCCCTTCTCCAGTGAGTTGGCTTTTGACTTTCGCGCACAAATGGCGGGGATCAGCGCTAATGCTTCCAGGCTTTGTGTCGCAAGGCCTCGGTCACGCGGGTCGAGCGAGCGCCCGCCAGCACTTGGCATGTGGCGCCGGCTTGGAGAAAGCCGGGTTGTTCTACCGCCAGATAAAAACCACAACGCCCGCTTTGCACCATGTCTTTGGCGGCCAGGGCGTAATCCATGACGGCGTTGAACTTGCCGCAGGGCTCGCGCGGATGGGTGATGCGAAAAATGACAGCACCAAAATCGAGACGGTCGCCGATGAACAGGTCTTGTTCGAGCAGGCCTTGCAAGCTCAGGTTTTCGCCCAAATAACCCGGAGCCAAGGTTTCTTCAAACATCGTCGCGCCCTGGGCCATCCGCTGTGCTTGCCACCACGGCAAGTGCTCTGACGGCAAGGCGTACACCGCTTTGCTCAGGCCACCATGCACCGACAAATCAGCCTGCGCGTCACCGGCCAAGCCCAGTACCGTGACCTCGATGGGGCCTGAGACGTTGGTTTTGCCAATCGCCGACACCAGCTTGCGCCTACCCACCATCAAGGGGCGCACTTGGCCGGTCTGGATGGCGCGCAGCGTGCCCGACAAACCGGGTCGCAAAGTCGGCTGCATGGGCCTTTTAGCCGCGCATCAAGGCTTCGATCTCGTCGGCCTTGACGGGCACGCCGCGCGTGATCAGCTCGCACCCCGTGGCGGTCACGATGGCATCGTCTTCGATGCGGATGCCGATGTGGTGGAAGGGCTCGGGGACGCCCGGTGCTGGGCGCACATAAAGGCCGGGCTCGATGGTCAGGACCATGCCCGGCTGCAGGATTCGGCTGGGGCGGTCCTTGATCAATTCTCCACTCAACGGGTCTTTCCGCTCGCTGATCTGACCCACCTGCGAGGGCTCGACATAGCTGCCGCAGTCGTGCACGTCCATGCCCAGCCAGTGGCCGGTGCGGTGCATGTAAAACTGAAAATAGCTGCGGTTGGCGATCACGTCTTGCGCGTTGCCCACCTTGTTCTTGTCGAGCAAGCCCACATCGAGCAGGCCTTGCGCCAACACGGCCACGGTGGCCTCGTGCGGGTCCACAAAGCGGGCGCCGGCACGGGTGGCGACCACGGCCGCATCTTGCGAAGCCAGCACCAGGTCGTACAAGGCGCGTTGCGGTCCGGTGAATTTTCCGTTGGCCGGAAAGGTGCGTGTGATGTCGCTGGCGTAGCCGTCCAGCTCACAACCCGCGTCGATCAGCACCAGATCGCCGTCTTTGATCAAAGCGGTGTCGGCGCGGTAGTGCAGCACGCAGGCATTGGCACCGCCTGCCACGATGGAGCCGTAAGCCGGGTATTGCGAGCCGCTTTGGCGGAACTCGTGCAGCAGCTCGGCGTCCAGGTGGTATTCGCGCACTTCTTGCCCGGCGCGCAACATGGCGGCGCTTCGCTGCATGGCACGAATGTGGGCGCGTGCGCTGATGGTGCTGGCGCGGCGCATGGTGTCTTGCTCGTGCGGGTCTTTGACCAGGCGCATCTCGTCGAGCAGGCTGCACAGGTCGCGCTGCTGCTCAGGGCACAAAGCGCCATAGCGCACCCGCGCACGCACCGATTGCAGCCAGCCACTCACCAGACTTTCCAGCCCGGTGTGGATGGCAAAGGGGTACCAGACGGTGCTGCTATTTTCCAGCAACTTGGGCATTTGCGCGGCCAACTCGCCGATGGGCAAAGCCCGGTTCACGCCCAAAACGGCCGGCGCGGCTTCTGGCCCCAGGCGAATGCCGTCCCAGATCTCGCGCTCAAGGTCTTTGGCCTGGCAAAACAAGGTGCAGTCGCCTTCGGCCGTGATGACCAGCGTGGCATGCGGCTCGGTGAAACCCGTCAGGTAATAAAAGTAGCTGTCATGCCGGTACAGGTAATCGCTGTCGCGGTTGCGCTGGCGCTCGGGCGCGGTGGGGATGATGGCGATGCCGCCAGCGCCCAGTTGGGCGGCGAGACGGGCGCGGCGCTGTGTGCAGATGGTGTGAGAATTCATCTTCACATTGTAGGAGAGCCTGTGCGCATGCAGGCGGCTAACCCTGAAGTTTTGACTCCGTCGCCAGCACGACCGATCCAGGGCTGGGTCAATCCGTTGACAAGGATAAGAATCGCTCAGACCGGAGTTGACTTTTTGCAGCCCGCCTTGGTCATGGCGGTGTCCACGGCCTCCACTTCGCCCTTCCACTTGGCCACATCACCAGCATGGTCGCCGGAGAGCTTGCTAGCAGGCACTAAAACAAAAAACACGGTCGCCGCATCAATGTTGGCTTTGGTGTCTTGCATGGAAGAGAACTTTTGTAATTCAGCCCGGGCATTGGACATGTCCATGTTCAACTGGGTGCAGTCACGGCCAGAGTACTTTTCGTGCGACACAAAAGATGCGGAAATGCTTTCAGGACGGGTAGCACAGGCCGCCAAAAGTGCGATGGAAATGGCCATCGAGGCCAGTTTAAGTTGGGTTGTCATTTTTAAGAGGTTTTAAATTAATGAATACCAATTAATTTTTTAATTGGTAGTCTATTGTATCGATTTAAAAAAAACAGCCGTTGCGGGGTGCCCACATCGGTCCAGTCGCCTGCGTAAACCTCGCCCGTCACTTGCCCCTGGTCCATGGCCGCCCGCAACAAGGGGGCGAGCGCCAGCGCCACGCCCTCGGGGTTGCCTGTGGGCACCCCGCAGTCCGCGAAAAAGGCTTGTTTGTACAGCGCGATGGTGCTGAAGGTGTGGTCACGTCCCGCTGCGCCCGGGGGCAGGTTGAGCACTTGGCCTGAAGCCGACAGGCCGAAGTCGCCGCCCGGGTTGTGCATGGGGTTGGGCACCAGCCACAAGTGCGCTAGGGCAGCACTGGTGGCAAAGCGTTGCAGGGCCGGGTCGCTGAACACGAAATCGGGCGCAAACACGTCGCCGGCCACCACCCAGAACACCGTGTCCAAGCCAGGCATGGCCCGCACGATGCCACCGGCGGTCTCCAGTGCACGGCCAAAGTCCTGGCCTTCATGCGAATAACGGATGTGCACCTCGGGCAAGCCGGCCCAGTGAACCCGTTCACCGAAATGTGCCGGGATTTGCTCGCCCAGCCAGGCGGTGTTGACCAGCTGACGCACAAAGCCGCCACGGGCCAGGGCCTGCATGGGCCACTGCATGAGCGGCTGGCCGCGCACGCGCAGCAAGGGTTTGGGGGTGCTGTCGGTCAAAGGCCGCATGCGCTCTCCGCGTCCGGCAGCAAGGACCATGGCTTGGGCTGGATGTGCAGGGCTGATCGGGGTGTGCGAAGGGTGAGCAAATGAAGGCAACATGCCCAGATGTTGCCACGGTTGAAGGCGCTCACGGGACAGCCCAAGCCAAATTCCGTGCCCTAAACTTCGGCGTGCAGGCCGTTCGCAGCGTACGAGCCAGGCCGCCCCCAGGAGACTGACCCCATGACACGCCCCCCCATCAGCGTCATCACCGCCGCACAAAACGCCTCACAGCGCCTGGCTGATCGCCACACCCCTTTTGTCATGAACGACTGGTACGTGGCCGCCTTTGGTGAGGAAATCAAAGACCAACTGCTGGCCCGCACGCTGCTGGGCCGCCGTTTGGTGTTTTACCGCGCCAGCGACTGCCGCGTGGTGGCGCTGGAAGACCGCTGCCCGCACCGCTCCATGCCGCTGTCGGCGGGCACGCTGGATCAAGACACCATCGTCTGCGGCTACCACGGTCTGCGCTTCAATACCGAGGGCGATTGCATCGAGGTGCCTTCCCAGTCAAGCTGCCCCACCCACATGGGCATCCGGGCCTACCGCACCATTCAGCGCGGCGCGGTGGTCTGGATCTGGATGGGTGAGGCTGAGCAGGCTGACTTGTCCAAACTGCCGCCGCAAGACTGGATGTCAGACGCCCAGTGGGAGCGCTCGCAGGGCTATTTGAGTCTGCAAGCCAACTACGTGCGCTTGCATGAAAACCTGCTGGATTTGACGCATCTGAGCTTTTTGCACGCCAAAAGTTTTGGCACGCCCGATTACGCCAAAGCCGCTTTTGAGACCGAAATTGGAGATGGCCAATTTGCCTTGCTGCGCAACGTGGTGCCGACCACGCTGCCGCCTGTGTGGGGTGTGCCCACCGGCCTGACGGGTCAGGGCCAGGCGGCCCGCATCGTGCGCTCCGAGTTTCGCAGTCTGGGCCTGCACGAGGTGTCGGTGCTGTTTTACGACTGCCATCTGCCCGAGGCGCAGCGGCCGCAGTTTCGCATCCGCACCGCGCACATGCCCACGCCGGCGACCGCCACCAGCACGCACTATTTCATCGTGCACGGGCGAGACTTTGCGCTGAACGATCCAGGCACCACCCGCTTCATGCACGATCAGCTGTTTGTGGCTTTTCAGGAAGATGTGGACGGCCTGGCGCTGCAAGAGCTTGCCTTGGCCAGCACACCCGCTGAAGACTTGTACGAGTTTTCGGTGGCAGCCGACGCCCCTGCGGTGGCCATGCGCCGCTACGTGCTGGCGCGCCAGCAAAAAGAAGCCTAGGCCTGAACAGACGCCGGTTTCAGGCGTGAGCGCTTGAGTTGAGTGCGCCCATGGCCTCGCCCATCACGATGGGGCGGGTCGGTGTCCAGTCGGGGTTGAACTGAATCACGCCCTGCGGGAACAGCATCACCACCGTGGAGCCAAGCAAAAAGCGACCCATCTCTTCGCCTTGCGCCAGGGTGATGCTGCCCATCTCGTAGGTCCATTCGCGCACGGTGCCTGGGCGCGGCGGGTTGACCACGCCGTGCCACACAGTGGCCATGCTGCCCACGATGGTCGCCCCCACCAGCACCACCACAAAGGGGCCGTGCTCGCCCTCAAACACGCACACCACCCGCTCGTTTCGGGCAAACAGCCCGGGCACGCCGCGTGCGGTGGTGGGGTTGACCGAGAACAAATCGCCCGGCACGTAAACCATGCGCGTCAGACGCCCTGCGCAAGGCATGTGGATGCGGTGGTAGTCGCGCGGGCTGAGGTAAAGGGTGGCAAATTCGCCGTTCTCAAATTGCGCCGCCAGCGCCGCATCGCCGCCCACCAGGGCGCGGGTGCTGTAGCCGTGGCCCTTGGCCTGAAACACCTGGTCACCCACCACTGGGCCGCACTGGCTGATGGCCCCGTCGACTGGGGAAACAAATGCCGCCGACGCCAAAGGCCGGGCATCGCCCCGCAGTGGGCGGGTGAAAAATGCGTTGAAGCTCTTGTAGCTGGCCGTGTCCGGATTGGCAGCCTCCATCATGTTCACGTTGTAGCGCTGCACAAACCAGTTGACGATGCCGGTGGTCACGCCGCCCCATTGGCTGCCCGCGACCCAGCCTGCAAAGGCGGTCAGGGCTTGTTTGGGGATCAGGTACTGCGGCAGGACGGCCAGGCGGTCCGAAAAAGAAGGGGTGCTTGACATGAAGGGGTCGCAGGCGCGGTACAAAAAGAAGCTCATGATTTTATCGGTCACCCGCAAACCTGCTCAGGCATGCCGCCACGGGCACAATCCCGCCATGAACAACCCCTTGCTTTCGGTCGAACACTTGGTCAAGCGCTACGGCGAAGCCACCGTGGTCAATGACCTGTCTTTCCACATCCAGCCCGGCGAATGCCTGGGCGTGATCGGCCCCAACGGCGCGGGCAAAACCACCACGCTGCGCATGTGCTTGGGTTTGTCTGAGCCGAGCGGCGGTGAGATCCGCTACTTCGATGGTCTGCAAATGCCGGGTGATGCCCTTGCCATCAAAGCCCGCCTGGGCGTTGTGGCGCAATCCGACACGCTGGATCCGGACTTCACGTCAGAAGAAAACCTGCTGGTGTTTGGTCGGTACTTCGGCATACCCGACGCCGTGATCCGCGAACGCATTCCGCAACTGCTGGAGTTTGGTGCGCTCAGCCACAAGGCCAAAGCCAAACCGGGCGAGTTGTCGGGCGGCATGAAACGGCGATTGAGCCTGTCGCGCGCGCTCATCAACCAGCCGCAACTGCTGATGCTGGACGAGCCCACCACGGGTCTGGACCCGCAGGCGCGCCACCTGATGTGGGAGCGGCTGCAGCTGCTGCTGCAAGAAGGTAAATCTATTTTGCTCACCACCCACTTCATGGACGAGGCTGAGCGCCTGTGCTCGCGCCTTTTGGTGCTGGACCAAGGCCGAAAGATCGCCGAGGGCAAGCCGCGTGACCTGATCGCCGAGCACCTGGAGCCCGAGGTGGTGGAAGTGTTTGGGCAAGGCGCGGTGGCGCTGGGGCAAGAAGCGGGCTTGAAAGCCCTGGCGGGTCGGGTCGAGGTGAGTGGTGAGACCGTTTTCTTCTACACCCAGGACAGCCGCGCACTCATGCACGCGCTGGAGGCGTGGCCCGCCATGCGCACCTTGCACCGCCCTTCTAATTTGGAAGACCTGTTTTTGAAGTTGACCGGACGCCAGATTCGGGAAGAAGGCTAAACCATGAGTCAAATCCAAAACAACATCTGGGCCGCGCCCCGCCTGTCCATGCGCTGGTGGCCTGTGTTCCAGCGCAACTGGCTGGTCTGGAAAAAGCTCGCCATCCCCAGTCTGGTGGGCAACATCGCCGAACCCCTCATGTGGCTGGTGGCTTTTGGTTACGGCATGGGCGCGCTCATCGGGCAGGTCGAGATGGGCGGCGAAAAAGTGCCCTACATCCTGTTTCTGGCCAGCGGCAGCATCTGCATGAGCGCCATGAACGCCGCCACGTTTGAGGCCTTGTATTCGGCGTTCTCGCGCATGCACGTACAAAAAACCTGGGACGGCATCATGAACGCCCCGGTGCGGTTGGACGACGTGGTGTTGGCTGAAATGCTCTGGGCCGCATTCAAGGCGCTGTTCAGCGTTACGGCCATTCTGTTGGTGATGCTGGTGCTGGACATCAGCCACAGCTGGAAGCTGCTGGTCGCTTGGCCTGTGCTGCTGGGCGTGGGCATCACCTTCAGCTGCATGGCGCTCATCTTCAACGCGTTGGCCAAGGGATACGACTTTTTTACCTACTACTTCACCCTGTTCCTCACGCCCATGATGTTCCTCTCGGGCATCTTTTTCCCGCGTGAGCAACTGCCCGCCTTTGTGCGCGTGATCGCCGACTGGCTGCCGCTGTCGGTGGCGGTGGATTTGGTGCGCCCGATGTTCTTGGACCGCTGGCCCGACGAGCCCGTGCGCCTGGTGTTGGTGCTGGCGGGATTTGCGGGGGTGTCGTTTTGGATTGCGTTGGCCTTGACGCGCAAGCGTTTTCGCAGTTGACGCTTGGCCGGCAGAGATGACAAAAACACTGGAAAAATGTGGACCGTGTTGCATGAGCGACAAGGGATCGCTGTTTCCGAAAAGAGCTTCTGAAAAATGGGAATTTAATTTTTTTCAAAAAATGGGGGAATTTTTTTCAGGTTTGAGTTTTGTTTTTCCGTGAGAAATGCGGGTTATCACCAGTATTTTTGAGTTTTTGATGACATAAATTAGCATTTGATAATTCTTTTGTAATAGTTTTATCAAACGACGACAAGCCATCAACTTAACAGATCAACAACGGGAGATGACGATGAAATTGAACCGACTCAGTGCTGCTTTGCTTGCAGCCGCGCTGGCCACTGGGGTGCATGCCCAGCCTGGCAAAGACAACCTCAACACGATGAAGCAGATGAAGGTCGCCACGACCGATCTGAACATCCCCGTGGTGCCGCAAACCGGCCGCAATGCCGACGCCATTCGCAACAACCTGAAAAAAATCAAGATGCCCGATGGCTTCAAGATCGAGTTGTTTGCCGTGGTGCCCGATGCGCGCCACATGGCGATTGCCCCCTCCACCAACATGCTGTTCGTGGGCACACGCAAAACCACCGTCTGGGCGGTGACCGACCGCAACAGCGACGGCATTGCCGACGAGGTGAAGTCGTTTGCGCCCTCGCTCAACTTCAAGGTGCCCAATGGCGTGTGCTGGACCAAGGATGGTTTCCTGGTCGTGGCCGAGCACAACCGCGTGCTGAACTTCCCAGCCGCTGAATTCTTCTATGAAGGCCCAGATGTCGCGGTGATCGAGGTGGTGCCCCAAGGCAAACTGATCCCGACCGAGCACGAGTCGTACAACCACGGTGCGCGCACTTGCCGCGTAGGTCCTGACGGCAAGCTTTACGTCACGCTGGGCCAACCTTTCAACGTGCAGCCGCGTGACAAGGTCGATGAATTCAACCGCCTGGGCATTGGTGGCATCGTGCGCATGGACCCCTTTGACGGCAGTGGCCGCGAGGTCTACAGCATCGGCAT
Organism: Limnohabitans sp. Rim8; assembly: GCF_945901735.1. Lineage (GTDB taxonomy): Bacteria > Pseudomonadota > Gammaproteobacteria > Burkholderiales > Burkholderiaceae_C > Limnohabitans_A. The sequence goes on from NZ_CAMDLM010000003.1 coordinate 94,290, forward strand.
GCGCAACTCGGTGGGCCAAGACTTCAACCCCAAAGACGGCAGCCTGTGGTGGACCGACAACCAAACCGACGGTTTGGGCAATGAAGTGCCGCCGGGTGAGTTGAACCGCTCTACCAAAAAGGGCGAGCACTTTGGCTACCCCTACTGGAACGGCAAATTCAAAGTGGCTGGCACATCGGCCGCGCCAGATTTGAAGGACATGAAAGAGCCCGCCAACGCGGTGTTCCCTCAGGTGGAGTTTCCGGCCCACCAGGCACAGTTGGGCATGACTTTCTACACCGGCAACAAGTTCCCCGCCAAATACCGTGGTGGCATCTTTGTGGCCTCACATGGTTCGTGGAACCGCAGCCCTGCCAGCGGCGCGCTCATCAACTTCGTTTCGCTCAAAGCCGATGGCACGGCCGACAAGTCCGAGGTGTTTGCCGAAGGCTGGTTGAGCCCTGAAACCGGTACTTACATCGGTCGCCCGGTGGATGTGGCGGTCATGAAAGACGGCTCCATGCTGATCTCGGACGACTTTGTGGGTGCGATTTACCGCGTGACTTACGGCAACTGATGCCTTGATCGATGAAGGCACCCGCGCTTTGCGGATGCCTTTTTTTCAAGGATGAAAAGGTTGAACATGTTTTCAGCAAGCGCAAAAAGTTTTCAAGCCATCAGTTTGGTTTTGGCCATGAGCGCGGGGCTGGCTTGTCAGGCCCAAGCGGCAGACGCCAAAGCCGGTCAGATCAAGGCCGGCATGTGCGTGACCTGCCATGGTGCTTTGGGTTTGTCCACCATGCCCAATGCGCCCCACCTGGCCGGTCAACCGGCCATTTACATTGAAGAGCAACTCAAGCAATACCGCAGCGGCAAACGGGCCAATGAGGTCATGGCGGTGATGGCCAAGCCCTTGACCGACAAGGAAATAGAAAATCTGGCCGCTTGGTACGCATCCATCCCCATTGAAGTGGGCCCACCTCGCTAATGGCATCCAAGCGCAAATTCTCAAGCCAGCTTAGTGGAAAACGCTGTCTTTTTGGCGTCGATACAGCTCCAAGTTTCGCAGGAAAAAAATCAAAAAAGGGTGTGAGCGGGCCCAAGCCCTTGAGCCATCCGCCCTTGTTCCATGCCCGATACAACCGCCCACGATCATGAACGCTGCTCCCATGACCCTTTCTCCCCCATCCAGCCAGAACCGCACCCGTCCCGTACGGCTTGCGCCTGTGGCCTGGGCCATTGTCCTGTTGTCTGCCGCTGGCGCGCAAGCGCAAGCGCAGGCGCAGGCGGTGCCTCAGCCAGCGGCCGTGGCCGATGCCGATGCCGGGGCCTTGTCGCCGGTGGTCGTCTCTGCTGAACGCACAGGGGGTGGCGTCTGGCGCGGTGCGGCGTCGGTCGATGTGGTTGACGGCGAGGAACTGCGCGAGGGCCAGGCCCAAGTCAACCTGTCCGAAAGCTTGGGTCGTGTGCCTGGCTTGGTGATTCGCAACCGGCAAAACTACGCCCAGGACTTGCAAATTTCGGTGCGAGGTTATGGGGCGCGTGCCACCTTTGGCGTGCGCGGTGTGCGTTTGTTTGTCGACGGCATCCCGGCCAGCGCCCCCGATGGCTCGGGGCAGGTGGCCAATTTCCCTTTGGGCGGTGCCGACCGCATTGAAGTGGTGCGCGGCCCGATGGCGGCGCTGTATGGTTCTTCGTCGGGGGGCGCGTTGCTGCTGTACACCGAAGAGGGGCAGCACCCGGCCCAATGGCGTACCGGGATGGTCGCGGGGTCCGATGGTTTGTGGCGGCTGTCAACGCAGGCGACGGGCAAAACAGGCGCCCCCAAAGAGCCAGGTTGGTCTTATGCGCTGGATGTGAGCCGGTTTGAAACCGACGGCACGCGGCCGCAGTCGGCGGCCGACCGGACCAATGCCAACCTGAAGCTCTCGCGCCCGCACGAGGGTGGGCGCACGGTGTTGGTGTTCAACCAGCACAGCAGTTTTGCGTTGGACCCACAGGGTTTGGAGCGCAAGGATCTGGACAGCGGCGTGTTCAAAACAGACCCCGGCGCCATCAACTTCAACACCCGTAAATCGGTGGCCCAAACCCAATTGGGCTTGGCTTTTGAGCAGGCCCTGGGGGGCGGGCACAAGTTGGAATTGATGGGTTACGGCGGGCAGCGGCAATTGATGCAGTACCAGTCAATCCCACTCACTTCTCAAGCCGGTGCAAACAACGTGGGCAGCTCCGGTGGTGTGATCGATCTGGACCGTGATTACTGGGGCTGGAATGCCCGCTGGCGAAATGCGCGTGACTGGCAAGGCGGGCGCTTGTCGCTCAGTGCCGGTTTGGCATCTGACCACCAAAGCGATGTGCGCAAAGGTTTTGAAAATTTCACGGGTACTTCTGCCAATCCGACAGCTATTGGCGTGCAGGGCAAGCTGCGTCGCGACGAGGTCAACCGCGCCCAAACGATGGACCCGTATGTGCAAGCCGAATGGCGTACGCAAGACCTGACGCTCATGGTCGGGGTGCGCCAGACGCAAACTGAATACGAGTCCTCGGACCGATTCCTCGGCAACGGTGACGACAGTGATCGCAAGACCTTCCAGGCCACCTTGCCGGTGGTGGGCGTGCGCTGGCAGTGGAGCCCAGCTTTGCAGGCCTTTGCCAGTGTGGGCAAAGGCTACGAAATCCCGACCCTCAACGAGGTGGCTTACCGCACCGACAAGGTCTCCGGCTTCAACACCCAGCTCAATGCCGCCCGCAGCACCAGCGCCGAATTTGGCTTGCGGGGTCGTGCCGAGCGCTTGGGCTGGACCGCCACAGTCTTTGACATCCGTACAGACGATGAGATCGTGGTGCAAAACAACTCGGGTGGCCGTGCCACCTTCCAAAATGCCGGACGCACTCAGCGCCAAGGCTTGGAGCTGTCGGGTGACTGGCGCCATGGCCCTGTGAGTTTGGTTTCTGCGCTGACTTGGATGCAGGCCGAATACCGCGATGCATTTCTGACCTGCGCTCGCGTAGGTTGTCCAGTCGCTTTTCCAAGGGTGCCGGTGTCCGCAGGCAACCGCCTCCCCGGCTTGCCCATTCAGCAAGTGTTTGTGCAAGCCGCTTGGGACACGGGCTGGCTGGGCAGCCGCGTGGTTTTTGAGACACGCCATGCGGGCCGGGTGATGGTCAATGACCTAAACAGCGATTCGGCGGCAGGTCACACCTTGTTCAACTTGGGCGTGCACTTCAAGCAAGATCGGGGGGATTGGACGCTGCGCGAGTTCATTCGGGTGGACAACCTGACCGACCGCCGCCATGTGGGCTCGGTCATCGTCAACGATGGCAATTTCCGCTTCTTTGAACCCGGCCCGGGCCGCAAACTCTTGCTGGGGCTGGAGGCGCAGCGCAGGTTCTGAGTCTGTGGTCAGGGCTGGGCCCGTTAAGATCCTCGCTTTGAGTTTCCCCACCCATTTCGAAGGATTGAAGAACATGAGCATCCAGACCGTAGGCATCATTGGCGCAGGCACCATGGGCCATGGCATCGCACAGGCCTGTGCGGTGACGGGCATTCAGGTGGTGATGGTCGATATCTCGGACGCGGCCGTGGCCAAGGGCCTGGCCAGCGTGGCCAAGAGCCTGGACCGATTGGTCAGCAAAGAAAAAATCAGCGAAGCCGACAAGGCCGCTGCGCTGGCCCGCATTCAGGGCTCCAGCAATTACGATGACCTGAAAAGTGCCCAACTGGTCATCGAAGCGGCCACCGAGAACCACGAGCTCAAGGTCAAGATCTTGAAGCAGCTCGACGGCCTGTTGGCCCCCAGCGTGATCATCGCGTCCAACACCTCGTCGATCTCGATCACCCAGTTGGCCGCCGCCACGCAGCGTGCGGACCGCTTCATCGGCATGCATTTTTTCAACCCCGTGCCCATGATGGCGCTGGTCGAAATCATCCGTGGTCTGCAGACCAGCGACGCCACCCACGACGCCGTGCACGACATGGCGCTGGCCTTGGGCAAGACGCCCATCACGGTGAAGAACGCCCCTGGCTTTGTGGTCAACCGTATTTTGGTGCCCATGATCAACGAGGCCTTCTTTGTGCTGGGCGAGGGCCTGGCAGAAGCCGAAGCCATCGACGCGGGCATGAAGCTCGGCTGCAACCAGCCGATTGGCCCGCTGGCGCTGGCCGACATGATCGGCCTGGATGTGTGCTTGGCGGTGATGGAGGTCTACCTCAAGGAATTCGGCGACAGCAAATACCGCCCCAGCCCGCTGCTGAAAGAAATGGTGGCTGCGGGTCGTTTGGGCCGCAAGACCGGGCAGGGCGTTTACACCTACTGAACAGCCCCGCCGGCAGCGACGCGGCAGTTCGTTGGCGTCGCATGCACAGCCATGGATGTCCACGCTTGGCTCGTCATGACGCAATCCATGACGCTCGCTTTGCGCAAAGGGTGTGATCGTGTCGGCCTGTCACCCGTGTGAAAGCCCTACCGGGCGCCGCGCTCTAGCATGCAGCCATGAACACCACCGCCCACCCCGAAGGCCAGATCGACTGCACCGTGCACGGTGCAGTCCTTCAAATTTGCATCAACCGCCCCGCCAAGCGCAACGGCTTCACGCCCAAGATGTTCCGCGAGTTGGGTGAGGCGTACACCCGGCTCGACGACGACCCTGCCCTGCGCGTGGGCGTGTTGTGTGCGGCGGGTGACCACTTCACCGCCGGGCTGGACTTGCCCACCATCGCACCGCTGATGAAGCGCGGCGAAAAGTCGGTGCCGCTGGGCCTGGTGGATCCCCTGAACCTGGGCATGGAGGGGTATCGGCGACGCGTCAAACCCATGGTGGTGGCGGTACAGGGCATCACCTACACGCTGGGCATCGAGCTGATGCTGGCGGCCGACATCGTGGTGGCGGCCGACGACTGCCGGTTCTCGCAGCTGGAGGTGCAGCGCGGCATCATGGCCACGGGCGGTGCGACCTTGCGCATGGCCGAGCGTGCGGGCATGGGCAATGCGCTGTTGCATTTGCTCACGGCCGATGTGTTCGACAGCGCCGAAGCGCTGCGCCTGAACTTTGTGCAAAAGGTGGTGCCTGCGGCGGGCCTGCTGCCCGAGGCCATGCGCATTGCTGGGCAGATCGCCGCGCAAGCGCCGCTGGCGGTGGTGGCCACGCGGCAAAACGTGCTCAAGGCGCTGGAGCACGGCCCGCTGGTGGCCATGCACGACTTCATTCCGGTGCAAAGAACGCTGTCCAACAGCGACGATGCGGCCGAGGGTGTGCGTTCGTTTGTGGAAAAACGCGCAGCCCGTTTCACCGGGGGTTGAAGTCGCCCGGCAGACATGCCGGGCCAAGCTGAGCTGCCACTGGCCGTGCCCCACAATCGGCGCATGACCGAACCGAACGCCTTGCACCCTTACGCTGAACTCACCCCGGACCGGGTGATGGACGCATTACAAGACTTGGGCCTGTGGCCCGACGGCCGTTTGCTGGCGCTCAGCTCGTACGAAAACCGCGTGTACCGTGCGCACCTGGACGAGCCGGTGCAAGGCAGCGCGGCGGTGGTGCTCAAGTTTTACCGGCCTGGGCGCTGGAGCCGAGAACAGATTCAAGAAGAACACGACTTTGCGGCTGAGCTGCTGGCGGCTGAAGTGCCGGTGGTGCCACCATTGGTGCTGAACGGCCAGACGCTGCACCAAAGTGCCGGGTTTGATTTTTCGGTCAGCCCCTTGCGCGGCGGCCGCACGCCCGAGCTGGATGATTTTGAGGTGCTCGAGTGGATTGGCCGTTTTCTGGCCCGCATCCACACCGTGGGCGCGGCCCAGCCCTTTGCGCACCGCCCTACGCTCGATGTGCAGACCTTTGCGCTCGAGCCCGCCGAGTGGCTGCAATCGCACCAGATGGTTCCGCTGGAGGTCGAGCGCGAATGGCGGGAGGCCTTCGCTGCGGCGCTGGCGTTGGTGCAAGAAAAAATGGCGGAAGGCTCAGCGGACCGCCGCCTGATTCGCCTGCACGGCGACTGCCATCCGGGCAATATTTTGTGGACACCTGCCGATCTGCCCGGTGGTGGCCCACACTTTGTGGACTTAGACGATGCCCGCATGGGCTCCGCCGTGCAAGACCTTTGGATGCTGCTGTCGGGAGACCGTGCTCAGCGCACGCAACAACTCTCGGCCTTGCTCGATGGTTATGAACAGATACGCGACTTCGACCGGGCCGAGCTGAACCTGATTGAGCCGCTGCGCACGCTGCGGTTGATCCATTACAGCGCCTGGCTGGCGCGGCGCTGGGAAGACCCGATTTTTCCGGTCAACTTTCCGTGGTTTGGCACACCCGATTACTGGCGCGGCCAAGTGCTGATGCTGCAAGAGCAAATCGAGCAGATGCAGGAAGCGCCGCTGGTGGTGTGAGCAAATTGACAACGCCCCGTCCCCCTACGCCATACCTGGGTTTTGCCATCGTTGGCTGCGGCGCCGCGATCGCTCCGCTCGACTTCGCGGTCAACATGGCCTTTCCCGCCATGACCGAAGCCTTCGCCTTGGCCACCCCCGACATCCGCTGGGTGGCGCTGTGCTATGTCATCACCTACGGCAGCCTGATGTTGTTTTGCGGGGTGCTGGGGGACCGCCTGGGCCACTTGCGCGTGTTCCGCTGGGGCTTGGTGCTGTCGGCGCTGGCCTTGGTGGCCTGTGCGGCGGCACCGTCTTATGGTTGGTTGCTGGCCGGGCGGGTTTTGCAGGGCATCGGGGTGGCGCTGACCTTGTCCTGCGCTCCGGCCTTGGCCATGGGCTTGCTGGCCGCCGGGCAACGCACGCAGGCGCTGTCGGTGTATGGCGCCATGTTTGCGGCGGCGGGTGTGCTGGCCCCTTTGCTCGGCGGCCTGAGCATGCTGCACTGGGGTTGGGCCGGGGTGTACGGTTTTCGGGCGCCGATTGTGCTGTTGGCCTGGTTGTGCACGCCTTGGTTGGTGCGTCGCCTGCGGGCGCAGACACTGAGCACGCCCAGCGCTGCCAGCCAGGCGGGCAGCGTGCGGGGGCTGTGGGGCCTATTGCGGCGCGATGCCGATTTCGCCTGGATCAACCTGCTCAGTGTGGGGGTTCAGTTTTGCGGTTTCACGATTGCCCTTTGCTTGCCCTACGCCTTGCCAGCGGCTGGCTGGGGTGGCACGGCCAGTGGTGCCATGCTGTCCCTCTGGGCGCTGGGGGTGCTGGCCGGTTCGGGCGTGGCCCCAATGCTGCTGCGCCGCATGGATTTGCAGTCTGCGGGCCTCGCAGCGCAAGGGATCATGGCCTTGGGTTTGGCCTCGATCGGTGCGGTGCCAATGGCGCAAGCCTGGCCCTTCATGGCCTTGGCCTTGCTGCTGCAGGGTTTGGGCCTGGGGGTGTTTCAGGTGGTCTACGCCGACCAGGTCGTGGCCACTTTGCCCGACTCAGCGCGGGGCCTGTCGGGCAGCCTGACCCTGGTGACCCGCACCGTCGGCATCGTGGGTGCGGCCATGGTTTGGCTGTGGCTCATGGAACGGTTGCAAAGTCGGGCTGTGGCGCAAGGCGCTTCAAAGCCTGAAGCCATTTGGGCGAGCACCATGGGCCTGCTGCCCTGGGCTGCAGGCCTGGCTTTGGCCTTGCTGCTGTTGAGCGTGTGGCGTCGGTCAATCCGCTGGCATTGAGCCTGCTCAGTTTGTGGCTGGGTTGCCCAGCCTGTGTCGGCGAAGCGCGAACGATTCAAACGCGAGTCGGTGCGCCGCGTTCAGCCCGACGCACCCGCCAGAACAACCAACTGGCAATGCACAGGTTGAGGAAGTTCCAGGCGATGCCATTCAAAAAGGCGGCGTGGTAACTGCCCGTCATGTCAAACACCCAGCCCGACATCCAGCCGCCCAGCGCCATGCCCAACAAGGTGGCCATGATCACCGAACCCACGCGGGCCCCCGCTTCTTTGGGGTCGAAGTGCTCGCGCACGATGATGGCGTAGGCAGGCACGATGCCGCCTTGAAACAGCCCGAACATGGCCGAGACGAGGTACAGCGGCACCAAGCCGTCAAAAGGCAAAAACATCAGCAGCGCCACGCCTTGCAAAAAAGAGCCCAGCAGCAAAGTGCGGATGCCGCCAATGCGGTCGCTGATCATGCCAAACACCAACCGGCTGACGATGCCGCTGGCCAGCATGAGCGAGAGCATTTCAGCCCCGCGTGCCGCGCCAAAACCCAGGTCAGAGCAATAAGCCACGATGTGCACCTGTGGCATGGACATGGCCACACAGCAGGCCACACCGGCGACAAACAGCAGGCCCTGCGCAAGCGCAGGTTTCAGGCCAAAGGGGCGGCTGCGGTCCACGGGCACGGTGCTGGCGTTGGCCGGTGTCAGGTTCACCAGCGGCGGGCGCTGGCGCATCAACATGGCCAGCAAAAACATGCCCACGCCGCAAAAAATACCCAGCATGATGTAGGTCTGCCGCCAGCCCACAGTCTCCACGCCGTGCTGAACAATGGGCGGCCAGATGGTGCCCGCGATGTAATTGCCGCTGGCGCAAATGGCCACCGCGATGCCGCGTCGGCGGTTCCACCATAAAGCGGTGTCGGCCATAAGGGGGGCGAAGGTCGATGAACTGCCAATCAGTCCCATCAGCCCATGCGCCAGACCAAAGGCCCAGATGCTGCCTGACATGCCGGCCCAGATAAAGCCACCACACACCGCCAATGCCCCGACCCACAGCACCGGGGTCAAGCCATGCCGGTCGGCCAATCGGCCGGTGATCAGGCCGCCCAGCCCCAAGCAAATCATCATCAAGGTGTAAGGCAGCGAGGCGTCGGCCCGGCCCACGCCAAACTCGGTCTGCACCGCAGGCAGCACCACCGAGACGATGTACATGCTGCTGTTGCCCAGCACCACCAACCCCAGCGTGGCCAGCAAACGCCAGGCGGCTTGGCGGGAATCGATGAGAGACGGGTCGGCGGGGAGGGATTTCATCAAGTCAATTTAGCCGATGACTGCGGGTGGGCTTGTCTTGTGGGTTACTGGTGTGGTGCAACAAAAAAAGGGCCAGCTTGGCTGGCCCTTGAGTGCGGATGGCTGAAAATCAGCTCAGCAGCGCATTCACCCGCGTCACATAAGCCGCCGGGTCTGCGGGCATGCCGCCTTCGGCCAGCAGGGCTTGGTCAAACAGGATGTGGGCCAGGTCGTGGAAGTGCACCGAGCCGTCGAGCTTTTTCACCAGCGGGTGCTCGGGGTTGACCTCCAGCACGGGCTTGACTTCAGGGGCGCTTTGCCCAGCTTGCTTGAGCATGCGAGCCAGTTGCATGCTCATGCCGTCGTCGGTCACCACCAGGCAGGCGGGGCTGTCGACCAGGCGGCTGGTCACCCGCACGTCTTCGGCTTTGTCTTTCAGCGCTTCTTTCAGTTTGGCCAGCATGGGCTTGAAGGTTTCGGCCGCGTCTTCGGCGGCTTTCTTTTCTTCTTCGTCTTGCAGCTTGCCCAGGTCAAACGCGCCTTTGGCTACGCTTTGCAGCGGCGTGCCGTCAAACTCGTGCACAAAGTTGAGCGCCCACTCGTCCACGCGGTCGGTCATCAGCAGCACTTCGATGCCCTTTTTCTTGAAGACTTCGAGCTGTGGGCTGTTCTTGGCGGCGGCCAGGGTGTCGGCGGTGATGTAGTAAATAGCGTCCTGACCTTCTTTCATGCGGGCTTTGTAGTCGGCAAAGCTGACGCTCACGGTGTCGTGGGTCGATGACGCAAAACGCAGCAACTTGGACAGGCGGGCTAGGTTGCCAAAGTCTTCGCCCAGGCCCTCTTTCAGCACAGCGCCAAACTCGGCGTAGAACTTGGAATACTGGCCGAGCTTGGCTTTATCCTCGTCGCTCAACACGTCGGTGACTTCTTCGCTGGCTTCAGGTGCCTTGTCGTGTTTCGCCAAGTCTTCCAGCATGGACAACACACGCTTGGTACAGCCTTCGCGGATGGCTTTGACGTCGCGGCTTTCTTGCAGCAGTTCGCGGCTCACGTTCAGGGGCAGGTCGGCCGAGTCCACCACGCCCTTTACAAAACGCAGGTAGCTGGGCATCAGTGCTTCGGCATCGTCCATGATGAAGACGCGCTTGACGTAGAGCTTGATGCCAGCTTTCTTGTCGCGGTTCCACAGGTCTTGCGGGGCTTTGCTGGGGATGTAGAGCAGCTGGGTGTATTCGGTGCTGCCTTCCACGCGGTTGTGCGTCCAAGTCAGCGGGGCCTCAAAGTCGCGGCTGATCTGCTTGTAGAAGTCGGCGTATTGCTCGTCGGTGATGTCTTTCTTGGGGCGGGTCCACAGGGCGCTGGCTTTGTTGACGGTGTCCCACTCGCCGGTCTTGACCATGCCGCCAGGTTGGCGGCCCGCCTTTTCATCATTCGGGTCGATCAGTTCGCCGTCTTGCCACGCTTCCTTTTCCATCAAGATGGGCAGGCTGATGTGGTCGGAGTATTTGCCGACGATTTCTTTGAGTTTCCAGGCATTGGCGTAGTCAAGTGCTTCTTCGCGCAGATGCAAGATCACGCTGGTGCCGCGTTCTGTGCGGGTGATGGTCTCGACTTCAAAGTCGCCCGTGCCGCCGCTGACCCAGCGCACGCCTTCGGCAGGCGTTGCACCCGCGCGGCGGGTTTCCACGGTGATCTTGTCGGCCACGATGAAGCCCGAATAAAAGCCCACGCCAAATTGGCCGATCAACTGCGCGTCCGACTTTTGGTCGCCGCTCAGCTTGCTCACAAAGTCCTTGGTGCCGCTCTTGGCGATCGTGCCCAGGTGGTCGATGGCTTCTTGCGCCGTCATGCCGATGCCGTTGTCGGTGATGGTGAGCGTCTTGGCCGTTTTGTCAAAAGACAAGCGCACCTGCAACTCGGGCGCGTCTTCGTACAGACCGTTGTTGTTCAGCGCTTCAAAGCGCAGCTTGTCACAGGCGTCCGAGGCGTTGGAAATCAGCTCGCGCAGAAAAATTTCCTGGTTGGAATACAGCGAGTGGGTGACCAGGTGCAGCAGTTGCGCAACTTCGGCCTGAAAGGCATGGGTTTGTTTGCTCATAGCGGTTCAACAGTAAAAAAGATCAGAAAACAAGAACGCCCCACAGCTTGGGGCGTCGTGGGTGAATTTCAAGAGGTCAAAACGATTCGTTCGGCCCCAAATACCGCCAAGTCCCAGCTGGCATTTGCCCCAATTGCACGCCACCCATCCGGATGCGCTTGAGGCCGACGACTTTCAGGCCCACTTGCTCGCACATGCGGCGGATTTGGCGTTTTTTGCCTTCGGTCAGCACAAAGCGCAGCTGCTCGGGGTTTTGCCAGTCTACTTTGGCGGGCTTGAGGGGTTTGCCGTCCAGGCTCAGGCCGATGCGCAGGCGCTCCAATTGGGCTGGCGGGAAAACCGCTTGCACGTTGGCGCTGACCCGGTCGAAGTCGCCAATCACGGTGAGCTGGTTGGCCTTGCCGCCATAGGTGGCCGACGCAGCCGAGGCGGCGGCGGTGTTTTCATGGCCGGTGTAGGCCACGCGCACCAGGTATTCCTTTTCCATCTCCGAGTCTTCGCCAATCAACTGGCGCGCCACCCGGCCGTCTTGCGTCAGCACCAACAAACCTGTGGAGTCGATGTCCAAGCGCCCTGCCGGGGCCAAGCCGCGCAGGTGCGGCGGGGTGAAACGCAGCTTGGACGGGTCGCCGCCCCAGTGGCTGCGCGGGTTGATCAAGGTGATGGCGGGCTCGTGCCCGTCTTCGGCTTGGCCGCTCACATAGCCCATGGGCTTATGCAAAAGAATAGTCACTTGCCGGTCTTGCTGTTGCTCGGCGGCTTTGTCGATGGTGATGCGGTCTGACAGGGTGACCTGCTGGCCCATGCTGGCGGGCAGGCCGTTGACCTGGACCCAGCCTTGCTCGATCCAAGCGTCGGCTTCGCGGCGCGAGCACATGCGCAACTCGGCCATGCGCTTGTTCAGGCGCGAGGTGCCGCTGGGTGCAGCGGCTTCGCCTTTGCCTTCGGGGCGGGGGGCGCGTTTGAATGCGAGGGGCTGGGTCATGAATTAAGAGTGCGCAAAAGAAGTGGGTCGATTGTCTCTTCTTTTGGCGTTTGAAAGAATGCGGTCATGCCTTGCGTGTCGGGCCGTCTAACTGGGATTGGCGCAGGCCTTGTAAATCCAAAATCCGCAGACCGCCGTACTCCACCCGAATGAGCTGGTGTGCTTCGAGTACGCGCAGCGCTTCGTTCACGCGTTGGCGCGACAAACCCACCAGATAAGCCAGCTCTTGCTGGGTGATGCGCAGCACCTCGCCGACGCCGGAAAACAGCACCGGGTTGAACAAGGCCGCCAAATGGCGCGCCAGGCGCAGCTCGGGATTGGTCATGCGGTCCATTTCGCGCGCTGCAATGAACTGGCCTAAGCGCTCGTTGAGCTGCTGCATGATGAAACGGTTGAAGCCCAGTGAATGGTCGATCAGCCAGTGAAAGGTGTCCAGCGGCAGCCCCGCCACCACGCTGGGCCGCAGCGCCTGGATGTTGTAGCGGTAAACCTCACGCTTGAGGACCGTGCCCTCGCCAAACCAGCCGCCAGGCGGTATGCCGGTGAAGGTCATGGTTTGGCCGCTGGCGTTGTCGGTGCTCATTTTCAGCAGGCCCGAAATCACGCCAAACCAATACGTCACAGGGCGGGCCACGCGGCACACATGGTCACCGGTTTGGGGGTCGCTGACCACCAACTGCGGCACGATTTGCAGGCGCTCTTCGTGGCGCAACAAGCCCAGCCAGGGGATGTCCTGCAATTCGGCCGGGGTGGGTGCGCGGCGGCGCTGGTGGACGCTGTTTTCTTTGGCCATGGTGCTTGTCGATGTGTCAGCTGACGGTCAGTTGGTCTAGGGGTCTTCCCTGAATTGTCGTCCAAACGACAACTTGGCGTCAAACGAATGCCTACGATCGTGCCCAAGTTCAGTCGCATTGCATTCAATGCACCGTTATTGGAGACAGGAAAGCTCATGCAAACAACGTTTCCCCGCTTGATGCTCAAGCACGCTGCCGAGCGCCCCACAGCGCCCGCACTGCGCGAGAAAATTTATGGCATTTGGCAGGCCACCAGCTGGGCTGGGCTGTCGCAACTGGTCGAGTCCATCGCCTGTGGTCTGCACCAAGCGGGTTTGCAACGCGGTGAGCACCTGATTGTGGTGGGCGCCAACCGCCCGCGCTTGTATGCCACCATGCTGGCCGCGCAGTCGCTGGGCGCCATTCCCGTGCCGCTGTACCAAGACGCTGCCGCCGCCGAATGCGTGTTCCCGATCACCAACGCCGAAGTGCGTTTTTGTGTGGTGGAAGACCAAGAGCAGGTCGACAAGATGCTGGAAGTGCGTGAACAGTGCCCGCAATTGACCCACATCGTCTATGACAACCCGCGCGGCTTGCGCAAATACACCGAAGATGGTCTGGGCTCGCTCGAAGAGCTGATCGCAGCCGGTGGCGTATTTGCCCAGCAGCATCCACAGTTTTTCAAGGAAGAAGTCGAAAAATCGACCTCCACCGATGTGTCGGCGATGTTCTTCACCTCGGGCACCACCGGCAACCCCAAGGGCGTGGTGCACACCCATGGCTCCCTGATCAACCGCGCCGACGCGGGCGCAGAGTTCGACAAGCTGACCAGCGCCGAAGACGTGTTGGCCTACATGCCGCCAGCCTGGATTGGCCAGAACATCTTCAGCTACGCCCAGTGGCTGGTGTGTGGCTATGTGGTCAATTGCCCCGAGTCATCGGCCACGGTGACCATCGACCTGAAAGAAATCGGCCCGACGTATTACTTCGCGCCGCCCCGGGTGTTTGAGGGCATGCTGACCAGCGTGATGATCCGCATGGAAGACGCGGGCAGTTTCAAGCGCCAGTTGTTTCACTACTTCATGGGTGTGGCCAAAAAAGTTGGCCCGGCCTTGATGGACGGCCAGTCGGTCGGCTTTATGGACCGTTTGGTGTATGGCTTGGGCAACCTGATGGTTTATGGCCCCTTGCGCAACAACCTGGGTTTCAGCCGCGTGCGCGTGGCCTACACCGCAGGCGAGGCCATTGGCCCCGACCTGTTCACCTTCTTCCGCTCGATTGGCGTGAACATCAAGCAGCTGTATGGCTCCACCGAAACCGCTGTGTTTGTGTGCCTGCAGCCTGACAACCAGGCGCGAGCCGACACGGTGGGCGTGCCGTGCAAGGGTGTGGAAATCAAGGTGGCCGCGAACGGCGAGATCATGGTCAAGTCGCCCGGCTTGCTCAAGGGCTACTATAAAAACCAACAAGCCACCGACGAAGTGCTGACGGCCGACGGCTGGTACCACACCAGCGACGCGGGCTTTATCGACAGCCACGGCCACCTCAAAATCATTGACCGCGTGAAAGACGTGGGCCGCATCCAGGGCGGTGCCAACGACGGCGCGATGTTTGCGCCCAAGTATGTCGAAAACAAACTCAAGTTTTTCCCGCACATCAAGGAGGTGGTGGCCTACGGTGACCAGCGCGAAAAAGTGTGTGTGATGCTCAACATCGACTTTGACGCCGTGGGCAATTGGGCCGAGCGCCGCAACCTGCCTTATGCCGGTTACACCGATCTGGCGCAAAAGCCCGAGGTGTACCAACTGATCAAAGAATGCGTGGAAAAGGTCAATGCCGATCTGGCCGAAGACACTTTGCTGGCCGGTAGCCAAGTCAGCCGGTTCTTGGTCCTGCACAAAGAGCTGGACGCCGACGATGGCGAGTTGACGCGCACCAACAAGGTTCGCCGTGGCTTCATTGCCGACAAATACAAACCGCTGGTCGATGGTCTTTACGAAGGCAAAACCGAGCAGTACATCGAGACGGTGGTCAAGTTCGAAGATGGTCGCACCGGCAGTGTCAGCGCCACGCTCCAGATTTCCGACGCCAAAACATTCACACCCGTGAAGGCCGCAGCATGACCAAGAAAATCGGCGACGTCATTCTGGACGTCAACAACATCAGTTTGCGATTCGGCGGCGTCAAGGCGCTGACCGACATCTCGTTCAATGTGCGCGAGCACGAAGTGCGGGCCATCATCGGCCCCAACGGCGCGGGTAAGAGCTCGATGCTCAACTGCATCAACGGGGTGTACACGCCGCAAGAGGGCAGCATCACCTTCAGTGGTCAAAAGTTTGACCACATGAACAGCCGCCAAGTGGCCGAGATGGGCATTGCCCGCACGTTCCAAAATTTGGCCTTATTCAAGGGCATGAGCGTGATCGACAACATCATGACCGGCCGCAACCTGCACATCAAGAGCAACCTGTTCATGCAGGCCCTGCGCATCGGCCCCGCCCAGCGCGAAGAAGAAAAGAACCGCGAATTCGTCGAGCACATCATCGACTTTCTGGAAATTCAGGCGTTCCGCAAAACACCGGTGGGTCAGCTGCCTTATGGTTTGCAAAAGCGGGTGGACCTGGGCCGCGCTTTGGCCATGGAGCCCAAGGTGCTCTTGCTCGACGAACCCATGGCCGGTATGAACATGGAAGAAAAGCAGGACATGTGCCGCTTCATTCTGGATGTGAACGACGAGTTCGGCACCACCATCGTGCTGATCGAGCACGACATGGGCGTGGTGATGGACATCTCGGACCGCGTGGTGGTGCTGGACTACGGCAAAAAAATCGGCGACGGGACTCCCGAAGAAGTGCGCAACAACGAAGAAGTGATCAGTGCCTATCTGGGCACCAGTCACTGAGGAGAATACACCATGGCATTTTTTCTCGAAGCACTTTTTGGCGGTCTGATGGCCGGCATGCTTTACTCGCTTGTGGCGCTTGGTTTTGTTTTGATTTTCAAAGCCTCGGGCGTGTTCAATTTCGCGCAAGGCGCGATGGTGTTGTTCGCCGCTTTGGCCATGGCCCGTTTTTCCGAGTGGATCCCGGGCTGGTTGGGCTTGGACAACAAGTTCTTGGGCAACCTGATTGCTTTTTTACTGGCGGCTGCAGTCATGTTTGTGTTGGCTTGGCTGATCGAGCGCTTGGTGCTGCGCCACCTGGTCAACCAAGAAGGTGTCACCTTGCTCATGGCCACGCTGGGCATCACTTACTTTTTGGACGGTTTGGGCCAGACCATTTTTGGCAGTGCGATTTACAAGATCGATGTCGGCATGCCGAAAGAACCCGTTTTCCTGTTTGAGTCGGTGTTTCCGGGTGGCGTTTTGATCAGCTTGGAAGATGTCTATGCAGCCTGCATTGCTGCTTTGCTTGTCGTGGTCTTGTCGCTGTTTTTCCAAAAAACCGGTACCGGTCGCGCCCTGCGTGCGGTGGCCGATGACCACCAAGCGGCCCAATCGATTGGCATTCCACTCAACCGCATTTGGGTGATCGTCTGGTTTGTGGCGGGCATCACCGCCTTGGTGGCCGGCATCATCTGGGGCTCCAAATTGGGGGTGCAGTTTTCGCTGACCACGGTGGCTCTGCGTGCTTTGCCGGTGATCATTTTGGGAGGCTTGACCTCGGTGCCGGGTGCCATCATTGGCGGTCTGATCATTGGTGTGGGTGAGAAGCTGTCCGAGGTCTACCTGGGGCCCTATGTGGGCGGTGGCATTGAAATTTGGTTCGCATACATGCTGGCCCTCGTCTTTTTGTTGTTCCGTCCACAAGGACTGTTCGGCGAAAAAATCATCGACCGCGTGTAAGGAGAGACGCCATGTTTTACAGAGAAAACGGTCAGTTCAAGACCTCTTACCGCAAAGACCAGCAGATATTTGCCATCGCGCAAGACCGTTGGGTCGTCTTGGCGCTGATCGCCTTTGCCTTTTTGGGTGTTCCCTTTTTGGCCGATGAATACATGTTTCGCGCTATTTTGGTTCCCTTTTTGATCCTGGCTTTGGCGGCTTTGGGGGTGAATATTCTGGTGGGTTATTGCGGTCAGATCTCCCTGGGCTCAGGGGCTTTCATGGCCGTGGGCGCTTACATGGCTTACAACACCTATGTGCGCATCGAGGGCATGCCGGTCATTTTGGCCTTGCTTGCAGGGGGATTCTTCGCCACATTGGTGGGTATCTTCTTTGGGATTCCCAGCTTGCGCGTCAAGGGCCTTTATTTGGCAGTGGCCACCTTGGCTGCGCAGTTCTTTTGCGATTGGGCATTCAGCCGCATCAGCTGGTTCACAAACAACAGCTCTTCTGGCTCTGTGGCGGTCTCTGATTTCCAAGTGTTGGGCTGGGTCATTGATTCGCCGGTTGACAAATACCTGTTTGCCTTGAGCTTCTTGGTGGTGTTTGGTTTGCTTGCCAAAAACCTGGTGCGCTCGGCCATTGGCCGGGAATGGATGGCGATCCGTGACATGGATGTGGCGGCGGCGGTCATTGGCATTCGCCCTGTTTACGCCAAGCTCACCGCTTTTGCGGTCAGCTCGTTCATCGTGGGGGTGGCCGGCGGCCTGTGGGGCTTTGTGCACTTGGGCTCCTGGGAGCCTGCGGCGTTCTCGATTGACCGATCCTTTCAGTTGCTGTTCATGGTCATCATCGGCGGCATGGGCTCCATCATGGGCAGTTTCTTTGGCGCGGCCTTCATTGTGGTGTTGCCCATTTTCCTGAACCAGTTTTTGCCGGCTGTGGGGGCGCTTTTCGGGGTTGAAATCTCGACGGCCTTGGTCTCCCATGTCGAATACATGATTTTTGGTGCTTTGATTGTCTGGTTCTTGATTGCCGAGCCTCATGGCCTGGCCAAGCTCTGGAGCATTGCCAAGCAGAAGTTGCGGTTGTGGCCCTTCCCGCACTGAATAGCGCTGGTGTGCTTAAGTCGACTGCCTGGAATTCGGCTTGCGCACCATCACTTTTCAAATGATGGGCCCATTGATTTTTTTTAAACACGATTGAAGGAGACAGTTCCATGAAACTCAAAAAGTTAGCGATGTTGGCCACTTTGGCTTGCGCAGGCTTGTCTGCTGTGGTCACCACCACAGCAGTCATGGCGCAAGAAAAAGTTCAGTTTTTCCCAAGCTTGACGGGCCGAACAGGTCCTGTCGCGCCCAATGCCACACCTTTTGCAAACGGTTATGCCGATTACATGAAGTTGGTCAACCTTCGCGGCGGCATCAACGGTGTCAAAACCTTGGTGGAAGAGTGTGAAACAGCCTATGCGACCGACCGCGGTGTGGAGTGCTATGAGCGCCTCAAAGGCAAGCACGGTGGTGCGACCGTGTTCCAGCCCTTGTCAACTGGCATCACCTTTGCGCTGACCGAGAAAATCCCGGCTGACAAAATTCCCATGATCACTTCTGGTTATGGCCGCAGCGACTCTGCCGATGGGGGTGTCTTCAAGTGGAACTTCCCCTTGACTGGCCACTACTGGGTGGCCGGTGACGTTTTGTTGCAGCACATCGCCAAGCAAGCGGGTGGTTGGGACAACCTCAAGGGCAAGAAAATTGCTGTTGGGTACCATGACAGTCCGTTTGGCAAAGAGTTGTTGCCCATCGTGCAAGAGCGCGCGGCCATGCATGGTTTCACTTTGCAGTTGTTGCCAATTCCAGCGCCTGGCGTTGAGCAAAAAGCCATTTGGTTGCAAATCCGTCAGCAGCGTCCTGATTACGTGATGTTGCAAACATGGGGCGTCATGACGGCCACATCGATCAAGGAAGCGGTTGCGACCGGTTATCCACGCGAAAAAATGTTTGGCACTTGGTGGTCGGGTGCTGAGCCTGATCTCAAGGACATCGGTGCTGCCGCCAAGGGTTACAACGCCGTGATGATGCAACATGGCGCTGAGCCAAACTCTGCAGTGGCCAAAGAAATCTTGGCCAAAGTGCACGACAAAGGTCAGGGTACTGGACCCAAAGCCGAAGTGGGCGAAGTGCTGTACATGCGCGGTGTGGTGGGTGCCATGTTGGCGGTGGAGGGCGTTCGCCAAGCACAAGAGCGTTTTGGCAAAGGCAAGGTCATGACCGGTGAACAAGCGCGCTGGGGCTATGAAAACCTGAACTTGACTCAGGCCAAATTGGATGGCCTGGGTTTCAAGGGGGTTATGCGTCCGGTTTCCACATCGTGTGCTGATCACATGGGCTCTGCATGGGCTCGTGTTCACACCTGGGATGGCAGCAAGTTTGTCTGGGCATCGGATTGGTTGCAGGCCGATGAGCAGATCATCAAGCCCTTGGTCAAAGCGTCTGCAGACAAGTACGCCGCCGAGAAAAAACTTACTCGCCGCGCCGCTACGGATTGCCAGTCTT
Organism: Limnohabitans sp. Rim8; assembly: GCF_945901735.1. Classification (GTDB taxonomy): domain Bacteria; phylum Pseudomonadota; class Gammaproteobacteria; order Burkholderiales; family Burkholderiaceae_C; genus Limnohabitans_A. The sequence goes on from NZ_CAMDLM010000003.1 coordinate 113,421, forward strand.
GATCTGAAACCACACCTGCCGCGCAAGCGGCAGGTGGTCAGCTGCAGTGGGCGACTGTCCGCCAGCAGCTGCCAAATGAAACCCTTGCGTGCAGCAGTTTCATTTGGCTTGAACCCCCAGAATTTGAAAAGGCACAGTCCATGAGCGACAAAAACATTGTTCTGAACGTCAATGGCATTGAAGTCATTTACAACCACGTCATCTTGGTGCTCAAGGGCGTGTCCCTTCAGGTGCCCGAGCAAGGCATCGTGTCTTTGCTCGGCGGCAACGGTGCAGGCAAAACCACTACTTTGCGGGCGATCTCTAACTTGCTCAAGGGTGAGCGTGGTGACGTGACCAAAGGCAGCATCGAGCTGCGCGGTGAGCGCATCGAAAACCTCACCCCCGCAGACCTGGTCAACCGGGGCGTGGTGCAGGTCATGGAAGGGCGTCATTGTTTTGCCCACTTGTCGATCGAAGACAACCTGTTGACCGGCAGCTACACCCGCAAAGACAAGGGCGAAATCGCGGCCAACTTGGACAAGGTTTACACCTATTTCCCGCGCCTCAAAACCCGCCGCACCTCGCAAGCGGCCTACACATCGGGCGGCGAGCAGCAAATGTGCGCCATTGGCCGCGCCCTGATGACCAATCCCAGTGTGATGCTGCTCGATGAGCCCTCGATGGGTCTGGCGCCGCAGATCGTGGAAGAGGTGTTCAATATCGTCAAAGATTTGAACGAGAAAGAAAAAGTCACCTTCTTGATCGCAGAGCAAAACACCAACATGGCGCTCAAATATTCGGATTACGGCTACATCATGGAGTCGGGGCGCATCGTGATGGACGGCGTGGCTGAAGACCTGCGTACCAACGAAGACGTGAAAGAGTTTTACTTGGGCATGGGCGGTGGGGAGCGCAAGAGTTTCAAGGACGTCAAGAGCTACAAGCGCCGCAAGCGCTGGTTGGCTTGATGCGCTGACTTTCCTCCTTGACGTTTCATCGCAGTACCCCTGAAAGAAAAACATGTCCCAGCACTTTGATGCGTTGGAAACGCGCGCCCCTGAAGTCCGTGAAACCGCCCTGATGGCCGCTTTGCCCGCGCAGCTTGCCCACGCCAAAGCCCATGCCCCGGCCTTTGCCGACTTGCTCAAGGATGTCGATGCGGCCCGCATCAACAGCCGTGCTGCTTTGGCCCAGTTGCCCGTGATCCGCAAAACCGAATTGCTGGAGCGCCAGAAGGCTTCGCGCGCGGCAGGCGGCAATGTGTTTGGTGGTTTCAGCACCCTGGGTTTTGGCCAAGGCATGACCCGCGTGTTTGCCAGCCCCGGCACGATTTACGAACCCGAGGGCACCCGCGCTGACTACTGGCGCATGGCCCGAACCCTGTTCGCGGCCGGCTTTCGCCCGGGCGAGTTGATCCACAATTGCTTCAGTTACCACTTCACACCTGCGGGTTCCATGATGGAAACGGGCGCCCATGCCCTGGGCTGCACCGTGTTCCCGGGCGGCATTGGCCAGACCGAGCAGCAAGTGACCGCCATGGCCGAGTTGCAGCCTGCGGGCTACATTGGCACGCCGAGTTTCCTGAAAATCATCATCGAAAAAGCCGCCGAGATGGGTGTGGCCTTGCCCAGCGTTCGCAAGGCACTGGTGTCGGGCGAGGCTTTTCCGCCCAGCCTGCGCGACTGGATGACGGCGCACGGCGTCGATGCTTACCAGTGCTACGCCACCGCCGATGTCGGCCTGATCGCTTACGAAACCGCTGCGCGTGAAGGTCTGGTGCTGGACGAAGGCGTGATTGTCGAGATCGTGCGACCCGGCACCGGCGACCCGGTGCCCGAAGGCGAAGTGGGCGAGCTGGTCATCACCACGCTCAACCCCGACTATCCCTTGATCCGTTTTGGCACAGGCGACTTGTCGGCCATCCTGCCTGGCCCCTGCCCCACGGGCCGCACCGGCCAACGCATCAAGGGCTGGATGGGCCGCGCCGATCAAACCACCAAGATCCGGGGCATGTTTGTGCACCCCGGCCAGGTGGCCGAGATCGTCAAACGCTTCCCCGAAGTGAGCAAAGCCCGCCTGGTGGTGACGGGTGAGATGGCCAATGACCAAATGGCCTTGCATGTGGAGACCGCTCGTTTGTCCGACGATGCGCTCAAGGCCCGGGTGTCTGAAGCGGTGCGCGATGTGACCAAGCTGCGCGGAGACGTCCACCTGGTGGCGCAGGGCAGTTTGGCCAACGACGGCAAGGTGATTGAAGACGCCAGAAGCTACCAGTGAGTGCGATTGGGCCTTGATTAGGATGATGACCTTGTACCAATGGGGAAATTGGGGAGAACGTCTAAGTGTTTTCCGCCATCGTCAGCCCCCGCTTCGGTTCTACAATGATGGATTACTTTTGAGGTTTGAAATGAAAAAACTGTTTGCTTTGACCGCATTGGCCGTTGTTTCGGTGGGGGCGCTGGCCCAAGCCTACCCAGGTACCAAACCTATTTCCATCGTTGTGCCTTTCACTGCTGGCGGCCCCACAGACCGTGTGGCTCGCGATTTGGCCGAAGCGATGCGCAAACATGTCCCCGGCTCCAATTTTGTGGTCGAAAACGCAGCGGGCGCGGGCGGCACGATCGGCGCGAACAAAGTCGCCAAAGCCAACCCCGATGGTCACACTTTGCTGTTGCACCACATTGGCATGGCCGCCATCCCCGCTTTATACCGTAAGCTTGCTTACAAACCGCTGGACGACTTCGAATACTTGGGCATGGTCAACGACGTGCCCATGACCTTGATCGGCAAACCCCAGTTGCCTGCCAACACTTATCGCGACTTCGAAAACTACATCCGCGCCAACTCCGGCAAACTCAATATTGCCCACGCGGGTTTGGGTTCGGCCTCGCATCTGTGCGGGCTGCTCTGGCAATCCACATTGCAGACCAAAGACGCGATGACTACGATTCCGTTTGGCGGTACTGCGCCGGCCATGACCGCCCTGATCGGTGGCCAGGTTGATGTGATGTGTGACCAAACCACCAACACCACTCAGCAAATCGAGTCGGGTCGTGTCAAGGCCTTTGCCGTAACCACCGCCAAGCCCTTGAGCACTCACCCCGTGCTCAAACACTACCCCAGCTTGCAAGAGATGGGCCTCAAAGGCTTCAACTTGACCATCTGGCACGGTTTGTATGCCCCCAAAGGAACACCCGAAGCCATCACCAAAACCTTGAACGAGGCTTTGCAGAAAGCGCTGAAGGACCCCGAGTTCATCAAAAAGAACGAAGGCTTGGGTGCCCTAGTGGTGACCGACAACAGAACCAATCCTGCTGAGCACAAGAAATTTGTGACCGCTGAAATGGTCAAGATCAAAGCCGCTGTGGACGCCGCTGGCAAATACGCCGACTGATCGCCCCTTGGCTCACCCCCAAAAGCCCGACTTGGTCGGGCTTTTTGCTGGGCGCTTCGCGAAGTGATGGTGGTTGGACCGTCAGGTCTCGACCTGAGTGAAAGCCGGTCTTTGCAGGTTGGTGCATTCAGGTCCGATGCGCCGTTCGCACAACACAGCCGTTCAGTTGACGAACTTTTCTGTCCCCAGAATCCCCAGTTTCTTCAAACCCTGCCGTTGGGCCCCAGCCAGCACGGCGGCGGCGGCTTCGTACTTGGCCTGAGGGTGCGAGCGGATGTGCAGCTCGGGCTGGGGTTGCAGCAAAGCGGCCTGGGCCAGTTGCGCCTGCAAAGCCACCCGATCCGCCAAGGCTTGGCCATTCCAAGAGATGACCGAGCTGGCATCGATGTCGATGCGCACAATTTGCGGTGGCTTGGGCGGCGGCGCGGTGCTGACCACGGGCATGTCCAGGTTGACCGCGTGCAATTGCGCAGGGATGGTGATGATCAGCATGATCAACAGCACCAGCATCACGTCGATCAGCGGCGTGGTGTTGATGTCCATCATCAGCTCGTCTTCTTCGGGGGGACTCAAGCTGGGGGTCTGGTGGCTTTGAAAGCCCGTGATCGGTTTCATGTCAGTTCCCCGGGTCGGTGATGAAGCCGACTTTGGCGATGCCCGCGCGCTGCACGGCGTTCATCACCTGCCCGACGGCGGCAAAGTCGCTTTGCGCGTCGCCGCGAATGTGCACTTCAGGCTGGGGTTGAATGACCGCGAACTTTTTCAGCCGCTCACGCAAGTCCGCCGCGTTTTTCATCGGGGTGTCGTACAAAAAAATCTGCCCGGTTTTGTTCACCGAGATGATCAGGTTCTCAGGCAAAGCTTGACGGGGCACGTTTTTCTCTTGTGGCAGCTTGACCTGGATCGAGGTGGTCACCACCGGGATCGTGATCAAGAAAATGATCAGCAGCACCAGCATCACGTCCACCAGTGGCGTGGTGTTGATGGTGCTCATGATGTCGTCTTCCGACTCGGTGCCGATGTGCATGGCCATGGCGCAGTCTCCGGTGTGGGGGCGTTATTTCTTGACCGAAGACAACAGCACGGCGTGCAGGTCCGCCGCAAAAGCGTTGACTTCCTCCATCACCGCCTTGTTGCGGCGCACCAGCCAGTTGTAGCCCAACACTGCAGGCACAGCCACAGCCAAGCCGATGGCAGTCATGATCAGTGCTTCGCCCACGGGGCTAGCCACTTTGTCGATGCTGGCCTGGCCAGAGATGCCGATTTTGACCAGCGCGTGGTAGATGCCCCACACGGTGCCGAACAGGCCCACAAAGGGCGCGGTGGAGCCCACCGTGGCCAGCACCGCCAGGCTGTCTTGCAAGCGGCTTTGCACCGTCCCCAGGGCGCGCTGCAGGCTCATGCTGACCCAGGTGTTGAAGTCCACGTTGCTGAGCAAGCCCTCGTGTCGGTGGGCACTCTCCAGCCCTTTTTCGGTGATGAACCGGTAGGGGCTGGCAGGGTCAAGCCCGTCCACGGCCTGGCGCAGGCTGGCCGCTGCCCAGAAGTCACCCTGTGCGGCTTTGCCGTGTTGGCGCATGCGCGATTGTTCGGCGAACTTGGTGAAGATGACGTACCAGCTGCCCACGCTCATGAGCACCAAAATCAGCAACGTGATCTTGGCCACGGCATCGCCCTGCGCCCACAGCGCGCCCAGGCCATAGGGGTTGTCGAGGGCCTCGCTGCTTGGGGCCGTGGAATTGGCGCCAGTTGAGGCTGCGCTGGCCGGGGCACCCAGGGTGGCCGTGGCGGCTGGCGTTGCGGTCGCAGCGGTTGCAGCTTTGGCCGCCGCCGTGGGGGTGTTGGCCCAAGCCGCGCCGCACAGCAAGGCGGCAGACAGGCTCAGGCTGGCCAGGATGGGTTGAATGGGGGTGCGCATCGGTGGAGACTCCTTGAATCGAGGCAGTGTGGGCTTGTTCGTGGGTGTGCGGGCGCGGCTCATTCCAGCCGCCAGGTGTATTTCATGCTGGCCCAGGCTTGCTCAGGGCGGCCGTCCACGGTGGCAGGCTGAAAGCGGCATTTGGACAAACCCGCACGGGCGGCTTCGTCGAGGCGTTTGAAGCCCGAGCTTTTTTCGATCTCGGACTGGATCACTTTGCCATCCACCCCGACCAAAAAGCGCAGGCTCACGGTGCCTTCTTCTTCCATGCGCCGCGAGGCACTGGGGTAGTCGGGCTTGTCGCACTGGGCCGCGCTGACGCTGGCAGGGGTGCGCGTGGGCGGCGCGGCGCGCGCCGGGGCCGCAGGCGCAGCCGCTGTGGCAGGTGCAGGTGTGGGTGCGGGTTGCGGGTTGCTGTTGGCCACGGCCGTGATGGCCTGTTTGGGCGTAGTGCTGGGCGCGACCGCCACTTCGACCGGTGGCACCTGGGCCGGTGGCATGGGACTGGGGGCGAACACTGCAGGCGGTGACGCGGGTGCCACCGGTGGCGGCGCTTGTGGTTGGGGCGGCGGTGGCAGCGGCGCAGGGGGTGGATCAATTTTGGGCGGTGGGGGCGGTGGGGGCGGTGGGGTTTCCTGCAGCAAAATGGCTTGGACCACCTGGGGCAATTGGCGGCCGATGTCGCGGGCGAGGCCAGCTTGGATGGCCCAAAATGCCAGCAAATGCAGCAACACGACCACGCCCAAACCCCATGGCTTTCGCCTGGAGCGGGTTTGCAAATAGGTGGAGCCCGTCATGCTGGAATGGGTGCTGGAAGTGCTTTGAGGGGAATGCGTCAAGTGGCGTATTTTGCGGGATAAGGGCGGGGCAGTTGGCGGGCTGGGGCAAATGACCGGCAGGTGTCCAGTTTCAGGGCCGCCTGCTCAGGGGCGGATGAGAAAGGCCTGTCGGCGCTCCTGCGGGCCGGCGCCGTCCAGTTGCATGGTCCAGACGCCGTGCAGTTGCTCGGGCTGGACATCTGCGGTGGCAGGGCAAGTGGGTGGCAAGGTGGTGCAGCCTGGCAGCGCCAAGAGCGCGATCAGGGCACCCCAGCACGCCATGCGACAGCCAGAGTGGGGTGCGCTCATCTTTTGGCCTGCGCTGCCGCTGAGACGGATGCGGCCGCCCGCTGCGCAAATTCGGCCCGCAGCGCCTTGAGCTTTTCGCGCGGGTCTTCTTTGGTGGTGTTTTCGTCCAGCCGCATTTCGGCAATGAAGCGGCTGGGCAGGGCGGCCACGGTTTCTCGGCCTTTTTTGCGGCGGCGGGTCCAGCTCACGGACAGGCTGCGCTGGGCGCGGGTGATGCCCACGTACATCAGGCGGCGCTCTTCTTGCAAGCGCAACAAAATGCCCTCCTGGCTGGCCCCTTCGGTGGTGTCGTCGCCCAGCTTGAAAGGCAGCAAGCCTTCGTTCACCCCCACCAGCGTGACATGCGGCCACTCCAAACCCTTGGAGGCGTGCAAGGTCGACAACGTGACCACGTTTTGGTCTTTTTCGCGCTCGCCCAGGGTCGAGATGAGGGAGATGGTTTGTGCCACATCGAGCAGGTTTTTGGTCTCAGCCGCCTCGGCCCCTGTTTGAGCCCCTGTGGCGTCTTCGATCTCGCCGCCGCAGCGCCCCGCCATCCAGTCGCAAAACTCCAGCACGTTGGTCCAGCGGGCGCTGGCTACTTTTTCGTTGTCTTCGCCGTCGTACAGGTACGATTCGTAACCGATCTCTTTCAGCCAATCCAACAAGAACGCGAGGGCATCGGTTTTGCCCAAAGTCAGCCGGGCGCGGTGTTCCAGGTCGTTGATGTAGCGGCCAAATTCATGCAGTCCCGCCACTGATCGTGCATTGACTGCGCTGGGCAAGCTGCCCGCAAACAGCGATTCGAACAGACTGAGCTTGTACTGGGTGGCAAAGGTGCCCAGCTGGTCCAGCGTCTGGTGGCCAATGCCGCGCTTGGGGCTGGTGATGGCGCGCAAAAACGCCGGGTCGTCGTCGTTGTTGATCCACAGGCGAAACCAGGCGCACAAGTCCTTGATCTCGGCCTTGTCAAAAAAGCTCTGCCCGCCCGACACCTTGTAGGGCATGTTGGCGCGGCGCAGTGCTTGTTCAAACGGCCGGGCCATGTGGTTGGCCCGGTACAAGATGGCGAAGTCCTTGAACTCGCGGTGTTTGGATTCAAGCGAGTGGCCGCTGCGGATCGACTGGATGCGGGCAATCGCCCGGTCGGCCTCGTGCTCTTCGTTCACCGCATCGACCACGCGCACGGGTTCGCCCTCGCCCAATTCAGAGAACAGGGTTTTGGGGTAGAGCTTGGGGTTGGACTCTATGACGTGGTTGGCCGCCCTCAAAATCGCGCTGGTGGAGCGGTAGTTTTGCTCAAGCTTGATGACTTTGAGCCGCGGGAAATCCAGCGGCAAGCGCTTGAGGTTGTCCAGCGTCGCGCCGCGCCAGCCGTAGATCGACTGGTCGTCGTCGCCCACCGCCGTGAAACGCGCCCGCTCGCCCACCAGGTGTTTTAACACCTCGTACTGGGTGGCGTTGGTGTCTTGGTATTCGTCCACCAGCACATGGCCCATCTTGGCCTGCCAGCGCTCGCGCACCTCAGGAAACTCGGCCAGCAGCTTCAGGGGCAAGCCGATCAGGTCGTCGAAGTCCACACTTTGGTAAGCCGTCAAGCGTTCTTGGTACAGCGCCATGATGCGGGCGATCACCCGGGCGTTGTCGTCAGGCGCTTGCGCTGCAGCCTGCTCGGCGTTCAGCCCCATGTTTTTCCACAGGCTGATGGTCCATTGCCACTGGCGGGCGGTGGCCGCGTCGGTGGTGCCGCCGCAATCCTTCAAGATGCTGGTCACGTCGTCGGCGTCCATGATGCTGAACTGGGGTTTCAGGCCCAGCACCGCGCCGTCTTCGCGCATGATGCGAACGCCCAAAGCATGGAAGGTACAAATCAGCACATCCTTGGCGGCGCGGCCAATCAGCTGCTTGGCCCGCTCGCGCATCTCGGCGGCGGCTTTGTTGGTGAAGGTGATGGCGGCGATGCGCTTGGGCTCGAGCCCGGCTTCGATCAAGCGCCCGATCTTGTGCGTGATCACCCGCGTTTTGCCCGAACCCGCCCCGGCCAACACCAGGCAGGGGCCGGAGACAAAGTTCACGGCTTCGAGTTGGGCGTTGTTGAGTCCGGCTGACATGTAGTAATTGGCATCAATAATTGGGTGGGGATGCCTAGTAGGTTCGAACTGCTCTTTAAAACGGTGGAAAACTCAGTTTTATACTGTGGGGTGCTGTTCAGCCAAGTCGGCTTTAGGAATCTTTGCAAAGGCGGCGTCTGTGGGTGCAAAAATGTAATGGTGCCTTTGGCTTTGAGTGTATCAATCAATGTCTTGTGGTTAGAAAATTTGAAACGTCAGTTTGTACTGCCAAACGGTTTCCCTAGGCCACATCCAGCCGCAATTGAACACATCACAGCCATCCTCAGATGAATGCCGTCTGCCTAGGCAGGGGCATTGGTCTTCGCAAGCGCTTGTTTTCTGTGTTTGAAACAAAATAGTTTTTAGTTTTCAGACAACAAATACCAAAACGATGGGTTTTCGCCGATGAACGCCAGCACTTCTGAGCAGCTCCAACAAAAAACAGCTTCACAAGCCCCTGTTGCCCTGGTCATTGGCAGCGGTTTTGGTGGGTTGGCAGCCGCCATTCGCCTGTCCGCCAAAGGTTATCGGGTGCATGTGCTCGAGAAATTGAATGCGCCAGGAGGACGGGCTCGCGTGATCCATGTCGACGGTTACACCTTTGACGCTGGCCCAACGATCGTCACCGTCCCCTTTTTGCTTGAAGAGCTTTGGGACTTGGCTGGACGCCAATTGGCCGATGATGTTGAGCTGCGTTTGCTGGACCCTTTTTACCGAATCCGTTTTGACGACGGCGACCATTTCGATTACAGCGGAGACCCCGAGCGAATGCTCAAAGAGGTTCTGCGCATCGACCCCAACGCCGGACCTGGCTACGCCGCTTTCATGGCGGAGGCGGACCTTTGTTATGAGTTGGGCTTTGAAGCTTTAGGCTGCGAAGCATTTGTCCGCATGGGCGATCTGTTCAAGGCAATTCCCTCAATGATCCGAATGAAGGGCTGGCGAAGTTTGCACACGATGGTCGCCACACACTTCAAACACCCCAAGTTGCGCCAAGCCATGAGCCTGCAGGCGCTTTTGATTGGTGGCAATCCGTTTTCTGTGACCTGCGTGTTCTCACTCATCAATGCGCTGGAGCGGCGCTTTGGCGTGCACTGGGCCATGGGCGGCACCGGGGCTTTGGTCAATGGCCTGGTGGATGTGATCGAAGGCATGGGCGGCAGTCTGCGCACTGGGGCTGAAGTTCGCCGCATCGAAGTCAAAGATGGGCGCGCTTGTGGCGTGACCTTGGCCACTGGCGAAACCATTCCTTCCGATATTGTGGTCTGCAATGCCGACACGGCTTGGACGTACAAGAATCTCATTGACCCGAAAGACCGAAAGGTATGGACCGACAGCAAGATCAAAAACGGCAAGTATTCTATGGGTCTTTTTGTTTGGTACTTTGGCACCAACAAGCGCTTTGATGACGTGCCGCACCACATGATGCTGCTGGGCCCGCGCTACGAAGCGCTGCTGAAAGACATCTTCAAAAAACACCATCTGGCCGAAGATTTCAGCCTTTACCTGCATCGACCCACAGCCACTGATGCGGGCATGGCGCCTGAGGGCTGCGATACCTTTTATGTGCTGGCACCCGTGCCGAACCTGCAAAGCGGTACCGACTGGGCGGCTCATGCGGAGCCTTACCGTGCCGCCATTGCCAAAGCGCTTGAAGAGACGGTTCTGCCTAACTTGAGCGAACACCTGACGGTATCGTTCATGACCACTCCGCAAGACTTTCAAGACAATCTGTTGTCTTATCAAGGTGCTGCCTTTGGGCTGGAACCGCTTTTGTTGCAAAGCGCATGGTTCAGGCCGCACAACCTGAGCGAAGACATCGAAAACCTGTTCATGGTGGGTGCCAGCACCCACCCAGGTGCAGGCATACCCGGTGTGCTGATGTCGGCTAAAGCGCTGGACACTGTGCTGCCTGACCCGGCTACTTTGAAGCGTTCGCAGTGATGCACAGCAGCCAACTTCTGTGGACTCAAACCATGGCCGTTGCCCATCGGTTGTTGCTTGAGCAATGGCGCCAGAAACGAGGCTTGATTTTTTGGGCTGTTTTTCCGTCAACGATGATGCTGCTGTTCGGATTGGTTTATGCACACAACGACAGCATGCGCGCCGGCCTGGATGCCGCTGCGGCTGGCATTTTGGTGGGTGCTGCGCTTTTTTTCAGCTGTCTGGGCGGCACCGTCGCGGTGATCGCTGCTGAACGTGAACGGGGCACTCTGCCCCGACTGCTCACGACCCCACTTCACCCCGCAGCGTATTTCCTGGGTGTTGTCATTGCACAGTTGTTGTTGGCTTTGATGCAAGTGGTCATGCTCTACAGCATCGCCCTGTCCATTGGGGTCCAATACCATGGCAGTCTTTTCTTGGGCGGTTTGATTTTGCTGCTCTCCGTGTTCTCCTATGTGGGTATGGGATTTTTTCTGGGCGCACGGTTTGCACGGCGCAGCGAAGAAGTGGTGGTGGCCTTGTCGGCGATTGGGGTGCCTTTGTTGGTGTTGGGTGGCACCTTTTTCCCACTAGAAATCATGCCCCAAGGCATGCAAGCCTTTGCACAAATCAACCCCATGTTGCACATGAACCAGGCCTTCAAAGGTGTCGCCGCTTATGGCATGGGCTGGAATGAACTGCGCTTTGAATTGAGCTTTCTGCTTGTTTTTTGCGGGCTCTCGCTGGCTTTAGGCATTCAGTCCTATCGGCACTTGCTGCATGTGGACAAATCCCAATGAATGCATCTCTAGAAATCAACGACGTTCACAAGTGGTTTGGCAGCCACCATGTTCTGGACGGCTTTAGTCTGCGTATTGAGAGTGGAGAGGTTGTGGGTCTGTTGGGGCCCAATGGCTGTGGCAAATCCACCGTCTTGAACATCGTCAGCAAGTTATTGCCCTACGACCTTGGGCAGGTGCGCCTCATGGGCAAGCCATTGAACGAACTGAGCTACCGGGCACGCGAGCTTGTTGGTGTGTGCACACAGCACTGCGCCTTGTACCCGGATTTATTTCCTGCCGAAAATCTGCACTTTTTTGCGCGCTTGTACGGCCTTTCTGAAAAGGAACGCCACGAAAGAGTTGCAGAGCTGATGCGCATTTTTGAATTGGAAAATTTCGCTAAGACTCGCGTGGGTCAACTTTCGGGGGGCTGGCGACAAAGGCTGCACCTGGCCGTTTCCTTGGTGCACAAGCCCAAGTTACTCGTGCTGGACGAGCCCACAGCGGCGGTGGATTTAGAAGCGCGTATGGACCTTTGGCGCCTCATCGAGGGTTTGCGTGACAGCGGCACCACCATTTTATTGACCAGCCATCATCTCGCAGAGGCGCAGCGGCTTTGCAGCCGCGTTGCTCTGATGCGAGACGGCAAAGTCCTTGCCGCGGGCAGCGTGCCCGAATTGTTGGCGCGCATGCCCGGTCAAGCGGTGGCCAAGGTGCAATCTGTTGACGGCGAGGCGGTTGTGCAGAGGGCACTTGGTCTGGGTTGGCAAGTTCGCCAACACGCCGATCAGATGCGTCTTTTGCTACCGCAACTCTTGAGCCTGCGCGAAATCGTGGACGCTTTAGATGGTACAAAGGTCAGCGCGGTCAGCGTTCTGCCGGTGACATTGGACGATGTCTACCTGGAACTCATGGATGACGAACTCACACCGCCATCGACCATTTGACCCATCTCTTACAACTTTGAATGGCAGGTGCGAAGCGCATTGAGCTGTTCAAGCCATATTGATCGTGAACCCCCTTTTAAAAGGTTTCAAAATGAATTTCCCAATGCGCCAGATACGACGCACTTTGTTGCTGATGGGCATCAGCTTGATGGCCAGCTTGGCAGCCCAAGCCCAGGCTCCTGTTCGAGTAGGCTCCAAAATCGATACGGAAGGCAAACTGCTGGGCCACATCATGGTGCTTGCGCTTGAAGCCAACGGCATCAAGACTGAAAACAAGGTTTCTCTTGGCAACACCAAAATAGTGCGCACCGCCTTGCTTGCCGGTGAGATTGATCTCTATCCCGAGTACACAGGCAATGGCGCGTTCATGCTGGGCGCCGAAAACAGCCCCGCATGGAAAGACTTTCGGGCAGGCTACGAATTGGCCAAAAAAATGGATTTTGAGAAAAACAAAATCGTCTGGCTGGAGCCTGCCAATGCCAACAACACCTGGGTGATTGCGGTGCGCAAAGACCTGGCCACGGCCAACCAATTGCGCACTCTGGACGATGTGGGTCGCTACATCGCCAAGGGCGGTATTTTCAAGCTGGCCGCATCGGCCGAGTTCATGGAGCGCACCGATGCGATGCCTGCCTTTCAGGCGGCCTACGGATTCAAACTGCGCGCTGACCAAGCCCTTGTTTTGGCGGGGGGCGATACAGCAGCCACCATCAAAGCTGCCGCAGAAAAAACATCGGGTGTGAACGCCGCGATGGCTTACGGCACCGACGGCCCTTTGGCCGCGTTGGGTCTGCTGGCCATGGAAGATCCTAAAGGTGTGCAACCGGTCTATGCCCCCGCACCCTTGGTCCGCGAAGAAGTGCTCAAGCGCCACCCCGCCATCGCCACCATCTTGGCGCCCATCTTCAAATCGCTCGACAGGTCTACCCTGCAAATGCTGAATGCCCGCATACAACTGGAAGGCCAAGACCCGCGCAAGGTGGCCAGCGGCTACCTTCAGAGCAAGGGGTTTCTGAAATAATTTGCGCCATGCCAGCATCGCTTGTCCAACGCTGCAACCCGGTGCTGGCGCTTTATTTGGCACTGGCCATGGGCGCAGCATGGGGCCTGCCCTTTTTGCGGGTTTCGCCTAACCGGTTGTTGTCGGGTGAGCCGATTTATTTGTGGGATGTGTTGCTGCAACAAGGCAGCCCAATGGTCTTTGTGCTGGTGTTGGACATTGCCGCATTGCTGTGCATTGCCGTTTGGCAGCCTAAGGGACGAACCACTCAAGCATGGGTTGTTTTGGCCATGGCCGCTGGCCTTGCCGGCATTTGGCTACTGGCCAGCCACTTTGCCACCAGTGCCACCCAAGTAGAAAATCCTTTTAGCCGAACTGCTTTGGGCGCGGGTTTCTGGGCGCTGTGCGCAATGGCCTGGATGATTGCCCTTGACGCCATAGATCGCTTGCAACTGACCGCCTTGCGGCGCCTGCTTGTGCAAGGTGCGCTGCTCCTGCCACTTTTGCTCTCATTAAATGAGGGCCAGTACTTGTCTATCGCCAAAGAATATGCAAATCAAAGCGATATTTTTGTGCCCGCCATTTTGCGCCATCTGCTAATCGTGTGGTTGGCCGTGGTCCCGGCCGTGGTCATCGGCTTGCTGCTGGCTTGGCGCATGACCAAGACGCGACGTTTGCGGCAAGCTTTGTTTCCCGTACTCAATGTGATTCAGACCATTCCATCGATCGCACTGTTCGGTCTGCTGATGGCGCCATTGGCGTGGATAGCCGTTCAATTACCCGCACTGGGCCACGCGGGCATCAGCGGTGTGGGCATAGCGCCAGCCGTGATCGCGCTGTTCATGTATGCATTGCTGCCCATTGTTAGATCGGCGCTGGCGGGGTTGGGGCAAGTCCCTGCAGATGCGGTCCATGCTGCGCGCGCCATGGGCATGTCATCTCGGCAGTTGCTGTGGCAAGTCGAGTTGCCATTGGCACTGCCTGCGCTGCTCATCGGACTGCGCACAGCATTTGTGCAAACCACCGGCTTGGCCGCGGTCAGCGCGCTGGTGGGTGCAGGCGGGCTGGGGCAAATCATGTTTGATGGACTTTTTAGCGCGGCCAATGAACTGGTGATTCTGGGCGTTATCCCCATCGTGTTGCTGGCCATGTTGGCAGACACTTTTTTCAAAGTGCTCAGTTCTTTGATCAACACCCGTCCACAATGATCCGCTTTGAACACACTCGCAAACTCTACGATGGCGCAGCAGCCATCAGGGAATTGAACCTGGACATCCAACAAGGCGAGCTATTGGTGCTGCTCGGTCCCTCAGGTTCTGGCAAATCAACGGTCCTCAAAATGGTCAACCGCATGGTCAGCCACGATGGTGGCCACATTTTTTTCAACGGCCAAGACATCAACAGCTTCAACGTGCAAGACTTGCGACGCCGCATGGGTTATGCCATCCAGTCGGTGGGCTTGTTCCCTCACAGAACCGTCGCACAAAACATTGCCACAGTACCCAAACTGCTGGGCTGGGACGCCCATCGCGTGCAAGCCCGCGTGTACGAGCTGTTGAAATTATTGGCGTTGGACCCTGAGCCATACGCCAGTCGCTATCCGCACCAGCTCTCGGGCGGTCAGCAGCAAAGGGTAGGTGTGGCGCGCGCCATGGCCGCAGACCCGGATGTACTGCTCATGGACGAGCCCTTTGGGGCTCTCGATCCCGTGACCCGCGCTGCCTTGCAATTGACGCTTAAAACCATTCACCGAGCTACTGGTAAAACCATCCTGTTTGTCACCCATGACATCGATGAAGCTTTGTTGCTGGCCACCCGCATCGTGCTGCTAAACCAAGGCCGTATCGCGCAAGTGGGCACGCCCCTTGAGTTGTTGCAACAACCTGCCAACGACTTTGTAGCTGACTTTCTGGGGCGAGCCGATCTGGGACTCAAACAGCTCTCACTGCGTACCATTGCGCCCCATATCCAAGCGATTGAGGGCACAGAGCCAATCCACGCCATCGCCCATACAGCCACATTGAGAGAAGCCATTTCCCAGATGGCAGCATTGCATGTATCCACCTTGTGCGTGACCGATGCAGCGGGCACTCTGCTCGGTCAGGTGCGGGCCGCTGATTTGCTAGAAAACCAACATGCTTGATTCGCAAATGCGCCACGCCCCTAAGCCAAGCTACTGGGCTAACCCCTTGGTCTGGAGTGTGGCGGCGTTGTTGTTGCTGGCTTATGGTTTGCCCTACTCACAGCCGCTGTTTGCAGCATTGTTTCCGGCCCTGCCAAGACCGGTGTATTTGCAAGAACCCATGGCCACACTGATGTGGCAACACACAGGGCTTGTGTTGTTGTCCAGCGCGCTGGCTGTGACCATTGCAACGCTGGCGGGACTGGCCACCACCACCGAAACGGGGCGTGCATTCAAGCCCTTGATGGAAACACTGGCCGCCATGGGGCAAACTTTTCCGCCCGTCGCCATTTTGGCGGTAGCTGTTCCAGCCGTAGGCTTTGGCGAGCTGCCTGCGCTCATCGCCCTGTCGATTTTCGGCATGCTGCCCGTGCTTCAGGGAACGCTGGCTGGAATCGCGTCCGTGCCATCGCCGGTATTAGATTCTGCACGCGCCATGGGCATGAGACCTCGCCAAATACTCGCCGAAGTGCAGATGCCATTGGCTTTTCCCCTTTGGCTGGCCGGTGTGCGAACTTCTGTTGTGGTGAACATTGGCACAGCCGCCATCGCGTCCACCGTGGGTGCGAAAACCCTTGGCTTGCCCATCATCGTCGGACTTTCTGGGTTCAATACCGCCTACGTGCTGCAAGGTGCCATGATGGTGGGGTTGCTGGCCATTGCAGCCGACTTGGCTTTTGATCGACTCGCAGTTGTCCTTCAAGCCCATGGCACTTCAGCGGTCAAGGATCAAGCGTGATCATCCGTTTAAAGCTGTCCCGGAAAGTTGCCCATACAGGCCAATTCCATCAGAAAAGTTCAGCGCTGTGGCTCTTGATGTCAGTCTTTAAAAACCCGTTTTGCTGAACCAAGAGAGATACAAGCATTCTTCAGAAGGTCTCTTGATATCAGTATGTTGGGTCAAATGGTTTCATCGGTCACTTTAACCATAGAGTGAGCTTGGTTTGACAGTGAAAAAAGGATCAAACTTTTAGTGCTTTTGGACTGCCGCTGCGAACGGGATTGTTAATTGCCGGACCTGTGCGTGTCGCAGGGATTGGCCAGTTGTTTCAACAATTTGCTCTGCGGTGATCTGCTACCAAGCGGTCATCAAATCTCATTTCAACACTTCTCAAGGCCCGATGCTTGGTCGTGCGCCCTTTCACGCGCTTGCGCCACATCTGAAAAGAGTTGGGCTGAAGCTCATGCCGCATGAGACGAATCACATCCGCTTCTGACCAGCCCATGCGCTCCTGAATGGTCTCGAAGGCCGTCCGATCCTCCCAAGCCATCTGAATGATGGCTGAAATATCGCCCTCTGAGAGGTTTGAAAGACGTTCAAAAAATTTGGCATCCACAGGGCTGCTCCTAAGTCAATCCCCAACCAGTGTGCCCCCAATAGCCAATTCCCCAGCCTCAGTTGGGGATAAAGCCCTCAACAAGTGTCTGTGGTCGGTTCAACTCAAATATGCTAACGGTTCAATTTTTGGAGATTGCCATGAAACAACTGGTTTTGGGTTCAATGATGATGTGTTTTGCAACCATGGCTTCAGCGCATGGTTGCCCTGGCGAGATGCGTGCCATCGACGCCAAAGTGCCCACTGCGAATTTGTCTGCTGCAGACATGTCCAAAGTCAAAGCCTTGCGCGAAGAAGGTGAAAAATTGCACAAGGAAGGCAAGCACACCGAGTCGATGAAAGCCTTGGCTGAAGCCAAGAAGCTCTTGGGCGTCTAAGCCTAAATCGCTTGTGACACAGCATCTGTCTCCTCACCTTCTCCGAGAACTTCGCTCTGACCATGCAGGCGAGACAGGTGCTGTTTATATCTACAAAGGCATTGAAGCTGTAGCGCGATGGCGCGGTGATGCTGAACTGCTCAACTTTGCCAAAGCCCATGGGGCGACTGAAGCCGACCATTTGACAGAGGTTACAAATTGGTTGCCGGCATCACAAAAGAGCCTGTTACTTGGCCCCTGGCGCTTGGCGGGATGGCTGACAGGCGCATTGCCAGCCTTGTTTGGTCGGTGTGCGGTCTACGCCACGATCGCTGCAGTAGAGACATTTGTAGACCGTCATTACCAGCAACAAATCGATCATCTTCATGAATTTGGTGGGCCCGAAGGTTTATTGCCACTCTTGATTCGGTGTCAAGCAGACGAGCAGCACCACCGAGATGAGTCTGCCGCTCTGGTTGGCAAAAGTCTTGGCGTTTTGACAAGCGCTTGGTGTTGGACTGTCGGTCAAGGTTCTTCCGCAGCCGTGGTTTTGGCTCGACGCATCTGATCTCCATGAGTTAAGGACAACTTCTGATGATGCTTTACCTCTTCAAACGTAGTCCTGAAACCCCATCATTTTGTTCAAAGCTGCTGCGCATTGTTTTGCTTTTGTCGATCTCTTGTGGCTCAGTTGCACATGCATCGGATGTTGCGTGTATCACTGCAGGCCGTCTGGACAGCAATGGCCAATGGGCACCGAAATTTGACTCGGTGCGTTTGTTGGATGGTTTGGGCCGAGCAATTTCCAGTTCCAAGAAAGATGAGTTGAAAAATTTGCAGACCCTGGAAATCACAGAACCTGCATTGCTGTCCGCATGCTTGGGAGACAAACCAATGACTCCTGCGGATGGCTCTCAAGCTCAAACCAAAGCACCTGTACCTGCCGCTAAACCAGGTCGAGTTACCGTGGTTGGGCTTGGCTATCCCCAACTGCGAGTGGGTGGCGCTCTTGTCGAAGTGAAGGTCCAAGTGACAGCGGACCAAATCTTGATGTTGATTCGTTAGGCCCACAGCCGTTTTTTTGTATTAACTTTTTTACTCAACCCCAAGGAAATTTTCATGAACAACACCAGACGCAAATTTTTCTTCGCTCTCGCTGCGGGTGGCTCGATGCTGTCTACGGCTGCAAAAAGCCAAGCCAAATTGGACGAGAAAGATCCACAAGCGGTCGCCCTTGGTTACTTCGCAGATGCCACCAAAACCGACAAAAAGAAGTTTCCGAAATATGCCGCTGGTCAGGTGTGCACAAACTGCGCGCTTTACCAAGGCAAAGCCAGTGACGCATGGGGCGGATGCCCCTTGTTTGCTGGCAAGCAAGTGGCAGGCAAGGGCTGGTGCAATGCATGGGCCAAAAAAGGCTGATGAACCAACTGCCCTAACTGGTGTTCACAAAACGAATGTTGTGAAGCTTTCCAGCGCCCAAGAAGCGGTGGCTTCGTGTGACGCAACGGGATGATCTTGATCGATATTTCTAAAGGCCTAAATATCCAGGCGTGACAGTGATTCAGGACAATACCGGTACCCCGGGTTATTGCGCTGACGCGGTGAGCCAGGCATCCAACCAGTTGCGGGGCTTGAGTGGAATTTCGGTCAGAGCGCATGTTTGTACACACTCATTCGAGGAAACCGTCACACCCAAGCATTTGTCAGGCAAGCGGCCTTGGCTGCGTCTGAAATGCCCTGACAATCTCGGCATGTTGGAAGTCCTGCGCGTCACCTTTCCCTTTTTTGCCTTGGTACTGTGCGGCTATGCCGCCGCCCGCCTGAGGTTGATGCCGCTGGAGGCAATTTCGGGGTTAAACGGCTTTGTGCTGTTTTTTGCCCTGCCTTGCATGTTGTTTCGTTTTGGCGCGGACACGCCCATCGCGCAGCTGCTCGATGCGGGGGTGTTTTTCACGTATTTGTTTTGCGCGCTGGTGCTGGTGGCGTTCAGCATCGCCATCAGCCTGAATGGGCGCATCCGTTGGAACGACGCGTCCTTGGGCGCTTTGGTGGCGGCGTTTCCCAACACCGGTTTCATGGGCGTGCCGCTCCTGGTGGCTTTGCTGGGGGCGCAGGCGGTGGGGCCTGCGATTGTGACCATCGTGGTGGACTTGGTGATCACATCTTCTTTGTGCGTGGCCTTGTCGCGCATGGATGCGGCAGGGGAGCATGGCGCCGTGGTGGCCGCTCGCAAAGCGCTGGCGGGGGTGCTGCGCAACCCCATGCCGTGGGCCATTTCTTTGGGGGCTGCGTTTTCTTACGGCGATTGGGCCTTGAGCGGCCCGGTGAACGAAACGGTGGGTTTGCTGGCCGATGCCGCTTCGCCCGTGGCCTTGTTCACCATTGGAGCGGTGCTGGCGCGCTCCCAAATGCTGGCCCATGAGCGGCCGCACGGGCCGCTGCGCATGGGCGATTACTTGCCCGTGGCTTTGATCAAGCTGGTGCTGCACCCCTTGCTGGTCTTGTTGGTCGGCTTGACCGCCATGCAATGGGGCGTGCCGATCGAGCCTTTTGCCTTGCAGGTGATCGTGCTGGTGGCTGCGCTGCCCAGTGCCAGCAATGTGTCCTTGTTGGCCGAGCGGCTGGGGGCCGACAACGGGCGCATCGCGCGCATCATCCTGGTGACCACGGTGGCGGCGTTTTTTACCTTTTCCGGGGTGGTGGCCTTGTTCCAGGCCTGAGGGCCGAGGCGGGCGGGCTCAAATCGCCTGCGGGTCCACGTCCACCAGCCAGCGGATCACGCCTTTGTGTTCGGGCTGGCTGCGCACTTGGTGCAACACGGCGTGCAGGTGCCACAACACTTTTTGCAGCGCCATGCGGCTGGGGCTTTCCAGCAGCATCTGGGCGCGCTCTACATCCGCCACACGCTGCATGCTCATGGGCACGGCGGGGTACACACGCACTTGCAGCACCCAATTCGCCGTGGACGGGTCGGCGCTCAGCTGGGCTTCCAGGGCTTCGCGGGCGGCGGTCAGCAGCGCTTGGGCGGCTTCTTGGGTTCGGGCGTCGGCGCGCAGCAGGGCCTGGTGGCTGATGGGCGGCAGATCGGCGGCGGTGCGCTCGGCCAATTCGCTGGCGGCAAAGGCCGGGTAGTCGTGTTTTTTGAGCGCCTCAAACAGCGCGTGCTGGGGGTGAAAGGTTTGCACCCACATTTCGCTGGTGGCACTTTGTGCGGCGTCACGTCCGGCGCGGCCTGCGGCTTGCATGAGCAGCGCAAACAGCCGCTCGGGCGCTCGGAAGTCACTCGAGAACAGGGCCGTGTCGGGGTTGACGGCAGCCACCAGCGTGATGCGCCGAAAGTCATGCCCTTTGGCAATCATTTGTGTGCCGACCAACACGTCCACTTCGCCCGAGTGCACTTGGGCCAGCTGGCTTTCCAGTGCGCCTTTCAAGCGGGTGCTGTCGGCGTCGATGCGGGCGATGCGCACCGGGGTGCCGTCAGGGCGCAAGACGTGCGCCAACAACTCGCCCAGGTGTTCCTCCAGCTGTTCGGTGCCGCGGCCAATGGGCGCGATGTCGGCGTTGCCGCATTCGGGGCAGGCCCGGGGCACGCGCTCGGTCAGTCCGCAGTGGTGGCAGCGCAGGGTGCGGTCGATTTTGTGGAACACGCGAAATGCGCTGCAGTGCTTGCACTCGCTTTTCCAGCCGCAGTCGGCGCAGTGCAGCACGGGCGCATAGCCCCGGCGGTTGAGCAGCAGCATGCATTGCTCGCCGCGTTCTACCCGCTCTTGGATGGCCGCCACCAAAGGGGTGGACAGCACGGCGCGGCGCGGTTGTTTGTTCATGTCCACGCGCCGCACTTTGGGCAAAAGAGCTGTGCCAATGCGCGAGGGCATCAGCAGGCGTTGGTAACGACCGCCTGGGTCTTCGGCATCAGCCGGGCGGCTGTGGTGCCAGCTTTCCAGCGAAGGCGTGGCCGAGGCCAGCAGCACCGGGGCGTTGTGCAGCCTACCCCGGTACACCGCCAAGTCTCGCGCCGAATAGCGTGCGCCCTCTTGCTGTTTGTAGCTGGGGTCGTGTTCTTCATCGACCACAATCAGTTTCAGCTGAGCCATGGAGGCAAAAATGGCCATGCGTGTGCCCAGCACGATGCGGGCGTGGCCTGCATGGGCGGCCAGCCAGCCTTTCAGGCGCTGGGCAGGCGTCATGCCGCTGTGCATGGAGACCACCGCTTCGCTGCCAAAACGCGCTCGCACCCGCTCTTCGAGCTGGGGCGTGAGGTTGATCTCCGGCACCATGAGCAAAGCCTGGGCTTGTGGGTCGGTGGCCAGCATGCGTTCGACGGCTTGCAAATACACCTCGGTTTTGCCGCTGCCGGTGCTGCCAAACAGCAAGAAGGGCCCGGTGCCGCTGGCCATTTGCGCCAGCACGGTGCCTTGCTCTTTAGAAAGGGCGGGGCCGGGCGAGGTTTGCACGGCACGGTCGGCGCTCTGTTTTTTCAGGCGTCGCGCCAGTTGCTCGGATGTCAAGTCGCGCAACTGGGGCGGCAGCGCCGCCAAGGCCACCTCGCCCAAAGAGCGCTGGTAATATTGGGCCGAAAATTGCACCAGTTGCCGCCATGCGCTGTCCAGCGGGGCCAGGCCTTCGAGCACGCCCAGCACGTCGCGCACTGCCGATTCGGGCATGTCCGCCGGTGCTGCATCGCGCAGCGCCCAGACCACACCCAGCACGTCTCGCTTGCCCAAGGGCACGCGCACCAGTTGTCCCAACTGCACCCCAAATGGGCTGCGGTAAGTCAACAGCCCCCCTACGGGGCTGTGGGCCGGGGTCTGGACGGCAACATCGATCCAGTGGTGTGCGCTCACATTGTTTCCGATGTTGGTTTGTGAATTTGTCAGTATTGAAAGTTAGCTGAATTCTTGAAAGAGGGGCTAAGTCCTTGATTTCAAAGAGCTTTGGGGTTGATCCAGAAAATCTGTGGATAACTTTGTTGAAAACTCTGTCGGGATGCCCGGGAAGCCTTGAAAATCAAGCCTTCCATCAAAATGCCCATCCAATGTGCAGGAAATAAAGTTCAATAAAATCAACGACTTGCGCGAGGGGGTTGGGACCGCTTGTGTTGCTGTGCAGCAAAACGATGGGTCTTCAGGTGCTGTTTACTTTTGTGCATAAGTCAAGCATCCAGCAGCTTTTATTTTGTAAAAAAAAGTGTTTGTGCGCTTGATTTTTATGCTAGCAGGCAACAGGTACCAGCCCGCTGCGCTCACTTTTGGCGCAGGGCCTTCGAATGGCTGTGCACCGCCTCGACCAGCGCCGTCACATGCTCAGGCGGGGTGTACTGGCTGATGCCATGGCCCAAGTTGAAGATGTGCGTGGGGCCTGTGGTGCTGCGGTCGGTGTGCGGCGTGCCAAAGCTGTCCAGTACCCGGTGCACCTCGGTGGCGATCTGCGCAGGCGGCGCAAACAAGATGTTCGGGTCGATGTTGCCTTGCAGCGCTTTGCCGGGGCCGCCGACTTCGCCGCCCACCAGGGCGCGTGCTCGGCCCAGGTTCATGGTCCAGTCCAGGCCCAGCACATCGCAGTTCAGGCCCGCCATCTCGGGCAGCCACAAGCCACCACCTTTGGTGAAGACGATGCTGGGGATGCGCTGGCCGTTGTGCTCGGTTTTGAGCTGGCCCAGCACGCGGGCCGTGTAGGCCAGGCTGAACTGTTGGAATGCCCCATCGGCCAGCACGCCGCCCCAGCTGTCAAACACCATGACCGCTTGGGCACCAGCTTCGATTTGGGTGTTCAGGTACAGGGCCACCGCGTCGGCGTTGATGGCCAAAATGCGGTGCATCAGGTCCGGGCGGCTGTACATCAGGGTTTTGACGTGGCGGTAGTCGTCCGAGCCCGCGCCCTCGACCATGTAACACGCCAGCGTCCAGGGACTGCCGGAAAAGCCGATGAGGGGCACGCGGCCGTTCAGCGCCTTGCGAATCGACGTGACCGCGTCGAACACGTAGCGCAGCTTGTTCATGTCGGGCACGGCCAGCTCGGCCACGGCGGCCTCATCACGCACGTTTTTGGCAAAGCGGGGGCCTTCGCCCAAAGCGAAGCTCAGGCCCAAGCCCATGGCGTCGGGAACGGTGAGGATGTCGCTGAACAGGATGGACGCGTCAAGCGGGTAACGGTCGAGGGGCTGCAGGGTGACTTCGGTGGCGTAGTCGACATTGGTGGCCAGGCCCATGAAGCTGCCGGCTTTGGCGCGGGTGTCGCGGTACTCGGGCAGGTAGCGCCCGGCTTGGCGCATGAGCCAGACGGGGGTGTGGTCAGTGGCTTGGCGCAGGCAGGCGCGCAAGAAGCTGTCGTTTTGGAGGGGGGCAAAAGAAGTGCTCATGTCCGCCATTGTCGCAGGCTGCAAGGACGTATCACTGTCCGGCGGGCGTCAAAGAGGGAAGTGAAGGGCGGGCGTTCAACGCCCAGAGCTCAGGGCCTGCAGCGCCGCTTGCACTTCGGCCACGCTGGGCAGTTCGGACAGCAGCACGGGCGCACGGCCCGGCGCGTACAAGGCATACACCGGCACGCCGCTGCGGCCCAATGCCGTGAGCGCCAGGGTGATGGCGGGGTCGCGGCGGGTCCAGTCGGCACGCATCAGCACCACTTGGCGGGCTGCAAAGTCGGCCAGCAGCTTGGCATCGGCGAAGGTGGTTTTTTTGTTGTACTGGCAGCTCACGCACCAGGCCGCGGTGAAGTCCACGAACACTGGGCGACCGGCGCTCAGTTGGCTTTGCACTTGCGCCTCTGACCAGGCTTGCCAAATGGGCAGTCCGGTGGCGTTTTTCTCGCTGGTGCTGCTGGCCGATGTGGCTGAAGGTGCCGCTGCAGGGGCTTCACGCAAAGCCAAAGGCAGCCAGCTGCTGCCCAGCCACAGCAAAGTGGCCAGGGCCAGGCTGCTCATAACCCAGCGCGTGCGGCCTGTCAGGCCCAGGGCCCAAGCCAGCCATGCCACCGTGAGCAGCAAAGCCAGCAAACCGCTGGCCCCGTCGATGCCGGTTTGCTGACCCAGCACCCATAGCAACCAAATGACGGTGGCAAACATGGGGAAGGCCATGGCTTGGCGGAAAGTCAGCATCCAGGCCCCAGGGCGCGGCAGGGCGCGCGCGATGCCTGGCCACCCGCTGGCCGCCAAATACGGCAAGGCCATGCCCACGCCCATGGCGGCAAAGACCAGGAGCGCCTGCCACACAGGCAGCGCAATCGCCAAGCCCAGCGACGCGCCCATGAAGGGCGCGGTGCAGGGCGAAGCCACGGCCACGGCCAACACACCTGACAAACCGGCGTTCACGGTCGGGTGGCGGCTTTGCAAAGACGCGAGGCGACTGGGCAGCATGTTCCCGAATTCAAACACGCCCGCCAGGTTCAGGCCCAGCACGGTGAACAACAGCGCCAGAGCCGCCACCACGATCGGTGACTGCAGTTGAAAGCCCCAACCAAGCTGCTCGCCAGCGGCACGCAAGGCCAGCATTAGGCCGCCCAGCAACATGAACGACAGCACCACACCCACGGTGTAGGCCATCCCGGCGGCGCGGTGTTGGGCTTGAGTGGCACCGGCCTTTGCAAAGCCCAGCACCTTGATGGCCAGCACCGGAAACACGCAGGGCATCAGGTTGAGCAGCAAGCCGCCCACCAGCGCCCCCAAAATGGCCAAGGTCAGGCCCAAAGCCGCGGTGCTGGAGGCCGCTGGTTTTTGCACAGCGCGAGCATTCTCAGCCAAGGCCTTGGCCAGAGCGGGCGAGATCTCGGCAGGCGCGGCTTGTGCCAGTGGGGGCCAAGAGCCTTGCACGGGTGTGTTCAGCTCAAAAGCAGGGGCCAGGGGCGCAGACTCCGGCCCCGTTGCGATGACCCAACGCAGGGTTTGGGGGCTGTCGCCGCGTTCTTCAGACACCGGGATTTGCGCCTGCCAGACCGCGCCTTGCCAGTTTTGCGTCCAGCCTTTGCCCTGCACGGCCGCGTTGTGCACCACGCTGGCGGTGATCGGGATAGCGCTGAGCATTTGGCCACGCCAGCTGACGGGCAGGCCATGCACCTGCAAGCTCAGTTGCCGGCCATCGTCCGACACCGTGGTCTGGCCGCCGGTGATCCAGGAGCCGCCTTGCTTGAGCTGAGGCAGCGGCTGGGGGCTGAGTTTTTGGGCCGCTTCGAACCTTGCCGCGTGCGGTGTTTGCGGCGCGGCAGAGGCCAGGCTCAGGCTCATGCGGCCTTCTTGCGGGATGCATTCTTGGCGGCACACCAGCCAATCGGCTTGCAATGGAAGGCTCAGTGGCCCCGTGTCCGGGAAGCGGAAGTCGGCTGCCACCGTTACGGGCACCGTCAGCAGCACACGGCCTTCGTAGCCATAGTTGGCCAAGCTGCCAATCCGGAATTTTTTGGGCAAAGGCCAAGCGATCGCGCCGGCTTGCAAGCCTGCAGGCAGCTGCCACTGCAACTGGGTGGGCAAGCCCGAGTCGCCCGGGTTTTGCCAATAGGTGTGCCAATGGGGTTGGTGCTCGATCTGCAGGCCCAGCCAAAAGGTTTGCCCGGCCTGGATGCCTTGGGGGGCGTGCACCTGCAACTCGGCCCGCACCTGCGCGGTGTTGATTACATGGGTGGAACTGCTCAGCAAGGCGTGGGTGGCTGAATTGCTGGCGCTCGATTGAGAGGAAAACAGGGCGCCGGTTTGCGCCAGGCTGGGCACGCACGCCCACAACAGCGCGCACAAGCCCAACCCACGCACCCCAATCTGAACCGTGGCCCAACCACGCGAGAACACGGAAACTTTCACGCCAATCCTTCTTTGTGGCCCCGAACACCTGAAGCGGAACCTTCTGCGAAAGGCACTGTACACGGCCGCGCTCCATTAAGATGCCCAACATGCAAAACCCTTCGCGATTTTGGGCCGACTGGACCACCCTCGATTTTCAGGCGCTGGCGCATGCACGGACGATGGCCGTGCTGCCCGTGGCCGCCACCGAGCAGCATGGCCCGCACCTGCCGCTGTCGGTGGACACCGATTTGGTCCATGGCGTGGTCTCGGCTTGCTTGCCGCACTTGCCAGCCGACTTATCCGTCCTGTTTTTGCCCACCCAGGCGGTGGGGCTGAGCCCCGAGCACGCCCGTTTTGCTGGCACCCTGACGCTCAGGGCCGAAACTGTGATCCGTTTGTGGACCGACATTGGCGAGTCGGTGGCGGCCAGTGGCGTGAAAAAACTGGTGCTTTTGAACGCCCATGGCGGTCAGGTCAGCGTGATGGACATCGTGGCGCGTGACCTGCGGGCCCGCTTGGGCATGCTGGTGTACAGCGTGAGTTGGTTCAATTTGCCGCTGCGCGATGCACAGGGGGGCGACGTGAATGCGCTGTTCCCGCCCGAAGAGCACCGCTTTGGCGTGCACGCGGGCGACACCGAAACCTCGATGATGCTGGCGCTGCGCCCGGACACCGTGCGCATGGATCGAGCGCAGAACTTTCGGTCCACCTCGCAAGACCGTGCTGCGCGTTTTGAGATTTTGGGCAACGGCAAAAGCGCCAAACTGGGCTGGCAAATGCAGGACTACAACCGCCATGGCGCGGCGGGCAATGCGGCTGCCGCCACGGCGGCCAAAGGCCGAGCTTTGTTGGATGCTTCGGGCCGGGCGCTGGCGCAGTTGTTGATTGAGCTCGACCAATTGCCCCCCGATACGCTCAACGACCAGGTGGGCTAAGCCCCGGCGGGCTGGGGTTCAGAAGCGGGGCAGCACCAGCTCGCAGTGTTCGCGGCTGACGTTTTTGGGGTATTCGCGGGTCGTGTCGATGCAGCCGCCTTGCCCATACACCCCCTTGGGGTCGCGCATGCGCAGCATGCGTTCGAGCACGTGGGCTCTCGCCTCGGGATTGGCCTGGGTTTGCGCCACCAGGCGTTCCACCACCGTCTCGTCCATCTGAAGCTCGCCTTGCGTGTCGGTGCAGACGCCGTCCTTCCAGTGGAAGATTTCGATGGCTTTGGATTCGAGGGTGAAGGGCGTTTCCCGTTTCCAGAAGTTGCTGAACAAGCCGCCGCCCATGTACATGACCCAGGAGCCCTCGTAGCCGGTGACGTCGGAGGAGCGCTCGTCGGGGTTGCGAAACCAAAGCCGGTCGCCTGGCACATAAAAGCGGGCAGGCAAGGGGGCTTCCATGCTGCCGTACTCGACCAGAAACACCTCGTGAAATTGGCCCGAGCGCACCGCGTGACGTTCGTTCAATTGCTGCAACTCGGCCAGCAAGGCCGGGTTGTGCGCCTGCAACTCTTGCGCGATGCCGAGCAAGATCACGTATTCGGTGGCGCGGTAGCACGAGAAGTCGTACAGCTTGCCGGTGGCCTCGGGCTGCGTGGCGGCGATCAGGGCTTGAATCAGGGGGCGACCTGGCTTGAGGATGAAGCCGGGGTCTTCTTCGTAGTGCCAATCGGCCTCGGGGCGCTCGGCCGCTTCGGTTTTGAAGGCCAGCGCGGTCAAGCGGGCGGCCATGGCCATGTTGCGACGCACCCGCACATGGGATTTCAAAGCCGCCAAGTTGGCAAACCGAAATCGGTGGGGTGAACCCAAAAGGGCCACCCAAATTTCGCGCTCCAGTGCCCAAGCCGCATCGGCGTGTGGGCCGTCCCCTAGGGTGCGGTGCAGGTTCAGGCTGTCGTGCCCGGGCATGTGGTGTTGTTGGAATTCGGGCTGCAAGCGGGCCACCCAGGCCACCGTGCCGTCTTCGAGGGGCTCAAGCAAGGCTTGAACCGCCGACTGAAGGCCCCATTCCCGCAGGTCCGCGCTCAGTTGGGCTGCCAGGCGATCGGCCTGATCGGCGGGTGTGCGGGTGAGCTCAACGCCGCCTTCCAGCGTCCGAAGGGCGAGCCTGGCGGGCGAACAATTCATGCCGCCCATTTTGCCCGTGCAATTGCAAGGTTTTCCCTAGGGATTACACCCAATTTTTGTAGGGAAATGGAGGGTTTCAGGCGAAGGTGACCCAGTCCTTGTACGCGTCGCTGTCCAGGTGCGGCAAGGTGTTGTAGGTCAGCAGCATGTGCCGCTTGGGGTTGAACACAAACTCGGTCAGCGCCGTGTTGCGGATGCGCAGGTTCAACTCGATGGTGGTTTCTGGGGGGGTGCCCAACACCCGGCCCACGGCTGTGGAGATGGGGCCGCCGCTGGAGACGATCATCACGTCACCCGAATGGTTTTGCCGCACATGGTCGAGCGCGGCTTCGATGCCGCCCACAAAGTCGGCGTAGCTGGTCATGCCGCGCGGTTGGGTGCGCCCGGCCATCCAGGCCTGCAGGGCATCGCGCAGCAAACGAAAGTGGTGGCGGTACAGCTCGGGCGTGTCGGGCTTGGCCAACGGCTTAGGGTAGATGGATTCGATCAGCGCGTGGCTGTCGTATTCGTTCAGGCCCGGCCAGACGGCCGGTGTGTGCGGCAGGCCCGCGCCTTCTGCAATGCCTTCCCAGGTTTGGCGGTGGCGCTTCAAGCTGCCCATCATCACGGCCTCGATGGGTTGGCCCTGCAGTTTGGGCCGCAGGTATTCACCCAAGCGCACGGCCTGCTGGCGGCCCAGCGGGCTGAGTTGATCGTAGTCATCGGCCCCAAAAGAGGCTTGTCCGTGGCGGACCAGATAGAGAGTTCCCATGGACGTCTATTGTGGTGGTGGACGTGCGCTGGTTTTGTCCCAAGAGCGACCTGGCTTTTCTGGTTTGGAGTGGGTCAGCCATTGGCGTCAGGGTTGACGCGCTGGCTGAGTTTCCATGGCGTCAAAGAGCCGGGTCCTGCGGCCTTCAGGTGCGGTTTTGCAGCACCTGGCACAAGGTGCTGGCGTCCACATTGCCACCGCACAAGGTGGTGCCCACCACTTGCCCGCGCAGTTGTTCGCGTTCGGACCACGCGGCTGCAAAACTGGCAGCGCCTGCACCTTCGGCCAGGTTGTGGGTGTCGGTGTACAGGTCGCGCATGGCTTGGGCCACCTGTGCATCGCTGACCTGAACCACGCGGTCCAATCCAGCCTGCAAAATGGCCAGCGCTTGGGGGTCGGCACGGCGCACCGCCATGCCATCGGCCAGCACGGTGCTGACCGGGGCTTCGACCACGCAGTTTGCCGCCATCGAGTCGAGGTACGTGGTGGCGTGTGCGCTGACCACGCCCACCACCTTGACAGGGTGGTCAAGCGCTTGCTTGGCCGCCAATGCGGCGCAGGCACCCGAGCCGAGGCCAATCGGTACATAAAGCACATCGAGCGCTGGGACAGCCTGAAAAAATTCGAGCCAACCAGTCGCCACGCCGAGCACCAAGGCTGGGTGGTAGCTGGGCACCATGTGCGCACCGCTTGCCTGTGCCAGGCTCAGAGCGTGTTCGCGGGCGGCCTGGAAGTCATGACCCTGTTCGATGAGCTGCGCACCCAGCGCCCGCATGGCGGCATTCTTTTCTGCGGAGTTGCCCAGTGGGACCACGATGGTGCAGGCCACGCCGTGGCGTGCTGCCGCATAAGCGATGCTCTGGCCATGGTTGCCCCGGGTGGCGCTGATTACTTTGGAGGGCATCTGGCCTGAGCGGGCCAGGTGTTCAAAGTAAGTCAAACCACCGCGCACCTTGAAGGCGCCCACGGGGGTGTGGTTTTCATGCTTGACCCAGCAGTCGGTGCCTAGCCGCTGGCTCAGGGTGGTCCACCGGTACTGGGGTGTGGGGCCAAAGGCCGCGTAGATCGTTGGCGTGGCTGCTTGGATTTGGGCCAGTGTGGGCAGATCGGTGTGCATGGTGGCTCCGGTAGTTCAAGGTTTGGGTTCAGGAGTCACAGACTGACGCTGCCTTGGATGCAGCCAACCACATCGCCACCCACCCAGACTTGGCCTTGCGGGTCTTGCGACAGAAACACTTGACCTGCGCGCCCCAGAATCGTGCCCTGGCGGGCGCTGTAGCCGGCAGGCATGTGGCCGTCGGCCATCAGCCATTGCGCTAGCGATGCGTTCAGGCTGCCCGTGACCGGGTCTTCGGTGATGCCCACGGGAGCGGCGAAGGCACGCACTTCCAAGTCGGTCGGGTCATTGGCGATGCGGGTGTTGGACGCCGTGAACGCCCGCGCTTCGCGGTTGGCGCGGCGGATCAGGCCATGGGCCTCGGTGGCGTCGGGCATTTGCCGCTTGGCCGCTACGCCGACTTTGGTGCCCAGCTTTTTCAAAGCCACATGATCAGGCTCCAGGGCCAGCACCGTGCCCACACCATGGACCAGCAGGCCCAGCCAGTGTGGGCCGTTGTTCAGGTGCTGGGCGGCCATGACTTCTGACGCATCCAGACCCAAAGCCGCCAGCACAGGGGCCAGGTCTTCAGAGGAGATGTCCGAGCGCTTCAAGGGTGGCGCAGCAAAAGCCCAGCGCTCACCCAACTGCTTCAAAGTCACCAGGCCAACGCCGCATTCCTGCACCAGTAGGCTGCTTTGTCGAGGCTTGTTGCCCGCCTTCAGCCAGGCGTGGGCCGTGCCCAGCGTGGGGTGACCTGCAAAAGGCAGCTCAGCCTCAGGCGTGAAAATGCGCACCCGGTAATCGGCACCGCCCGCAAAACCTTCGGGCGTGGGCGGCAGCACAAAGGTGGTTTCGCTCAGCTGCGTCCAGGCGGCAAAGGTCTGCATTTGCGCATCGCTCAGACCTGTGCCATCGAGCACCACGGCCAGCGGGTTGCCCAGAAAGGCGGTGTCGGTGAAGACGTCGACTTGTTGGAAGGGGCGGGAGGTCATCATTCAGAAGTCTTTCAAGATAAGGCCAAATCCAGCACGCCTGCAGCGCCGGGATGCTGGCGCATTTGGGCATACCAACGTTCCAGATGTGGCCAGCTGGGGCGGCTTTGGGGAAGACCCCACCAACGGTGGACTTCACATGCCAGGGGAATGTCGGCCATGCTCAGCTGATCTCCAGCCATGAACGGGCGGTGTTGCAATTGTTCATTGAGCAACGCGAACAGGGGTTCGGTGGCCTCGACCGATTGCGCAATGAGGTGGTGGTTTCGTTGCGTTTCGGGTGTTCGAATCCATTGAACAAACGCAACGCCGCTGGCCCGATTGAGCGTGGTTTGTTGCCAATCCATCCATTGCTCCGCCATAAAACGGGTGTGCAAGTCTGAAGGGCAGAGCCGACCTTCCCGTGCGCACAGGTAGCGCACGATCACGTTGGATTCCCAAAGGGTGTACGGCCCATCTTCGATGGCCGGCACCATGGCGTTGGGGTTAAGCGCCAAGTAGTCAGGGGTGTTCACCACCCCAAAGCTCAATCCAGCATCCATGCGCACAAAGGGGATGTCCAGCATCTGCGCGCAAAGAACGACCTTGCGAACATTGATGGAGCTGATTCGTCCCCAAATTTTGAGCATGTTTAAGCCTTGAGCATGGACTCGCGGATCGCCGCAGCCAGCGCGGCCATACCGGTGTTGATCTGGTCGACGGTGGCGGTCACAAACGACAGGCGCAAGTTGTTTTCGCTAGCACCTTCGGCGTAAAACGCCGAGCCGGGCACAAAGGCCACGCCTTTTTCGACCGCTTTGTCCAGAAGGGGAACGGCTTTGAGGCCCTGGGGCAGTTGCACCCACAGGAACATGCCGCCCACCGGGCGGTTCCAGGCGAGGCCCAGCCCCGCCATTTCGCGGTCCAGCGCGGCCAGCATCGCTTCGCACTGCTGTTTGTAGAGGGCGCGGATGGTGGGCACGTGGCGTTCGATGAAGCCGTCTTTGAGCACTTCGGCCACCACGCGCTGGTTGAAGCTGGGCGTGTGCAGGTCGGCCGCTTGTTTCGCTTGCAGCAGTTTGGGGTAGAGCGCTTTGGGGGCGACCAGATAGCCCAGGCGCAGGCCGGGTGCCAGAATTTTGGAAAAAGAGCCCAGGTAAACGCTGCCTTCGGGGTGGCGTGCGCTGAGCGAGGGAGCGGGGGGTGCGTCAAACCACAGGTCGCCGTAGGGGTTGTCTTCGATGATCGGCAAGCCACATTCGACAGCCACCTGCGCCACGGCGGCGCGGCGCTCTTCGGTCATGGTGCGTCCGGTGGGGTTCTGGAAGTTGGGCAGCAGGTAGACAAAGCGGGCTTTGTCCGTACCCGTGCCCACTTTGGAACGCAAGTCGGTGGCATCCACGCCGTGGTCGTCGCTGTTCACACCCACGGCGATGGGCTCCATCGGGGTAAAGGCTTGCAGTGCGCCCAAGTAGGTGGGGGTTTCGACCAAGATGCGGCTGCCCGCGTCGATCAGGATTTTGGCCACCAGGTCCAGGCCTTGTTGGCTGCCGGTGGTGATCAGCACCTGGTCGGGGCTGACTTTCATGCCTTGCTTGAGCAGGTCTTGCGCGACCCATTCGCGCAGGGGCGCATAGCCTTCGCTGGCGGCGTATTGCAAGGCGGCTTTGCCGTTATCCCTCAGCACGCGTTCGCTGGCTTCGCGCATGGCGTCGATCGGAAAAGTCAGCGGCGAGGGCAGGCCGCCCGCAAAACTGATGATGCCGGGCTTTTCGGTGACCTTGAGGATCTCGCAGATCACCGAGGGGTTCATTTTTTCGGCGCGTCGGGCCATTTGCCAGTGCATGGGGTGCTCCTTTATGGTTTGTTCAGTTGGTTTTTCAGTTCGACTTTGGGGTGTTGGCCATGCGCCGCCCCATGAAAACCGTGGCCACCACCAGCAGGGCAAAACCCAGGGTCATGGCATCGAGTGATTCTCCCAGCAAAGGCATGGCCGCCAGAATGCTGATGAAAGGTTGCAGCAGTTGCAGTTGGCTCACCCGCAGCGGGCCACCCAG
Source organism: Limnohabitans sp. Rim8 (assembly GCF_945901735.1). Taxonomy (GTDB): domain Bacteria; phylum Pseudomonadota; class Gammaproteobacteria; order Burkholderiales; family Burkholderiaceae_C; genus Limnohabitans_A. The sequence goes on from NZ_CAMDLM010000003.1 coordinate 146,218, forward strand.
CGACAGGCCGCGAAACCAGGCAAAAAACCCCGCCCACATGGAGAACACGCCCACGTACAGCAGGGCCAGCCACGAGATGGGCGCTATGGTTTGCTCGGGCCAGGTGAGCCAGGCTCCGGGCAGCGTGAGGGGCAACGCCATCACACAAACCCAGCTGATGACTTTCTCCGCGCCCATGCTGGCCGTGACTTTGGCTCCGGCCACATAGCCCAGCGAGGCAGCCACCACGGCACCCACCAGCAGCATGTCGGCCCAGGTCAGGCCAAAGCCGTGACCCATTTGTGCAGCTCTTAGCACGCTGTAAACCGCGACCAGGGCGCTGCCCAAAGCGGCAAAGACCCAAAACCCCAGGCGTGCGCGTTGCTGCATCAGCCAGGCCGCCGCCGCGGCTGTGGCCAGTGGCAGCAAGGCGGTGATGACCGCGGCATGGCTGGCCGTGACGTGCCTCAGCGCCCATCCCAGCAGCAAGGGGTAACCGATCACGTTGCCAGCCAGCGACAAATACAACGGCCCACGTTGCGCAGCCAAGGGCCAAGGCGCGCGAACCGCCACAAGGTACACGAGCGACAGGCCACCGGCCAGCGCGGCGCGTGCCCAGGTCACAAACCAGGGCGACATTTGCGGTGCGTCCACCGTGCCCGTGGCCAAGCGCGTCATGGGCAAGGTGAGTCCAAAAAAGACGACACCCAAGAGGCCAAGCCACATGCCTAGGTTTTCGCGTTGTTGGGGGGTGTTGTTCATGCGGGGGTCAGCCTGCGCTGTGGCGCAAGCCGTTCAGAATCCACAAGACTGTGGCCACCAGCGCCAAAGCCATGCAGCGGTTGAACATCAGCAAACGGCGACCGTGCGCCAGCCAGTGCCGCAGCATCGAGCCCGCCACTGCGTAGGTCAGGTTGCTCACGAAACCATAGGCCACCATGATGGGCAGCAGCAGCAGTGTGCGGGCCGTGGCGTCTTCACGTCCAGCTACCCAGCCCGCCACGATGGCGAGGGCCAGCATCCAGGCTTTGATGTTCAAAAACTGAAGGCCAACGCCTTGCACAAAGCCCACTTGCAGCTTGGCGCTGTCGGCCTGCTGCAAACTGCCGCTGTGCCACAAGCGTGAGGCCAGCCACAGCAAATAACCGGTGCCCAGCGTCACGATGCCCCAGCGCAAAGGCGGGAAGGCCACCACCAGCCCACCCAGCCCCGTGGCGCACAGGGCAAACAAAATGCCCCATCCGACCGGCACCGCGCACACAAAGCGCATGGCCCGGCGCAGGCCATGGTTGGCGGCCATGGCGGTCGACAAGGTGGTGTTCGGCCCGGGCGTGAAGCTGCTCACAGTGACCAGCACCAACAGGGCGCTGAGTTCAGAAGAGGTCATGGCTTTGAATGTCGCATGAAATGAGGCCTTGTGGGTACTTCAGGCGTGCGGTTCAACGTGCCGACAGAGTTTCCCAGCGCTCCATGGCGGCCAGCAGCTGGTCGTCGATTTCCGTGTCGCGGCGGAACAGTTGTTGCGCCAGGCCGGGATCGCGCTGGTAAACACTGCCATCGGACAGTTGCGCTCGCACGTTGGTTTGCTCTTTTTCCAAGCTCTCTATCTTTGTAGGCAGCTCTGCCAGCTCGCGCTGTTCTTTGTAGCTGAGCTTGCTGCGGGTTGGCGTGCTTGCTGCAGGGACGGCTGCTGCTGGGCTGGAACTTGCGGCTGGGGCAGCCTGAGGTGGGGTGCCGCTGCGTTGTGCCGCTTGAGCCCGAATGGCCTGAGCGCGTTTGGATTGGACCAGCCAGTCTTGCACCGAGCCCTCGTATTCGCGCCAAAAACCAGGCTGGTCCGGGGCGCTTTCGCAGGCAATGATGCCCGTGACCACGTTGTCCATGAAGGCACGGTCGTGGCTGACCAGGAACACCGTGCCCTCGTAAGTTTGCAGCAACTCTTCCAGCAACTCCAGGGTTTCGATGTCCAGATCGTTGGTCGGTTCGTCCAACACCAGCACGTTGGCTGGGCGGACAAACAAGCGCGCCAACAGCAGGCGGTTGCGCTCGCCTCCTGACAAAGAGCGCACTGGCGATGTGCCGCGTGCGGGCGAGAATAAAAAATCGCCCAAGTAGCTCTTTACATGCTGGCGTTTGTTGCCAATCTCAATCCATTCGCTGCCGGGGCTGATGAAGTCTTCCAGTGTGGCGTCCAGGTCCAGTGCATCGCGCATTTGGTCGAAATAGGCCACTTCGAGCTTGGTGCCTCGACGTACTTGACCGCTGTCCGCTTCGAGCTCGCCCAGAATCAATTTGAGAAGGGTGGTTTTGCCTGCGCCGTTCGGGCCCAGCAAGCCGATCTTGTCGCCGCGCAGCAAGGTGCCGGTAAATTTTTGAATGACTGTGCGCACACTGCCGTCCGGCTGGGGGAAGCTTTTGGTCACGTCGGTCAGCTCGGCCACCAGTTTGCCACTCGGAACGCCTGAGGCCACTTCCATCTTCACGTTGCCCACCTTTTCACGGCGTGCTGCACGTTCACCGCGCAGATTTTGCAGCCGCGTGATCCGGCTTTGGCTGCGGGTGCGGCGCGCTTCGACGCCTTTGCGGATCCAGATCTCTTCTTGGGCCAACAACTTGTCGGCTTTGGCCTGGATCACGGATTCTTGAGCGAGTTGCTCTTCTTTTTGCACTTGGTAGGCGGCGTAGTTGCCCGGGTAAGGGCGCAGCTTGCCGCGGTCCAACTCCACAATGCGGGTAGCGATGCGGTCCAAAAACGCGCGGTCGTGCGTGATGGCGATCACGCTGCCTTTGAAGTCAATCAGCAGATCTTCCAGCCAGGTGATGGCGTTCAGATCCAGGTGGTTGGTGGGCTCGTCCAATAAGAGGACATCAGGGCGGGTCACCAAAGCTTGCGCCAGGGCCACACGCTTGCGCATCCCCCCGGACAGCGATTGCACGACTGCATTGGGATCGAGTTGCAGGCGTTGCAGGGTTTCGTCCAGCCGTTGCTCCCAGCCCCAGCCATCGCGCGATTCGATTTGTCCCTGCAAAGTGTCCAGGTCGCCCCGGCTGTGGGTGTAATCGTCGATCCATTGCACCACTTCGGCCAAGCCTTCGCGCACAGACTCAAAAATGGTGTGCTCAGCCATCAAGATGGGCTCCTGAGCCACGTACGCAATGCGAACGCCTTGCTGTACATGCAAGTGACCGTCGTCTGGGCGCTCCATGCCCGCCAGGATCTTGAGTAAGGACGATTTGCCAGTGCCGTTGCGACCAATCAAGCCGATCCGCTCTGACGTCTCCAAAGAGAAGTCGGCGTGATCGAGGAGTGCGACGTGGCCAAAAGCCAGAGACGCGTTCAGAAGTGTGAGTAATGCCATGAGCCCATTATCCGGGGGTCGGCTAGGAAAATTTGCCGAAAAAATCAAAAAGATGGTTGAAGAGCAAAAAACTGTGTCACAATAGAGGGCTTCGCTGCATATAAAGCAGCTTTCGCAAGAAAGCCAAACCAAGCAGCGAAGAGGTTTTTGAAAAGATCGTCAGGATCGAAAAAAATTTCAAAAACTTGACTCGGTCTAAATAACTGTGTCATAATTTAAGGCTTCGCTGATCGCAGCGTAGCAAGATAAGGTGATGAAAGTTGCCTAGGTTCTTTAAAAATATACAGCCGATAAGCGTGGGCGTTTGATGGTGATTGCCAAGTTCTTCGGAACTTAGCTTTAATTAGCTAACAAACGCTCATGAAATAAAAAAGATGTGGAAATCAGAGATGGTGACCACGTCGATT